>CAYZHQ010000056.1:0-35302 GCA_964477385.1 uncultured Pirellulaceae bacterium
ATTGGATCGCGCAGTCGCAACCGGCCTTCGAGGAATTGCTGCTACCGCGGGGCGAACTGACACCACCTGCCGGTTTGTCGGCTCCGGAACAGCCTTCTGCCGAAACCGATTCGCCTGCGATGGAACGCGTTGCCAGCGGCGACGATGGCAATGAAGTTCCTTTGCCAAACGAAACCATGCCGGTGCCAAGCGAAACCGTGCTGGCCGAACCAGAACGAAGCGAGACAGCCGATACGCCGAAGACGTTGCCAATGGATGACGCCGATGCGGCGCAGGCACTCGATGAGCCACCACGACGACCAGCCGCGATGCCGTCCAAAGCCGAACGGAACGTGGCTCGCCAGAGCCTGCTCGCACAGTTGGAAACGTTTCCCAACCCAGCAACGGATCGCGGGCGAAGTCGGGCCATTGATGCGGTACTGGCGCTGCGCGAGACGGCACCCGCTGGTTCAGCCGACGCCTGGGTGATGGCCGAATGGGCCGCCGAACAGTCCATCTTCCTCGGCCAGTTCGACAACGCCTGGCAGCACATCGAAGCCCTCCGCAGCGAGTACGAAAGCTCGGCGGCGACAGTGATTCTGGCGATCACCGAGCAAGCTGCGGCCGACGCCGACAACTTGGTGAAACAGCGTCGCTTGGCACAGTGGGCGCTGCTGCGCAGCGAAGTCGCCATGCAATCCGAACAATTTGAAGAAGCCACCGAATTGGTCCGTGCCGTGCTCCCCGCCCAAGGAGAACTTAGCGATGCAGACTTGAAGGCACGCTTGGCTCAACGACGTGATGCGATCGTGATCATGAACCGCATGGCGGAGTCGACCCGTGCGATCCTCACAGCGCATACCCTTGATGATGTCTCGGCAAACGACTCGACCGTGGTGGGCCGTTACCGCTGTTTGATGCTGCGAGACTGGCAGGCAGGTTTGGCTTGGCTGGCACAAGGTTCCGATCCACGGCTAGCACAGGCAGCTTCGCGCGAAATCATGTGGCGCAGCGGTGACGCGCGTTCGGTCGACGAAGCGCAGCAGATTGCGACGATCTGGCTGGAAACGGGCGAGCGACTGCGGGGACGCATGAGTGACTCAGCGCGACAGCATGGCTATAACCTGCTGCGCGAGGCAGCGACCACAGCCACAGGTTTGGCGGAGCTGGAACTGAAGAAGCGTCTAGAAAAACTGGAAGCCGACTTTCCAGAATGGCTAACCAAGCCCTCCGCCGCGCCCGTTTCTACCACCAGCCTTCCTCCACCAAACAACGACCAACCACAACCGCCGGAGTCGATCATCGGCATGCTGGGGCGATTGAAAGTCGATGGCCGCGACCTGGGCGTCGCCATTCGCTACGAGCCCGGCACGGCGATAACGCAACCGGTCATCAATCAGATATTTCAGACGCTGAAACAACCCGTGCCAGCATCGTTCGAGCTCGAGTTTGCGGGAACTTTAACACTACAAGCTCCCACCACGGTTCGCCTGATTGCGACCGGTCCGCCGCCCACGCAGGGGCAACAGTCGGTACGGGTCAACGGTGGCCTGCAAACGCTGCGGCCTGCCGTTCGCGGAGCGTCGATCGCGATCGATTTGCCAGCCGGACCACATCAGGTCGAGTGGCAACTCTCGGCCAATTCTCTGGAACAGTCCTTCCTAATCGTGCAAGATGAAGAAACGGGCCAGCGATTGCCGCTGACTGCCGCCGCACTGGCGAATCCGCTAGCGTCGCCCGTGCAGTTCAATCTGATCCGCAATCGGTAGCCGCCATTTGACGCGCTCTATAATGGAAGCACGCTCGATCCTTGGTTGATGGAGCGACCCATTTCCTTGCTACTCAAACCGCATGGCCGCATGAACGTTATCGCTCCCCCCCAAGCCGCAACCCTTGCCGAATTACGTGAAAGTGGCTGGCAATCCAAACCGGTCAAAACCGAGATCCGCGATAACTTTGTCCGCCAATTAGCTGCCGGAGAACCGCTCTATCCTGGCATCGTCGGCTACGAAGACACCGTGATCCCCGAAATCAATTTGGCGTTATTGGCCGGCCACGACATGTTGTTCCTAGGCGAAAAGGGCCAAGCCAAAAGCCGCATCATGCGGATGCTGACGCGGTTTCTGGACGAATGGCTGCCGTACATTGACCATCCCGACCTGCCTGTCCACGAAGACCCTTATCAGCCCATCACCTCGCTGGGCAAGCGGTTGGTCGCGCAGCACGACCCGGAAGACATCAAGATTTCATGGTGGCATCGCAGCGAACGCTACGCCGAGCGACTCAGTCCAGGTACCAAGTTCGCCGACATCATCGGCGAAATTGATCCCGCCAAGCTGACCGGTGGCGTTAGCATGAGTGCGGAAGAAGCTCTCTCGTTTGGTTTAATCCCACGCATGCATCGCGCGATTTTTGCGATGAACGAGTTGCCCGAACTGGACGATCTGGTGCAAGTCGGGTTGTTCAACATCTTGGAAGAACGCGACGTGCAGATTCGCGGCTATCCCATTCGTTTTGATCTGGATGTGATGATCCTCTTCTCCGCCAACCCCAGCACTTACAACCGCTCGGGCAAGGTGATTCCGCAATTGAAGGATCGCATCGGTTCGATCATCCAGACCCACTATCCTCACGATCTGGAACAGGGCATCGAAATCTTACAGCAGGAAGCTGGCACCGACCTGGACGGCGACTATCCAATCCAAGTGCCCTACTTCATGTACGAGATCATCGAAGAGATCACCTCTCAGGCGCGGCGCAGCAAGTTTATCGATCAAGCGTCGGGCGTTTCCGCTCGTTTTTCACTGGCAAACTTTCGCACGATGATCGCCAGTGCCCGCCAACGGGCAGTGATTCTGAATGAGCGTCCGGCCGTGCCGCGAATCAGCGACCTGGGGCATATCTACAGCAGTTCGCTGGGCAAGCTGGAGCTGGACATGATGGGCAGCCATCAAATGAGCGAACGGCAAGTGCTCGACTCGGTCGTCGCCTTAGCAATCGAAAATGTCTTCAAAAAATACATCGAAGAACACGGGCTGGCCGATATCGCGGAAATCTTCAGCAAGGGCGTTCGCGTCGAAGTGGGCGACTTGCTGCCCTCCTCGGAGTACGCCTCGCGATTACAACGCGTCCCGCCCGTGTGGGAAAAAGCATTTGAAGTCAACGCCGCCGAAAGCGAAGCGGTCCGAGCATCCTGCGTGGAGTTTGTGATGGCGGGACTGTATAGCATGGACCGAATCAGCCGCTCGCAGCGTCACGGCAAGATCGGCTACGAATTCGAATGAAATCGCAAACTCCCTTCGGCACAAGCGAAGATTCAAATATGACCAATCGCCCAGGCGGAATCATTCACTCGTATCAAAAGTACGATCCGTCGCAATTCCCCAGTCCGACTCAGCCGCCTCCCGATTTGGTCTCGCCCGCCTTTGAACATGCCATGATGTATGGCAGTTTTCGCGAACTGACCGAGGAAGAATTGGCGCGAGCGGTCCGACTCGACCCGAGCCAGATCGCAGGCTTTGGACCGAGCATCGACATGTTGCGGGCGATGCTGGAGGAACGCAAACGTAAAATCCTCGAACGCTACGAAACGCGTGGCGTCCAGAAAAAAGCTCGCAAGGCTTTCTCAAAGTCTTCGAAGAATCTGCAGATGCCCAAAGAGTTCGCCGCCCGCTACCAAATGGCGATTTCCGCACAGCAGCCGTACGAGCTGGAACGGTTGTGGTATCGCGTGGGGGATGACAACGGGCAACTCGCCAGAGGCCTGCTGCAGGTCCTGCAACGGATGACGGACCATCATCAAGTCGACGAACTGGCCAGCAAGTACGACTTCACTGGCAATGAATCGATGAGTGTCCCCAAGGCGCTCGAGATCAAGGAAGAGCTTGAGAAGATCGACGAACTGCTGAAGCAACTCGAAGAAGCCGCCAAGACAGCCCAGATCGGGCTGATCGACATGGAAATGATGAGCGAATTCGCTCAACCGGGCGATATGCAGCAGCTTGAAGAGATGCGACGCCAAGTCGAAAACCTGCTGCGGGAAACGGCAGAACGCCAAGGTCTGGAATCCAAAGGGGACGGCAAAGGCTTTCGGCTGACCCCACAGGCCTACAAGATCTTTCAAGGAAGGTTGCTCGAACGCATCTTCAGCGAACTGCAACCCTCTCGGTCCGGACGGCATGAAGGCGACGTGATCGGCGAAGGAGCGGTCGAACTGCAACAGACCAAGCCCTACGAATTTGGCGACAGTGTCGCCAACATGGATATCCCGCAAACGATTATCAATGCCTTACTGCGCAGCGGAGACGAACGGCCACTGCGTTTGCGAGGGGACGACATCGTCGTTCACAAGACTCGCAATCATCCCAAGTGCGCGACGTCGGTCATCATGGACATGAGTGGCTCGATGCGCTACGACGGGCAGTACATCAACGTGAAACGGATGGCGTTGGCACTGCAGGGTTTGATCCAGAGTGAGTACCCGGGTGACTTCCTCCGGTTCATTGAGATGTACACGTTTGCCAAACTGCGTTCCCCCAGCGAAATTATTGAATTGATGCCCAAGCCGGTAACGATTCATGATCCTTGGGTCCAGTTGAAGGCGGACATGAGCAACGATGAAATCAGCGAACACGAAATCCATCCCCACTTCACCAATATCCAGCATTCGCTGCAGTTGGCTCGGCAGTCGATGGTCCATTGCGATACACCCAACAAACAAATCGTGCTGATCACCGATGGCTTGCCGACAGCGCATTTCGAAGAATCGATGCTGTATTTGCTATACCCGCCGCATCCACGGACCGAGCAGGCAACGATGCGAGAAGCGATGCTATGCAAACGGGAGGGCATCACCATCAACATTTTCCTCATCCCCAGTTGGTCTCAAAGCGAAGAGGATATTCAATTCGCCTATCGCTTGGCTCGCACGACTCAGGGACGCGTCTTTTTCAGTAGTGGTCGTGATCTGGATCGGTTTGTGGTCTGGGACTACGTTCAAAATCGGCGTGATATAATCCGCTAGTCGGCCGCGCGATGTCCGCGGTCGGTCGACTTCCGGCTTGCACCGATCTGCAGAGACTTATCATGACTTTCGTGAACGACCACGATTCTCCTTCGTCCAGCCAATCAAGCCGGTTGGCTTGGGTTTTCCTAGGCCTGGGTTGTCTGGTTCCGACGATCGTCTGCGGCGGCTGCTTGGCGATGGGCGGTCTGGGCATCTTTGGCGTAGCGAGTCTGCTGAAGAATTCGGAACCGTACAAAACGTCTCTCGCGGCAGCCGAAGCCAATCCAGCGATCCAAGACGCACTTGGAGCTCCGCTGTCAGGCAGCTTTCCACAGGGCAACATCAACCTGAACAATCAAGAGGGCGAGGCCGATTTGACGTACAAGCTAACGGGCCCCAACGGCCAAGCGACCATCCATGTCGTGGGGACACGCACCAACGGTCAATGGACCTACAGCACGATGACCGCCACGCTGCAAGGCGAAACGATTGAACTGCAACCCTCCGCGGTGATGGAGGAGTGACGCCGTAAGCGACAGCCGAAAAGCAAGTCGCGGAAGGGGCGTTACATTCGCTGCGAGGTGCCTTTGGTGAGCGCCATAAAAGCCGCTTCGAGATCGAGTTCTTCTTCACTGAACTGCTTGAGGGCAATCCCACTCTGGATCAGTAGGGCCGGCAGATCGCTGTAGTGTTGCACGGTTGGTTTCAGAATTAACCGCAAGGAGTTGTCCCCCCGCTCGATGCTCTGCACCTTCTCGTGCCCCTGCAATAAAGCTTCTGCCGCCACAACGTCACTGAGGTTCTCGGGCTGGACGACCAGCACGATATGCTCACGAACACGCCGCTTCACTTCGTCGACATCGGCGTTCACGTTCAACACACCGCGGTCGATGATCCCCACTTTGTTACAGATATCGGCCAGCTCTGGCAGGATGTGGCTGCTAACGATAATGGTTTTTCCCATTTGCCCCAGTCGCCGCAGGAGGTTGCGCATCTCAATTCGGGCACGAGGGTCGAGTCCCGACAAGGGTTCGTCGAGCAACAACACTTGGGGATCGTGTAGCAATGTCCGAGCCAACCCCAACCGCTGGGTTTGGCCACGCGACAGAGTGTTTGCAAAGGCGTCGCGTTTAAAATCTAAATCAACGACTTCCAGCATTTCATCCACGCGCTTGCGGCGGGCTTCGCCATTGATGCGATAGGCCGACGCAAAAAACTGCAGATACTCCACCACTGTCATGTCGTCGTAGACACCGAAGAAGTCCGGCATGTAACCAACCAAGCGACGGATCTCCTTCGGTTTGGTATGGACGGAGTGTCCACAGACGTAGGCCTCGCCCCAACTTGGCTCCAATAGCGTGGCGATGATCCGCATGGTCGTTGTCTTGCCGGCACCATTGGGTCCAATAAAGCCAAACAGGTCGCCCTCGTTCAGTTCGAGCTCGATCGCTTTGATGGCAAACGAATCACCATATTTTTTGGTCAGGTCGACGGTCTTAATCACCGGGCTGGCATCTTTAATTAGAGGTGCGAACAAGTTCGACGGGTAACAGAATACGGACCATGCTGACGACCTTTCCGTCTTCGACCGGGGCCACTGCGGTCGCTTTATCGGCTGCGGCAAGCTCCGTCGAAGGGCGAACCGTCAGCGTGGTCGACGGCCGTTCCAGCCGACCGATCAGTAAAGCGCGATCACTGGTCAAGATCTCGCTTAAATCCAACTGCCGCAGTGGCTCGTTGGCCATCCCGGTGTAAGACTCGCCCCCGGCCATCCGATAGAAACCCAACACATCGGCCAACCGTGACAGCCGTTGATCATCCGCTTGCTCCCAACGTTCACTCATCGTGATGTCTTCGGCTTTCTTGCGACCGGTCAACAGCCAACGCAGCACCCGCGGTCGCAGGTCCTCCACGCGCTCGATGGTCGCTCCGGCACGAAAGCGAGACGGCAACATGTAGACCTTGTCCCGGTCCAGCAACATCCCATCCAGCAAATCGACCGGCAGCGGATTGACCAGCCGTCCTTCGAGTTCCGCACGACGCCGGCGTTGCAAACCTTGTTCTGCGGTTGTTTGAAATTCAAAGTTCCACCACGTGCCAAAACCTTTGCTCGACGCTGCTGCTAGAGGTGTCTGCAGGACGCGGCTGTGCAACTGTTGTTCGGTCCGGTCGAACTCGATTTGGTAAGCTGGCAAACGATCGTTTTCCACCTGCACTTCAATCCCGCCAAACGCCGCACTGGAGTGACCGAAGGGGGCCGTGGTCATGGTGGCCCGCGACTCGCTGGACGAAGTGTCGGTCCCCGCAATCGGTGCCACCGCGTCGCTCCACTGCGTCTGCAGGTCGAACTGGCCGGCTTGAGGGGAATAAAGAAAGTCCCACCGAAACCCACGTCCCGTATTGGCGATGCCGTTAATGTCGACAATCTCTAAACGATTCAGTGTCACCCCGCTACGATTGCCCGCTAGCGACCAATAAGCCAAGCCGGCGCTGCCCGCGAGGATGATTAGCGGAAACGTCAGCCAACCGAGCAGGGGTCGCTTGAGCCAACGATTGACCAACAGATAATCGATCGGACCGATCAATAAAAACAGTCCCATCAGCGCTAGTGCGACAACTGAAAAAGGAAGCTTTGATGCACCTTCGAACCGATCGAGAGTGGCGCGAACTTGTCCAGCCAAATCGTTGTAATTGACGTCGCTCGAAAGCCGTGGCTTCGAACCCACTTCCTCAAGTGGCAACAATTCCGGCGTCAGCGCATCGATCAAATCCTTCCGCTGCTGCCAATCGACAAAGGGCGGACGGTCGAGGTCTGCGGCGATCGCAATCACATGCCCCAGACCCACGCGATACTTCATTGCGAACGCCAGCGGTCGACGGTCCAGCGAACGTCCAATCAGCAACGGTTCACCGACCTGGGTCGGCAATGTTAAGGCCCCAAAAGATGGCAGCAGGCTTTTGGAATTCGCGTACGATTCAATCGGCTTGGGCTCCATCGGCACCACCTTGGGCGGCGATTCAAAGGGAAGCAAACGCTGAACCAAGGGTGCCTGCTGATAAGCTTCCAATCCCTTTTCTCCGAGTGTCGTGATGACCAAGCCACCCCGCTGCACCCAGGTCGTGATGGCAGCGACCGTCGGTTCGTCTAGTTGCGACAACAACGGTGCCGCTGTCGCGGTGATTACCATCGCGTCGATCGACTGATAGCCCAACCAATGATCGGGCAACATCGAAACGTCGGTGATGACGGAGGTAGCAAATTTGGCATCGCGGTCGAGCAGCTCGTTCTTACCGATTTGATCGATGCCCAACGGATCGCCCAACACCATCACCCAGCGTCGATTGGCGGCGACCGGACCGTCAGGAAACCGCGTCTTCTGTAGAACTTCCCCCTCGGCGTCTCGCAACACCAAAGGTGCCGAAGCAGCACCCGGCAACACGTAGCGCCAGCGTGAGGACTGGGACGCGGCATCGACGTAACGGGCCCGGACACCATCCCCGTCGATCGTTTCCACCTGCACCTGCCGCTGGGCTGCTAATTGCAATGCGGTCCATTGCCCAACGCGGTACTGCCCGCCGATACCGATGCGAACCACGGGGTCAGATGCTGCGGCTTCCGAACCTGCTTCAGCCTGCGAACCTGCTTCAGCCTGCGAACCTGCTTCAGCCTGCGAACCTGGTAAGGCCTCCGAACCTGCTAAGGCCTGCGCAGCGGTCAGCGAAGGCACTGCCAATCCCGCGACCAGCCCCAGCAAAGCCCAGCAGAGGATGCGATAGGAATGGGCAAAGAAAGGCGACGTCGAGGGTCGCGATGCCGAGTCGCAAAATTCAGGAAATACGCGGTTCACGGTTTCTCTTCAGCGGGACAGGTACACGCCAGACGCCCACAACCGGGACAACCGTGGCCATATTTTGCAACCAGAGCCGCTGAAAGATCGACGCCCGCCACATTGGCGATCGTTGCCAACCAGGCAATCACATCGGCAAACTCTTCTGCAAGATTCTCCTTATCATTACCCCGCAAAGCCGATGCTAGTTCGCCAACTTCTTCCATCAACCACATAAAAGTTCCATCCACCCCCCGCGCTACGTCTTTATCGAAATACATGGTGCGGATTTTCGCCTGTAAATCGGCCAGCGAAATATCAGACTTGGCGGCGTCACTCATGACCAATCGAGGGGTTCCGGGGAAAAACAAGCAGAGCTTTCGGATTCAACGGCGAACCGGGAGCCGCAATTGTAGCTGCCACCGAGGTTCTCGTTGACCACGGTAGTCGGTCGAAAAGCTGCCGCGGGACGCCGATTAAGGAACCGGGGTGGCAACCAGCCCGGCATCTCGCCAAACCGCTTGGCCCAAGTCGCCGCCGGCGACCGAGTCGGTGCCTAAGATCAGCAGCGAGCCACCCGAGACATCGACGTTCAACGACTCGCTTTCACCAGCCAGCAACGACTCGGACTGCCAGCGCGTGGTGACGTTCCCCTGAGCATCGGCTGTCTGCACACGGAAACGGCAGGCGGGACGGACCAGGGAACCGGCCGTCGCCTGTGTAACATCGAACACCGCCACTGTTCCGGTCAAGCGGGCTTGGCCGTCGAGCTTGTAGACCAGCCGACTGGACATACCGACCTGCAAGCCATTGGGAAACCCAATGCCGTTTCTCCAAACTTGTGGCAGGCCGCTCGACCATCGTCGCAATGGCGTGGTTTGTCCAAACATCGACACGTGGCGATAACGCAATGGCTCGCTGCGGGCGAGCCAACCCGCAGGGGGCCGACCAGGAGCCAGCATCACGATCTGTTGGGGCACCGAAAAGTTGTTCCTCAGTTCAATCAACAGGCCGCAAGCTAATCTCCAGCCACCCGCCTGCCCGACATCGACCACTCGCAACAGGCTTCCATCTGTCAGTCCCACCATCACGCCGCTGCCGAGGAAGCCAGCGGAAGGCTTACGTAAGATCGGACTCGGCACGAACAACCGAACCTGCTCGACAGGGACCTGCAGCCGCTGTCGTTCGACCTCCAACACCAGCGGATCGCCCTTCCCTGCCCCATGGACGGTCGCCTCCAGTCGCAGCGTGCCGCGCTGCATGCTGCCATCCAACATCCGCAGCACGTCATCAGCACCGCCCAACGTGTTAATGGTCTGTTCCAGCCGCTGCAGTTGCTGTGGCTCGAGAGGGCCATTCCACTGAATCGCACGCACCCACTCCAGCGGAATCGTCAAGTGAGCCCAACCGTTGCTTACTTGACAGGCCGCTTGATCAAAATCAATCTCCGTTGCCGCCAATCGACTGCCATCGACCAGCCACACATTTGCCGCGCCCTCCGGTGCAACGGCATGTCCATACCGAATCATCTGATCCAGCGGCACGCGTTCGACGGTGCTGGCTGACTCCGTCTGAAACTCCATGGCTGACATCTCGAAGCTTTTCAGTTGACCGAGTGTTTGCCGTCCATCGGCACGAACCAGCACGTCGCCAGCCAACGCGCACGGCATCACAAAGAGATTCGGCAACAAAAACAAGAACGTCCACCATGACGGCGCGTTTCGACGAGCAAGCGAAGGGACGGAACGCAGTGGACAGGTCATCGCTGAAAAATTGGTAACGAGGTCCGTGGCGCGCTGAGAATCAAACAAGCCATCGCGGTTGCGTAAGGCTGGCCGACATAATCGTTCCAGCCACCATCGGCAGCTTGGGTCCCCAACAACACATTCCGCAGCGGAATGTACCACGGTGCAAAGTCGTCTCCCCCCCGCTGCCAGAAGGCTTGCACGGAGTAGTAATGTGCGTACAAGAAATAGTTATTCTGACGCGGCGACAAGTTCACCGATTGCCGACGATTCAGAAACCGATACGCCATTTCCAGTTCGTCGCCCTCGTATCGGCCGGCATTCTGCAACGCCACAATTGCTCCGGCGGTCAATGGGAAACGGCTTTCCCCGCCTTGCATTTGATACATAAATCCACCGTCCGGATTCTGCGACCGACGAATGTAATCGATCGCTTTGGTGATCGCTTCGGCTGGCACAAACACGCCCGCGTTGCGTGCCGCCCGCAGCGCCATCACTTGGCAGATTGTGACCGACAAATCGGCTTCCAGCGGTTGCGGCGTATATCGCCATCCACCCGACTTGTGCTGCGATGCCAAAATCGTCTCGACCGCCGCTCGTACCTTGCCAGCCAACTCGACTCGCTGCGTCATGCCCCACACTTCGGTTAGGAACAACGTGGCAAAACCGTGCCCATACATCTCGCCCCGACTCGCCGCTTCCCGCCGCACAATAAAACCACTGTCCAAACAGGAGTCGGCGATGAACTCGATGCAGCGGGCGAGCGGCCGGCCCAGCGGACCTCGATCAGGCAGATTGCCGGTCGCCAACATCGCCAACCCACACAGCGAAACGACTCCCACGTTGTGCCCCATCCTGCCTGGAAAGGCTCCTTCGGCATCCTGAATCGTCGCCAGAAATTGCAAGCCTTTGGCGATTGCGGTCCGGACTTCCAAAGTAAACAGGTCGTCGACCTGCGCCCAACCCTCCAGCCAATCCGATGCTCCCTGCGCCAACATCGCGCGCGGGGCTCCACTGACCAGCCCTGTCACCAGCGTTCCAGTCCTCAGCGCGTCGGCCAACCAGCGGCGGCGACTCACGGTGATTTGTTGCGCGTCGTGTCGAGTCACACCGTCAACCTAGTTTGCGGAGGGCTGGGAAAGCTGCCGAAAGTAATCATTGATCGCTTGTTTGTAGCGGGGATGAAACTCTTCCGGCATGGAAGCCTGCAACTGCTGCCGGACTCGGTCGGGTAGGTGCCCCCACACCGCCTGCTGCAAAGACGGCCTGAGCGTAGCGGCTTCGGTCTCGGCAGCTCCCATTAAAGAATCGTTGCTCGGCACCTCGCCGGCTGCTGCGGAAGCGGAACCCTGCTCGGGTGGCGAGCCATCTTCGGATTCGGGCGGCGAAGTTTCCCCTGCCTGCGGCTCGCTTGCCGCCGCTTCGTCGGAAGAAGCCTCTTCGGGTGGGGGTGGGGGTGCCGCTTGCGGTTGTTGGACTTGCTGCAAGAGTGCGTCGATCGATTCAATCGCAGCTTGCTGAGCTTCGACGGCCGACACGTCTGTCGTTCCGCTTTCGAGACGCTGCTGCGCCCGCCGCATCGCTTGGTAAGCGCCGTCTAGCGGCGAAGCCGCCGGTGCGGGCGTGGCAGGTGTGGGTGCTGCCTGCGGCTCCGACAAACCTTCCAGTAAATCCCCAAACGGGGAATCGGCATCGCTCGCCTCCTCGCCACCCCTCTGCGCCGTCTCCGCCTCTTGCGCAGTGACGATCGTCAGCGGGCTCATCAGCAAGCTGCACCACAACAGCCAATCGGTCACTACAAATGGTCTGTTATTCATCGCTCGGTTCCTGTTCCCCATCCGTCGATTCACTCTCTGACGAACTGGCTTGCTGCGCGGTTTCCAGTAATTGCTTCAAGTTTTCCGCCAACTCGGTCTGCTGCTCGGTCAGCCGCCGTCGTTGCGTTTGCCGCGCCGCGGCGGCATCGTCATCCGTCACAGGCGTTGCCGCTTGAGCTTCCCAAGCGGCAGTCTGATTCTTCAAGCGTACCTGCATCGAACGCATCAGAAATAGGGAAGCGAGCGGCAGAGGTTGCTGGGCCCGTTGGTCGGCGGCATCGCCAGCCTCCTCCGGTTGCGGCGAATCGTTACCGGCAGGTTCCGCCGACGGTGATTCGTTGGCGGTCTGTGCGATGGAGTCGGCAATTTCATCGAGCAATTCCTGAGCCGCTCGGGCATCGGTCATCGCCCGTGAATCGGTGGGATCGCGTTTGATCCGCGCGACCGCCGATTGCATCGACTGTTTTGCTCGATCGAGCGATTGCGGGAACAGCGGCATCGATTCCAACTGATTGCGGAGTTCGTTCGCGGCCGCCAAAGCATCGCTCTGCTTCGCCACTGCGGCTTCACTGTCGACGCCTTCACGACGCAGCGTTGTTTCGATTTGCTCCACCGTTTCACGTTGCCGCCGCGCCAATTCGGTCGCGCGAGCGGCTAACTGCTGAGGCGAATCGGCAGCCGCCTGCTGGCTGCCCGTGGCCGCTTCGGCAATCGCCCGCATGTCTTTGGCAATCTCCTGCTGCGAAGCCGCGGCGGCAGCGGGCTGGCCACGTTTCAACGCGTCGGCCGCTTCGCGCATACGTGGCGAGATCTGTTCGTCCAGCAAGCGTTCGGCGGCCGCTTGAAAAGCCTGCTCGCCGGGACCTGTCGGCTCCGTCGATTCCGACAACTCACCCAGTTCCTGTCGCAAACGATCCGTTTGCCTGGCGATTTCACGCTGCTGACTAGCAAGCGATTCGGCCAAAGCGGGGTCTTTGTCGGCGATCGAACGTTCGGTCGCCGCGGCCAAACGCTGCTGTGCCGCGGCGACATCACGAATCGATTCGGCCATTGACTGCGATTCCAAACCGGCTGCCAAATCCTCGCCGACCTGTTGCATTTCCGCCACCGCCGCAGCCTGCAGCGATGCGGCTTGCTCGATCGCCGCTTGCCGCTTCGACTTGGACGCCTCTTTCGCAGCCTCCCCGGCGGCGGCCAATTGCTCCGCCGCGGGCTCGACCGCTGTTTGCCGCAGCGCGTCGAGTTGTTCCACTGCCTGCTGGAAGGATTCCAAAAACGGCGACTCCAAGCGGTTCGTTTCAGCCCGACGCAGCACCTGCTGGGCAATCTTCAGCGCTGCCTCGGGGTCTTGATCGAGCTGTTGCAGCGCCTGCTGCTGAGCGGCATTGGCGATCTGCAACGAATCCTCGGCTTGCTGCGGGTCTGATTGAAGGCCTGCCTCTCGAGTCCGCTCGGCAGCGATCTGCTGGCTCTTCGTCGCTTCGCGCAGTCGCTCCAAGACGCGTTGGCTCTCTCTTGTCAACTGCGTTCGGACTTCGTCTTCGGACAAGAAATAGATTCGCAGCCCGCGCGAGCGTCCGGTTTGACCGGCCGAATCTTCCGCAACCGCAAACAACACCAACGGATCGGGTGCCTGCTGGGCACTATCGGCCGCCAGCGGCGTCTCCGCGCCCGAAGGGTCTCGGTTCTGCTCGCTGCGTTGCTGCAAGGCTTCGGAAACGGTCACCGTCAAGCTTCGGTTCTGGTCGCGCGCACCGTTTGCCCGCTGCTGCCACCAAAGCTTTGCCTCCGTCTCCAGCTCGTTCGCTGCGTCCAACTGCACGCCGGTCGTCCGCAGTCCATAATTATCCCGGGCCGAGAACTCCAGTTCCAGCACCGCCTGCGTCGTGACTTGCAAATCTTCCTGCGGCTTGCGCCACTGAACGACCGGCGGAGTATCTTCAAGCACCTGCACACGATACCGCTGGGGAAACGTGCCTGTCACCCCTTCTCGGTCGGTCCACCGCAGCTCGATCACCAGTTCATCGCCCACGTTTTCGAGCTGCCAATCGGCGACCACCTTCACCTCCGGTGCATCACCCCGTTCGCCACCAACGGACTGTAACGTGGCGGATATTGGACGACCGTCGACCAGCAGCGTCAGCGATTCGATTCTCCGATCGACCTGCCCTTGCATCACGAACGCACTGTTTTCAGGTACCGCAAATCGCTCGCGTGATTCGACAAATGGCGGAGCCCCGGTCGATGCCGGCGGGGTAACTTGAAAAACCACGTTCGTCAGCACCGGCGGCATGACCACGTCAACACGCTGCCAAGGCATGGTGTCATCGTCGCCTCCGCTGGCACGCACCTCGAACGTCTGCAATGTCAGCTCGGAACCCAACGTCGCTTGCCCATCGTCGACGTCGACCGGAACGCGCAGCGCGTCTTGGGTGCCTGCCGGCCGCCACGACAGATGCACATCCGATGGCAGCGGGCGTCCCGCGACATTTTCCAACTGCAACTCCAGGGGCTGACCCGCGGGCACCGCATCGGCGGCGCGAAGTTTCAGATAATCGGTTCGTGGCCAAGGCAGATCAGCCCACGGCATTGCCAAACGCTGCACTCCCAGCGAAGCGATCGGCGGCACAAACGCGACACTTGCCACGGCCAGTCCCATCGCCAACATGGCCCATCCTGTGGCGAACCGCAGGCGACGACCATCGAGCGCCTGAAATCCGTCCAGCGAGTGTAGTTGGCTGGCCGTGTGGTGGATCGCGAGGTCGATCAGTGGCGACTCGGCTTGCGTGGACGACTCGGCCGGTTGCGTGGGCTCGCCACGGAGCGCCACGATGCTGCTCAAGCGATCTCCCAACTGCGGGAACACGCGTTCCATGCGGCGGGCGGCTTGCAACGGCGAGGCGACCGTTCTCCAGACAACCACCAACCATTTCCAGCCCGCCAAAACCACACTCAGTAAAACCAGAATGGTCAAGCCAAACCGGGCCTCCGGTGGCGGGGTTTTCCAGAGCCAGTCGACTCCCACCGTTAAACCGACCACGGCAATCGAAGTGGCGAGAAACAGCAAAATCCCTCGCCACCGCATCCAGCGATTCGCGCGGTCGGCGACCGCTTGCACATGCGAGAGAACCTCTCTCGTGGCATCGGCAGCGGACACCTCGGAGGATTCCAAGCGGCGGTGTGGAGAGGCGTTCGCGTTCATGCTCTCAGTATACGCAACGAATCGAGTCCGGAAGTCGTCGGCCGCGGTTGTCGATAGCGTCTACGTCGATGTTGGACTACGATTCACTGCACAGCCTTTCCTTTTACTCTTTCGACAACTCATTAACATTTGACCAGTCAAGCATCGACTCCGCCCACCTCGCCCGGCCCGCGCAGCGAAGCGGCTAAATACCACCCCTATCCCTTCTACAGTCCCCGCTTCTGGCATGGGATGCGGATGGGCACGTGGTTGCGCTTACTGTCGCAGAATCGCTTTCGCATCCATCCCACCCGCTGGCCGATGGCGTTGGGCATTACCCTTGCAGGCCCGGGAAACGAGGCCATGTGGTTGCTGCAGCGAGCGATTTACGGTCGCCGCCTGGCCCACACCGAACTGATCGCACCCCCGCTGTTTATTCTTGGCCACTGGCGCAGCGGAACCACGCTCATGCACGAACTGGTTGCCAAGGACCCCCGTCTCGGCGGCCCGACGACCTACCAGTGCTTTGCCCCGCACCATTTCCTCGTTTCGGAATGGTTCTTTCGCATTTTTGGAGGTTGGTTGCTGCCTTCGAAACGGCCCATGGACAACATGGAAGCTGGCTGGGATCGGCCGCAAGAAGACGAGTTCGCGTTGATGAATCTCGGCGCTCCGTCACCTTATCGACGGATCGCGTTCCCCAATCATCCGGCCACCGACCTGGACTATTTGGACTGGAACAACATCAGTGAGTCAGAGCAAGCCGCATGGCTGGCGTATCTGCAAAAGTTCTTGCGTAGCGTGACGTTCCGAACCGATCAACAGTTGGTTCTCAAGAGCCCCACGCATACCGGACGAATCGGCGTTTTATCGCAAGCTTTTCCGGGGGCAAAATTCATCCACATGACCCGCGATCCACGCAGCCTCTTTCCTTCCACCTGCCGACTCTGGCAGGGACTCGATCGGGTTCAGGCACTACAGAGCCCCCGTGGAGAGCAAATCGAAGATTACGTGATCGAGTGTATGCAACGCATGTATCGCGGCTTCCATCGCGACTTGCAGATGCTGAACGATGATCAGATCATCCACGTACGCTACGAAGATTTAGTCGACGATCCGGTCGAGAAGCTGGCAGAGGTTTACGAAGCCCTGAAACTGGATAACTTCGACGACGTTCGGCCGGTGCTTCAGCAATGGGCCGACTCCCAACACCGTGGCTATCAAACCAATCGGCATGAGCTGCCACCGGCGACCGAGGCGCGTATCAAAGACCAATGGAGTGACTACTTTGAACGGTATGGCTACGCTTAGACATTGCCGCTTTTCCTGCTGCTATCCGCTGTTTTCCGACAAGGTTCGTTCCATGCTTGCTTCCTGTTTGCTGACCGCCCACGCTCGATCTTTGACAATCGGTTTGCTGGCCCTAGCCTGCATCGTCGGCTGCGGCAAACCTTCTTCATCCGATCCTACCCCCGCGGCAGAATCCACCGCCCCGACGGACGCAGGAAATGCCACAGCCAAAACTCCGGCAGCCGCCACCGCAGCCCCTGCCGCGGAGCCACCGCCGGCGATTCCTCCCACCTTCGAACTGACTGCCGATGCATTGCTCGCGGCGCGTCTGTCGCCCGAAGAGTGCCAACAAGGCTGGGTCCGTCTGTTCGATGGACAAACTTTTTTTGGCTGGCAAATGACCGATGCGGCGAACTGGCGTATTGAAGATGGCACCATCGTCGTCGATGGCGGAGAGAAAAGTTTTCTGGCAACCTCGTCGCTGTGGGACAACTACGAATTGGAACTGCAATTCAAAGCCCCCGCAGCGACCAACAGCGGCATCTTCCTTCGCACGCCACTGTCCCCGATGTCCCCAGAGACCGACTGCTACGAGCTAAATATCGCTCCGACCGACAATCCGTTTCCCACGGGAAGCTTGGTGGGACGTCACAAGGTCGAGCCCGCCGAAATCGGTTCGCTCGACCCCGAGCAATGGCATACTTACCAAGTGCGCGTTGAAGACCAAACGGTCAGCGTCCGCCTGAATGGGAAAGAGATCTGCCAGTATGAAGCACCCACGCGTCTGCCAGCTGGTCGTGTATCGCTGCAGCATAACGAAGGCCGCGTCGCTTTTCGTGACATCCGTATTCGCCCCCTCGGCCTGACCCCGCTGCTCGCAGGCGATGACTTGACTACTCAATGGAAACAATACCCCGAGTATGACGGCGAGTTCACCATCGACGACGAAGGGAACCTGAGCATCAAAGGGGGCAGTGGACAATTGGAGAGCCGCCGTCAATTTGGTGATTTCGCGCTGTTGGCTCGCTGCCGCACTAACGCCAAGGATCTGAATTCCGGCATTTTCTTTCGCTGCATCCCCGGCGAAAAAATGAACGGTTATGAATGCCAAATCAGCAACGCCACAGTAGAGGGAAATCCATTGAAGCCGGGCGATGCCGGCACCGGCGGTATCTTCCGACGCCAGCCGGCGCGGATTGTCGCGGCAGAGGATCAAACGTGGTTTACGCTAATGCTAGTCGCCAACGGTCCCACAATGACGGCCTGGGTCAATGGCTTGCAGGTTAGCGATTGGACCGATCAACGCGAGCCCGATCCGAATCCTCGCCGTGGTCTCCGCCTCGAACCTGGCACGCTGATGCTGCAGGCTCACGACCCCACCACCGACCTCTCGTTCAGCGATATCTCGGTCGTTTCCATCGGCGAAGCACCGGCGGGCACGGCAACCGAAGAATCCGCTGACGAAGAATAAAGCAGGTCCGCAGGCGTGTCCGCGCCTGCAGCCCTCACAATGAACCGGCGGCGCGACGAAGCCCCTCAACGATCGAATAACCGTCGTCGGCGTTCGTCTTCGCTTTCGGTAAACGAGAGGAAACTTCGATCGCTCTCCGGTGCC
Source organism: uncultured Pirellulaceae bacterium (assembly GCA_964477385.1). Classification (GTDB taxonomy): domain Bacteria; phylum Planctomycetota; class Planctomycetia; order Pirellulales; family Pirellulaceae; genus Roseimaritima. The sequence goes on from CAYZHQ010000056.1 coordinate 18,460, forward strand.
GCCTCCCCGCTGGCGGCTCGATTTTCACGGAGGATTTGATTCATCCGGTTGATCACCGCCAACGCATCGACCGCATTCAAGCGATAGTCGCCGTCAACATCGAAGAACGATTGACTCGGCTGCTCAAGCTGAGGATCGAGCGACACCGAAGGGCCCCGCCGATTGAGCTGGAAAATAATCTGCAACGCGTCGAGAGCGTCGACTTTACCGTTGTTGTCGACATCAAAGCGATCGACAGGATTCTGAAACAACGGGGGCTCGTCATCCAAAACCGCCAAGTCGACGCTCGCCGACTGATAGCCCGCTGCGGTGATCGTGAATTGCAAGTCGAGCGTCCGTTCGGGAAGGTCGTCATCGATCATCGTGACCGGCACTGTGACCGCTTCCAAACCGACGGGAATCACCACCTGCGTTGGCACACCGATCTGTGCAGCGACCCCACCGGCAATCTGCACCGTGACTTCTTGTTGACGATCGATGTTGCTGCGTCGCACGGTCAATTCCAGACTCCCCTGGGGAGCACTTTCCAGGATGCTCTCAACACTAAAGAACGCCGTCAGCGTTTCGATGTCTTGGACCAATAAATCGATCGCCGCGGGTTGCAATCCATCGCCACTCGCTGACAGCTGCACCGTCTGCGGGCCATCCAGCAAATTGTCATCGACTGCGCGCACTTCGACCGTCGCAAACGATTCGCCGACGGGGATCTGGACCGATACGGGCAACACGATTTCGCTGGTGTCGTTTGACTGCAGCGAGATCACCTGCGAGGTGGATTGAACGGGCCCTGAACGACGCACCGTCAAAATGGCCGCTGCATCTCCCGCATCTTCATTGAGCTGTAGACGATCGAGCTCCAACGATAATTGTGGCGGTGGCGAGACGACGACCGGGAACGTTTCCACATCTTGCCCGCCATCATCATCCCGCACCATGACGCGAACGGTGTAGTTGCCCGCGGCGGCGTAAATGTGCGAGGCATTTAAGGATGCCAGAGTCGGTCGGCTGGCGTTGCCATGCTGGTCGATTGTGGCGGTAGCTCGTTCCTCCGCAGTGCCGTCTCCCCAGTCAATCGTCACCTCAAATGTTTCGGTCGTTGAAGGATTGGTCGTGGTGACTCGAAAACCGGGATCGCGGATCGTCACCACATCGGGAATCGATAGAACTTCGCCGACGATCACCGCTTGCGAACCGACAACGGTCGCCTGCGGTGCCACGTTGGTCACGTTGGCAACTTGGTCAAACAGCAATTCGCCAGCACGACTGCCTCGGACCGTGAGCGCAACCGGATACGATCCATTATCCCCGTAGACATGACTGGCCGTGACGGTGACCTGGGAACTTGCAAGCGACCATCCGATGTCATCCATCGCGGCAAAATCAAGCGGCGTAAACAGCTTGCGAGTCCCTTTGGTGAGCGACGGATCCATCGCCGTTTCGCGACCATCGCTCTGCAGTCCATTCTCCCAGTGTGATGTGCTGCTTAACGGCACATCGCCGCCATGCACGGCCCGTGCTCGAGGACCGACAAACCGGTTGCCCGATAGGTGGGTCTCCCAGGAGGTCGCCGCGGCACCAGGAAAGACGATTCCGAATCCCAACACGTGGGCCAACTCATGTACCGCGACGGAGAAAAAATCATTTTGGTCCGCCTCCAACCCATCGACGTCGGTGCCAAAATACCAATTGCGAGGCTGCCCGCCATCGAGCGTATCAAACGAAATCGAGCCTCCCCACGGACCGATATCCGAAGGTGCGGCAGACAAGGCACCTGTTTCGCCCCGAGCGCGCACGGTGTCGAGCCAAGCTTGCGAACCGCTGGCGTTGGTAAAAAAACCGCCCGCCCCTTCGCCAACCTGATTGCCAGGAAAATCACGCCCCCCGGCGTAAATAATCAACTGATTGGACGGAACGCTGAGCGAAGACGGCAGATTGCGAGTCGCTCCGGTGGCGGGATCAAACACCGCGGGCACCCAAGTATTCCCACCCGACGGATTGATCGCGGCCAAGTCATCGGTAAAACGCTGCACCAACGAGTCCGCAGCTGCCTGCAGCGTGGCACGGCGCTGAGCCGTGTTAAAAAAATTGGAAGTATCGAGCGAGTAATCGATGACAACACGTAGGTTGCCTGTCGAACCACTGCTGTCCACTGTCGCGGTCGACTCCGTCCCGTCGCTCCACTGCACCGAGGACTCGATCGCCCCTACCAATCCCGATGTATCGACGTTCCTTGTCAGCTGAAACAGTTCGCCTTCAGCGACTAATAAGTCGCGACGTTCAAGCGTCTCCACCGCCGGGGTACGCAACCGTCGAGCCGAAAAAATCGACTTAGGAAGAGCAAGCCGAAAATACGGAAGGCTCAGCATTAAATCATCTGCCAGTCTTGAGTAACCGTCTGTTTCAGATGCCCCTGCTAAATGCCCCCACTAATCGATCGCTACATCCTCCAGTTTGACCGACCAGCGCAGCGATCCCCTGATCCTTGTCATCGAACGCTAGGGCGTAAAGTAACGTACAAAGTTCCGCACTGACTGGCCGGGAACATACGCCTTGGGTTGACCGATGATGCCTTGCCCAACCTGCACCCGACTGAGGTCTTGGCCAAGCGTAAACAAGGGCTGGCAGCCGGCTGTGGGGGCATACGCCAAAGTCGGCGGTGCAACTTGGGGCGCGTAGGTGACCGGCGCCGCGTAATTCGCTGGCGCGGCATAGGTCTGCATCGCATAAGCTGGGCTGCAAGCATACAGCCCCCCCGCTTCGTAACCGGACGGTGCGGAGACGCAAGCACAGTTATCGACGGTCGCCATCCCGGAACGGAGATTGGGCTGAGGAATGGGAGCCAAGTCGGCTCGAGGGGGATTAGGCAATGGTGAATTGTCCAGCGGAACGGGCTGCAAATTGGGACCACCAAGCGACGGAGGAACGGCGGAACCGGGTGGCAAGGCAGGAGCCTGGACCAATGGTTGAGCCGGGTTACCTCCTGGCGGCATCGCCATGTTACCGGTCGCTTGCATCATCGCCGTTTGGCGAACCACTGGTTGGCGACGGATCATTTGCGAGGCTTGCCGCGGATGCGACTGGCGCAGGGTATCGACTAAACTAGGCGAACCGATCGGCCGCAGCGTGGATTCGGGCGAGACTGAAACGGGCTTTAGCTCGGGGGCTTGGGCAGCAACCACCGCGTCAAAAACCAACACGACGGGCAAAAGATAAACCATTCGGTGCAATAGCATGGAGTACTCCTTTAGACTCAGTTTGCCCAACGGTAAGCCAGATCACAAAACCAACGCAAGCCCGATGGGAAGCCTTTCCGCCACTCTCCCCCGAGAGAGCCGAAGCCCATCAGAGCCGAGTCTCGGGCGGGGAAGAGGGTCAGGGCAAGGAGCATCTGCACTTCCGCAATTCAGGAGGAATTGCCATGCCGGTTTATTGGCCGCCTACGGTTCGCCTTGCGCCGAAACGTAGGTGATCCGCAGCGCATGCAGCGCTTCGGCAAACATCTTTGCTTCCTCATCATCGACGTTGCCCTTCGTCTTTTGCTCCAGCATCTCGAGCGTATCGATGTAATGCTTGGCAATCGGCTTGTCGACGCTGGCTTTGCCTGTGGTCGGATCGGGGATTTGCCCCAACATTGCCATGGCCTGGGTGAACAGCATGGAGATCAAAGTCATCAAAGACGCCGGGGGAACCGCCTGCTGCTCGGCATTGGCGGGCTCAGCGGGCTCTGCCGTTTCGGCGGGGCTCTCCTTGGCTTTTTGTTCCGCCATGCGGAGAGCCTCCTTTTCCTTCTCGACTTGCTCCTTCCAATCATCGTCCACGATGATCTTGGGCTCTTCTTCAGGTTGCGGTTCGCTCATGAGATTTACTCGCGACTAAACAGAGGAAAAACGAGAACCGATCACCGGGCAACTTGGTCATCGGTCGTAATCGGAGCCGACTCGGTCGACTCCTGCGCGTCCCCCACCCGCGACTGATGCCGCACGACCGAAGCGCGTACAAAATCGGCAAACAGCGGGTGGGCTGCCAGGGGCTTGCTCTTGAACTCTGGGTGGAACTGCACTGCGACAAACCAAGGGTGTCCGGGCAATTCGACGATCTCGACCAGCTTGCCATCAGGACTCGTTCCCGAGAACTGCATCCCGTGGGCCTCGAATTGCTGACGGTACTGATTGTTAAATTCATAGCGGTGGCGATGCCGTTCATCGACCGCTTCGGCCGCGTAAGCATTTCCCGCATGCGTCCCTGCGATCAGCTTCGTCGGTTGCTTACCGAGCCGCATGGTCCCGCCCATCTGAGTCACGTTACGTTGTTCGTCGAGCAAACAGATGACCGGATGAGGCGTATCTTTATTGAATTCGGTCGAGTGGGCATTGTCCAAGCCAATATGGTGCCGACCGAACTCAATGACTGCACATTGCATTCCCAGGCAGATGCCAAAAAACGGGATGCCGCGCGAACGAGCAAACCGAATCGCTTCGACTTTGCCTTCGATGCCACGCTCGCCAAATCCACCGGGAACCAAGATGCCGTCGTATCCACCGAGCAACCGTTCGGCACCTTCGCGTTCGATATCGCTGCTTTGAATCCGTCCGACGCGCACCTGTGTGTGGTTATAAATTCCCGCATGATCGATCGACTCATAGATCGACTTGTACGCGTCGCGATGCTCGGCGTACTTGCCCACCACGGCAATCGATACCTCGTGTCGCGGATTCCGCAGTCGATGCATTAGCTCGTGCCAAGCCTGCATATCGAGCTCTTTGGCTGGCAGGTTCAACCGCTTCGTGACCAACTCGTCCAACTGGTTGTCGACCAACGACAACGGGACCTCGTAAATCGAAAAGTCTTTGTCCTTTTCTTCGATCACGGCATTGATCGGCACATTGCAAAACAACGCAATCTTCTCGCGGTCTTCCCGTGAAATGCTCCGTTCACAGCGGCAGACCAAGATGTCCGGCTGGATCCCGATTTCACGCATCTGGCCGACCGAATGCTGCGTCGGCTTGGTCTTCAGCTCATCGGCCGCCTTTAGATAAGGCACCAAGGTCAGATGCATGAACAGGCAATTCTCGCGACCAACATCTTGAGCAAACTGGCGGATCGCTTCCAGGAACGGCAAGCTTTCGATGTCGCCGACGGTGCCACCGATTTCGGTGATCACGACATCCACATCGTCTCCGCCCATCTTGCGAATCACCGATTTGATCTCATTGGTGATGTGTGGAATCACCTGCACGGTTTTTCCTAAAAACCGCCCTTGGCGTTCCTTCTCGATCACCGACAGATAAATCTGCCCGGTCGTGTAATTCGAATCCCGCGTCAACTCACCGCTGGTGAAGCGTTCGTAATGGCCCAGATCCAGATCGGTCTCGCTGCCATCATCGAGCACGTAAACCTCGCCGTGCTGGTACGGGCTCATCGTGCCCGGATCGACATTGATATACGGATCGAGTTTCTGCATGCGAACGCGCAGGCCGCGCTGTTCGAGCAGCATTCCCATGGACGCACTGGTCAGTCCCTTGCCGAGAGAACTGACGACACCGCCGGTGACAAAGATGTGTTTAGTCATGGAAACCGATCTTACTGCTCAGCCGCGATTGGGGAAGGCGGCAGCCAATAGCGTTTCTTTATCGAGACTCGTAGCGCGCACAAAAAGCTTCGAAATCGGCCAGCGTGTCAATCCCCGCGGCCACCGATTCGACATAACCAACCACAATGCTTCGGCCTGCCGCAAGCGCTCGCAACTGCTCCAATTTTTCCGCTCGCTCCAACATCGCGGGCGGTTGCGTGGCAAACCACAGCAAAAAGTCGCGTCGGTAGGCGTATAAACCGATGTGCTGCCAAAACAAGGGTGGCTGAGCGGCGAGTTCCACAGGCGTCACCCCTCCACGGATGTGAGGAACCGCCGCGCGACTGAAGTAAAGCGCCTGCCCATTCGGGCTGACAACGACCTTGACGCAGTTCGGGTCTTCCAGAGTCGCCAAATTTCGAATCGGAGTGGCCAACGTGGCGATATCGGCCGTGGGATGCTCCGCCAACAGACCGCTGACCTGCTCGATCGCCGCCGGCTCGATCTCGGGCTCGTCCCCCTGCACGTTGACAAACAGATCGACGTCCGGCATCTGCAACGCCACCTCGGCAATGCGATCGGTGCCGCTTTCCCAGTCGGGGCTGGTCATCAACGCTTGGCCACCAAACCCATCGACCTCCTGTGCCAGCCGCGGATCGTCGACCGCCACCGTCACACCGGCAATTCCCTTGGCGCGACAGGCCGCCTCGTAGGTGTGTTGCAACACCGAACGTCCGTCGACACGCAGCAATAATTTTTCCGGCAAACGGCTGGAAGCCAACCGAGCGGGAATCACAACTTGAATCTTCATCCCTTTGTTGTAACGCCCAACCCCCTCCGTTGTCAGCCACTTTCTGTTGCTTTCGGCAAGCTCCCGTCGCTGCGTCTTGCCCGGCTTTCGGCCATCAATGCTGCTGCCCCTGCGAGGTCAGTCCAAACCGTAGTGCTCGACTTCGGGCCAATAAATATCCTCGAAGGCGTCTTCCTCGTGAAAATCGGGACTGTTGTCTAAGTCATGGCATTCCATGCACTTCTCTTTGGCCTTGCTGAGCGGCAGCCGCATGCCCTCACGCAATGCGGCGAGTTGCGTTTCGGCGACTCCCGAATTCTCGCGTTCGGCGGCCGAGTGAGCCGCTCCCGGGCCGTGACAATTCTCGCAACCATTCCCGGTTAAGTGCTCGCTCGCGGCCAAGGATTCATAACCGCTCACGTAGGGATAATAATTTTGTGCATTCCAACCGGTGACGTGACAACTGAGGCACTCCGGATCGTAATGCCGCGCGATCGCGCCGCGTGAATTCGGGGGATGCACGATATCCTCGGTCGCCTCGACGTGGGGCGTCGATTCCCAGATTTCGTAAGCCGTGGTGTGGCATTCTCCGCACGTCTTGGAGCCCACAAATTGGTCTCCTTTGGGATGCGGCACGGGCCGCAATCCCAGCCCCTCCAGCCCCAACGCTTTGAGCTGATCTTGGTACGCGGCCATCAACGTCATCATCTCGTCGGCGTCTTCAAAGGCGTCCGTCAAGGCGACTCGCGAATAACGCATCGTGCCGTCGGGATACAACCCCACCAAGCCAGCGTACATCCCTTTATTGCCGGTCACGATAACTTGTGTCTTACTCCCTTCGATCGACTGCGGCTTGTAAGTCGGCTCGCCATAACCACCGGCAACCACCAACAGATCAAACAGATCGGGAGCGTGCTCTTGGACCGCCTTAATAGCGTCCTCCTCCTCACCGACGAACATCAAGGTTCGAAACGCCTCGGGATCGGTGGCTTGTTTTTTCAGCGACGCCAAACTGTCGGCAATCGGGGCGACGATGATCTCGTCACCCGACTGCGCGTCAAGCGATGCGGGATCGAGGATTGTGGTGACCCACAATTTCTTGCCGCCTTGCTCCAATTGCTTGAAGGTCGGCATCATTTCCGGATCGAGCAGGGTCACGTTTGCCGAAGCGAACATGGTGGGATTGTCGGCATCACCGGCAGCCACGGACAACAGCTCCCCCACTCCTAATCGAATGTCGTCGGGACCAAAACCGACCACCTGGTAACCCATCTGCTGCAACCCGGCGACGGTGGTTTGAAACTTGATTTCGGCTTGACGGCCAAACCGCCGAACTTGATTTCCACCGTCGATCGGCAAAACTTCCCAGCCCCGCTCACGGAGCTGCTTGATGAAGGTGAAACGTCGCGCCATGCCCCCTTTCTGATTTTCCAAACCGGTACAGCCACACGGCTCGATGTAGCCATGCTGCTGGCCGGAGACGACCAATGCGACCGCCGGCGGCTCCCACGCTTTCCAGTCGAGCGGCTGGCTGGAATCGGAATCGCTTGGGACACTCGCTGCGATGGCCGCCGCAGACGTATCGACCGGCTCCATCGCCGGCACGCTGACACTTGGCGGCGTGATCGGATCGTCGGTCAAATGCCCCGGATCGGTCTCACCGGTGGGCAACGTCACCGTCAGATCGGCAGGCTCCTGAGGCGCCTCGGCAGGACGGCAACCCGACAGCCATCCGGCAACGACCACCCCGACAACGGCGCCAAATCGGCAAACAGCGGACGATGGAAACAAGCGTCTGTGTGGCTCGAAAACGATATTCATTCCATCCCCGCGAAATTCAGCGTGTTAACCGGTACTGCTTAGAAAGCCGCCTGCCGCACGTTGAATTTCACTCGCAGCATGAGAGGCGCGACGTTCTTATTATCGGATTCAATCCAGATCGTGCCATAGTCGTCTTTGGAATTACCGCTTCTTTCCATCGCGGGAGCGTCTTCGCGAATCCTCAGCTTCAATGGATAAACGACCAACTCGTCCTTTACCTTGGGCTCGCCCAGTTCCGCACCAAGCACCCTCGGCGGGTCGATCTCGCCAATACTCAACCGCGTCTGGTTTCGCTGTGGACCGCGCAAAAAAACCAACACGTTTTCTTCCGCACCTTCTCCAACATCGACCGCTGGCATGCGAAACGTGAAGCCACCGCCATCGCGGCCGCTCAATCGCGAGCCAGCTTTGAGGGTAATGTCGCCGACGATGCGACCTTCCATCTGCGTCAACAAGACAATTTCGCTAGCTTCCTCCGACTCCAACAAAGCGGGATCAACAGGCTCGAATTCCAACTGCACGCCATAACTCATCGGCCCCTGATTCAATCCTGGCGGAACCCGAAGTCGCACGTCGAAGGCTTGACGCGCGTCGGTATGACCCGCGTCCTTAACAGGATCGATCGCACGAGCCTGAATCTCCAAGCTTGGCTCCGCCCCCAGCACCTCTTCCAGCCATCGACTCTGCTTGTGCCGCAAGTCGTAATCCATACGGCTGTAGACCGTGCTTTCCATCTCAATCGGCGACCCGGCACTGACCTCTCCAACATTCCATGCCAAAGGCGTCATCATCACCTTGTCGAGAACCTGACCCTTAATCTTTAACTGAACCTCTCCTTTCAGCGGGTCATTGGTGCCGATGGTGGCGGTCTGCTGAAATTGCTCTCCTTTGGTTTTGACCGACCACGTCATATGCACCGTGGTGCTTTCCCCGGGCTGTAATTGCGAGTTGTCCAGCTCGCCGAGCGTACACTTACAGGTCGTCGCACGGACTTCCAAATCGAGCGGCTCATCACCCGTGTTCTTGATCGTAAAGTCGTGCGAGCCCTTGGCGTTTCGCAACATCGATCCAAAGTCATGCTGCTCCCCCCCCACCACCTCGGCACGCGGCAGATTTTTTTGCTGGAGCTGCTCCATGTGCGCCAGCAAGCCCGCCGGTTCCAAATCGCTCTGCTTGGTGAAATGACCGAACTCGTCATCGGTCCACCTGTACTCTCGAGCGGTGGCAACATACCCAACCACGACGCCGCTACACGCTGCGATCACCAACAGGACAAGCAACGACTTCACCGTTCACCTCCAGAGCCTACTCAAAAACCGCGAATCCATTTGTCTGTACGCTTTACAAGCCGATTCGGTTCGTCAACAGCCGTTCCGCCGCCACCCGCTGAGGCTGCTGGCGAACCGCGGGGCCAGCAAACGCCGGATCCAAGATCATCACGCGACTTAAATCACGCTCCACATGCCCTCCCGCCGCAGCGATCTCCACCGCCCGCTCGGCCCACCGCAGCGCCTCGGCGGGCTCCTGCTTGGCATCGAGTACGGCTGCCACCTGGGCCGCCAATCGTTCATTGGCAGGCGATATAACGGCAGCTCGTTGATACGCCTGTGAAGCCGCTTCCAAATCGTCGACCGCTCCCCAACGCTGGTATAAATGCAGCCTTAAATCCCCCAGAAAACTCTGCAAGGCGGGATCCCGCGAAGACTTCGCCTGAGCCGCCGCCTGAGCCGCCTCGAACCGCTCACGAAAGGTCGCGTTGTTCTCCTGCAGCAACGGCAGTAGGTACAAATTGGCCAAGCCCGCCGATGGCTCGGGGTTCCAAGGATCGGCAGCGGCAGCACGCTGATAACTAGCCTCGGCCAAATCGAGCCGCCCCGATTGCAGCGCCGCGTTCGCTTCCATCGTCCAGCGATTGGCTTGACTGACCGGACGCAAACCCAACCCGAAAAACAGCCCCAGCAGGCAGACGCCTCCGACACCCACCCCCCAGCGCCAGGCGGCCGCTCCGCGCGGCGAGGAATTACCCTCGGCCACCTTTCCCTCGCCCGCAACCGAACCGCCCAGCCCAACGCCGGCCAACAGCCACAGCGGAACCGCAACGCCCGGGATCGTCCAACCGCCCGACAGCAACAGGTGAATCAACACTCCGGCGATCGCGCCCCACAGCAAGCTCGCAGGCAACCGGCCCGACCGTAACCACCCCCGGCTCAGCCATACAAGCAACAATGCCACGGGAATCGCAAATCGATGTGCATCCACGTCGGGAGCCAAACCAATCACCAGCCCCCAAAACCACACCACGCACACGCCCACCACAAAACCGATCGACAGGGCATTCCCGTCTCGCTGGTCAAGCACCCCGCGGCCCGCTTCGCCCAACTCGCTCGTACCGGACAACTCGCTCGTGCCAGACCGGACCGCATCCGAAGCGGCACCGTTGGCTTCCGGCATTTCCGTCGCAGTCGCTTCCCGTTGGTCGGTATCACCGTGCTGCGACGGTCGCTTTCGCAAACCGGTTCGCAAGGCCGCCAAACCCAACACACCCAACAACAACACGGCGGGCACACCGCCCGCCGCGGCGGTCTCGGCAATGAAGTTATGCGGATCGGCAATCTGTTCGCTCGCGTCGATCTCGCGGTACCGCTCGTAAGCCGACTGAAAGGCTCCCGGCCCACAACCACACCACGGCGCGTCGAGCACCAACCGCCACGTCGTACGCCAATACTGCAAGCGAAAGGATAACGACGCCGACGCCCGCTCGATGATCTCTCCGTTGACAATCGCATAAGCGACAAGCCCCGCCGTCACCAGCACGACCGCTCCCAACACTCCCCACATCCGGCGCGCGTTGATCACCAACAAACGACTCCTTCGCTGCGCGAGCCACGCCATCACCAACCAACCGCCGATGACCAATAATACCGCCCCGACAGCAGAGCGGCTGTTCGTTCGCAGCAGCAGCGAACCGATCAACAACACGGCCGCTGCCCAACCACAACGCGTGGCGATGCTCGACCGTCGCCATTGGCTAACCCACAAGCCACCGACCAACAAAAACCCCGGCACCAACAGCCCGGCCAGTGAATTGGTCAACGCAAAGGTCGCCATAGGACCTCCGTCGCGTAATCGATTTTCGAAAATCATGCGACGCGATGAGCCGGGCGGCGCATCGACTCCCGCCTCAGCCAACACCTGCTCGGGGTTGGCTTCGTAACGCGCGCGGTCGACCGGAAAACTGACCAACAACTGATGCCAGCCATGCACCGATAACAGCCCCGCACTGACGATCACCAACAACACCACACCACGTCGAGCACGCTCGGACAGCAGACAACGACGTGCGGCAGTCAAACCCGCCGCGGCACTCAGCCAAACCCACAACTCGTTGGTCGCCATCCGCAGATTGCTGCCCTCGGCATTGCACCACGTGCTGATGACCATCCACAGTGCGAGCCCCCACGCCGCCGCATCGACACCCCAAGCGTCCAACTTGGGGACGGCCAGCCAAGCCAACAAGCCAGCCGTTAAGGCTAGTCCACATAGATAGATCGCCCTGCCCTGCTCGACCTCCACGCTGTCGGCCGGCCAATGAATCGCCAACGCCAGCAGCATGCCCAGCATCGCACTGGCGACCAGCCCTAACGTGCTCCAGCGAAAAGACGCTTCCGCCTTCATCGGTTCGGCAACGGTTCGCGCCGCGGACGCGTCTGTTCGCGGGGAACCGGACGCACGACGCGACGTCGGTGCTACTGGTCGTCTTTTCGCCACCCGGTCGATTCCAATATTACGATCAATGTCAACATGCACAGGACAATGCCCACCACCAACAGCGAACCGGCAGGCGTCACGAACGACAATAACACGGCGGCCAATCCGCAGGTCAACGTCACCAAATAAATTGTCAACACCGCCTGCACCTTGCTCAAACCCAAATCGACCAAGCGATGCGAGAAATGGCTCTTGTCTCCTTCAAACGGACTGCGTCCCTCTCGAATCCGAATCCACAACACGGTCGTCATGTCGTACAGCGGCACCGCCAAGACACACAGCGGCGCCAACACGGCATGCGGCCGAGCTTGCTCCTGATAGCCCGCGTAGGTCGCCAACAAAGTGGCCACAGCGACCAAGAAACCGACTAGGTAACTGCCCGAGTCACCCATAAAAATCCTCGCCGGCGGACGGTTGTGCCACAAGAATCCCACCAACGCCCCAGCGACCACCAGCAGCAAACCGGCAACCAACAATTGCGGCTCGCCGGTATTCGGATCGGGGGTCAACAACATCACCGTCGCCAACATCCCCGACGCGATCGCCGCTACGCCACCGCTCAACCCATCCATGTTGTCCAGCATGTTGAACGAGTTAATCAGTGCCACAATCCACACCACCGATAATAGCTTCGTCAGCCACGGCAAGGGGATGAAAGCGGTCAAGTCATACCCCAGGCCAAACACGACGACGGCGGCGACCACCGTTTGGACCAACAAACGTACGCCGGCAGACAAACCGCGTCGGTCGTCAATAAACCCTAACCCGGCTAACACCGTGGCTGCCGCCAAAATCCCCCACACCTCGCCGGCACGCGACCAAATCGGGTCGAGGGAACCGACCACAGAAGGCGGTAGCAAGGCGGCCCAAGCTGGCGATTGACGGCACACCGCCACGGCCAACGTCCCCACAGCAAAGGTCGCCACAATCCCAAACCAAATCCCAATCCCACCTCCCAGAGGCGTCGGCACGGTATGGACTTTGCGATGCCCTGGTCGATCGAGCAGCCCCAGTCGCTCGGCCATTCGCCGCACAGGAAAAAGCATCAGCCAAGACAGCACAGCGGCCGGCAAAAACGTCGCCAACACCAACAGCCAAACAGGCGCTAAATCGCTCAAGATCGCCAAACTCACAAAACGAAGGAAACAACCACCCACTAGCCCGGCAGTGTACCCCAGCCAACCCTGCCCCACTGCCCCACTGCCCCACTGCCCAAACGGGGACACTGCCCAAACGGGGACACTGCCCAAACGGGGACACGAACCTTCGAATGCCGTTTCGAGAAGCCTCGCTAGAAGGTTCGTGTCCCCGATTGCGTTAGAAGGTTCGTGTCCCCGATTGGGTTGCGATTGCGTTCTGTTTGGCTCAAACAACCTGCCCCGTTTGACCCGCAGCCGAAGGCGCAGGCGTTTACCGGCTCCAGGCTTGGCCCCCTAAGCCGCAGGCAGTTTCTTTTGCCCCTGGCAACACAAGCCCAACCGCTGCACCGTCGCCTGCGGCTAAGGGTCAAACACCCTGGCCCGTTTGCGTTTCGATTGCGTTTGATAGAGCTTGAGCAGTACGTCGAGCTGCTGCAGTGGTTGGCGGTGCGGAAGCGGCTCGAGCTAGCCGCCAAGTTGCCACGGAACAGCGAAGGGGAGCGGGTGCTGCGCGGGTTGGGGTTCGACGCCATGGCGTTTGTGACGGCCCTGGACCCTTACTAGCGGCGGTTCTTCACGGTCGTCGGTTGTCCGGCGAGCACCAAGCGTGAAGCGAAGCGGCGCAACCGGCGTTGGCTGCAGTCGCCCGGTCGCCACGCACTCCGCAGCGCACTCCGCCGCGGCAACAGGCAACCCGCAGCCGGCTAGTCCACCTCGGCAGCGACTTCTTCTCCGCGGCTGCCTTCTTGTTCGCCAACTATTGGCAAACTTCTCAAGCGGCGAACTTTCTCGAGACATTGCGCCTGCGCTGCGCCGCAACGAGCCGTCATCTGTCCTCATCACCACACACTCAGAGGCAAAGCAGCTTCGGGAAGCGTCGCCAAAGCATTCAGGCAAGAAGGTTCGTGTCCCCGATTACGGTGTCCCCGATTACGCCCCGTCGGTTGAATACGACGCGTCGTACTCTCACGTCCCCAAAATTGACCTGCCACGTACTCGATGGCCTTGACACAGGCGTAACGGTAACGTTACAGTCACGTTCAGTATCGTACCCACATTCGAGGACTTTCCAATGCGAACCACGACATTGCGAGCAGCGCTCGCCACAAATTGCGTCTTTTCCGCTTTGACCGGATTTTCAATGCTTCTCTTCCCAGCTAGCGTCGCCGATTGGCTCGGGTTCAACGCAACGGTAGTACTTCAGATCGTCGGAGCACTATTGTTATTGTTTGCGACCGCGTTGTTGTATGTTGCATGGCCCAGTCGGAGCCCCCAGCCGATTGCGCTCGTCGTTTCCTTCGCTGACTTCGCTTGGGTCGTGGGCACAGCGGCGCTAGGCGTCTTTGCGACAGACCTGTTCTCATCCTTCGGGTGGGCAGTCGCGTCGGTTGTCGCATTGATCGTGCTGGCATGTGGTATCTGGCAAATTATGGGAATCGATGTCTCGTATCGCGATTCATCGAGACCCGGTTGGGTGCGATTATGCATCGAAACTCAGATGGATGTGCCACCAACCGCAGTCTGGGCCATCGTAAGCGATCTAGAGGCAATTGCAGACCATTCACCCAGGCTTGTCAGCTCACGAATTATCAATGTTGACAATGAAAACGGGCTATTCACCAGAGAGTGCCACGACACCAGCGGAGAATGTTGGACTGAAAGTATCCAACTGAACCAACAAAAGATGCATCTCAATGCTGAATTTGATGCCCAGAAGCCAGGGTTTCCGTTTCCATTCTCGGAAATGCTTGGGGGATGGCAGGTCGAACAATCAGGACATGGCGCGGCGATCATGGTTTGGTGGAGTATGCGACCGCGCCGTCGAGCGATTGCATTCTTTACAGTTCCGATCATGGAGGTATTTATTCGCACGTCATTCCGGCCAACTCTGCTCAGCATTCGTAACGCTGCAGCCGGCGAAGCAAGGGATGGCCAAGGCACTCGACCAATGGGACGCCTGCAGATGGCGGCTTGCTAATGACACAGGCACGAAAGAAGGAAACCGGATTGGACTCCAAGCAAGTCATCCTTAACGCCGCCATTGCCGAATTTGCCGAGCACGGTCGTGATGGTGTTCGCATGGAAAAAGTCGCCCAACGAGCGGGACTGAACAAAGCGTTAGTTTACCGTCATTTCGAAACCCGCGAAAAATTGTTTGAAATAGCGCTCGAGTCAGTATTCGCGGACCGATTCAAATTGCTCGATGATCTACCCAGCGAACTTGTTCCGCTTTTTGAAACATGGACAAAGCGTTTCGCCGAGAATCCGGTTTTCTTGAAGCTGATCCTGAGGGAGTCTCTCGAACACACCAGCAACGAACCCATCCACGCTGACCTGCGTGAGCGTTATTACCGACATCAAGTTGACGGAATCCGCCAGTACCAGCAACAAGGAAAACTTCCGCCGGAAATGGATCCCGAGAGCCTGTTCTTGATGCTCACAGCGATCCTTGTGTTCCCGTATTTACTGCCGCAGGTTACAGGCTTGGTGATGGGGAAAGGGCCTAAGTCGAAATCATTCAAAACACGATGGAAAAAACAATTCGACCAACTAATTGCGGCGCTCAAGAAAAAGTAAGCGAGATTCATGCAATTGCACACGATCAGTATCGCCATTGCTCTATTTTCCCCACCTCTTTCTGGCTGTTTATCCATGACAAGAAAGACCACTGCATTGCCCCGAGCCCGCATGACAGTGCGTGATGGGGAGTCTAATCGTCCCACGCTCGTTTTTCTGCATGGTGTCTATCACGGATCATGGGCTTTCGAAAAGTTCAGTCATGAATTCTCTGAAAATGGCTATGCGGTAGCATTGATCGACATGCCCGGACACTGGGGAAACGAAAGGTTGACCACACGAAGCGACCTTGGTTACGCGAGCGTGGTAGATTCAACTAGTCAAATGTTAGATGAGGTTCGGGGAGGCAAGATCATCATTGGCCATTCGCTGGGAGGACTTATTGCGATGTCGCTCCAATCACGGAGCGATGTGGAAGCAACGGTCTTAATGGCCACACCGTTGCCCCAGGCTATCCGTTCGAAGCAGTGGCGACTCTTGATGGAATACCCTCGGCAAGCGGCGGGTTTCCTGGTGACGGGCAATCCCGACTGGCTCTATCACCACGAGCCATTCACCGAAAAGTACTTCTTTTCTTCCTTTACGTCAGCCGAGAAAAAGAGCCTCGCCAATCGTCGAATTCAATCATTACACGAACCTCGAAGACTCTTCAAGGAAATCATGGCGAAGAATTTTGAACGCCAGGCCCCCTTCAAGCCGACGCTCATTATGATTGCCAGCGAGGATCCGACCGTGACTCCTAAAGTCGGCAGCCAACTGCAGCATATCACAGGGGGGACGGTCGCAATCGTCGATCGAGTTGGTCACGACATCATGCTTGAGGATAACTCCCTCGCAGCTTCAAGGAAAATTTTAAATTGGCTACATGAGAATGACTACTAAGCAGGTTGACAGGAATCATTCCACATGACGGCCAGAAGGGGACACGAACGTTCTCTTTCGGCCGCTCTTCTACCCGACTACTACTTAGTGTCGGTTTTTTCCCCGGCAGCGGTTGACAGGCTTGCTCGACCTGGCAGAATACGGAAACTGAACGCATGGCCACTTCCTGCCCGCTTGGGAGATCACGCATGTCCAGAACGCCTCGATCCGAAGTGTTTGAGCCCGCTGAAAACGGTGTCTACCACGTCTACAACTACGTCGTGCGGCGATGCTTCCTCTGCGGGAAAGACCCCGTCT
>CAYZHQ010000057.1:0-25076 GCA_964477385.1 uncultured Pirellulaceae bacterium
GAACACAATTCCCAAACACCCACCAGCCCCGGCAGGGGCGACAGCGAGGTGTGACATCGGACGCACATACACATCGTTGACCTACCACCTGATATTCAGCACGAAATATCGGCGAGGAATCATACGTCCCGAATTCAAAGAGCAACTCTACCAATACGTTGGCGGCATCATTCGCGAGAAAGACGGGGTGCTGCTGGAAATCGGCGGCATCGAAGACCACGTTCACATCCTGGCCGGTATCCCACCGACGATCTGTGTTTCTGACATGCTGCGTTTCATCAAATCCAATTCGTCAGGCTGGGTGAATGCAACGCATAAGCCGAAAGACAAATTCGCGTGGCAACCCGGTTTTGGCGCGTTCACTGTCAGCCAATCGCAAAAACCATCGGTGCGCGAATACATTCAAAAACAAGAACAACACCACGCCAAAAAATCATTTCGAGATGAGTATTTGGCGATGCTTGTGGTGCACGGAATTTCGTATGACCCAAAATTTGTTTTTGAGGAGGAGCATTATGGGTGAGGCGATGCATTTCGCTGTCGCCCCTACCGGGGCTGCGTTGTGTGATTCATTGCGATCCCACGGCTCGCGCCGTGGGCTATTCGCTAGCGTCCCTGCCGGGACTAGTGAATGCCGTGTTACAACCTGGGGCAATAAATGAGTACCGACTTCTCCGAAGACACTCTCGTCGAACAACCCGCCATCGCCCTGTTCGCGGAACTTGGCTACGAGACGGCGAACTGTTTCTCGGAGAAGGTCGGTGCGACCGATTCGACGCTGGGACGGGAAACGACCGAAGAAGTCGTGCTGGTTCCAAGGCTGCGAAATGCCTTGCAGAAGCTCAATCCCGATCTGGACAGCGAGGCGATCCATCTGGCCATCGAGGAACTGACCCGTGATCGCGGGGCGATGAGCTTGGTGCAGGCGAATCGTGAGGTTTACAAGCTGCTCAAAGATGGCGTGAAGGTCGCTTTCGAGAATGACGAGGGCGAAGAGACCGACGAAACGGTTCGCATCATCGACTGGAATACGCCGGAGAACAACGACTTCTTTCTCGCCTCGCAGTTCTGGGTTTCATCACCCAGCGGCATCTACAAGAAACGGCCCGATTTGATCGGCTTCGTCAACGGTCTGCCGCTGGTCTTCATCGAACTCAAGAAGAGCCACAGCAAGATCCAGCACGCCTACCAGCACAACCTGAAAGACTACAAGAACACGATTCCGCAGGTGTTCTGGTACAACGCCCTCGTCATCCTGTCCAACGGATCGCAGGCGAAGGGCGGCAGCGTGACGGCAGGCTGGGAGCACTTTGCCGACTGCGGCTCATCCAGATTAGGCTGAGCACGGCCACCCCGAAGCCAGCAAGCAGAATGCCGCCGTCGATTCGGGAAAGCAATCCGTCCCAAGACAAGAGACCGAAGAGGGCCACCGCTGCAACCGGCACGGCCAGGACGGACCGAGAGGCTTCCTCGAATTGCATCGGGGCAATTATCGCAGTAACGCCGAAGGCGAGGGCGACGGCGACCATCGCCGCACCAATGATCGATCCGAGGGCAATCCCACTCACGCTTTCGAAGGAGCCAACCGCTCCCACCGCAAGGTTCTCCGGGTCAAACCCGATGAAGACGACGCTGATGATGAATGCCGAGGCCCCAAAACCAGCCGATGTGCCGACCACGCCTTTTACCAGCTTCTCGGAGAAATAGATGACGAGGACGAGTCCGACGACAAACAGAGCGATGGAGACTGCGAGGTTCATTGGCATTCAGCCCGGCGTTGGAGAGGTGGCTAAGCAGGCAGGCAGGCAGGAGGCATCCGGTAAATGAGCCGCCTTGGCGATAGCCGCGGTTCCTGCATTCAACCGCGGCTATCGCCAAACGGCTACGCAGAGTTCTGTGGAATGATTCCTGCTAACCTGCTTAATGGTGGCTGCCTGAAGCAGAGCCGATAGCTGATCGGAACGGCGAGCAGACTCCGCCCACCACAAGCATCAAAATTGAAAGTGCCGTGAACCATTGAGGGATCATGTTGTGTTCCTCTCGCTGTTAATTCAGTAAGTCTTCCCACAGTTGCACGCCTTCCATCCAGATGCACAACTTCGTCGTGGCGGCAATAGCAACCGGGGTTTCAAACTGGAAACATTTCGGGACCGGGCGCTGGAAGCTGGTTGCAAGCGACATGCCAAAAGGCAGTGATCGAAACAACAGCTAGGCCGGCCAGGGGAATGCTCCCCAAAACCTGATCCATGGGTTATGAAAGTCTAGAGCCCATTCCGGTGAAGGATTTTTGATGAGCAAGAAGCGACGACGACATTCACCCGAACAGATTATCAAGAAGCTGCGTGATGCGGATGCCATGCTGGCGGCCGACAAGAGCGTGGCCGACCAAGCTTTGGACATCTCGATGCTGAAGGAGATCACCAAGGGAAACTGACGACCCCTCAATCGCGACGCGCGGCGGTGCAAGGGCTTCAAGAGAAATTCGACGTATCCGAGCAAGCGAGCATGATGTCCAGGCCGTACTGGAGAAGGACATCAAAATGCGTGGTTAGCGGTCGTTGTTCGTGAAGGTGTCGGAAGACGAATGGGCGCTCCGGTCAAGGGCCGACTCATGAATCGTAACCAGCCGATGGCTCCCGAGAGATGGCTCGCCGAGACCATCCTTGCTATCGCCGACGCCGGAGGGTCAGAGACGTTTGGATTATCGACAGTATGGAGGCGTGGCTGGAACGCCATCCAAAGTTCCGAGGTTCAGCACGGAACTCACGAATCATCAGCGCATAAACTAAGCAGGTTGGCAGGAATCATGCCGCAGAACTCTGCTTAGCCGTTTGGGCGATAGCCCCGGTTCTATTCAGGAACCGCGGCTATCGCCAAGGCGGCTCATTTACCCGATGACTCAAGCCTGCGTGCTTAGCTTGCCATAGGGCAACCCCACGGATCTCGTTGGAGTAACCGCCGCGTTTAAGGCAGGTCTTGCGGAAGACGGCCCATCCGAAGAGGATGATGCGTGAGACCGGTTTCTGGCCGATCATAATGGATCGTCCTCCACGAGCAGTGGGAACTGGCACGGTATCTCGAAACGGCCAAGGAAACGGAGCCCTTCCATCGGAAGCTGTTCGAAGGTGATGACGAGTTCGGCGATGAAGAAGCCGAGAATATGCGGTAGGACGATAACCGGCAAATGCACCCCTGACCTGTTGCTGGTGGAGCTGGGGGAGGGAGTGGTTGCTGGAGGAAGCAGACGGTAAATGATCCTGCGACTCTCTCAGAAATTGAACACCAAGATCAAGGCTGGTAAACCGTCCGCGATGCCATTGGACGAGAACCCGTATGCGGACTGGTCATGCCACTTGTTCACGGCGGATCGAACCCAGTACATCATCATGAGCAATACGAAATCGCTGTACTCGTGCGTGATGTATGGTGCGGGCAACCCCAATGACAGCCGTTTTATCGAGCGGGCGTTGAGCACGATAAGGGAGTTCATGGATGACGACGGTCAGGCGTTTGTGTATCAGCGATTCATCGCACCAGCCAGCGGATCGGTCTGTTTTGCCAAGGCTTTGAACCGGTCGGTAACGGGATCTATGAATGAACTGGTCGATCATGCTAGGGCTTGGCTTGTGGAAGAAGAAATGTCGCCGCATGATGTGGGATTTCGGCTGAACGACATCCTTTTGTCGGCACTGGCCCGCAGCAAATCCGATTTCTACTGGAGTCCAAAGGAAGCCTTCAAGCAGTTGGCTGATCGGTGCTCCGGCGACGGCAAAACGAAATGAGAGGTAAGCCGTTGCGGTTGTCACGTGACACTCAACAGACGGAAATTTAGCTTTCTCCATTTGTTGAAGGTGCCAAATATGGAGGAATGAAGATGGCAAAGAAAACGGCGGTAACGTCAGCGAAGGCGATGACCAAGACCGAGGTGGGGCTGTCTTGGGAGCCGCTTTTCGCAGCTTGCAACATCGCCCAAGGTCGACTGGTGCCTCTGGGGTTGCTGACCTTGTTCTTCGGCCCGATGATTGCTTCTAAGTCGCTTGAGAGGAGGTAGCGGTTCGCACTACCTGTGCCTGAGTTCGAAATGAAATGAAATAACTATGCCCCGCAAAGATCATTGGAACGCCGTTTACACGAGCAAAGCCAACGACGAGGTGAGTTGGTTCGAGGTTGATCCCACGATTTCCCTCGACCTGATTCAGCAAGTGCCATCGCGACCAAAGAGCGTGATCGATGTTGGAGGCGGTCAATCGTTTCTGGTGGACCGTTTGCTCGATCGCGGGATCGAAAAAGTTGCCGTTCTCGACATCTCTTCCGTGGCATTGGCCCGAACGAAGGAGCGAATTGGCGATCAAGCCGCCAGCGTCGAATGGGTCGAGGCGGATGTCACGATGGTCTCCGAGGTGGGGACTTTCGATCTCTGGCATGACCGCGCCGTTTTCCATTTCCTGACCGAGCCGAAGGATCGAGAGGCGTATCTTGAACTTGCTGCCAAAACGATCCCAGTGGGAGGGCACGTGATCATCGGCAGCTTTGCAACGGATGGTCCCGAAAAGTGCAGCGGACTGCCGGTGTGTCGTTACGATGCCGAATCGATGGCATCAACTTTGGGGGATCGTTTCTCGCTTGTTCACAGCCAGCGCTATCTCCATGCAACGCCGTGGGGCAAAGAGCAGCACTTCTTCTTTGGCGTCTTTCAGCGGATCTGATTTAAACAACAATGTCGTGGTTCAGCCCGCCGGTTTGGTTGCGCGAAACAGCGCACCTTCCGTTTCGGGAGAGGTGTGATAACCGGTGGTCGTGATGAAGGTCACGTCTCGAAACCCTGCATCAGCCATCATTTGCATCAAGCCGTCCCTTGAAAGCGTTCCTGCAACGCAGTTTGCCCACGAGTCAACACTGCCTTGTGATTTACATGCGGGCGGCGTTGACGTAGCGATACGGATCATGTCAGCGAGGTAAAGTCGTCCGCTGGATTTCAGAACCCTCAAGATCTCCCGAAACACACAAGGTTGCTTCGGCGAGAGGTTCAGTGCTCCATTGGAAATCACGACATCGACGGAGTTGTCGTCTAACGGCAAGTTCAGAAAGTCACCTCGTTCGACCTTGGCATGCGTGAAGCCAAGCAAGGTGACGTTGCGCCGTGCTTTTTCGGCCATCTCTGGTGTAACGTCGATACCAATCACTTTGCCAGTCTCTCCAACCATCAGAGCGGCAACGCAAAGATCGGCACCCGCACCGCATCCCAAGTCCACAACGGTTTCGCCAATGTGAATCGGGCCTGCGGAAAACGGATTGCCCACTGCTGCGGCTGACTCCCAAACGACATCGGGAATCTGTTCGAGCATTCCCTGGTCGTAGCCGAGATTTTTGGCGTTTTCCTTGCCTTTCATCCAGCCAAATTGCTGCTCGGGATGCAGCGCCAGCTTCGCATACAGCTTTCGGACTTGCTCTTCAGGTTTTTCGGAACCACGTCCGTGATTTTTCGTCTCGTCCATTTCAACATCGCCCTCATCGCATGAGGATCGGCAAGTCGGTGACCGTCATCGATCTCTCTTTGTTTCGCCGTCCGCACATTTTCGCACCGTCATTGATCAAACGCCAGAAATCGAATTTTTGGCGGGCTTCGTCTGGCTCGTTTATTTGGCATATCGTACCAGATTCGACATCGAGTGCCGTTAGCCATCCACCCTTGCATACGCTCGTCTCGAGACAGATCAGGAGTTCCAAATCGAGGATTTCTGGCTGTGGCGTATGGTGGCTGTGATGGACTGTTTCAGCTGGCACGTTATCCGTTGGCGTCTGTCCAATTGCATGGACGCCGTCTTCCGCGTGGACGCCTTCGTCAACGCACTCGGTCAAGCGACATCCGAGATCATCAACACCGACCAAGACGCCAAGTTCACGCGCCGCGACTTCACCAGCATGCTTGCCAAGCACGGGATGGCGTCAGCATGGGCGGCGAAGGCCGCGCCATCAATAACGTGATGATCGAACGATTTCGGCGAACGCGAAACGACCGCGAAAATCTACCGCAGGGGCCGATCAAAACGCATCGGATTCTCTATCGAAGACGGGTGCTAAGCAGGTTTGCAGGAATCATTCCGCAGAACTCTGCTTAGCCGTTTGGGCGATAGCCCCGGTTGAATTCAGGAACCGCAGCTATCGCCAAGGCGGCTCATTTAACCGGATGACTCCTGTCTGCCTGCTTAGCCGCAGGCGCCTCCGGTCACGCGCTTGCTACTTGAAGCATGCGCAGCGGTTTACGGCATGCTCATCTATCAGACCTCCTCAAGCATCCTCTTTGCGTCGCCAAATGTCTGTGGGTGTACCTCCATCTTGTCCATCATCGAAAGGAACAGACGGCACAACTGACGTTCGGGTTTGTCCTTGTAATCGAGTACGCGGCCGCCCTGGATGCGACCGCCGGCGCCGCCGAGCAGGATCACGGGAAGCTGGTCGTTGTCGTGTTTCGCGCCAGCCATCATGCTCGAACAATGCATCAGCATCGTATTGTCGAGCATCGTGCGGGAGCCTTCTTGAATCGAGTCCAGCCGCCGAGCGATATACGCCAGTTGATCGATGAAAAATTGGTTGACCTTCAGCCAGTCCTCGCCATCGCTGTGCGACAACAGGTGATGGATCATGTAATCGATCCCGTTCTGTGGCTGCTGGACGCTCGGCAAATTCGGGAACCGCAGCGCGCTGTGATCGTTGTTCAGCTTCAACGTTGTGATCCGCGTCGTGTCAGTTTGAAAACCGAGCACCAGAATATCGCTCATCAACCGCATGTGTTCGGCGATGTCCTGCGGGATGCCGTCAGCGGGGCGTTTCATGTTCGGCTGGTCGAGTGTCGGACGCCAGCCTTGCACTTCGCCTCGCTTGCCCGCGTTCTCGATGCGCGTCTCTACATCGCGGACCGAATGGAGATACTCGTCCAACTTACGTTGATCGGTGGTGCTGACGCGACGTCGCAGGTCCCGAGCGTCTGCCAGCACGGCATCGAGCACACTCTGGTCCCCCGGTGCGACTTCGTCCTTAAACAGACGATCGAACGCCAGCGACGGATAAAGCTCCAGCGGCGTTGGCGTTGTGGGTGACGTCCACGAAATGTGCGAACTGTAGAGCATCGAATAGTTTTTATGAACCGACGGGTTCGAATGCTCGCAGCCCAGCACAAGACTGGGCACCTTGGTCGATCGTCCGTAGGTCTGCGCCAGCAGTTGATCAAAACTGGTTCCCGAACGAATCTCGCCTCCCGAAGCGATCGGCGCACCTGAGAGAATGTTGCCGGTTTGCGAGCTGTGAATATTTCCCTTCCGCGCTTCCTCATGGTAGAGCCCTCGCACGAAGAGTAACTTCTCACGGAAATCGCTCAGCGGTGCCAGCACTCGGCCGAGCTCCATATCGCGGCCTTCCCCCTTCGCCCACCACTCTTTCGAATGGAAGCCGTTGCCGGAAAACAAGACCGCCAATCGCACCGGCGCATCACTCGCCGGCTTGTTCGCGTCCGGTTCATCGCCCCACACGTTAAACGACTCAAGCCACGGCAACGCCATGCTGACTCCGACGCCACGTAGGAAAAAACGACGCGAGAAGTGATGCCGATTCATGTCTTGGCTCCGATGAGACTGGTGGTCGTTAGCAATGAGCGATAAATAAGTTTCGGGTACCTTTTGTGCGAAGCACCCGAAGGGCGAGTTCCTCGCAAAAGGTACCCGAAACTTTTTTGTCGCACGATCCTTAGGCGAACGGCGGTTGCATCTCCACCATCCGTCGTACGGTTTACTTTCGTCCGCGGACTTCGCGAAACTGTGGACTCAGGACGATCCTTTCAAACACTGTGCCGACCCGGTAATCGTTCGACTTCAGTTCGGCCCTGATCTCATCCAGCAGCGGCTTGTCGGACAACTGCACACTGCGGCCCAGTGCATAGCCTAACAGTTTGCGGCAGAACTGGCGCAGGAAGTCGTCTCGACGTTGCTCCAACAGATACGATCGCAGGCCCTCGATTCCGTTCAACTCGCCGCCATCGGGAAGTTTCGCCAGCGTGTCGATCGGCAGGCCGGCGTCGTCCTGGCTGCGAGACCGACCGATCGCATCAAAGCCTTCCAGTGCGAAGCCAAAGTGGTCAATGCGATCGTGACAGCGAGCACACTTCGCATCGCTACTGTGACGTTCGATCAACTGGCGTTCGGTCAGACCTGGGGGAGCTTCCTCGGGCAAAATCGGAACGTCCTTCGGCGGTCGCGGAAGTTTCTCACCCAGGACGACTTCGCTGATCCAGTTACCTCGCAGAATCGGGCTGGTACGCGACGCACCGCTCTGCTTGGCCAGCGTTGCGGCGAAGCCCAGTATGCCGCCGCGTCCGCGTGCCCGCAGTCCGTCGACCCGCTGCCACTGGTCACTGGGTAAATCGCCGCTCGGCAACGTAACGCCGTAGTGCGCCGCAAGTTCGGTATTCATGAACGTGTGATCGGCATCCAGCAGCGACAGCACCGACCGATCGGCCTGGAACATGTCGATCAGAAAACGGACCGCCTCCTCCTGCATCGCCGAGCGCAAGCCAACGAACGTTGGAAAATGCCGTTCGCTCTTTTCGTTCAACGTTTCCAGATCGCGGATGTGCAGCCATTGGCAACCGAACTCGGTCGCCAGACGACGAACTTTTCCATCCTGTAACATGCGTCGCGTCTGAGCGATCAGCGTGTCGTCATCGCGCAGATTACCCGCCGCGGCGACGGTACGCAGTTCCTCGTCGGGAGCCGACGACCACAAGAAATAGCTCAATCGCGTTGCCAGTTCCCAATCGCTGACCGGCGTCGATTGCGAGCCTTGGCCTGCACGTTCGCCACGATACAAAAATGCGGGGGATGTCAGCACACGGGCTAGAAGCAACCGCACCGCATCGTCGTGCGAGACGTCTTTAGCACGCAGCGTTTGATATAGATCACGCATCGCCAGTTGTTCCGACTCGGTCAGCGGACGACGCCACGCCTGATCGGCAAACCGAATCGCCCCCTCGACCTGCACCGGTTCCGCGTCGACAAGCCGCTTGCGGAATTCCTCCGCACCACGCATGATCGGCTCACGCAACGGCTCCAGTCGCTTGTCACCATGCGGTGCGTTGGGGCCGTCCTGCGTCGAATATTCCCAAATCTGTTCAAAGGCGTCGACCAACGTCAGAGCATCGCGGCTGATGAAATGCAATTCCGCCCACAAGCGATCGAGCGTCGCGCGTTGTTCGTCATCGAGCATCAAACTCGACAGCCACGTGTCCTCGCGATGATACAACGTCAACGTCACCACTTCGTCGACGGGGACGATCGTCGTGTAGCAAACCGTGGCGGGGAACTGCACTCGGAAATCGTCGAATGCAGCTTCCAGTCGCTCGCGTGCCGCGCTGCCATCGTTCACCAATACGGGAGCCTCCAGCGCCATCGATGGCATGCTGGACGTCCAGGCTCCCTGAAGCTTTTCGGCGTTGTAAGCACTCGGACGCAAGCCGGTGATCGTCGGTTTGCTGGTGAGCACCTGCATTTGCACGCTCCCTTCGTCACCGCTGCTGGAATGCAGTCGTCCTTCGACAACGAACTCCGCACCGTCGATCAGCGACGCGGGCAGGCGGACTTCCACCAACGACGGTGCCTGCACGCACAAGCTGTTCGCGGCGACGTCATCGCCATCGGGATGCTTTCCAAAGAGTGCGGGATCGATGCCGTAATCAAACTTCGAACCGTCGTGATCCGTGGTCGTTTGCCTGCGGACTGTCGATGCCAGCAACGGCCCCGTGAACGACAGCAGCTCGCTATGCGTCATGCGATCGGGCGAATCGGCGGGAATCGAAGCGATATTTTGTTGCAGCAACTGTTGAACCTGAAGCGCGAGCTGCGAACGTTCATCGGCATCGTTCGTCCGCCGCCACTGCGCCAACAGCGATTGTGCGGGCAGGGCTGTGTTCGTTCCGGGGGATTCGGGTTCGCCAAAGAAATACCAGACATCGCGATTGCCGTGTCGATCGGCGTGCGGATTACCGGCCAAGATGTCGGGAACAATGTCCTTGGCCAAATCCCATTGTTTCTCAGCACCTTGAATCGTCAGATCGATTGCCGTCAGGTCGCAGACGTGGCTGCCATCCCCCGGACCGATCACCAGCGCGATCATGTCGCTGGCCCGCATCGAGACCTTCTCAAACCGTCCTGTGTCGCTGACTTCGTTCCCATTCGTGACCCCGTTGGCAAGTAACTCGCGCCGGTTGCCTCGACGTACCTCGATCGCCCACGTGACTCCATTTCCGCAGGCAGTATGCACATCCTGCACGCTGCCGGTGATCGTCACTTTGCCCGCTTCGGGAGAGCGCCAGCCGATGACCGACGACAGCGTCGGCGAAGGATGCGTGGCAACACTAAAGGGCTTCATCGTTCCTGGAATCTGCACCGTGGCGTCGGACGAATTCGCCAGCACGCTGTAGGCCTGCTCGCCGCTCCAACCTTTTATGAACTGGTAATCTCCCACCGCCTCGGTCTTGCCGGTCAGCAGCTCGCCGACGTTGAACTCGCCCGCCGCATGGCTTTCCAGACCGATGCCGAGATGCGTCAGCCAACCGGACAGCAACTCAGTATCGACAGCATGCTTATTCGCCAGCGTCGCGATATCGATTGGCGATTCCGCAATTTGCGCCTCGTGCGCCGCGGCAAGGCACTGCGACGCGGTCAACGCAATCGCCTCTCGCCGCTGCATCCACTGTCGCACGACGCCACGCAGATCCTTCAGCATCAAATCCGGACGTCCTGCGGAAACAATGCGTCCGTTTTCCCACAAGGCAAAGTCATGTTCGTGGCCATCCCCCGCATCCCCGGCCGACAGGTAAAGCAGAACGTCGCCGCCATCGGCGGGAGCGGCCAGCTTGAAACGAAATTCCTGTTGCCGCGTCAGCGGGGACACAGGTTCCATCCAAGCCTTCGGTCCGCCCACTTTGCCGATGTGGCCGATGTTGGTGAACCGAAACAACGATTGCTGCCACGGTTCGATATCGGCGACTGTCAATTCCCCGTTCCGCCACTTGGCGCGCAGCGAGTCGAGAATCAAGGACGGCTGCGGATCATGAAGCGTCGACCAGAGCAGCCCGAGATACTTCGCACTGAGGTTGCGATCACGGGCGACCGAAGCGATCGTCGTTTGCCCGTCGGTGAGAGCCTGCCGATGTTCGCTGACCGCGGTCAGGTATTTATCCAACGGAATGCGTCCGCCGTCATTGCTGACCACTCCCGTTCCACCGACCGACACCTTTTCATCGATGTTGACCGTGAACTGGTTGTAGAAATCGCGAATCTGGGCCAACGATTCGTTCGTCCAATCCCGTCGCGATGTCGATGGTGAAAAGCGAATGCCGTCAGGCAACAGCACGGCATGATCGGCAACACGTTTGGCGGCGTCCAGGTACTTGGTCAGCAACGATGGCGACATCACCAGCGCCGCACCGGCATTCGTAAACCCTTCGCCTGCCGCCCCGTCGACCGGAAATTCTCGGGCCGGATCAAGCGATCCGACGCCTGTCAGGTCGCGCAGCGTGTAAGTGTACTCGACGTTTGAAAGCCGCCGCAGCACAACCTCTCCCGGATCGCCCGCACTGTCTAGCGCCCATTGATCGAGCATCTCCCGCAGCGATTCTGTCAGCCGCCGCTTCAGTTCGGCAGGCAACTGCGGTTCCTCCTTCGGAGGCATCTCGCCATTGGCCAACTGTTCCAGAACCTGCTCCCAGACTTTGGGTTGACGGGCAGCGGTTTGCGAATTCACAAACGGTTCCAGGTCCAGTTCGCCCGCGTGCTGTTTCGTCGAGTGACAGTGGTTGCAGTATTGACGCAGCACCGGCTGGATCGACTGTTCAAATGCGTTTGCAGCATTTGCGGCCCTAGCGACGCACACGATCAAGAACAGGAAGCCGACCCGACAAGATAGGTTATTCATTGGATCCTCCAGGTGCCTTCATGGTGTTGACATATTCAGGCGATGTTCGACCCGCAAACATAAGGGCGTTGTTCTTCATGGTTTGCACAGCGGCCTAGTCTATGGCTAAGCAAGAATGTCCCGCACCACCTCACCCGCCACGTCGGTCAGTCGAAAGTCGCGGCCGTTGAAGCGGTAGGTGAGACGTTCGTGGTCGATTCCCAGCAGATGCAGAATGGTTGCGTGCAGATCGTTCACACCAACACGGTTTTCCACAGCTTTGTAACCGAATTCGTCGGAGGCACCGTATTGGACACCGCCCTTGATGCCTCCACCGGCCATCCACATCGTGAACGCGTTCGGATTATGGTCACGTCCCAGGCTGCCTTGTGAATCTGAAGTTCGTCCGAACTCGCCGCCCCAGATGACCAGAGTTTCGTCCAGCAGGCCTCGCTCCTTCAGGTCGGCCAGCAGTGCGCCGATCGGCTGATCGACACTCTTTGCCGCGATCCGATGGTTGGCACCAATGTCGTTGTGACCGTCCCAGGGTACGTCGGCCACGCCGCCACTGCCACCGTTGGTGCCTGCGTAAAGCTGCACGAAGCGAACGCCTCGTTCGACCAATCGCCGCGCGGTGATGCACTGTTTGGCGACCAACGCGGTCTCTTTCTGGTCGACACCGTATGCCTGATGAGTCGCCTCTGATTCCTGCGAAACATCCATCGCTTCGGGAGCCGCCGTCTGCATGCGATAAGCCAGCTCAAACGACTCCAGCCGCGCTGCCAGATCGGCTTCGTGCGGTCGCAATTGTTGATGCTTCGCATTCATTTCTTTCAGCACGTCCAACTGCGTACGCTGTTGAACTTCGGTCATCGTTTTCTGGCGCGCGAGGTTCGAGATGGGCGTGGCATTGCGGCCGTCAATGGCGGTCGGCTGATACATCTTTGGTAGAAAGCCGGGCGACCAAATCGGCTTGCCGCCACGCGGCATGTGACCGTGCAAAACGACAAACCCCGGCAGATTCTGGTTTTCCGTCCCCAAGCCATAGGTCACCCACGAACCGACAGACGGCCGCCCTTGCAGAAACATGCCCGAGTTCATTTCCAGCATGGCCGGCGTGTGGTTGTTCGACTGCGAATAACATGAATAGATAAACGCCATGTCGTCGACATGTTTGGCCATGTGGGGAAAGATTTCCGAAACGTAGGCTCCGGATTGCCCGTAGCGTTCGAACTTGAAAGGTGACTTAAGCAACTTCCCACTGGTTGTAAAAAAGCCGGTCTTCGGGTCGGCTCCTTCAAGCCTTTGGCCGTCGCGTGCCTGAAGCTCCGGCTTGTAATCGAACGTATCCATGTGGGACGGGCTGCCCGGCATGAAGAGCCAAATAATCGACTTGGCCTTGGGGGCGAAGTGCGGTTGCCGAGCCTGCATCAGGCGAGCATTACCTTCCGCCGAGGCGCTCGAGACGATGCCTTCCCGCGAAAGCAAACTGGTCAGCGCCAAACTGCCACACCCCAGCCCGGCTGTGCGTAGGAAGTGACGTCGTGAATGAAAATCGAAAACGGATGCCTTGCTCATTGTCTCTGTCCTTTGCGGTGGCTGAAGGGTTTCGAAAGCGTCGGTGACCGTGGGCCAGTTGTGAGTGAACGTTCACGCCCCCAACGCTTGAGAGCTCGCTAATCCACGTAGACAAACTCATTTAAGCACAGCATCAATTGGCCGTAGTCTGCGAATGCGATGGCCATCGCATTCGCGTCGCTGCCGTAAGACTCCGCCTGCGTCTGGATAAAGGCGGTCATCGTCTGTAACTCGTTTTCTGACGGCGGGCGAGACAACGATCTCCAGAAGGTCGCTGCGACGATCTCCGTCGGAGTTGTCGCTCCTTCCTCTCGCACGCCTGCCATCATTTTCTCCGCGACTTGCCGAATCAATGGCGAGTTCATCATTGCCAACGCTTGCGGAGGAACCGTCGTCACGCCGCGATCGCCGATGCTTTGGAGCGTGTTTGGGGCATCAAACAATTGCAGCATCGGAATCAGATTGTCGCGTTTGACTGTCAGATAAACGCTTCGCCGCGGATCGTCGGTTTTCAGCGACCCCGGGCCGTGCATTTTCTTGTCCAGCGTTCCCCCGACGGCCAACAGGTTGTCGCGAATGATCTCCGCTTCCATCCGCAACGGTCGCCGACGCCACCAGAGTTGATTGTCGGGGTCGTGCTTCAATCCCGCGTGACTTTCCCAAACCTGCTGACGGTACACGGCGCTCATCACGATCCGCTTGTGAATCGGCTTCAGCTTCCACCCCCCTTCGATCAGTTTTCCGGCTAGATAATCGAGCAATTCCGGATGGGTCGGTGCTGCGCCCTGCGATCCGAAATCGCTCGGCGTCGCCACCAGTCCGACGCCGAAATGGTGCTGCCACAACCGATTCACCATCACGCGTGCCAACAGGACGCCCGCTCCATTTTCAACATCGGTTATCCAGTTCGCCAAAGCGATTCGAGGATGCCGGGTCGGCGACGATTCGATCGCCGGATCATCGCACAGCCAGTGCTTTTCGCCATGCTCCGAATTGGTCAACACTCGCGGAAACGCGGGCGTTGCCAATCCCGTTTTGGAATTTGAATTGCCTCGCGCCAGAAAATAAACCTTTCGCGTATCGGGGCCGAAGTTATACGTCGCGCCGTTACGGCGAGCCGCAAAGATCGGTGTGAGATCAGGCTGAGGCTGCTTGGCCAGGTGAGCTTTTTCCTCCTGATCGAGCCTTGCCCAGTCGGGATCGCGTGGTGCAAACCACTTCAACACTTTCTGTTTCTGAGCGTCGTTTCGTTCGTCGGGCATCAGAGCCAGGATGTCCAAAACCTCCCGCGGCGTCTGGGCACCTTTGGAACCGAAATAGAAACCCGACGGGCCTGCCCCGTTGACGATTTTGACCAGCAGTTGGTTGCGTCCGGCTTCTAGATTCAAGGTCAATAAATGCTGGTCTGGGGCAGCGCCTCCCATGGTCGGTTTGGCCAGCAATTCTTTCTTGTTTAGGAAAACCTTGATGCCGTCGTCACAGCCGAAGGAGACGTCGATCGGCATTTTGCCCGGCGATTCGATCACCCGAAACAGATAGTTCGCCGAATTGTCACCGGAGAGCGTATTGTGCACCGTGCCATCGACCCACTCGGGCTTTTCCAGCCACTTCAAGTCACCGACCTGTTTGTGGAGATCGACAGCTTTCTCGGGAGCATACTTCTCCTGGAAGGCCTTGTTGAAGTCGGCTCCAGCAAAGGGACCCATATGATGCCAGTTGCCAAACTTTTCGGCCGCCGGCGCATCGTTCTTCGACGCCTCCCATTCCGCCAACCGGTCGGGCAGCGTTTCTTTTTCGAAAGTCGCCCGAGCGGTCAGAAACGGTTGATGCTGGGCTTTAAAAGCATCGAGCGCTCGCTTGGTTCCCGCCGGATCGGGATCCCAGTTGTAATCCTGAAATCCCGTCTCCGCAAAACTGGCAACGAGGCGGTAGTAATCGGTGTCTCCGATCGGATCGAACTTGTGGTCATGGCACCTGGCACAGCCGATCGTTAGCCCCAGCATCGCCGTCCCGAGGGTTCCGACGACATCATCAAGCTGTTCATAGCGACTGCGTTCACGTTCCTTCTGCGTTTGCTGCGAGGTAAACGGTCCGGCTGCCAGAAAGCCGGTTGCGGCCTGAGCCATGTAGTCCTGCGGGTCGATCAGATCGCCGGCAAGCTGCAGACGAACGAACTGGTCGTAGGGCATGTCCGCGTTGAAAGCCTTGATGACAAAATCGCGATAGTGGTAAGCCGCCGGTCGGTCTTTGTCGAAGGCGTATCCATTGCTTTCGGCGAAACGCGCCAAGTCCAGCCAATGCCGTGCCCAACGCTCACCATAATGCGGACCGTCAAGCAACTGGTCTACCAACTGCTCATAAGCCTGCGGAGAATCATCCGCAGCAAAGGCTTCCACCTGGGCCCTTTCCGGCGGCAGTCCCCACAGGTCAAAATAGAGTCGTCGAATCAGCGTGATTCGACTCGTCGCATCGCTCGGCGGAATGCTCGCCTGTTCAAGTTTTTTCACAATGAATCGGTCGATGTCGGTCTTGATCCATCCGGTCTGCTTTACCTCTGGCGGCGTTGTCTCCCGCAAGGGCTGAAACGACCAGAACTGTTTGCCCGCTTCGACGTCGATGTCCTGCGTTTCGATGACAGCAACTTCCCCTTCGCGCGGGTCGGGCGCGCCGTCTTCGATCCACTTGGCAAAGTCAGCGATCACGGCATCGGGCAGCTTCGACTTCGGCGGCATTTCGAACGACTCGTGCTTCAAAGCGCTGACCAGCAGACTCTCCTCCGGCTTGCCGGGCACAATCACCTCGCCACTTTCTCCACCCGCGAGCACACCGGCCCGCGTGTCGAGCAGCAAATCTCCCTTCAGCGATTTCGACTCCAGGGCTTTTGCCGAGTGGCAGCGATAGCAGTGCTCGATCAGTACCGGTCGAATCTTGGTTTCGAAGAACTGCAGATCCTGCGGGTCAACGTCGGCAGCCATCGCTTGCGGAGCAAGCGTCGAGATCATTGTCAGCAGCAGCATGCTGAGTACAGAATCTTTCATGGTGGGACCTGTCAAGGTTGACCTGGGCTGCCTTTGGGAGGATGTCAATCGCAGCGAGCAGCGAGCAGGGGGCGGGAAAGTTAGGGGGGAACAAGGCGGGGGCAGACCATTGAAGCTTAAGTCCTGAGCGTCGTCATTGCCACAATCCTCACCTGACGGAAAAGTCGATCTTCTTCACCGGCGACGCCCGCGACTACATGATAGACATCTGCGAGTCACCGTGCTTCCCATCCACAAAAGGGGACGCCCAAAAAAGGGGACGGGGGTCTTTTTTTTAAAAGACCCCCGTCCCCTTTTTTGGGCCGTGGTCAGCCTTGTGGTCCAATTGCCACTTGGATGGTGAATCAGATGGCACAAACGACACCAATCGCCTCGAAGAACACGACACAGACGAGTCTCGATCGGACAGCCGTTTACGACGTCGTTACATCGGTGCGACCATGAAATGCGTAGAATCTGGGCACGACTATCTTTTCTGCCACTGAGGACGCTACCATGCCTTTCGCTCACTTTCCTGATCCGTCGTTACGCTCTCCGCGAGGTTCCGGAACTTGGACCGCCAGCCGACTTGGGCTCGGCGCCTGCAGCGCCTTGCTTTTCTGGCTGCTTGCTGGGCCTGTCTGGGGGCAACAGCCCGAACCGCATCGGTTTGAACTGCAATCCGAACGCGTTGTCGTCTTCAAGGACGGCTACTGCTTGATCATTAAACGCGGCACCGCCACCACCGACGCTGCGGGCATGGCGTTCACCGAAGAAGTCCCCGATGCGGCGGTGCTGGGATCGTTTTGGGCATCGGCAACGAAAGGAAAAATCGAGTCAATGACGGCGGGGTGGCAAGATGTCGAGGATACCGCAAAGAAGGATTTGACCTGCACGCAAACGATTGACGTCGTGGCGGCAAACGTCGGCAAGAGCTGCGAATTTTTGATCAACCAAACGCGCGTGAAGGGGGAAATTCTGCAGGTCCTGACGATGCCCACCGAACAGGCGATCGACGACGGGTTGCAACGGTCGTTGCAACTGCAACGCGACCCGTTCTCCAGCTCTCTCCTTGCGGGCAGTGTGCCGACGATCCAACGTAATCAAGGTGATCAATTCGTCGTTCGTACGGAGACCGGCGACATGTTGGTTTCGGCAAGCTCCATTCAGCAATTGCTGATCGACGACATGAATACGACGCTGGAGCGGACGCTCCGCAAAAAGTCCCGTCAGAAGCGGCTGCGTTGGCAATTCGATGCTCCCAACCAACCGGTCGAGATCGTGCTGACCTACTTCCGGCCCGGCATCCGTTGGATTCCAACCTACCGCGTTGACTTGCAAGCTGCGGCGACTCCCGTAGATCCCGTCAACCCTGCAGCGAATGTGCAAACCAAAGCGACCAAGGGGCAGACCAGCCAACCAGCGGCAGCCAGCCTTGCCAACGTCAGCTTACAGGCAGAATTGATTAACGAAGCCGAGGACCTGATTGATGTTCCGATCGACGTCGTCGTCGGAGTACCGAACTTTCGCTTTCGCGACACCCCCAGTCCATTGGTGCTGGAAGCAAAGATGCGCAACGCACTGGCCTCCGCGGCACCGCAGTTGATGGGCCAGCAAGTCTCGAATCAGTTTTCCAACAGTATGTATTCCCAACGTTCCAGCGAGTCACGTGGCGGCTCGGGGATGATGGGACGCGAGGGAAATGAAGCCGCCATCGACATGCCCGCTGAACTTTCTGGGGAGAACTCCCAAGACCTGTTCGTCTATCACCTGCAACGCTTGACATTGAAAAAGGGCGAGCGTGCTTCGCTGCCGATTTTGACGACCAAAGTCCGCTACCGCGACGTCTATACTTGGGACATCCAATTGAAACATACGGAAACGTTCAGCCCCAGCGGTTCGACCGAACAGTCTCCTTTGGTGCTTTCGGAAAACAAGGTTTGGCGACAAGTCGAATTGATCAATGACACCCGCATGCCTTGGACGACCGGTGCGGCGATGTTTGTTGAAGGTAGCCAACCGCTCGCTCAAGAACTGTTGACCTACACATCACCTGGCAGCCAGTGCCGCATTCCTGTGACGGTCGCGGTCGATTTAAGAGGCCGCGTTGAGGACCGCGAAACGGGCCGCAAAGCAGAAAAGGTGCTCTGGCGTGGACACCATTACACACGCGTCGATGGCAAGATCGACATCGAGCTGGAGAATAACAAACAGGGGGCCGTACCGGTCGAGGTTCGCTTGCGGTTTGGCGGCAAAGCCGACTCGGCGACCGCAGACGGCACGATCCGGTTGAACAGCTTTCGCAATGAGGACTGGGACAACTATCGCGGCGAGCCCGCTGTGAACAACAGCAGTCAAGTGACTTGGAAAGCGACCGTTGCGTCTGGCGAATGCTTCCGGCCTGAAGTGAACTACCACTTCTACCTGCGGCACTGATCGTTTGCTTTCGGCACCCAGTATGTTTGATGGCCGCCGCGATCTCTCCCGCGGCACGAGAGAGATCGCTTGGCCAGGCGGCGTTGTTTGGCGGATACGATTGATCCGCACGTCACTCGGTTACTTCAATTCGCGAATACGAATATTGCGAAACCGGATATCGTTCGGTCGGCCATGGTCCTGCAGGCCGATGTAGCCTTCGAGTGGGCGATCAGAAACCGCCGTCTCGGCCAAATTGGTATCGATAATCGATTCACCGTTCAGGTCGACTTGCAGATGCGAGCCAACGCAGGTGACGACCATCCGGTTCCACTGATGTGGCGGACGCGACATGTTCTTCGACGCTCCCACGGCGCGGACAATGCCGCCATGATCGTGATGCGACATCTCGCCCTTCTTGCCCGTCGAATCCAGAATCTGGGCTTCGATGCCCTGCTCTACCGGGTCGTTGCGATCGGCCACGCGAAAGTACACGCCACTGTTGCCACCCGGCGGATAAGCGTATTCGAGATCCAGAACGAAGTCCTTGTACTTCTTTTCCGACCACAGGTAAGCGTCGTAGCGAGTCCAACCCTTTTCGCCATCGCGAGGCTGAATCAGCAACGAACCATCCTCTTGAGGCAACCAGTTTCCGGTCGTCGTCCAGTTGCTCAAGTCGCTGCCGTTGTAGAGCGTTTTGAAGTCCGACAAGTCACGCAACTGCAGGTTCCGCCAGCGGACTTCGTAAGGTCCCTGGCCGGCACCGATGCCATGCACCTGCAAACCGATGAAGCCTTCTCCGTGGGTTTTGAATTTCTCTTCATGCACCAGATCGGAAATAGGTTCGCCATTGATCCAGGTTTGAATCCGTGGCCCAAACGCCACGATGTGATAGTGATTCCACTCGCCGTCCTGAAAGGTTTGGTGCGACTTGCGATCGGCATCCGGTGTCATCCAGCCGCCTGCTGCTTCGCCGTAAACGTAACCCGCCATCCCATCGAGCGAGATCTCGACCTGGGGTCCATTGACCCGTGCTGTGGTCGTATCCCCTTCGGTCTGCGATCGAATCTGCACGCCTGAATTCAGCGCCGAATCGACCTTCACGTCGAACTTCAATTCAAAGTTACCGTATTTCTGATCGGTACACAAAAACGAGTTCGGGCTACCCTCGTTGGTTTTGCCAACAATCGCATCACCTTCCACGCGATACGTCGCCGTCCCATTACGCTGTGTCCAGCCCGACAAATCTTTGCCGTTAAACAGGTCTACAAATCCGACATCTTCACCAACCACGGTCGTCAACGGCATCACCGCCAATAACCATCCACAGCACCAAGTACGCAACATCACAAACTCCAAAAAGGGGACGGGGGTCTTTAATTGCTTTTTCCACGCTTGCGCGGTCGCCCACGCGGCCGCATCGTCGACCACAGTCCATGTTCGTCGGCTAAATTTTCAACCCAAGCTTTGTCTCCATAGGGCCGGCCGCGCTGCACACAGGTGCGGATGGTGGCCAGCTCCGCAGCGGAGAGTGGCTGGTTGACATGTTTGATCCAGTCCGCGCTGCGGCGGATAGGCCATGCAGTAAGGAGGCTCGGGTCTTTGTCTTCCTTGTTTGCCCAGCGGTACAGCGAACCGTACTGCCACTGCTCGGCTTGCTTCACTAACTTGGCACGCAGCGGGTTTCGCTCGACGTACCGACACATCGTCAAGAAGTGTTCGTCATCTTTGACCGGGAAACTCTTGAACCGCGATTGATAGAGATGCCCATCGCCGGCGGTCTTGTAGTGCGCATGATAGCGCTGCGTGTGCGTCGCAGTGACCCAGCGGAGCATCTTTCCCATCTGGCCATCCTGCAATGGACGCAGGATCATATGCCAATGATTGGGCATCAATGTGTAAGCCAAGATCTCTGCTTGGTAACGCTGCAAACCCTCGCCCAACACGCGCTCAAACGCGGCATAGTCTTCGGGTTTGCGAAAGATTAACTGCCGGGCATTACCACGGTTCAACGCATGGTAAATGCCCCCCGACAGGTCTAGTCGTTTCTGACGAGGCATCACTCTTGCCTTCAAAAAGAAAACTGCTGTGTGCCCCATCAGTGAAAAAGACCCCCGTCCCCTTTTTTAGGCGAAGGGTTTGGTTTTGCCGGGGACGGGGACTTCGTAGTTGCCGTTGGCGTCGGGCTTGATGGGAGCGTCCATGTCGAACGAGGTGAGCGCGTCGAAGTCTGCGAGCGACTGGCCGCTCTTCATCGCGTCGTCCCACTTGACGACTTGGCCGCTGTAGGTTGCCATCCGCCCGAGGATCGCCGTCATTGTGCTCTTCGCACCATACTCGGCTTCGTTGGGGACTTCGCCGGCACGCAATGCCGCGAACAGGTCGTAGTGCTCTTGTTGATGGCCTTTGCCGCTGGCTTCTTTGGCTTCGCTGCGGAACAACAGGTTGCCCTTGTTGTCGTACAGTTTGGCACCCGACAAGTCGGCAAACCCGGTCGTGCCATGGACATGCTCGGACACGCTGTTCCAACAACCGCGGATGTGACGGCACTGACTGAGCATCTTCGGTTTGTGCTCGCCGGCATAGGTGTACTCGACCATGTGGTGGTCAAAGATCTGACCGTTGTCGCTGCCATCACGGACTTCGCGGCCGCCTTGACCTTGGGCTTCGATTGGAAAGCCTTGCATGACCCAGTTGATCACGTCGAGGTTGTGAATGTGCTGCTCATTGATATGGTCGCCGCACAACCAGTTGAAGTAGTACCAATTGAAGGTCTGGTAAGCCAACTCGGTTTGCTCGGGCTTGCGGGGTCGAACCCACACGCCACCGCCGTTCCAATACGCGCGAGCCATCACGATGTCGCCGATGGCACCATTGTGAATGCGATCGATGATTTCGTTGTAGCGGAACTCGTGACGACGTTGCAGGCCGACCTGCACTGCCAGACCTTTCTCCTTGGCCAACTTGCCGACTTCCAGAACGCGGTTGACACCCGCTACGTCGGTGGCCACCGGTTTCTCCATGAAGACGTGCTTGCCGGCGTTGATGGCGGAATCGAAATGCAACGGACGAAAGCCCGGTGGCGTCGCCAGAATCACCACATCGCAGTCCGACTCCATGACGCCGCGATAGGCATCCAAGCCGGTGAACTGTTTGTCTTTGGGGACTTCGACCTTGTCAGGGTGTTGGCCTGTAATGGCTTTCAGACCTTCTGCCAATTGGAAATCAAACGCATCGGCCATCGCCACCAAGCGGACTTCGCCACCATCGGTATTGAGGGCTTGAATGGCGGCACCACGCCCGCGTCCACCACAGCCGACCAAGCCGATCTTGATGCGATCGCTGCCGAAGGCGTGTGCACCGCGAGCGACGCTGATATTTCCGGCGGTGACCGCTCCACCGGCCAGCAGCATGCTGGAGCCTTTGATGAAATTGCGTCGCGATGGGGAAGGACTCTCTTCGTTCTTGCCGGGGGTCTTCTGATCGTTATCCATGAGTGGATAGGCTCCTAAAAGCGGGTTCAAATTTGGGGGGTTGGTGACTCTACGAAGAAATAAACGTAACCGATAGCAAGGCTAGGTTCAATCAATCGCCCTTTCGGCCGGTCTTTGGTAGATCATTCTAACTTCGTTCGGCAGAAGAGCGGCATCGATCGCCAACTTTCCCGATCTCAAGCGGTCGCGCCTCCATTGCGGATTGTTAAGGCTTGCCACAACGCCAAAGGTCGTCCACCGGTGGGGAAAGCCCACCTGTAAGCGGTGGAACGCATCGCCGACCGCGCTTGACCGCGAAGTAACTCAGAGGCGGGCGGCGATTCGCACAGCCAGACGTTCGCACTGCTCGGAGTATGACCCGCCAAACAAATTTAGATGATTAAGCACATGGTAGAGCATGTAGAGTTCGGCACGTTCGCGCCATCCATCACGGAGCGGATAGGTGGCGTGGTAGGCGTCGTAAAAGACAGGCGGGCAATTGCCGAACAGTTCCAGCATGCCGAACTCCGCTTCACGGTCGCCTTGATAGACGGCGGGATCGATCAACACTGGGCGTTGGCGACTGTCGGTCAAGAAGTTACCACTCCAAAGATCGCCGTGCAGCAATGCGGGGGGCTCCGGCGAAACGACCAGCAACGGATGCAGCCCACCGATGATTTTCTCGACAGCGTCCTGCAAACGTTTCGTGGCACGGCGCTGGTCGACGGCGAGACGCAACTGGTACCCGAGTCGCAACTCCGCGAAAAACTCGCTCCATTGATGCCGCATCGCATTGGGCTGGGGGGTGGAGCCAATAAAGTTATCTCGGTGCCAGCCGAAACCGTTTTGTTGCGGCGACTGCCGATGCAACGCCGCTAATTGTCTTCCCAAGGCTTCGTAAGAGGCTTGGCTGGCGGAAGATGTCTCGATGAATTCGGAGAGCAAGAACGCCACGTGTGACTCGGGAACGGCACCGACGGCCCATACTCGGGGCACTCGAATCGTATTGCTGTTAGCCAAGGCCCGCAGCCCGTCGGCTTCCGCTTCGAGCAAACCGTAACGCTCCAGCGATTCCGTTTTGGCAAACAATCGCTGGCCATTATCGAGCGTCCAAATGGCGGTCTCTGAAATGCAACCGCCGGCGATCGGCGTTCGCGTCACTACATGCCGATCCGCCCTGTCAGCTTGCCGGAGCGCGATCAATTGCCACATTGATTCGTTGATCGGTTGCCGATTGAAAGACTACCCGGCCGAATCAAGCCCACCGGGCTATAGAAAGCACCGCAACTTCAAGATCACCGCCAAGGGCTTCGGGGGCTCTTGCCGAGCCTTCAAGAACCGAGCGTTCAAGAGCCACAACGCCACCAACGCCAGCCCACCGATGGCCGGGCGAGCGACTACATATCGCCCTCTTCGCGTTGATAGGGTTCCATGACCTTGGTGTTACGTTCGACACTAATGATTGTCGTCCGTTGACGCATTCCGTCGCGGCTGGTGGCGACCACCGGCAGGACCTGCCGCCGGTCCGGCAATTCCATCCGCAAGGTGAAGGTACCGTCTTCGTTCAGCTTGACCGGTTCTCCACCAAGCGAAACCGTGCTGCCTTGTGCCGTCGAACCATAGACGATCAGTTCGGCGTCGACCTCGAACGGCAATTCACGTTGCCGGCGAAGCGAGATATCGGCGGCGTCGCCCATCCGTTGCCCATCGGGCGTCGTCATCGGACGTCGCAAACGCTCTTCGAAGACTTCGCGAAGATCCTTCGCCGTGCCTTCGTTGTGGCCCCCGCTGAGCGAAAAGACTCGTTCGTAGTCTTCCGCGATATCTTGCCAATGGCCATCGATCGCGTCCGAAGTATTCGGCGCGGGTGACTCGATGATATTGCTGCGGCACAAAGCATAGAACCGTTGGTCCTCGCTTTCTCGGCCGACCACATATCCGACCACCACGCGATACCGCGTCGGTTCGCCGAGGATATCGATGTACCAATTGTTGACGCCGCCGTGGATTGGAATGTCTCGCACCTTTTGTTCGGCCGCATTGGCCGAAGCGTCGGTGATCGACACCAGCCGCAGTACCGGCTTGGCGGTGTGCCACAGTTCGCTCAAAGCGGCCTGCGCTCGCTGAACCGACGCGCGGGTTACTTCCCACGCTGCCTGCAGCCAAAACGCATCGCGGACCATCAAGATCGCGCGGTCTTTGGCGGGCTGAGGCGGCGCCGCTTGGGTGGCACCCGCTTTGTTGCCTGAAGCGGCTTTGCCACCGACCAAAACATGTACCGACAAGTCCTTCAGACGCTCTCGCATCATCTGTTTTTCGCGGAGCTTCTGCAGCGACGCAGGGGAGAGCTTGGATTTCTTAGGGGGCTCGGGGGCTGGCTTCCGCGCCGCTGGCTTGCGCCGCTTGGTCGACCGACTGGTCAGCGAAGACGACTTTACAGTCGGTTTCGAAGCCGCGGCCGGCTTGTCCTTCGCTGCCGATTTGGCTGCCCTCGGCGATTTAGAACGGACGGCTGGCTTGCTGACGGCCGACGCTTTTGATTCGCTCGCAGCCTTCCGCGAAGATCCACGGCTTTTGGTCGAACCATTCAGCTTGGGTGAAGACGCCTTCCCCTTCAAATCCTTCGCCGCCGGAGACGCCTTCTTTGAGG
>CAYZHQ010000057.1:25176-34020 GCA_964477385.1 uncultured Pirellulaceae bacterium
CGATCCGTTGGGAGCCGACTTCGAAGCCTTCCGGTTCGACTGACGCTGCACTTTTCGTAGCGCGTCGATCAATTCGTCTTTTCGCATCCCGTGCCAACCGGTGATCTCGTGCTGGCGTGCAAGATCGGCAAGGTCACGGCGGGTTTGCGTCTTCAGATCAGCGGTGGTTATCAAGGCGATGCTCCCAGTACGCTGCAGGCGGGGTCGAACGTTCGTCCGATCGCAGCGCATTCAATAGGTTGTTTACTACCCCTTCCTTGGCCGAAGCGGTCCTAGCGTGAGGACAATAAGCCGCAGGTGCGAAAGGCAAGTTACGATGGCTATCATCGCAACCGACCAATGGAAAAAGACCCTCCCTAGTCTCCTTACGGGGCGTTTCTTTCCTCACCTATTATGCCAAGGGAGCCCCATTTGATCTAGAGTTAAAATTAAAAAAACGCACCAAGGGCGCCGAACCCGGCGCTCTGAGGCTTTGCAAGCATTCCAGCGGGGGCTAGGTCTCCGTAAGTAAATACCCCTCCGGTGGCAGGTTGTGCCGTCGCAGTTTGCGTGTCCCCGCTAGCTTACGCAGTTGGTTCCTCGGGCACTGCCTGTCGGCTCGGGTCTCTTCGTTTTTTTAGGGCGCGAGTCGTCCGAGGAGTGCCGCTATGGTGCCGCTCCTTTATGCTTGAGTCGCATAGCCAGGGCCGACCGCATTCACCACCGGGCGAGCTTTGCCCCTTTGCCCTTGCCGGCTTCGCCCTCGCGCCAAACTTTACTATTTGCGAACTTCAATCACCGAGACGACCGTCGCGGCGTTACACTGCGGCAGAAAGTCGCGACCGCTAGCACTCGCGGCCTTCTCTGGTCACTATTTACGCACCTTCGATGGAGATGGCTTGATGCCCAGCAGCAACCGTGGTGTTC
Source organism: uncultured Pirellulaceae bacterium (assembly GCA_964477385.1). Classification (GTDB taxonomy): domain Bacteria; phylum Planctomycetota; class Planctomycetia; order Pirellulales; family Pirellulaceae; genus Roseimaritima. The sequence continues at coordinate 26,083 of CAYZHQ010000057.1, forward strand.
CTCCCGGACGCTTGGTCGGCTTGGGTCTCGAGTTGGCCGCCATAATCTTAGCGGCGATGGGTGCAGGTTACTTGCTAGACAAACTGATCTTTCAAGCTGCACAGCCATGGGGATTAATTACCGGTTGTTTACTGGGATTTGTCGTTGGCATGGTGCATGTTGTCCGCGCCAGTCGTTAACATGGCCTCCGCGATCGCCCCTTACCTTGTGCCAAAACCCCTTCCGAGATTGCTCTCCGCGATCTGCTTGTTTGCAACGGTCCCAATGCCTAATCTTCAGCCCATGATTCATCCTTCTCGCATTGCGGTCGCCTCGGTGGCCGTCTGGTGTGTGTTGGCTGGAGGGGTGCTGGCGGTTGGAGCCAGTCAAGCCGTTGCGATCGATCCTGTTTTGGGTCAGTTGGTCGGAGGCGTTTCGTTGGCGATTGCGTTGTTCAGTGTGCTGCCGCTGGCCGTCGCCAGGCAGGGATCGCTGCGTCAGCAAGGGGCTCAAGTCACCGGTGGCGTGATCTCTTCGCTCGCTCTGCGATCTTCGTTGACGATTTTATTTCTGATTTTGGTTTGGAAAACAGGTTCGGCCCCTCGACAAACCGTCGGCCTGTGGACCATCTTTTGGTACGCAACGCTACTGACCACGGAGGTCGTGGTGGTTGTGCGTTTCCTCGGCACCCGTTCGGTCCAGCGAGTTACGGAGCCCAACGCCTGATGGTATCTGCTTTGATCTCCCCAATAGCTCCACTGTTTGCTTCTGCGGAAGGTGGCGACCACAATCCGGTCGATCATGTGCTGCCTCACGCCTTGCATTCCGAGCCGCTGTTCCATTTGAATGTTCCCGGCGTGGAAGGCGATATGCCGTTCCTGCACATTTACGATGGGCAGTACAGTTTCTTCATTACTAATCATATGCTGATGACTTTGGTGTCGGCTATTGTTGTGGTCATCGTTTTCTGGCTGGTGTCACGCCGGATTCGACCCACGGGCGATGGAGTGGCGGGCGTTCAGACTCGAGGACGTTTTGCGCAACTGATGGAGACGATGTGTGCGTTTGTTCGCGACGAGATCGCGCGACCAAACTTGCACCATCTGACCGATAAATACATTCCGTATATCTGGACGATTTTCTTTTTTATCCTCTTTTGCAACGTGCTGGGACTGCTTCCGATCGGCTATGTGCTGCAACTGCTGACCGGCGATCCGCACTACTCGCATTGGGGTGGCACGGCGACCAGTAATTTGGCTCTTAACGGAGTCCTGGCATTGCTGTCGTTCGTGGCGATCATTTTTATTGGCATCCGCGAGGCGGGTGCGAAGGCTTTCTTTGGTCACTTCAATCCTGTTGGCTGGGACCCCAAGATGCTGCCGATGGCGTTGGGGTTGTACGTGTTGGAATGGATGGGGTTGGTGATCAAGTGCGTCGTGTTGGCGATGCGATTGTTCGGCACCATGATGGCCGGTCACTTAGTGATTGCGGCGTTTGTGTTGCTGATTTTCGCGGCGGCGAATTCGAGTGCGGGGTTGGGCTACGGGGTGGGAGTGGCTGTGTTGCTCGGCGGCACCGTGCTGACGCTGCTGGAGTTGTTTATCTGCCTGCTGCAAGCCTTTATTTTTACCTTCCTCACAGTGCTGTTTATCTCTGCCGGTGCGGTGCACCATCATGACGGAGACCATGCCCACGAAGAGCCGGATCCGCTGAGCGACGAAGGTCAGATGGACGTCGACAAAGCGATCGATCCGGCTCGGCTGGGGCCGGCCGTTTAGCGACGGGCCGTTGACCACGAAGACAATTTGCGGGCTGGTTCAGCCCACCGATTTACCACTACTGTTTTTACCTTTCGGCTTCGGCCAAACACCCCAGGCTGCACAGCGTTGACAGTCTACTGACAGGAGCGACTCGAGAGATGTTTGAATTCGCATTGATGATGTTGACATTCGCCCAAGATGCCACCGTTTTGACCGTTCCCGACTGGGGTCGTGCGGGTGTTGGTATCGGCATGGGATTGATTTTGGTGGGTGCTGGCTTGGGCATCGGTCGTATCGGTGGTTCGGCCGTCGAAGCGATGTCGCGCCAGCCCGAAGCGAGTGGCCAGATCGGTACGAACATGCTGATCGCTGCGGCTTTGATCGAGGGTGTGACCGTGATCGCGTTGATCCTCGCATACATTTTGCCGAGCGTTATCTAAGGTCTGTCATTGTTCGTTCTATAACACTGACCGATTCGGTGATTTTCATGAACCGTTTAACTTTATGGTTGCTACTCGCTTGCGTGCCAATGTTTGGCGCGACGATGGCAGCACCTCCGTTACTTGCTCAAGATACCCCGGTTGCGGAAGTCGAAGCGGACAGCGAAATGCTGTCCGAGGATGACGCTGGGGTGGCTTCGGAGGAGCCCGGTGATGAGCATCCGGCTGAACATGGCGCGGAGCATGCGGAAGGCGACGCCGAAGCCCATCCAGTCAGCCCGCTGCTGAACGTGGATATTGGTTCGGCGATCTGGAACCTGCTGATTTTTGGAGCGGTGTTTTTGATCTTGGCGTTCTTTGTTTGGCCACCGATTTTGCAGGGCCTGCAAGCTCGCGAAGAAAAGATCCGCAGCGATTTAGTGGGTGCTGAGGAGGCTCGCAAGGAGGCCGCGATGCTGAAGACCGACCTGCAAGCTCAGTTGGACGATGCGCAAACGCAGGTGCAGGCAATGCTCGCCGAAGCACGACGCGATGCCGAATCAGCCGGGCAGAGAATCGTCGATCAATCTAAAGAAGAGGCCGATCGGCAGCGTACGCGAGCGGTTGCGGACATCGAGACCGCCAAGAAGGTGGCGTTGTCGGAAATGGCCGATCAAACGTCGAACATTGCGATGGCGTTGGCGAAGCAAGTGGTCGGTCGTGAGCTCAAGGCCGACGATCACGCCGAGCTGATTCGTCAGTCTTTGGATCGTTTGCCCAGCAAGAACTAGTTGACCGCTAACAACCCCTGCACGAAATAGTATCTCGATGAGAGAACCGATTAAACACGACACGGTGCTCGACACCGGTGCCGAACGGCTTGGCGTGACCTACGCGACGGCGTTGTTGGGTGCCGCCAAGTCAGAGAATGTCGTGGATGAAGTGCTGTCTCAATTGAGTCAGTTGGTGACCGAGACGCTGCGTGAATACCACGATTTGGCGATCGTGTTTGCCTCGCCGCGGGTCAATATTTTAGAGAAGCACCGCATTTTGGATCGATTGTTTGGCGACCAACTGAATCCGGTGCTGTTACGGTTTTTGAAGGTCACGGCGGTCCGTGGTCGGCTTGGGTTTTTAGCTGCCATCCTGCGTGCGGCCGAAGAACAGCAAGACGAGTTCATGAATCGCATTGTGGCGGAAGTTCGTTCGGCGGTGGAATTGACCGATGACCTGCGGGATCAGATCCGCGCTCGACTGGCGCAAACTTTTTCCAAAGAAGTTCGACTGCGAGAATTGGTCGATCCCGAAGTCATCGGGGGCGTGGTGATCCGCGTCGGTGACACCGTGTTTGACTCCAGCGTCGCTGGACGCCTCGAGGCGATGTCGCGTCGTGCCAGCAGTGGCTTTGCAAAGCAACTGCTGAATCGATTTGATGAGTTTGCCAGCAACACTTAATCCTGCCTACCGTTGCCACGATGGCGCTTGCAAGGGTGAGCGATGTCGGGCCCGAGTAGTCCTTTTATACGAATCATTTTTTAAACAATTCCGCCCTTACGGTAGGAAAACAGGCGAATGAAGTTCAACTCCGACGAAATCGCTTCGGTCCTGCAAGCCGAAATCGAACAGTTTGAAAATAAGGTCGATGTCCGCGAAGTCGGCACGGTGCTGGAAGTAGGCGACGGCATTGCTCGCGTCTATGGATTGTCGGGCGTGATGGCGGGGGAAATGGTGCAATTCCCCAACGATGCCATCGGCTTGGCCTTCAACTTGGAAGAGAACAGCGTTGGGGTCATCATTCTGGGTGACTATCTGACGATCCAAGAAGGCGACGAAGTGCGTGCTCTGGGGACGTTGCTGAGTGTTCCCGCTGGCGATGCAGTGGTCGGCCGCGTGCTCGATCCGCTGGGCAACCCGCTGGACGGCAAGGGCCCCGTGCAAACCGACATCCGACGTCCCGTCGAAGTGATCGCTGCTGGCGTTGCCGAGCGTCAACCGGTGACCGAACCGCTGCAGACGGGTGTCAAGGCGATCGACGCCATGACGCCGATTGGTCGCGGACAACGTGAGCTGATCATCGGCGACCGGAAGACCGGCAAGACCGCCGTGGCGATCGACGCGATCCTCAATCAGAAAGATACGGGCGTCAAATGCTTTTACGTCGCGATCGGTCAGAAAGACAGCTCGGTTGCAGGGATCATCGACGCTCTGAATAAGTACGGCGCGATGGACTACACCACGGTGATTGTGGCCGGTGCGAGTGCTCCTGCTCCGTTGCAGTACGTTGCCCCGTACGCAGGTACGGCGATGGCGGAAGAGTTCATGTTCAATGGCCAGCACGCCCTGATTGTTTACGATGACTTGTCGAAGCAAGCGACCGCCTACCGGCAGATGAGTCTGCTGATGCGTCGTCCTCCAGGTCGCGAGGCATTCCCCGGAGACGTCTTCTACTGCCACAGTCGGTTGTTGGAGCGATCATCGAAATTGTCCGATGAGCTCGGCGGGGGGTCGCTAACCAGCCTGCCCATTATCGAAACGCTCGAAGGCGAAGTTTCGGCTTACATTCCGACCAACGTGATTTCGATCACCGACGGCCAGATCTACCTGCAACCGGACTTGTTCTTTTCCGGTGTTCGGCCCGCAATGAACGCCGGTATTTCGGTTTCGCGCGTTGGCGGTGCCGCTCAGATCAAGGCGATGAAAAAGGTCGCCGGCGGTTTGCGTCTCGACCTCGCCGCCTTCCGTGCTTTGGAAGCCTTCGCGCAGCTCGGAACGGATCTCGATCCCGACACGCAAAAGCAGCTCGACCGCGGTTACCGGATGGTCGAATTGCTCAAGCAGCCGCAGTACAAACCGTTGAATGTAACCGAGCAAGTGCTGGTGTTGTACGCTGGTACGAACGGCTACGTCGATGATGTGCCGGTCAAAGCGGTGCAGCAGTGGGAAACCGATTTCCTGCAATACGCCCATGACAAGCATGCCGGTTTGGTTAAAGAATTAGCCGACAAAGGCGAGCTGACCGACGAGATTGTTGGCAAGATGAAGGCCATGATCGTCGAATTCAAGCAGAACTATCGTCCGGTTGAAGCAGTGGTATAAAGAGTACTGCTTCGGTCGATTCGGAATCTCACCGACCCACTCGGAGCAGACAAATGAGCCAGGACCCATACATTCCACCAAATCAAGATCCGTACAATCCCGATTCGTACATTCCGACGAACGAAGAGAAGAATTTGGCCACCTTGGCCCACCTCGGCGGTTTGTTGGGAGTTGCGATCGGAGGAGTGCTGGGGTTTTTGGGGCCTTTTTTAATTTGGGTAATCAAAAAGGACGAGTCGGCATACATTGACCAGGAAGCGAAAGAAGCACTCAATTTTCAACTCACGCTGTTAATCATCTATGTGATAACGATCGTGATTGGAATGGTGACCTGTTTTGGAATCGTGTTGGTCGCGGTGCCGGCGATTTTGCAAGTAGTGTTTGGGCTGATTGCCACCATCACTGCCAGCAAAGGCGTTCCCTACCGTTACCCCGTTAACATCCGCTTGATTACGTAACGAAGCATCGCATAACAAATCATGGCCAACGCTCGCGCACTCGACAAACGTCGCAAATCGATCCGGAACATCCGCAAAATCACGCGGACGATGGAGCTGATCGCGACGGCCCGCTACAAGAAGGCGATGGACCGTGCCGCTGCGGCGACCGCTTACACGGAGCAGATCACTCAGATCGTCAACCGGCTTGCGCAAGCCGGTTTGAACGTGGAGCACCCGTTGCTCGAAGCCCGCGAAAACCCGACTCAAGCGAAGCTGTTGGTATTGTCCAGCAATCGCGGTTTGTGCGGTGGCTACAACAGCAGCGTCCTGCGGACGGCGGTCGAACGGCTCAACTCCTTGGAAAGTGAACTCGCCGGTGTGTCGCTGGAAGTCAGCGGTAAACGGGGGATTTCTGGCATGAAGTTCCGCAAACGACAAGTCGATCAGGCTTATCTGCAGTTTGACGACCAGCCCAAGTACGACGAAGTTTCGGTCATCGCGGATCGATATCTGGCCGCTTACAGCGCCGGCGAGATCGACCGATTGGACGTGACCTACACTCAGTTCGTCAGCACAAGCAAGCAGATCGCGGTGGTGGAAACGCTGCTGCCGTTGGCTTCGCTGGGTGATGCCGATCAAGCGTCCGAATCGGTTTCGTCAGCGGGCGAATTTGAATTCCTGCCTTCTGCGGAAAGTATCCTCGCCGAAGTGGTTCCAACCAGCTTCAAAGTCCGACTGTTCAAGTGCTTTCTCGATGCGGCAGTGAGCGAACAGATCGCTCGAATGGTCGCGATGAAGAGCGCCACCGAGAGTGCGGGCGATATGATCAAGCAGCTTTCGATGACCTACAACCGCGCCCGTCAGTCGCAGATCACCGGAGAGATCATGGAGATCATCGGCGGCGTCGAGGCGATGGCGAACTAGCCGAAGAACGAAACTCGTTAACGAAAACGATTTGACACCGTGTGCCTTCCCCTCGAAGGTAGCTTTTCAAACTTCACCCTCCAAACTTCAAACTTCATCCGATGTCTACCGATACCGCACAGACCGTCGGCCGGATCACCCAGGTGATTGGTTCTACCTTCGACGCTGAATTTCCAGAACGCGCCCTGCCAGATATCTACAACGCCGTCACGGTGACTTCGGAGCACAAGGGTGTGAAGGTCGAAATGACGGGCGAGATCCAACAGCATTTGGGTGGCAACCGTGTTCGCTGCATCGCTCTCGGTAGCACCGACGGTATGATGCGTGGGATGGATGTCGTCGACACTGGCAAACCGTTGACGGTGCCTGTTGGAAAAGCAACGCTCGGCCGCGTTTTTAACGTGCTGGGACAGCCTATCGATAAGCGTGGCGATGTCGACGCGGACGATTACTGGCCGATTCACCGTCAAGCTCCCCCCGTGTCGGAACTGTCGACCAATACCGAGGTCTTCGAAACGGGCATCAAGGTGGTCGACCTGCTGACGCCGTTCGTGCGTGGTGGTAAAGCCGGTTTGTTCGGCGGTGCTGGGCTGGGCAAAACGGTCATTTTGACCGAATTGATCGCTCGTATCGCCAGCAGCCACGGTGGATACAGCGTGTTCGCCGGCGTTGGCGAACGTACCCGTGAAGGGACCGACCTGTGGTTGGAAATGCAAGAAACAGCGATCGGGGATACCGGTCGCAAGGTGATCGAGCAAACCTGCATGGTCTTCGGTCAGATGAACGAGCCGCCAGGTTCGCGACTGCGAGTGGCCCTCTCGGCGTTGACGATGGCGGAGTTCTTCCGCGATACCACGGGTGCCGACACGCTGTTGTTCGTGGACAACATTTTCCGTTTCTCCCAAGCGGGCTCGGAAGTTTCCGCGTTGCTCGGACGGATGCCCTCGGCGGTCGGTTACCAGCCGACCCTGGCGACGGAAATGGGTGCGTTGCAAGAACGCATTACCTCGACCAACAAGGGAGCCATCACGTCGGTGCAGGCGGTTTATGTGCCCGCGGACGACCCGACCGACCCCGCCCCTGCGACCGCCTTTAGCCAACTCGACGCGTTCATTTACCTGGAACGTTCGATTTCGGAAAAAGGGATTTACCCGGCAATCGATCCGTTGGCATCGAACAGTCGTATCCTCGACCCACAGTACGTCGGCGACCATCACTACGGGGTTGCCCGACGCGTCCAAACGATTCTGCAGCGCTACCGCGAATTGCAGGACATCATCGCGATCCTCGGTGTCGACGAATTGGCCGAAGAGGACAAGA
>CAYZHQ010000058.1:0-33385 GCA_964477385.1 uncultured Pirellulaceae bacterium
CCCAGCAACATACTGGCCAGTTTGGAGTGGCCGTGCGTTCCCATCACGACCAAATCGATCGATTGCTTTTCGACATAGTGCGTGATCTCTTTCACGGCGTGGCCGTAACGGATGTCGCGATGGACCTCCAGCCCCTCCCACCACGGCTTGCCGACGGTCTCCATCTGTTCGACCGCGCCCGCTTCCAAAGACTTAATCAATTCGGACACATCGCGAGCTCGAATCCCTTCTTCGGAATCCAGTTTCTCCTCGACGTCGGCCACGGCTCGTTCCAGCCGATTGAAGTAGTCTCGTGCCAACTCCCCGCCGCCGGTGAAGTCGGGGTGATGCACCAGGGGTCCGGCGTGCTCGATCACATGCAACAGGTGGAGCGAGGCTCCGTAAGAGTTTGCCATGGCAGCGGCAAAGTGAACCGCATGATCGGCCGCTCGGCTGAAGTCGGTAGGAACGCAAATTCTTTGGATCGCGAGACGCATGCTGTGGGACTCCCAGGAATAAATAAGCGATTTGTCAACAGCGTGCAAAGCGAGCCGAGACCTCACCAAGATAAACGCCACGACCGTCGGTGGGTACGCGGGAGGCGCCCGACCAAACGGAATAGGATCGCTTTTCGCAACCTGCGGATTAGGCAAACTGCGGCGATCGCAGCGTGTCGGCAGTTCCGGTCACAAGGTTACCCTCGATACCGCCGACACAAACTGTAGATCGAGACACTCGCGCACAGTCGTCTCACCCCTGACATTTGTCTCTATACGGTCGATCCGATGCGACACAGCAATCCCTTTCACCCGTTTGATTTGGCTCCGCGGCGCCTGTGGACCGGTTTCGTGATCGTTGTCTGTTTGCTGGGGGTCACCGGTTGCCATCATCCGTTCAAAGTGTCGATGGAATCGCCCATTCGCATGGACATGGTCAAGCCGCTGGAGATGACGACCGAGGTCACGACGCGGAACCCGCCAGATAATCGCGCCACGCCGATCGCCGGGCGGCATTTAACGAGCGAGAGTGTGCCGCAGTGCCGACCGGGCGTCGCACTGATCGACGTCGATGGATTGTTGGTCAATCGCAACCGCAAAGGATTTGGCTCGATGGGCGAAAACCCGTTGGCGCTGTTCCGCGAAAAATTGGCGACCGTCGCAGCCGATCCACGGGCGCGCGCGGTCGTGCTGCGGATCAACAGCCCCGGCGGCAGCGTGACCGCCGCGGACATCATGCGACGCGACTTAATGGAGTTCCAGAATGAAACGGGTTTGCCCGTCATCGCTTGCCTGATGGATACCGGGACCGGAGGTGCGTACTATCTGGCCACCGGTTGTGATCAAATCGTGGCCCATCCCACATCGATCGTCGGTGCCGTTGGAATCATCTTGAACCTATACGGTCTGGAAGACACGATGGCGCAGTTCAACGCCGTGGAACGCGCCATTCGTGCTGGAGAACGGGTCGATGCGGGCTCGCCGGTCCGGCCGATCGAAGACGAAGAGGTGCAGATGTTGCAGCAGATCGCTGATCAATTCCACGAACGGTTTATTGAAACCATTGTCGCCGCCCGGCCAAGCTATGACGGCGAACCGGCGCGGGACTTTGACGGCCGCGTATTCACCGCCTCAAATGCCCTCGACTTGGGGTTGGTCGATCGTGTGGGCTATCTAGACGACGCGCTGTCGATCGCGGGCTCGATGGGCGGCTTCGCCGAACCGGTGCCGCCGGTGCTGCTGTATCGCCGCCCCAATGATCGCGCCAACACGCCGTACGACATCACTCCGAATGTGCCATTGCAAAACGATCTGTTTCCACTCAGCATTCCAGGACTGGAACGTGCCTCGCTGCCGGTGTTTCTGTTTGTCTGGCAACTCGACCCGTCGCTCGAGATTTAACGGTTGGCCGACGGTGATAATGCTCGCGGCGACTCTTTGTTTCGTTCGAGCTCCCATCAGGAATCGGAAACCATGCTGGACTTAGCGACGCTGCAAGCGGGGGCTTTCGAACTGGCCGAACGCGATCGCGATTTGGCTCGCGTTCACCAGTTGCATGGCCCGCCACCGTTGTGGAGTCGTCCGCCGGGCTTTGCCACCCTGGTGCGGATCATTCTGGAACAGCAGGTTTCACTCGCTTCGGCACGGGGCACGTTCGGCCGACTGAAGCAGAAGCTCGGCGGACGCATTTCCTCGAAGGGTGTGCTGCAACTGGAAGGGGAAGGCTTGCGAGAGCTGGGGTTCAGCCGTCAAAAGGCACGTTATGCCGTGTCGTTGGCTCAGCAGGTGGCGGCGCGACAATTCTCGATCGCCCAACTGCAACGCCTGAGCGACGAAGCAGCTCGCCAGCGTCTGACTTCGCTGCTCGGATTCGGCAACTGGTCGGCCGATGTTTATCTGATGATGGCCCTGCGACGACCCGATGTCTTACCGACCGGTGACCTGGGGCTGATTAAGGGGATCGAAGAAGTTTGCCAACGCAGCTTTGAGGATGCGTTGGCGATTACCGAATATGCCCAGCGATGGCGTCCGCTCCGTTCGATCGCCACCCGCATGATATGGCAAGCCTACCTAGTCCGGCGCGGCCAAGATCCTCACAGCATCTCGGATGGTTGAGAAGGCCTTAATGGAGCAGGTCACGGGGCGAGCGGCAGCTTTAGGCGCGGCAACCAGCACGGACTCCGCGCGAAACCGCCCGGCACCGTTCAGTCCTCCGCGTCGCTTTTTCCGCGGCGAAAAACGGCCACCACATCTTCGACAGGAACGACAAACAGTTGATTGTCATGCTCCAAGTCAACCGGAATGGCGTTTTTGGGGTGAAACAGAATTTTGTCGTATTGCCGTAACGGGACGTCATCGTCGTTTTCAATCTGTGCACTGATCGTCACGATACGCCCGGTAATGGTTGGGATTTCGGCGGCGTCGGGAAGCGCGATCCCGCCGCGGGTTTCTCGTTTCGGTTCGTCTTTACGAACTAAAACGCGGGCGCCGATCGGTTCAACGTATTCCAAACTTGCGGTTGCTTTCTTAGCCATCAGGACGGAAAAACTCGTGGATTGCGGTTAACGAGAGCGTTTGACCGCAAGCACATGGGTCGAACGACAAAGCTGTATTTTATGGGCGATGCGATCCGTTGTGGAAGCAGCCACAGGCCAGAAGAGGACTCTAAGCACCTCCCGAAGAATCTTTGGGTTTAAGCTTTCGGTACGTGGGCGTTCCGCCCGCAGGTTTTGGCGGAAGCGGGCGGGACGCCCGCGCACCGTTGTACCGAATGACTTCACCAGACATGCTTAATCCAAACGCCCCGCGAAGACTATCGCGACGGACTCGTTGCCGTGTCCGATGACCGTTCGGTTATCTCACCAAAGCCTGCTTCGGCATACCACTTGGCGGCCTCCGCCTGCGGAGGCCCCCAATCGAGTTCCCCCAACAGATCGCGTCGCTTCTTTAAATACCAACGCAGCTCGATGGTGGAACCAAATCGCTCAAGTTTTTCTAACGCTTGGCCTCGCTTTCCCGCGCGACGCAGCATGCGAATCTCCAGCAAGACAAATTCGGCCTGCGGTTCGGAAAAGGTTTCCCGCAACCGGTCGTGTGCCTCGGCGAGCTCCCTTTCGTACGCCTCGGCGTCGTCGATCGGCAACCGCGTCCGTACGTCGGGCAGTTCGCGGTAGGCGAGTGCCCGAGCACGACGGTAGCGGGTATGGGCAAGCGCCCAACGCAGCGTTTCACGTATCGCTTGCGGTTCCCCAACGGTCAAGACGCCTGTCGACGGCCACGTCTCCAGCAACGATGTCAAGGCTTGCTCCAACTGCAGCGCAAGCTTTGCGGTCGCGACTAAATGCTGTTTGCGTTCGGCATCGGAATCGAGTTCACGCAGCCGCTGCTGAAGCTTCACCGCATGCTCGAGTGCTTGCTGTGTTTCGGGTGGCAGGCAGGTATGCTGCTGCGTGGCATCCAAGATTTCTTGCAAGTCGGGTTCCTCCACCAACGACTCCGCATCCCTTGACTTCGCCGCTGCTGCGGTCGGAGTCGCTGACAGTTGCCCCGGTGTCCAGCGCTGCAGCCACCGCCGGCGGGCTTGCCATTCCTCGCGCAGCGCCGCGTCCGCGGACGTGTCGCCTAGTTTTTCTCCCAACGCTTGCAATTGATCGCTTCGCCATCGTGCCGCATCCTCCGCAGCGGCAACTTGTTTGCCCCGCAGATCTTCCGCGACCACGATTTTCTCATTGATCGGACAAGCGATGCTCCCACCGATCCATAGCAAGCAAATCCACAAACGCATCAGGGGCTCCCAACGAATCTTCTGGCACCGCACGATGACACGCGTCTTTCACTGCGTCGCCAGCCTTCCATTACGCTTCCAGCCTAATGCGAAGCGGGGGCCTGACTCAACCAGCACGAACCGAATGCGGCCTTGGCGTCGGCTCGTCGTAGGGCAGAATTGAACGCTTGGCGAGGCCGAATGTATTGTTTCGCCACAACACTGTCGCCCCGAGCGGAGCTTCCACCGAACGGCCGCCCCTAGCTTGCGAACATCCGCAAGTCCCTTTACGACAAGCACTTATGGCCTCATGCCGACACCACGCGGCGAGGCAACTGCGGACGAGGAATAGCGTTTGCTTATCTGGGATCTGTTTCAGTGTCAGTCAGGCCGCTGAAATCCTGTCTTCCCTCCTTATCTACACAGAGGTGCATCATGGTCCGTCAGGAAATGGATCCCGATCTCATGCCGGGCAAAAAGGATCCGACGCCGGAACAGATCCGTCGTCGCTGCATGGAAGTCCAAAAAACTTGGAATCGCCGCACGCGGATGCTCCGCAGCGGGATGCCGCGAGAAGAGGTCGACCGCTCGTTCCATTGGCGCGTGCCGCAGATCTTTCTCGCCGAGCTGTCGCTGACCGAAGAGATGCTCAGCGATCCCTTGTCGAACTGAACGCTCGCCCAACCCGCTGTTGTCGGTCTCATGCTGACAGCCTAGCCTAGGCTTGCAGGCGACCATCGATCAGCGTTTTTTGGCTGGCCATTGCTGCGGCCAGCGTTTGGCTGTGAGTGACGGTGACCAGGATCGCCTGCTCTTCTTGCTGCAGCTTCAGCAACAGTTCGGTAATGGCATCGGCGGTCCGAGTATCCAAGTTTCCGGTCGGCTCGTCGGCCAGGATCAACTTGGGGCGGTTCAACAACGCTCGCGCAACAGCAACCCGTTCGCGTTCTCCACCCGATAGCTCTCCCGGTAAATGAGTTTGGCGGTCTGCTAGACCGACACGCTGCAACAGTTCGCCGGCACGCTCGACCATCGCCGCATCGGGTCGCTTAGCAGCGAGTGCGGGGATCAAGACATTTTCCAAAACCGTTAACTGCGGCAACAAATGGTGGTCTTGAAAAATAAACCCGATCTCCCGATTGCGGAAATGCGCCAACGCTTGTTCGGATAACTCAAACGGATCGACGCCATCCAACCGCACTGATCCCGACGTCGGTTCATCCAGGGTGCCTAAGATTTGCAGCAGCGTGCTCTTACCGGCACCACTCGGCCCGACAATCGCCAGACTATCGCCGGGTCGCAGCTCAAGCGAAACTTCGTGAAGGACGTGCAGGGGTTCAGCAGGCGTGGGATAGCTTTTCGAAACGGCGTCGGCAACCAGCATCTCTTGGGGGCTCAGTGAGTCATTGCGTAGGTGACGATGTTGATGCCCATCGGGTAGGCCTTTTTGACCGAGTACTCCTCGAAGTACCACGGGTCTTCTCCTTCACGTTCCCAACCATCTCCCAGGTCGGTGTTGTGGCAGATGAACACCATGATACGCCCATTGTCGTCATTGATCGATCGGTAGATAGCACGGCTGGTGTCCGACCCTGGGCGGTATTCGCCGTGAAAACCACCCGGAGCGGCGGCGTGGATCGACGGCACTTGGGGCTTTTCTTTCAGATCGTAAACGCAGTGGAAGATCTCGTGGCTAAGCGGCACCTCTTCGGCCGGTCGATCGGGAAAGACCCGCCGCAAATTCTCCGCAAGCACGGCATATTCTTCATCGCCCCAAAAATCATCCACCATCAAAAATCCGCCGGCCAATAAATAGCGTCGCAAGGCAACGACCTCCGGCTGCGACAAACTCATCCCGCCCGGTTCGATGATATAGATGAACGGATAATCCAACAGCTCAGGATCGGTCAGCTCCAGCACAATCGGTTCGGGATTCACCTTCAACGAAGTCAGTTGTTGCAGTCGCAGCGAAAAATTCAAATCGCTGTCGCGAAAGTCCGTATCCCAGCCTCCCCCACGTCGCCCATAGGAATCGTACTTGATCCGCACGAACGTGAAGGTGTCGGCCAGCATCTCTTGGTCGACTTCCCAGTCCGGAACCCCGTTGCGGCCAACGCTGCGATAGTCGCCGCCATACCGCCAGCGCTGCGCCGTGGCGACCACTGCAACCAAACACAGAACGACCACCGAGGTGATCAGAGCGTAACGGGGAACGCGCATGGCTGAATTTCCTTACGGAGTCACTTTGTCGGTGTTTAATTTGGTCAGCAAGCGATAGGCATCACGATAACGCGGCGCATACTCTAAGGCCATCAGAACTTGCCGCTTGGCTTCGGCGTTTCGGTCCAGTTTCTCCAGTGCCACCGCCCAGCGGTAGTGCAAGCCCGCCGGATCCACTTGCTCCATGCGGGAGAGGGCTGCCAAGGCGCGGACGGTGTCGGCCGGTCGCTGCAGTTGCTCGCCAGCCTCCGCTAGCCATTCATGTCCGGCCGGCAGCAGCGGGTTGACCGCCAACATCGCCGCCGACATCGATGCCAATAACTCCCAATCCTCGCGTTCGATGGCGATCTCCGCGATCCGCCGGTAAGTCGGCAAATCATCATCGCGCAGTCGATGCAGTGCCTGCAGGTGCTTCAGCTCTGTTGTCACGTCGCCTTGACGCGCCGCAAGCCGCGCCCGGAGCTCGGTCGCGCAGCCTGGCGAGCCATCGGCGGGCAAGATCGCATCGAGCCGATCAAGTAACTCGATCGCTTCGGCGTCGCGCTCCGCGGCAACCTCTGCTTGAGCCACGGCGCGCAACGCCCAGTAATGATTCGGTGACTGCTCGAGCCGTTCGCGCCACTGGGCCAACGAGGGCGGACCTTCGGCGGTTGGACGTTCCCAATCGGCAGTCGGACCAAACGCCTCAGCCGCTTGCCGGGCGTATTCCGCGAACTCGGCGTCGAGTGCGGCCAGCGAACCGGCATGCCGCTGCAGGGCGTCGTTGATCGGCATGCCGACCGCCAAGTCATCCAACAAACGGTTCATCGCATCGATGCCATACTTGTCGATGAAGTACTCGACCACCATTGACGATTCAAAGTATGCGAACTGCACATGCATGGCACTCTTGGGCGACAAGAAAGCGCCACTTAACTCGCTGACAGGGGTCAAGTCCTCGCTGAGAATCATCTCGCGAAAGGTAGGATTAAGCTGTTGCCCCCAGCGACCATCACGCTGCCGTTCCTCATAGACCGACAAGCCTTCGCTTAACCAACGTGGCATGCGATTACGCGTCTTTTCGAGCGTCACAACGTGACAGAATTCGTGCCACAAGACCGACTGCCAATTCGCCGGCGCGGCACCTTGAGAAGCCGGACTGTTGGCAGTCACCAAGCGTCCAAAGCAGACGCCCAAGTAACCTGCGCCGCCAGGCAGCCCAAAGGTGCGAATCGCAAAGTCACTCTGCTTGGGGAAGATCTCGACGATAATTTGTTTCTTCAGTTCAACGCTGTACTTCTCCGACAACTCCCGCTTCGCCGTTTGCAACAGTTTCAGTGCTTGCTCGCCATACACGCTCGCCTCGAAAGCGTCCATTCGCAACAGGATCCCATCGGCCTGGAACGTTTGAAACTGCTCCAGCGAATCGTGCAACGTCATCAGGTTGTAGGCGACGCTGTTGTAAGGATCGTCTTGCTGGGTCTGCTCAGCCAGCGTCCAACCCGCCTCGTCATCGCCAAGATGCAACAAATCCTGAGCCAACTGGAAACGGTACTTGGTCGACTGCGGCCGCACCGCGAGCGCCCTGCGCTGATAAGCCGCTCCTTCGGTGAAGCGATACTTTTGAGATAGTTTGACGCCGATCAAATGATCGACTTCGGGGTTGGTACTCCAAGTACTCAGCGCGGCCGCACGCATCAGCGCTTCGATCTCCGGCTGGCCTCGTAAGTGAGCAAGCACCGCTTCAAACGCCCAGGCTTCGGGTTGATGAAGATTGACCTGCAAGACTTCGGTCACGAACCGATGCGCCTCATCGTATTGCTCGCTGTCGATTGCCTGTTCGGCTTGGTACAGCAAACTGGGAATGTGGCGAGGATTTTTTTCCAGCGCCAGTTGCAAAGCCGCCGCGGAACGCTCGGGGTCGCCCCCTTTCCAGGCCCGCGATTGCAAGTAGTAGAGGTACGGGTCGTCTGGTTGCAAGGGGATCGCTTTCTCGATCGCGGAGGCGGCCAGTTGGTAATCATGTTTCTGCAGCGCCAACTCCGCCGAGGCGACGTAGGCATCGACGAACTTTGGGTCGCTCTCAATCGAGCGATCGTAAAACCGCTCCAGGATCTGCCGAGCATCCTCACCGCGGGTCGCCAAGTAACGACCGATCGCGATCATGCTCTCCTTGCTCATGAAACGGTTCAGGGAATCGCGTACACGATCGTGGATCCGTACCAGTTCCTGCTCCGCTTCGTCGGGCAAGTTGTTCATCCGAAACACTTCCACGCCTTGCAACTGCAGTGGCAAGGCATTGAAAGTGAAACGCTTGGATGCCGCCTGATAGGTTTCCAGAGCGGCGGGGTACTGCCCGGTCGTCATCTGACAGCGAATCAACAGCATCGGCCAGCGGACGTTCCAGATCCCTCGCTCAACCGCATCCGCAGCCACTGCCTGGCAGGCGTCGTATTCTCCAGCGGCGAACAACGCTTCGGCATCGTCCAGGTCTGCGGCACGAACCCCCTGAGTGCACCACAACGCCAGACACAACAGCAGGCAGGCCAATCGGCGACAAGACAGCATGGCAGACTTCACTGGCGGGAGAAAACAGGACTTGGCGACGGTTGACGGCCCCGGCTTCAGTGTACAAGAAGTTGGCAAGTCAAGTCGCCGACTGTGGCAAGCGATTTTCCTCACAGCAAATTCGACAATCGTGGCGGGGAATGCTTATTCTAAAGAAATGAAGCCCCATTCAAGCCATTATTCGATCGCTTACCTCCTGATCTGCATGACCGCCGTCGCCGCGTGCTTGGGGGCCGTCGTGTCGCCCAACATGTGGACCACGTCGGCCGCCGGGGCGGTGCGCATGCTGCTTTGTGCCCTCGCTTTCGTCGTTATTTTCAATCGACGCAAACGTTGCCCACGCCTGCCGGTCGCTTACTTGGCATCCAGCATCGCCTATGCCATTGCCGATCCGTGGCATGCGGATTCGGAGGTCGTGCGTTGGACAATGCGATTGTTAAACCGGCTCGACAGTGAGCAAGCGATGATCGGCCTGTGGCATATCTGGTCACTGATCTGGATCTTGCTCAGCACGCTCCTGATCACCGTGCTGCTCAAACCGGAACCGCTGCATTGGCAAAAATCGGAGTGAACGCGGGAAGCGGAAAACAACCCGTTTTGACCTCAGACCTTTTGAACACCACGGTAGCGAGAATAGGCCAGCGGCGTCATGATTAGGATCGGAATCCAGGCCGCCATGGCAGGGCTGAGGTAGTACCCGCTGCCGCCCAACGTGGTCGCGAGCGTGCGAATGCCGAAAAACATCCCCACCAACACCACGGCATGGCCAACCAACACAAACAGGTTTTTGTCAGCTCGCGAAACGGCCAGTGGCAGTCCCAGCAAGACCAGCGTAAAGTCCAGCAAAGGTCGCAATAGCCGACCATGCAAATCAACGCGGATTTTGGTGCTGGTGTGCACCGCCGGATTACGTACCCGGCGAATCAGATCCGGCATTGGGGCGTATTTCTTACTCGAGCCGCGGGCTTCGAGCAGAGTGATGTCGACCGACGTGGCAACGAAGCATTGACCCGACTCGACCCACGGATGCTCCGCCGCGGTATACAGCACCGTCCGGCCATCGAGGCCCGCCGAGGGCAAGGTGTCAATTGCCTGCGGACGATTCACGTTGTACAGCATGAACCCCGCCGGGTGCTGTTCATTCGCCGCTCGCCACAAGGCCTGGTCAGCGGCCAACTGGTTTCCAAATCCTGGATAGTCGGCGAACAACCGAAAGGCAGGACTGACCAATTCTCGGCGACCGGTAATGACCGCTTTGCCCTCGACCAGCACGCCGGCTTGACGGTCGAAGCAAGGCTGCAGCGGACGCTCGGTTTCACTGGCGATCACCGCCGGCTTATTCCCCAGCTTATTGCGAAAATGCGGCAGCAACAGTTCGCGATTGAGCAACCCCAACAAGATAATCAGCGCCGCGGCAATCAGCATCGGGCGCAAGATCCGGCCATGCCTCACACCAACGGCCAATATCGAAGTCAACTCGCCACTCTGTCGCAACCAACCGATGGTGAACAGCAGCGACATCAATGCCAAAATCGGACTGGTGGAATCAAAAATGACCAGCAGGTACGGACCGTAGTAGTCGAACATCGCGGTGACAAACCCGCCTTTAACCTCCGCGTGCTCCGACAACGCCTCAAGATTGCTAAAGGCATGAAAGACAACGAAGATGCCACCCAAACTGAAGAAGCAAATCAACAGCGTACGCAAGTAGAGCGTCAGAACGTAGCGATCGATGCGGGTGATAAGCACGGGCGGCGGACAGGAAAAAACAGCCAAAGAAACGCGCGACCAAACGGCTTCTCTTTATCGTCGCTTGGCTCGGTCGGAAGCAATGCGGATTGCCCAAATTTCCAACCACCGGTCGGCTTTTTTAGCCAATTGGCCCTCTCAACCCAATTGGGCTCGCACCGCTTCTGCTAGCAATTCGATTCCTCGCGTAATCCGCGTCTCCTCCTGAACGCCGAAACTTAACCGCATCGTGTTGGCCTGAACCGGGGCTCCTTCGCTAGCAAAACAATATTCGCCCGGAACATACAGCACGCCATGCTGGACGCAGGTATCCCACAACGACGATCCCGGCGAGGCGTTCAGCGTTTCGGGCAGCCGCAGCCAAACATACATGCCACCTTCCGGAACATCGAAAGCGACTCCCGCGATCGGCCGCAACCAACGCTCACATGCCGCCACCATGGCGTCCCGCTTCGATCGGTAGGAGGGCAACAAAACCTCCCGAAGATGCTGATCCAAATCCCCGCCGACGAGCAACTCCCGCACGATCGCCTGATTGAATTGCGGCGACCCAAAATCGATCACCGACTTGCGACGCAAAACCGCCCCACGCAATGGTTCCGGCAACACGCCCCAACCGACGCGGATCCCGGGCGATAGATTTTTGGAGAACGTGCCGGTTTCCAAAGTCCGCGTGGGGTCGGCACCGCAATCGACAAAACAGGGCAAGTCCTCTCCGTCATAGCGCAAGTCGCGGTACGCATTGTCCGCCAACAAAGCGATCGGTGGTCCACTCGCATCGTGCCGCTCCAGCACCTCGAGGATCTCTCGGCGTCGCGCAACCGACATCGTCGTCGCCGCCGGATTATCGAAGTAAGGCACCAGATACAGCACCTTCACCCGATCGCGGCGGCCGGTGTCGGTCAGCCGCGTCAGCGTGGCATCCAAATCGGCGGGCAACATCCCTTCTACGTCACCGGCAACGCTGATCGCCGTCACGCCCAAATCGCGTAGCATCGCCAGGTAAACGAAGTAGGTCGGAGCGGCACATATCACCACATCGCCCGGCTCGAGCAGACAATCAGAAATCAGATGCAACAACTGATTGCTGCCGGTCGAGAGCACCATCGCATCGGCATGCGTCGCATGATCGGCCGCGAAATAACGTTCGGCAATCTGACGGCGGAGGACCGCATCCCCTTCGGTCAAACCATACTGCAACGCACTTCGCCCAGCGACGGGATCCTGCATCAACCGCTCGACCGTTTCGGCGACCAGTTTGCACGGCAACGTCCGTTCATCGACAAAACCAGCGGCCAAGGAAATCAGCTCGGGATTGCGTAACGCCTCGGCCATCAAACGACTGATCGGTTGCTCCGGCGCCGTGGCGGCTTGGTGACTGAGGTGCAATGGCGGGCGGGACGATTCCACGGAAGCAGCGAGAGGCATGTCCTATTCCTGAACGGTCGGATCGGATGGGGCAACGATACGTGAATGAAACAGATTTCGAAAGGATCTGTCTCAACAGTATCGCAAACCAGGGACAACGAACAGCGAGGCAGGTTCGCGAAACCGCCCAAGCGTTTGCTTCACAGCCGATCTGCCGGGCTGGTGATGCCGAGATTACGGCGAGAGAAATAGGATCGCACGGCGCGATCAACGTGGTCGCACGGCGCGAGCAACTTGGTCGCACGGCGCGAGCAACTTGGTCGCACGGCTCGAGCAACTTGGTCGCACGGCTCGATGAAAGCTAATCCAGCAGAACCGTGCGACGTGAATCCATGCCAGGGCGGCTAGACGTAATCGACGCTCAATTGATTGTCGATTTCGATGACGCCCGGAATGTCGCGGAGAGCTTCTTGCGCCATCTGCTTCTGGAAAAACGTGTCGACGCTGCCACTTAGAACGACGCGGTCTTCTAACTGCTCGCTCTTCACCAGCACACGTCGCAGGTGAGGATGCGATTTCAGAGCCGAATCAACTCGCGAGAGAATCTCTTCAGGTTGATGCATAAAATATGGCCTTCAGGTTGGAGGGAGGGAAAGGGCCACTATCGCTTTCGAGCGGCGATCGGCTTTCCCATGAGACCTTTCTCCTGAATTCGCTCGGCACAGCCAACGTGAGCCATCGGTTGCATCGATGATGCGGCCTGTGCGGCCGGAAGATCGCTTTTATAGACAGCACAGCGGTCCAAGGGCGCCGCACCAAACTAGCCAACCGCTAGAGCTTCCACCGTCCGCGCATCAACCGATCGCCGAACGATCGACCAGGCTGCCGAGAGCCGCTTCGATCCCTACCGAATGACGCCGGCGGTTGAGGAAAAAGTGAACTTCCGAGAAACCGCATTCGCTTAGCAGCTCCAGGGCCGTTTCGTATCCGTCGGCAACCCGCCCCGGTTCGTGGGCGTCGGCTCCGAGCGTCATCGGAATCTGGCGTTTGGCGATCTCTCGCAGCATGCCGGGAAACGGATTCATCTCCGAGATCGTTTTGTTGACTCCCGAAGTATTCAGTTCCATCGCGATCCCGGTCTTGGCAATCCGATCGAGGGCACGCTGAATGTCCCCCATGATGACGGCGTGATCCCAAGCTTCGGAAGTGAAATTCTTGATCAGATCTGGATGCGCCAACGAGTCGAACAACTCCGTTTCGGCCGCTTTGGCCAGCAAGTCGAAGTAGGTCCGCTGTACCTCGTGCGAATCCTCACTCCAGTAGCGATGACGGAATTCGGGAATCTGCGGATGGACCGAGCCCAGCACGAAATGGAAATCGGCCCCTGCCAACTGCCGCTCCAAGTACCCCTCGTAACCCTCGAAGTAGTCGGCTTCTAATCCCAGACGCACATCGACGCAACCAGCCCATTCGTTAGTCGCCTGGGCCACCAAGTCGACATACTCGTCGAATTGATCCTCACGCATCCGCACCCGCGAGGAGAAACCTGCGGGCATCGGATTGTGGCAGGTTACCAATAACCCGCGCAGGCCTCGCTGTTCGGCCACGGCGGCGTACTCCGTGGGAAGCCCTTCGGCGTGATTGCACAGCGGAGTGTGGGAATGGGACTCGAAAAGCAAACGGTTGGAATCCATGAAACTTCCGGTGGAGTCATCGAGGCGGCGAAGAGGCTGTCCTATAAATAGTAAAGCACGAGGCAAATCGCCAGCAGGACGCCTGCCCAAAAGGTCATCACGCCGGTTGACCAAGTCCTGCCAAGCAGACCGCGCTCGTTAAACAGGCTTCCGGCCACAGACAGCACGCGCACCAGGATCACCATCATTGCATGTCGACACGTCCCTACCACCGACTTGACGACGATTCCACCACTGTGTGCTAGCGTCGGAAGCGCCCGCCGATAGACCCAATCGCTATCCAAGTTCGTCGACCGCTGCTCAGCAGGGTAAAGGTGCGTTTTCATCAACACAACAAATGCCAAAGCAGCAAACAGCAGCAATTGCAACTGAGTCACCACGTGCGTCACCGTATATGGGTGATAGTCAACGGGAAACGGCAGCCAGCGATAGAGCAGCGGATACCCAACCCCCAAGGCGACGCAGAGGAACGCCGCGGCCCCCATCGCGACCAGCATATGCAGCGGGGCTTCGCGAGGTCGCTTTCCCGAATCATGGGCAAAAAACGCAAAGAACGGAATCTTGATCCCCGAGTGCTCCATCACGCCGGCCGAGGCGACCAATAAGATCAACCAGACCACCAAACGATGCTCTTCCCCGGCGGCCGACAGGATCATCGACTTGCTGATAAATCCGCTCAACAGCGGAAAGCCCGAAATCGCACCGGCACCGATCAAACAAAAACCAGTGGTCCACGGCATCGACTTATGCAGCCCGCCCAGTTCGGTCGCTTTGACCGTCCCCACTCGATACAGCACCGCCCCCATCGTCATGAACAGCAGGGCTTTGTAAATAATGTGACAGAACGCGTGGGCGACGGTACCGTTGATCGCCAACTCGGTCCCAATACCAACGCCGACAACCATGAACCCCAGTTGATTGTTCAAGCTGTACGCCAACACGCGGCGCAGGTCGTTTTCGATGACGGCGTAAATGATCGGAAACAACGTCATCGCGCAACCGATCCAGATCAAGGCTTCGGTGCCGGGAAAACCACGAGCCAGCGAATAGACCGCCAACTTGGTTGTAAAGGCACTTAGAAACACGGTGCCGGTAACGGTCGCTTCGGGATACGAATCTTGCAGCCAGTTATGCAGCAGCGGAAAGGCACACTTGATCCCAAACGCCAACAGGATCAACAACGCTCCCAAACTGATCGTACCACCGGCCGGCGTGAAACGTTCAAAGGCCAGCGAATCGGTTTCGACATAGCGAATGATCGCACCGGCCAATAACAACACGCCCGAGCCGACTTGGATAATCAGGTATCGCATGCCCGACCGATACGACCGCTCCGAATCGCTGGCCCACACCAGAAAGACGCTCGATAAGGCGGTTAACTCCCAGTACACAAACAGGCTCATCAAGTCACCGACACAACAAGCACCGATCGCGGCACCGGCATACACCACCCCTGCGGCATGCTGCCTTACATCACGGACGTGCAGCGCATAGACCGCCGACAGAATCGCCGCGAGATGAAACACAACCCCAAAGATGCGGCTGAGCGAATCGATCCGGACCACGTTCAGCGTCGCGCCGAAGACTTCAAGCTGTCCATAATCACCACTCGGCGTCAGCAAGAAGGCCACCAGACTGAGCACCGACAGCACCAGCACCGCAACCGCCTGCCCTGCGCCGCGGCGGTTAAACAGCGGCAGCAACAGCACGCCCACGATCATGATCCAGCCCGGCGGCAGGAGAAAATCACCGATCATAGTAGTCCTCCTCGCGGCGGACGATCAGCCGCAACAGGCGGCCCAAAAAGACCACGCCGACGAAGGCGACAAAACCAAACCAAGCTTGAAAGCCAAACGTGGTTTCGATCGCAAAATGCGGATGCGGGTTCTCGTAGAAAAAATCGGCTAGCAGCAACAACACACAGGCGACGGCGAGGTCGACAATCATCTTGAACTGATTTTCAGGCCGCTCAAACCAACTGGTTTCCGGCGCCGCTTGCTCTTCAGATTCTGGTTCAGTTTGCATAGGTGGGGCCCTGTTTCTATCCTTCCGTTGTGATCGGCAACAGGACTTCGTAAATCGATTCGGCCGCAAAAAACAGCAACACACTCAGCACTGCCGTGACGCACAACGGCACCACGCACATACCGGGTGCCTCCTGAATATTCCACTGTCGAGGCACCTCCGGCGCCGGCTCCGATTCGGTTCCCACGGTGCCAGCCTGCGGCACGACCATGAAAGCCCGCACCGGGATCGGAATCAGGTAGGCGATATTCAGCAGCGAGCTGATCATCAGTGCCGCGGTCAGCCAGTACAGATGGTTCTCGGCCGTCCCGACCGCCAGCAACCATTTGCTCCACGAACCTCCGCCCGGTGGCAGACCGATGATGCTGACCGAGGCAATAAAGAAGGCTGCGAAGGTGAAGGGCATCGCGCGTCCCAAACCGCGCAGCTCACTAACGTTCTTCTTATGCGTGGCCACATAAATCGCTCCCGCACAAAAGAACAGCGTGATCTTGCCAACCGCATGCATCGCGATGTGCATCCCTCCGCCGATCACACTCTCGGGCGTCGCCAAGGCGGCTCCCAGGGTGATGTAAGCTAATTGACTGACGGTCGAATACGCCAAGCGAGCCTTAAGGTTGTCCTTCGTCATCGCGATTAAAGACGCCAACAGAATCGTGACGCCCGCCACGTAAGCCAACCAAACGCTGACGCCGGTCGTGTGCAGCAGATCGATGCCAAACACAAACACGGCGACTTTTAAAACCGAGAACACGCCGACCTTGACCACCGCCACCGCATGCAACAGCGCACTGACAGGTGTGGGAGCGACCATTGCGGCAGGCAACCAACGATGAAAAGGCATCAACGCGGCTTTCCCAATTCCAAATGCAAACAACCCCAGCAGCACGCCCAACTGCGTGTGACTGATCCGCCCCTCAGCGTACGCATCGGCCAAGATGCCGCCCTGCTTAAAATCAAGCGTCCCCGCCAGGAACCACGTCCAAGCAATCGCCAACATAAAAAACGCAATCGACGTCGAGAGCAAGATCCCCAAGTAAACGCGTCCGCCGTTACGAGCCGCTTGATCGCCGTGGTGCGTGACCAACGGATAGGTCGAGATCGTCATCACCTCGTAGGCGACAAACAGGGTGAACAAATTGGCCGAGAAAGCGGCCGACAACGCGGCGAAAATCGCCAGCGCAAAGCAGCCAAAGAAACGAGTCTGATGCTGCTCATGATGGCCGCGCATGTATCCCACGGCATAGACCGTCGTCAGTATCCACAGGCCCGAGGCGACCAACGCAAACAGCATCCCCAGCGGTTCAACACGAAAACCAAGCTCAAAGCCAGGAATCATCTCGCCGATTCGCCACTCCGGTCGCTCGCCGGCAAACACATGTCCGGCCAACCCGCAGACAACAGCAAACAGCAACGTGGACACGATCAGCGTGCATGCCTCGCGCACATTGGGGTGTTTGCCGAACAGGAAGATCAGTGCCAGCGCCAGCAACGGCAAACCGATTGAAACCCCAATCATTTGCTCGGGAGAGATCACGGCGCACCTCCCAGCAAAGAAGCTGCCGCACGTCCCGCCAGCCCAGCCGAATAAGTGGTCCACACGCCAAACAACAACGTGCAACCGATCATCGCGTAGGTGGGAATCAACATCGACAACGGCGCTTCGGTCGCTTGCTTCGCCTTCTCGGAAGGCTCCGCAAAATACAGCGTCTCGATCACACGCCAGACATAGACGATCGCCAGCAACGAACTGCACAGCATCAAGATCGCGACCCCCCAACGCCCCGATTCCAGCGCCGACGTCAGCAGCAACCATTTACTGACAAAGCCGACCGTCAGCGGCACACCGATCAGCGCCAGCCCCCCCAACGCCCAAGCAAAAGCGGTCCACGGCATCGTCTTGCCCGCACCGCGCCAGTCTTCCATCTGAACGGACCCGAGTCGCAACGCAAAACAGCCGACCACCATGAACAGGCCCCCTTTAATGATCGCATGATTGAACATGTGCACCACGCCCGCGGTCACCCCGTCTTGATTGGCCATGCTGATGCCCAACAACATGTATCCGATCTGAGCGATACTCGAATAGGCCAGCAACCGCTTGACGTTCTCTTGATAGATCGCCGCTGCGGAAGCCGCAAAGATCCCGACCAAGGCCAGCCCACTCAGCGCGGTATCGAGCGGCAATAACCCAAAAGCGAACTGCGGCGTAAAAATGCTGTACACCAATCGCACGAAGGCATAGACCGAAACCTTTGTTGCCGTCGCCGCGATAAAGGCGGTCACTACCGACGGTGCATAGGTGTAGGCGTTGGGCAACCAGGTATGCACCGGAAAGACCGCCATCTTGATGCACAAGCCGATCGTCATGAAGGCGAAGGCGACCAACACCGTGCGAGGTCCCCCAACGGTTGGCAACCGCGCCGCGATGTCTTCCATATTCAGGGTGCCGGTCATCTGATAAACCAGCCCGACACCGATCAGAAAAAAAGTGGCACCGACCGTTCCGAGAATCAAATACTTCAGCGCCGCCAACGGAGCTCGTCGCGTACTGCCCAAACTGATCAGCGCGTACGATGAAAGCGACGAGATTTCCAAAAAGACAAACACATTGAACAGGTCGCCTGTCACGCACATGCCCAGCAAGCCGGCCAAACACAACAGGTAACTCGCGTAAAACATCGTCTGCTTACCGGGCGCTATCTCCGCCGCCACGCTGCGGGGGGCGTAGGCGAGCACGACGGCCCCGATCCCGGCAACGAATAGCATCACAAAACCGCTGAGGTAATCGACGACATACTCGATGCCGTACGGCGGTTCCCAATTGCCCAGATCGTAATGAATGGGCCCCGTCTGCATGACCCGCGCGATCAACGCAATGGAAATCGCGAAGGTGCACCAAGAGACAATCAGCGCCAACGGATAGGCCATCCGGCGACTGCCCAACAGCACGCACAACGGCGCCGCGATCAACGGCAGGACAATCAGCAAGACTGGCAACTGGTTGGCGATCACGACTGAATGTCCAGTGCCAAAATCTCGTCCTCTTCCACCGTACCGTAATCCTCGCGAATTCGCACGACCAACGCCAACGCGAGGGCGGTCGTCGCGATCCCCACCACAATCGCGGTCAACATCAACACGCTGGGCAGTGGATTCGAATAGATGATTTCCTCCGTCTGCGTGGCCAATTCTCCCGCCACCGACTTGGCAGGCTGAGTCGTCTCTGCAGCGAGCGAATCGTGCGCCGCCCCGGCATGTTCGTCGGCGTGATGATGCTGGGCAACGATACGAGGCGGAATGATCGGAGCCGTACCGCCGGTCACTTTCCCCATCGTGATGTACAACAAGAACACCGAGGTTTGAAAGATATTTAAACCGATGACGACTTTGATCAAATTCCGCCGCGCGATGACGATGTAGAAACCAGTCATCATCAAAAAGATGACGATCCAGTAGTTAAATAATCCGATCACTTGTTCCATGCTGATATCCATGTTTATGCGATATGCTTTCTACCAGCGAACGCATAGAAAATCATCGTCATCACGGCCGTCACGGTAATGCCTACACCAAGTTCAACTAATAAAATGCCCAAGTGCTGACCACTCGGCAAGTAGTGTGGAAACAGCGAATGCTCCAGCATGTTGTAATCCAAAAAGTTTCCGCCCAACAGCATTGTGGTAATTCCGGTGCCGGCATACAGCAGGACTCCCAACGCCATTAGTTTTTCCACCACGATCGGCGGAGCGACTTTTTTGACCGCGTCTAGTCCAAACACCAAGCCATACAAAATCAAACCCGCCGCTAAAATCACGCCGGCTTGGAATCCGCCACCCGGACCGTAGTCCCCGTGAAACTGAACATAGAAGGCGAACAGTAAGATGTAGGGAATGAGAACTTTGGTGACGACGCGAATAATCGGAAACGTCTTCATCGCAAGGCCTCCACATCGGCGGGAGAAGCCGAAGTCTCCGGTTCCTCGTCTTCTTTTCGCAAGATCAACAAGACGGCCACTCCAGCAGTAAAAATCACCGCGGTTTCACCCAACGTGTCATAGCCGCGATAACTAGCCAAGACCGCCGTCACCACGTTGGGCAAACCGTGCATGTCGGGCTGGGATTTTTCAACGAAGGAGGGATCCGGATATAGATGAACCGGCGCGTTGGGGTCACCGAAATAGGGCATGTCCAGCGTCCCATAAATCAACGCCCCGCCGGTCAGCGTCACCACCACCAAAGGCAGCAAAGGCGATTTCTCGGTCCGCCTTTCTTGCTTACCCGCCAAGGCCAATGTCCCCAGCATGAGCACAGTGGCAATCCCCGCGCCGACGGCAGCTTCGGTGAACGCCACGTCGGGCGCATCCAAAATCAGCATCCAACTGGAGCTGAGGAAACTGTAAATGCCAGTGAACATGATCGCCGCCCACAGGTCGCGCATCCGCGCAACAATCACCGCGGTCGTCGCGAGCAAGGCGAGAATCGCAAATACAATGATCGTCATTTAGATCCGTCAGCCTCCTTGATTACTGCTCCGTCGCTGGTCGCTTTCAATTTCCGCGGGGGATCAAGCACCGGCTTCAAGCCGTGGTTTAGCGCCGACCGCGCCAGTGCATGGCAAGAACTCGGGCTGGTCACATACAAGAAAAACAAAATCACAAACAACTTGAACGAAGCCAAGCTCAAGCCGGCCTGAAACATCAACCCGACGATGATCAAAGCCGCTCCCAAGGTATCGGTGATGCCCCCACCATGCAGCCGAGAGAAGAACTCGGGCAGTCGCAAAATGCCGATGCCGCCGACGATCGAGAAGAAGGCGCCCGAGAGTAGAAAGACCCAACTCAGCAGATCAAGAAAGAGGCTCATTCGACCGGCTCCTCACCAAAGCTGCCGTACTCGGTAAACCGCAGCAAGGTCACCATCCCGATAAAGTTCATCAAACTATACAGCAAGGCCAAATCCAAAAAATCGTCGCGGCCGGTCATAAAGTCGACGACGCAGATCAGCAACACCGTCTTGGTGCCGAACATGTTGATTGCCAACACACGATCGAACACCGTCGGACCCAAGGTGGCTCGGATCAACGCCAACGTCATAGTGATCAAAATGGCCACGGCCGTTACAACCAACATCACAGCCCTTTCGACTCGAGTCTGCAGATCCGCCGATCGATCTCACCCGACAAGTCATCTTCCGCACCCTCGAACGACAATGCATGCACGGTGATTTGATCGCCCCGTTCGCCATGCATGTTCACCGCCACCGTTCCTGGCGTCAGCGTAATCGAGTTGGCCAACATCACACGACCGAGTGCCGACTTCTGATTCGCCGAAACCTCGATCATGGTCCTCTGAAGAGGCATCTTTCGAGCCAAGATGATTTTGGTCACCGCCACATTGGACCGCACAATCTCCAACGCCAGCCAGGGCGCGAAGTGCGTGAAAGGCAGCGTGCCCATCTGCACCGGGGCCCCCTCTTCGTCAACAATCTGCATGCGACGACCCAGCCACACCGAAAAGGCGCACGAAGCCAACCCAAGTCCAATCAAGAACGGATTGTCAAAGTGGCCCGACCAGAGCAACCAGTTGGCGAACAACGCTACGCCAAGGGTAAGCGAGTATTTCACAGGTAATGTGCGATAGTGGAAGCAAGCCGAGAACCGTGGGTGAACCAGCCACGAGAATATAGCCGGCTCATCAATATGCTAGAAGTCCATCGCCATGATGGACACCCGACGGGACCCTGAATCTTCACCCTGCCGCAGATTCGGTTGGCTTTTTACACGGTGCCGCCAGCCGATCGACGAGAAAGAAATTTTGCTAGTCGCGTGCCGGCCACAAACGCTCCTCTTGCGGCAGACTGATCACGGGCCAACCAGCGGGGAAGACGCGCACGATCCGCCGCGGACGAAACCCCTCGAGCAACAAGTCGGTGCGAAACAGGAGTTGCACTCCGCTGCTTCCCGGCATCGGCTCCAAGGTCGTGATCTTCAGCAACGAACCCCCTTTACGGTCGTTCACTTGGTCATAGCTCCGCAGCGATGGTTCGGCCACGACACTTGTTACCGATTCGCTCTCGACGAATTCGGTTAGCAAATCGGGGTCGACTCCACCAAACAGCGTCACCGTCAAAAGACTCTGCGAATTGTCGACAGCATCAATCCAGCCAGCCAGCCCACGCTCTTTCTGATACTGCCGATGGACGGCAAGCTGGCGCTGCTGGGCAGCCTGGCGACTCTTCGCATCCAGCCAAATATCGAGACAACGGCCCGGCCCATAAAGGGTCGCCCAGGTTAAATTAATCTGCACGACTTGGCCGACGGCGACATCCTTGGCAACCCCCAACCGGTCGCCGATCCAGAGCCTTGTCGCCGGCAACCACTCAAAGGTCTTGCTCTCTTCGCCGATTGACTTGCCCTCCGCATCAACCGGCAACAACGTCAACGTTTTCGACTCCAGGTCGGCCGCTTCGATGCGCCACGCTCGTCCCTGCCGCTGCCAATGGCTGAAATCATCTTCTAATTGCAAGCAGCGAGTAAATTCGGCTTCGATGCTCGCACGATTGTGAAACACCGTCTTGGCGGGCGGCTGATCGGGTGCCCGTTGATAAAACAAGCCGTGCAGGTGCGTGCCGAGCGGAATGTCTGCCAACGCCGCCGGCGCTCCATGATAAGACAGCGTCCCGTAAGGCAGCAGTTGGAAATCGACCGGCAAGTCCCAATGACTGCGGCGCTGCGCATCGGTTCGGTCGACGCGCAGCGTGCCCGTGCGATTGACTGCATCGACGGCGATCAGTTCGCCACCAAAGGCGTGTGCCGATCCGGGCGGAGGAAACTCCCCTTCGACCAACTGAAACCAAGGCAGCTCCGTGTCCTGATCGGCATCGGTACGATAAGCGGGCTCGGCACCATCGCCGGCGAACACTCCTTCAGTAGACAGAAACAAAGCAGGCAATACCGTCGCCAGCAACGGCAGCCACCGTCGCGCAGTCAGTTGCACACTCCGTCGCATCATCTTTATTTTCCATCGGTTCATCGTCAACGGACCACCTGATCGACGGTGCCCAGGCTATCGGCGAAGCGTTCGGTGGGAACGTCCATTTTCTGCAGCATCGTTAACAAGAGGTTGCTCAGCCGCGCCGATTCGTCGACCGGTCGCGAGCAGACGCCGTAGTGCTTCTTCGAATTATCCAGATCGTAACTGCCAAGCTTGGGCAAGTTGTAATCGACATGCTGCCCATGCTTCAGCCCCAGCGACTGCCCACCAGCCAAGATAGTGGGCAGGTTGGCGTTGCCGTGACTGTGCCCGTACGCCATGCCGCTGCCAAACAGCACCATCGTGCGGTCGAGCAGCGACTCGCCCGCTTCATCGAACGCCTTCAGTTGGTCTAAGAAATAGGAGAACTGTTCGGTCAAGAATCCATCGCATTCGGTCAACCGCCGCAACTGTTCGGGGTCGCCATTGTGATGCGACAACTCGTGCCGCGACTGTGCCACGCCGATTTCGGGAATCGGCAAGCCGTTGCTCTCACTGCCGCTCATACAGGTGATCACGCGCGTCATATCGGTCCGCAGCGCCAACACCATTAAGTCGTAAATCGTACGGTAATAATCTCCGGCCGCCGACGTCGGAATGTTGCGAGTCAGCTTTGACTTGGTCGCCGGATCGATCTCCGGTTTGGGGATGTCCAACCATGAATCGGCGCGTTCGGTACGGATTTCGACTTCACGAACGCTGTGCAGGTATTCGTCCAACTTAGTACGGTCCTCGCCACCCATCCGATGCCGCAAAGAACGCGCACTGTCCAGCACCACGTCGAGCACGCTGCCGCGCCGATTCAGCTTTTTTCGCGCCGCGTCGGTGCCACCCGGCTCGACACCAAACAAGCGGTTAAAGATCGCGTTGGGTTTCCGTTCGGCCGGCAGCGGGATGCCATCTCGCGACCACGCCAAAGTCCCGCCAGTGATCGCCAACTCCAGCGACGCGTAGCGTGTTTGCGTCGCCGTGACTTCGGCCATCAATTGGTCGGTCGAGACGGTGTTGCGAAACGCGCCTCCTTCTTGACTGACACTTGCAGCGGTCAACCAAATCTTGTCGCATTCGTGGGCTTGCCCAAGGCCGTTAGGATGATGCAGGCCACTGATCGGCGTGATGACTTGGCGATGACGCTCCAACGAATTCAGCGGCGTGGTTAACTGATAGTCTTTGCCCGCCTGTTCGATCTGCCAAGTCAAGGTGTTCACGCCGTTGGGGACGTAGATAAAAACGCTTCGTTTCGGCTTGGTGCTCTTCGCCACAGCCGACGCTGCCAAGAGGCTGCTGGGCCGCATGCAATTCAACAGCGGCAACGCCAGCGAGACACCGACGCCACGCAGCATGTGCCGACGATCAAGAAGCCATTTCTGCGTAGTGATATTCGCCATCGTGTTACCGCTTTTGAAAGAGTTCCGAGGTCGCCACTGCTTCGACAAGATCGCGCAAACGATAATCGCAAGCTTTCGATTCTACTGCGATGCGGGCCAAGTCGGCCCGGTCATCCACCGTCATGGCGCGTCTGGTTGCAAACATCGCCAGTTTCTCGACAACGGTCGCATTGAACGCATCCAAATCGTCCAACAACAATCGCTTGAAGGACTCGGGGCCATCAAAGGCGCGTCCGTCGGGCAACACTCCGCTGGCATCGACCGGCGGATGATCGCCCGTTCCCCCGGCGACGAGCTCTTCGGTTCGCCAACGACCGATGGCGTCGTAGTGATCAAACGCCAGTCCCAGCGGATCGATTTTGCGATGACAAGCCGCACACTGCGCGTCGTGTTGATGAGCGGTTAACTTCATTCGAATCGTGGCCTTGGGCTGGTCGACCGGATTCGGCTCGATCGGGTCGACGTTGGCCGGTGGCGGAGGCGGCGTCTTGCCAAAAATCGATTTCGATATCCACACGCCACGATGCACCGGTCGATGTCGGGTGCCGTCGGAAGTGAGCGACAGGATGGCGGCCTGCGTTAACAGTCCCCCGCGATGATCGTCGGGCAACAACGACACCTTTTGAAAATCGCTCCCTTCGAATTCCAACTCCCGATCGATGCCGTAATGCAAGGCCAAGCGGGCGTTCAACATCGTCCAGTCGGAAACCAAGAATTCGCGAAGTGATAAGTTGTTGTCGAAGACTTCGCCGAAAAACGCCATCGACTCCCGCGACATACTCTGCTCGAGATGCTGGTCGTAGTCGGGATAGAGCTTCGAATCGGGAACAAACATTCCCACCTTTTGCAACTGCAGCCACTGCCGCGAGAACGACTCCGTAAAGCGACGCGAACGGGGATCGTCAAGCATGCGGCGCACCTCGGCACGCAAATGCTCCGGTTGGCTCAACTGCCCTGACCGAACCGCCTCGAGCAAGCCTTCGTCCGGCATCGTGCTCCACAGAAAGTACGACAACCGCGACGCCAATTCCCAATCGTTCAGTCGCGGGCGATCTTCATCCGCCGAACCTTCGACGATGTAATAAAATTCGCTGGCACACAGCACCGCCAGCATACTGGTCTTCAGCGCATCCTGAGGCGTCGCGCCGGCAGCCAACTGA
Source organism: uncultured Pirellulaceae bacterium (assembly GCA_964477385.1). GTDB lineage: Bacteria > Planctomycetota > Planctomycetia > Pirellulales > Pirellulaceae > Roseimaritima. Next base: position 25,424 of record CAYZHQ010000058.1, read on the forward strand.
CTCTCAAATAACTGAAAGTAGCGATCCACTTCGGTGCCGGTGACAGGCCGACGAAAGGCTTGCTCGAGAAAACGACCAAGGGCGGCTCGCGTCTGCTTGCCGTCGCTGAAGTCGGCCGGCAAGAAACGACTTCGTTTTTGCTGATCCTCCTCCGACAACAGCGGGCCTTCCCATTCGACCCAGTCCACAATCAAAAAGGGATACAGGGGCACTCCCGCCTCATCGGTCAGTTTCACCTGCCAGGGGATGCGTCCCTCGGCGATGCTGAAAAAAGGTTGGCGTCCCGCACGTCCCGAGCGCGGCAAAACCGATGGCCCGGGAACATCGTTGGTTAGTTTAAAGGTGTGATTACCGGCCGGCAGATGCGTCGTGAATTCGACAATCACCGGCGCCTCTTCGGATGCAACGATGTCTTGCTCAAACAGCATCCGATCGAGCTTGTCGGCATAAAACGTCAGATGCGGCGCGCGTCCTCCGGTCGGTTTCAAACCGCTGACTTGAATCCGCACACGATACTCACCCGCACCTTTAAAGAATCTGCCGCCGGGGCCCGGTCGACCGCCTTGAATCTGATGCCCCGGCCACATGTCGACACGCACCTTGTCGGCCAACCCCTGTTGCTTTAGCTGCTCAATCTGCTCGTTGCTCGGCCCCCCCCGCAAGTCGAGTGCGGTCTTCCGAGCCACCGCCGGCTGGTGGGCTTCGCTTGGATACGCTTCGGCGAGAATCGCTTCGGCGGCGGCGAAGTATTTTTCGACATGCGATGCCGACAGCGACAGCACCGATCCAATACGCTCAAACCCATTCCACTCCGGATCCTCGGTCAAGCCAGTCGGATCGGCGACATCAAAATGGACACCCAACAAGTCGTAGACCGTGTGGGCGTACTCCTCACGCGTCAACCGATGAAAAGAAATCCGTTCCCGTTTCGCCAACCGTGCCGATTCACCTTCGCGAATCCGCTCGGACAGCCACGTGACAATCGCATCTCCTGCTTCAGCAGTCGGCAGATCGGGTTCGTCGCGAGGAGGCATCTCGCCGTTGTTGATCTTCTCGATCACTTCGAACCAACGCCCCACCGAAGGCCCACCGCCGACGTCATGCGAAAGATTGTCGATCCGAAAATCACCCGACGCCTGCTGGGTGTTGTGACATCGGATGCAGTGCTGATTCAAAAACGGCAGCACCGCTTCATCAAAGGAGGGCGATGAAGGATTCGCTGCCAGGGTGACCGAAAAACCAACAACGCCCAGGAACGCTAGACAGAATCGTGACAGGGCCCCCAGCCACCGCGGAGGCCGGTTGGACGGTCGAGGCCGGTCGGTACCGAGGATCTTCCACTTCATGGCGAGGACAAGCCGGAACAGGCTCGGCAGCGAGGAAAGGCGGGGGAGAGCAGGGGAGGCTAGCGGGAACTTGCCCTCCAGTATAAGCGGACCAAGGGGCTCGCGTCACGCGAAAATCGTGCACCCACGGAGAAGACGAACCTTCCGATTCGTGGGGCTTCCTAGCCCGGCGACCTTGTCGATGACAGCGCATCAAAAAACGCTCACTCCCAAAAAGGAGCGAGCGTCTGGAAAGAGACGGATCGCTGCGTTGGCGAGCGACTACTTTGCCTTCGGCGTCATCTTGTAATCAGGGTTACCGATCCCAATCACGCCCAAGCCGACGCGGGGGCCTGCGGCACCACTGGGCTGGCTTTTCAGGTCGTCACGGTCGGCGTGAACCACAAAAGCACGGCCGAGAATGAAGTGCAACTTGGTGTCTTTTAAGGTGACGTCGACCGTGGCCACCCCTTCGGAATCGGCAGTAATGTTGCCCAAGTCGCCGACATGACCATGCTCCAACGTGCCGTGCTCAGCACCCGTCGGATTGAAATGGCCACCCGCGCTGGTGCCGGCGGCCATGTCGCGTAAATCACCGAACTGATGAATGTGGAAACCATGTTCGCCCGGGGAAAGATTGCGAATCTTTCCATGCACATGGATGTCCTTGCCCTTCTGGACCAACCGCAACATCCCGCGGGTCTTGTTGTCTTTCGTGGGCAGCACGACCGCCACGCCCAACTTAGGCAGCTCTTCCACATGCTCGCCGTGCTCACCATGAGCGTGCTTATCTTTGGCGTCTTGAGCTTTCAACGGCGACGAATAAAAGCAAGCCAGCGCCAGGAAAGCGGCGGCGAAAGTGGTCATTCGAGTCATGATGGAGATTCCTTTGAGTAATCGCAGAGAGACCAGAAGTTTGCGAGCAAGAGCCACACCGGGGCGGAACTTGACCGTCGTTTCGATTTAATTTTTTTAATCTTAGCCGAGTATCGAGCGTCTCGTCGGTAGGAGACGTCCGTATCGTAGTCACAACAAGTGCTCAGCTTGCATGCTGCGTGCCGAAATGCAACCCAAAAGATCAAGAATCGAATCCTCCAACGGACCTGGCAAGCCATCAGCGGTCACGAATCATTGTTAAAATGCGATTCGCTCTTCCGGAGCCACTCACCACGAACTTGTTTTCGGCCCCCTTTCGGATGGGGCCGGAAGCTGGTCAACACTGCTGAGCGGCTTCACCGCCACGCCCCACGCCCCCGGAGCCTTCCGTGCGAAACTTGGCTGTGACTCCAAGGCTCAAGAAACATTCGCCTGCTGGATTAACTTGGTTCGGCCAGTTGGTCTGCTGCCTGGCGCTGACCGCCTTGCCAGCGGCAGCCGAAGCGCCCTCCCGGCTTTCCCCCAAGGTGCTCCTAATCGGTTTGGACGGCATTCGTGGCGATGCGTTACAGAAAGCCTCGACGCCGACGATCGATCGCTTATTGGCAAACGGCATCGTCGACTGGGACACACGCGTCGTGTCGCCTGAGGTCACTTCCAGCGATACCGTTAGCGGGCCGGGTTGGACCACGTTCCTGACGGGGACTTGGTCAGACCGCCACGGGGTGATCGACAACTCTTTCAAAGGCCGCACCGCGGCACGCGCGCCCCATTGCTTTCGACTTGCCAAACAATCCCAGCCGCAGCTCCGGACCGCTTCGTTCTTGGATTGGACTCCGTTAAGCCAGCATGTCACCAGCGATGCCGATCTCGACATTGTGGTCACGCCCTCGGCGGCATCGCACGAATACGATGGTGCCGATCGGGCGCTCACCTTGATGGCCGCTGCGGTTCTGCAAAACGAGCCGATCGATTTGGCGTTTGTTTACCTCGGTGCCATCGACGAAGCAGGCCACAAATTCGGTTTCCATCCCTCGGTTGAAGAATACACCCGCCGTATCGCCACTGCCGACGCACAACTCGGACAGCTTCTCCGTGCCGTGCGTGCGCGGAACACGTTTGACAACGAGGACTGGCTGTTTGTGCTGAGTGCCGATCATGGCGGCGAAGGCCGCGGTCACGGCGGCGGTCGTGACAACCCACTGATTAATCGTGTGCCGATGATTGTCAGCGGAGCCGCAGCAGCACGAGGAGAAGACGTCGCACGCCCGGTGGCGACGACCGATGTCGTGGCAGTCGCTCTGCAGCACCTGCGAATTCCGATCGACCCGCAATGGCAACTCGCTGGCAGCGCTGATGGATGGCTGTCCGCCGCTGCAAGCGCCCCGGTACCAGCTCAGCCAGCGAATCACTCGGAGACGCAGCGGTGAACCAACAAGACTCGCCCTCCCGCCAATCCCGAAAGGGACTTTACTTTTTTATCCTGCTGCCATGCGTGCTCATGCTACTGATCTGTGGCGGACCGATAGCTTGGTGGCTCAGCCGCAATGTGATCGCGGCGCGGGAACTGAAACGCCAAACCGCCGAACTGATCGCGCGGGACATACCGATCGATGATGCATCCATCACTGTTTATCGCGAACAACAAATGAGCAAGCAGCAGACCGCTCGCTGGATGGAGATCCTCGCCACCCTTGAGTCCAAGGAGTTCGGTGCGACAACGCAAGGCCTGCCAATCATCGGGACCCCCAAAAATCAACAGTCCTATGTTCCCGGTGAGCCTTGGGTGCACGCCGACGAAGTAACGGAGTTCCTCGACCAGTGGAGCGATCTGCGGACCGAGATGCATGCGGTCTTGGAAGAAAGCGGCCCGATCTGGACACCCATTGAATTCGAGTCCTTCAACACCATGCTGCCCTCCATCCAAAGTAGTCGCACCGCCTCGCGGTTGCTGACGCTCGAGTTTCGTGACGCGATGATCCGAGGCGACCAAGCGGCCACAATGCGAAGCTTGCTGGCAATGATTGGCGTTTCACGGTCCATGGAGAAAGAACCCTCGGTGATATCGCAATTAGTGCATATCGCAACCCTCGGCGTGGCGCTGCGAGATTTAAAACTGGCCTTGGAAGCCGACTTTTTCGAACCGTCGCAACTTCTTCCTATTTTATCGCAACTCCAACAAAGAGAATCGTTGCGCAACCGCCATCGTTATGCGATTCTCGGCGAACGCGCATTGGCGTTACCGGCGTTTGATAATCCTGGCATGCTGAGCGAAGGGGCGACGGGCCCGTCGTTCGGCGCGCGACCGATCGACGCTTTGGCTTCGCTTCAGGTCTACGAACAGTTGGAAGCGGCGCCGACCGACACGCTCGATCAATACGCCGCCTTCCTCGAGCAATTCGCCAATGACTACGCGGCCAAGCGGACTCAAGCTGGGCCGCTCCGTCGATTCGATACGATCATCACCGATCTCGTCACGCCCGCAATGGATGGTGTTGGACTCGCCATGGTTCGCTCGGAAATGGAGGTCCGCATCGCCAAGCTTGCCATCGGGGTGCGACTCTACCAAGATCGCTTCGGCAGATCTCCCACTTCGGTGGCCGCGTTGAATGAACTGGACGTCGACCTGGGAGAGTTACAACCTCTCGGAACAAAACCGTTTGGCCTGCGCAACGAGCAAGGCACGGTGGTGCTGTGGGGCTTTGATCCGCAGGCAGCCGACACCCAAACCCCCGCTGAACCGATTAACCTAGAAGCCCTGAACGAAGGCGATCGCAGTCGCGAAGAATATTGGCTGTGGCAACTGAAATCCAAATAACCTTCTTCACCCTTCCCTCATCACCCTCCCCCTATAAATCTGTGATCATGAAGTCCCAAACGCTCCTGCTGCTCTCCTTCATCTGCCTGGTCAGCCCATCCATTTCCGCAGCCGACCAGACGACCTCCAAACAGCCCAATGTGGTCGTGTTTCTAGTCGATGACATGGGCATCATGGATACCTCGCTGCCGTTCCTGACCGACGACACGGGGCAACCCAAGCGTTACCCGCTGAACGATTATTATCGCACACCCAACATGGAGCGATTGGCCACTCGTGGAATCCGCTTCAATCAGTTTTGTGCCATGAGTGTTTGCTCGCCAACTCGCATTTCGATCATGACGGGACAAAACGCGGCGCGACACCGCGCGACGAATTGGCTGAATCCTGAAAAGGATAACGGGGGTCCACTTGGCCCGCCCGACTGGAACTGGAAAGGCTTGCGCGCCACCGACGTCACGCTGCCGCGGCTCCTGCAAGCGGCCGGATATCGCACCATCCATGTCGGCAAAGCCCACTTTGGGCCACGAGACTCCGCCGGTGAAGAACCGAAGAACCTTGGCTTCGATGTCAATATCGGGGGACGTTCCTTCGGTGCCCCGGCAAGCTACTACGGCGAAAAAAATTACGGCAATGGCAAACAAAAAGCGCGGCATGCGGTCCCGCATCTCGAAGCCTATCACGGCACCGACACCTTCTTAACCGAAGCCCTCACGATCGAAGCAAAAGCCCAACTCGATGCCGCCGTGGTAGACGAAGAACCGTTCTTTCTTCACTTTGCACATTACGCCGTCCATGCGCCTTTTCATTCCGATCCGCGTTTTGCCGAGCACTACCAGGATTCCGACAAACCCAAAAACGCGAAAGCGTTTGCAACGCTAATCGAAGGCATGGATCGCTCTCTGGGACAAATCCTCGACCACCTCGATAAACTCGGAGTTGCCGAGAATACGCTCGTCCTGTTCCTTGGTGACAACGGTTCCGATGCCCCGCTCGGTCACCAACATGCCGTCGCCTGTGCGGCACCACTGCGAGGCAAGAAAGGGGCCCATTACGAAGGAGGCATGCGCGTGCCGTTCATTGCGGCATGGGCTCGGCCAAATGCACAGCATCCGCCACAGCAACGTCTGCCGATCGCCAGAGATGGCATCCAAAGCCAAATCGCAACGGTGGAAGATATTTTCCCAACCGTGCTCGGATTGGCCGGCCTCAAAGCACCTGCACAGCACTTGGTCGATGGTCAGCGACTGGACGCTCTACTGACCGGAAAACCGGACGACGGTCGATCCGAAACGTTCCTGATGCACTACCCACATGCACCCCATCGCAGCAACTATTTCACCAGTTATCGCGATGGAGAATGGAAAGTTGTGTACCACTACTTCCCGTCCAAGGAATCGGAGGAATCACATTACCAACTGTTTCACCTGGCGACCGATCCCTTCGAGTCAACCAATCTAGCGTCGAAAGAGCCCGACACTTTGCGACGCATGATGGGTGAATTGATCCGCCAGCTTGAACATCATCAAGCTGCCTATCCTGTCAGTAAGCAAGACACCCAAACCCCACTCAAGCCGCAAATGCCCTGAGCAACAGCGGCAGAGTTAGGAAGTAACTTTATTCAGCGACGTGACGATGGAAACCGTCGCGCCGCTAAAATCGTAGCTCACCTGTAACGGCTTGGCACTGGAAGGAAAGGCCATGCTGTCACTGCCGGCACAGAAGACGTTCGGCAGAGTCATCGTCAGGCCATATTCGGAAAGCCTTCGCTTTGCGCCTCCGACAACCATGTTGCCCAGCTCTCCCGCAGCGTCGATCACATCTTGATCGAACGACGTGGCAGCGGAGTCAAGCAAGCCATTGGTCCATTTCAGCGCGGCTTCTTTGCACAAAGTAATTGCCACCGCTCCTTCCAGTCCACCGGTCAAGCCAACGACCACCGTGAGGGCTGGTTCCGTCTTGGGGACATTTTGTAACCAATCCACCAGGTAATCCATCCTTGACTGATGTAGCGATTCGCCGATCATCATGTCAAAGATTTCACGGATCGCATCATCGAAAGCTCCGATGATGCTCGTGTCGGCATCGATGGTAAGTTGCATTTTAGGGTGCCCCAGGAACAGAAAGGATGGCTCGCGATATTCGCATTGCCTTAGGCGGATTGTGGATTAGGTAAAACTCTTTCCAGTTTTAACGTCAGCATGTCCTGGTCAAACGGTTTGACCAAATAATCGTTGACGCCGGCTTGAATCGCCTTGATGACCTGCGTCTTTTCCGTTTCGGTGGTGATCATGATGATTGGAATTTTATTACCGCTCGCACGAATCGCAGTGACCAATTCCAGGCCGTTCATATTCGGCATGTTCCAGTCAGTGACGACTAAGTCAAAGCCCGCGCCATCGCCAAACAGCTCCAGCGCTTCGACGCCGTCACCAGCCTCGATCACCTCTTTCACCCATAATCGATTCAATCCACGGGCAATGATTTTTCTCATCACACCCGAATCATCAACAAGCAGAACCTTCATCAGAAACCTCGAAGTTGCAAGAGCCGTGAAAGCTCAATAAAGAGATAGCCAAAAAAACGCGAGCCCCATGGAATCGTTGAGGAAAATCAAAAGCTCTAAGCACAATTAGCTTGAAATTTCCAAGGCAACCATTCCCGCGATGCTTTTCCCATCGATTTAAGGAACCTCGGTCGCTCGTCGCCCGAATGCCCACTGGAAAACTAGCACGCTTTAGAAACGCAGGCGAAGGAAAGACTCTTTTTTCCCAAAGCGACTATTTCCATCACGATGCTTGCTCTTCCGTCAGCACGCAAAACAGACTGACAAGAATCATTCGGTCAATAAGCCGCATTGGCGCTGCCCGCGACTCCGACCTTCAACCGGACCTAGCCGTGGCCCGTGAACCTCAGACGCTAGCCGTGGCCCGTGAACCTCAG
>CAYZHQ010000059.1:0-6130 GCA_964477385.1 uncultured Pirellulaceae bacterium
ATTGAAGCGACCAGCGCTAGCCGTGGGCCCGTGAACCTCAGGCGCTAGCCGTGGGTCGTAACCGTGAACCTCAGACGCTAGCCGGGGGCCGTTTCCGCGGTTCCGCGGCTAGCCGTCGATCGGGAATTCTTCCAGCGAAACGGTTTTATAAGTCGCCAACTGATCGCCGATCGATTGGATCGCTCGGCGGTCGAGCTCGGACAGTTTCTCGACCACCAGATGATGGGCGCGATACGTTTTCGTCTTCAGCCCTTCCTTGATCGTCAGTACCAAATCGAGAGGCAAGCGGCCCTCCGAGGCGACTTTTTCACCCAGGGTCATGCGGGCAAACGGGGGTACGCCGCGCCGGTGCAACACGTCCAGACGCTTTGCCCAGATCACAAATTCATGAAACGCCGTCGCCATTTCGGGACGGGAAACCGCTTGCGTGGTGGTCTCGTACTTGCAGGGCCCAAACGTCACCGAGTACCGGTCTTCGGTCACGTCCACCGTCGCATCCAAGCCGAACGATTCGGCTTTGTCGTTTTGGCGAACGGCCACGGTCAATTGAGCGGTGACGTCGATCAGTTGGTCGGTCGCAATTTCCGTTTGGAGCTGCTGCTTCGTATCGAGCAAAATAATCCGTTTGCGAGTCGGGTCGTAGACCGACTGGGTGCTGCCCCCTTGTTCGGTCAGGTCATAAACCACCCCCGAGTCAAACAAAATTTTGTGGCGAGAAACCGGAGCATTCCCGCCGTCTTGGTAGATTTCCGTTTCCATCCGAAACGAGGGGCCCGCCGGCAGCGAGGTCTGCCCTGAACCGGTCGTAGCGGTGGCAAATGTCAGCACGGTTATGCATGCGGCAATGACCAATTCGGAGCGTGTCATGGCTGCGTTCCTGAAACAACGTGGAGCGAAACGGAGAATCCTCCTATCCGGTATAGTCAAAATGCTTGTTTCAGGTCCACACCAACCGGCCCGATTGCCAATTGCGTCGATCCGAGTAGCCTTTGTAGCATCCCTACCTGAAGAAACCTCGGGACAGCCCTGCTGTTTCTCGATTCCTCTCGCCCTTGCCCTGTACTGACCATCATGATCCATCGCATTCTCGTCACCGGCGGTGCCGGCTTTCTTGGTTCGCACCTATGTGAGCGACTGGTCGATGAAGGTCACGATGTGATCTGCCTGGACAATTTCTTTACCAGCCAGAAGTCGAACGTTTCGCATCTGCTCGATCGCCCTAATTTTGAACTACTGCGGCACGATATCACGCTGCCGATTTTCCTGGAGGTCGACCAGATCTACAACATGGCTTGCCCCGCCGCACCGGGCCACTATCAATACAATCCCATCAAGACGATGAAGACCTCGGTCGTCGGCGTGATCAACATGCTGGGGATCGCCAAACGCTGTGGTGCGAGATTCCTCCAAGCCAGCACCAGCGAAGTCTATGGCGACCCCGATGTGCATCCGCAACCCGAATCGTACCGCGGCAATGTTAATCCGATCGGTCCGCGGGCCTGCTACGACGAAGGCAAGCGGGCCGCCGAGACATTGTGCATGGACTACCGCCGCAGCAACAATGTGAACGCCAGGATCGTACGGATCTTTAATACCTATGGTCCGCGGATGCATCCTTATGACGGACGCGTGGTGTCGAACTTTATCCGCCAAGCGATTCGCAACGAGCCAATCACGCTGTTCGGCGATGGCTCGCAGACCCGCTCGTTCTGTTATCGCGACGATTTGGTGGAAGTCATTATTCGGATGATGAATGGTCCGGAGGAATTCGCCGGGCCGGTCAACATCGGCAATCAAGGTGAATTCACAATCAAGGAACTTGCCGAACTGGTAATGGAGCAGGTCGGTGGGAGTTCGGAACTGATCCAGAAACCGCTGCCGATGGACGATCCCACACGACGGCGTCCCGATATCTCGCTTGCCAAAGAGATCCTCGACTGGGAACCCAAGACACCGCTGCGCGAAGGCTTGGCCAAGACGATCGAGTGGTTTCAGTCGATCAACATCGATGACTACCAACCCCCGACACCCAACTACTCGTAGCAACTGCCGTTATTCGTAGCGACTGCCAGCACTGAGCAGGAACTCGGCATCGGCCAACTGGGGATCGTTCCAACGCAGCCGCAACACCCCTTCGCGCTGCAACCGGTCGATCGTGATGTCGTGTCGTTCCCGGATCCTTTTCTCCGCGCGACGGACGCTGCCGCCGCGCTGCGCCCAAGTGATGACCAACATCGAAAACAGCGCCGTTGGCAACACTGACAGCAGTAAACTGATCGCCAGCATCCCAGCTTCGGGCCGTGGAAATCGATCCAACGATCCATCGCCGCTGCGCAGCGTGTGGTAACTGGCCACGACATATTCACGGTACAGCGCCACCACCGGTCCCGCCATCAACACCCAAAACAGTGCCGTGCCGATCACCGCCAGCAGCGTTACCACGCTGGCCGACACTGCGGCGCGTTCAATTTCTTCATCGAAGATCTGTTGCGACTCTTCTTGCAACGCATCGATGCCCGCCAATGCGGCGACTTCGGGCAACGAGTCGTCGACTTCGCCGATCGTTGCCAACGGAACCCTCGCCGTCCCGGCGGCGAGTTCCTTCAGTTGATCACGAAAGCGCGCGATCAGCGGACCAAGGCGGTCCACCACCGCCGCGTTGCTCCGTCGTCGCAACCCTTCATGCACGTCGCGAACCGCTTCGTGGTGATTGCTCAGGTTCTGCGCACTACTCCATGCAGCGGAGATCAACGATGGCAGGCTACCCGATAGTGACAAGACCACTCGGTCCCATGCTCCATGCGTCAGGTTCAATAAACCGAGCAGCGTCCGATGGGGAAACCAGATCGCCGCGGTATCGGTCAATAGCGACAATCGGAGTCGCGATCGGATGCCGGCCCGCAGCGATTCGCGACCACCGACCAGCGACAGGGCCACGTCCCGCGGCAACTTGCGAGCCTCTTCGTTCAATCGATCGACCGCCGCGGTCAGTCCCGGCAAGTGTTCGCTGAGCGTTGCCCGCAGCGAATCACGAAACCGTGCATCGACGGCATCCAACCGGACGCGGCGACGGCGATCATCGGTCAAGTGGCCATCGAGGTACGGCGACAGCAGTCGCGTCAGTTGCCGCAAGGCGCCGTTGGCCGCGGTCGTTTCGTCGATCTTCCGCACGTCAAAATCGGGGATTGAAATCGGTGCCAGCACCGTTCCCAAAGGAGCCGCGGCGCGCATTCGGGCGGCCAACGCATCGGTATCCGCGGCCAACTCGGGGTCCTCATGATTGCGGACCGCGTTGATGACCGGCACGACCAACGTCCCTTCGCCCAACGTCGCCAGCACGCTGACCGTTTGGCTGCGAAGTTGCTCGCGGCGGACGACCAAAATCAGCACCGCCGAAAGAGCCAAAGCGCGGCGGGCCGTGTCGGCAATTTCCTGATCGCTGTCGGTCGCTCCCGGCGTGTCGACCAACAGATAGGGACCGCCAAGGTCGTGCATCGCACCGGCATCACAATGCAGGTAACGCTCACGACGCGCGTCGAGATCACCGGGGGGTTGCGGCCCGAGCCACGTCAGGCGGCGCGTCGATTCCTCGTCGCGATTGCCGCTCTCGATCGCCTGTTCGGCACCGGTGCCGCGGACCAATTGTCGCGCCAGCCAAGACTTGCCCTGTCCCACCGCGCCGACGATCGCGATCACCGTCGAGCCGACCGCCCGATCTTGCAAGATCAAACGACGCGAACGGAGGTGGTCTTCACACAAACCCGCCACATCCCGTCCGGCCGGACTGTCGCCAAGCACCGAGACGGCGGCTCCGCGGACGCGGTGCAAAAACAAATCGCCGGGATCTTCCAGGGCTAAATCATCAGGTTCAAGCATCACGTTGTCTGTCGCGGAAGTTGATGGTTCAGTTCGGTTTCAAATTCGTCTCGCATTCGCCACAGCAGCATCGCCTTGCATTCGGCGGGACGCGTTTTGATCGCCGGAATCGGAAGTTCGACATCTTGTTTGGCGATCTTCAGCGTCATCGGTGTCTCATTGCGAGGCACGCCAAAGGTATCGCACAGGACTGCGGTAAAGTCACTGACCTGTTGGCGAGCGGCTTGTTGCCCAACGCTATCCGTCGTCTGCTTGCCGCTCCAAAAAGTTGCGAAGGCGCTCAGTCCGGCCGCTGCGAGTAACTCGGGAATCGAAGCGCTCGCGACCACCGCCGCACCACCGAAATCAAGTGGAATCAGCAGCACCGCCCCAAAGCCCGCGATAGCCGCGGCGAGCGGTGTCAGGCCGGCGGCGATCTTTTTGGTGACCGGGACCTCTTTCCACATTAGCCGCACCGACTCGTCCAACCGCTTCGCATCGAGTGACGTAAAATCGTCGCGCTCAAACCGCGCGATCGCGTCGCCGGCGAGTTGATTCAGTTGATCCGCGTCGGGGTGACAGGCCAAGCGGTCAACCGCACCGTGTTGCCGCATCGCATGTTCGAGACGCTCTGGTGTGAGGATGCCGCCGAACTCGCCCTTGGTCAGCGAGTTCCGGACCTCTTCCGCTTTCTTTCGCGCCACCGCCGTCGGCACGATCTGTTGAAACAGATCACGCGTCCCGCCGACGACTTTGCTGACGTAAGAGTTCATGCGGACGCCCCAGCGTGCGTACCACGGTGCCGAAGCGGAAAAAGCATCCGTCAATTGGCGCACGATCCGCTCCGACTGATGCAGTCGCAGTTCCATGATCTGACCACCTAGCTGGCGATGAGCGAAAAATTCCAACGCTGCGGCCAACAACATGTGCCGCATCCGCTCCGCTTCACGCGCCGACGCGGCCGCGCCGTCGCGTAGCCTCTCGACACCGTGGTCCCAGACCGCAGCACGGAGTGAGGACTCCAGCGCGATCCGAAAACGTTCGAAGAGTTTGTTGCGATCAAGCTGCCGCGGCAGTTCGGTCAAAAAGCGTTCCCGCGAGATGGCGGCCGGAGGATGATCGTCTGGGTTTTCGTTGAGTGAAAAAAAGACCGGCAGCGGATCCTCGGGGTCGATCGTCGTTCGCTCCGCACTATCGGCCGCGGTCGGAATAAAAGGTCGACTGTTTTCGATGTCGAAATCGTAAGCGGCGTAAATCGTTTCGACGCGATATTGCTCGGCCAACGGCTGAAACGTTTCCCAGACCTGGTCGGGCGTCTGCCGAGGACGAATTTTATTGACCGCCAGCAGCCGCGGCACGCCCGGCATCAGGTCGGATGCAATCCGCAAGTGGTCCGCCAAATCGCGGTCTCGAAACTGCTCGGGCGTGGTCACCACCAGGAAAGCCGAACAGAGCGTTGCGGCGCGACCCAATAAGGTGCGCCGCGTTTCGGGGTCGCCTCGACCGAAGGAACTGTCCGAAACAATGTCTGGGCAGTCGAGCAAGCCGACGCCCATTTTGTCTAGTCCAGGATCGGTGGCGACCAGCGGCACGGCGAGCAACGCCGCATCGCCCAAGCTGTTGTTGTATTGTCGATGAGCCTCTTCAGGGGCGTCCGCCAACATCTCCGGTGCATGCCCTAGCGCATCTCCGATGCGTGCGAGCAGTAATCCCCACAGTTCCGCGTCGCCGCGCCACGCCGCCGGCAACCACAGCACAAAGCGGTGCGTCCCCTCGCGGTTGTTCGCCCCGCGCAGCGAACGTTGCCTGCCCAGGGGACTGAGGAAGCTGGCCACCAAGCTGGTTTTTCCGCTATTGAGCATTCCCGCGATTGCCACCGTCGGCTGTTGGGCCAACGGAGCGGCACATTCCAATTGCCGACCGGCGGCGATGACCCCCTCGACGGCCGCGGGATCGATTCGGCGGAGCGCCGTCAAGAAGCTCTCCCGGCCCGGATTGGGATACAGACGCTCGGTCGCCGCGCGTTGATCATCGTCTTCAAGCAACGGCAACAACTGTGTCCAGCGGACCGTTGCTACCTCTCGAGACTTGCCGAAACCGAACATAAAGCCCACTGAGAGAAACGGAATGGTAGGAAAATCACGAGCCTAAATCGGCTCCGCTGCGTAAGATGAATAGCAGTAGGTTAACTATCGTAGCGGGACTCGCCAGAGTGCGGGGGGGCAGAATCATGGCGATGGACAATTCAGTGCCCAGGCCAGAACGGATCGCCTCA
>CAYZHQ010000059.1:6230-32833 GCA_964477385.1 uncultured Pirellulaceae bacterium
GGCCAGAACGGATCGCCCAGGCCAGAACGGATCGCCCAGGCCAGAACGGATCGCCCAGGCCAGAACGGATCGCCTCAGGCCAGAACGGATCGCCTCAGGCCAGAACGGATCGCCCAGGCCAGAACGGTTGGGGGGCCGACTCCCTGCGATGGCTCCGAGGTCTTGCAGGAATGATGAGGACGGCAGCGGGCGGGCCGCAACGGTAAGGGGTTGGATTGGCAAACGACTGGCGAGTCCACGTTCCTGATGGCTTCAGTGGCGTCAATGTGCTTGATGAATCGGAACATTCGCAACTTGAAAGGCATCCAACGTTCACCGCACGCCCTCTATTTGCAACCTACGGTTGATAGTTCGGCATGGGAATGGCCGCAACTCTTTTCACATCATGTTGCAAGGACGCAACATCGGATGTTTCCGAAAAGCATCGGGACGCTTTTTGGGAATCGATCGCGATGATGACGCAAACTCTTGCCATAGAACGACTTACATGATTTCCTCGCACTCTTTATCAAGCTTCGGCACCCCGGATGCTTTCCCACTCGGATCAGTTGAGAGCAACGAGAACCGGCACCCAGGGGAGATGGACGACATGGCGAAACGAATGAGCCGCAGCCTTCAAGACGATGCCTACGACGCCGACGAATCGGTCCAGCGTCGCACCCGCGTGATGGGTTCGACGTTGGATGACGACGCCGTCACTTTGGGTTTGGTGGACGAAGACGAGCCGCGTCGCCGTGAACTGTCGGGAGACCCCACGGAAGATCCCGTTCGCATGTACCTGATGCAAATGGGGCAGATTCCGTTGCTGACTCGCGAGCAGGAAGTGTCTGCTGCAAAACAGATTGAAAAAACACGCGAGCGATTTCGCCATTCCATGTTGGCAACCGACTTCGTTTTGCAGGGGGCTTGCAAACTTCTGGAGCAAGTTCGCGACAAGCAGTTGCGTCTGGACCGTACGATCGAAGTCAGCGTAACGAACAAAAAAGAAAAAGTCGCGATCATGAAGCGGATCGTGCCCAACGTGCGCACGCTGCAGCATCTGCTCGAGGAAAATCAACCCGATTACTTCACTGCGGTCAACCGTCAATTGCCGATGAGTCAACGCCGGGCGGCCTGGCGACGCTTGACGATTCGTCGCAACAAAGCGGTTCGCTTGGTCGAAGAGATGAACCTGCGAACCGGGCGCCTGCAACCGCTGTTTGATAAACTCGAGCAAGCCTCCAAGCGGATGACCGAAATCCGCGATCTGATGGCCCACCCGGAACTGCTTGGTGGTCCCGGCATGCCGAGTGATGACGAGCTGCGTGCCGAGTTGCGGTACTTGATGCGAATGACCTTTGAGGCGCCGCGAACGCTGTCACGCCGCGTTTCTCGAACCAACGCTTTTCGCGAAGATTACGACGCGGCCAAACGCGTGTTGTCGGCGGGGAACTTGCGTCTGGTCGTTTCGATTGCCAAAAAGTATCGTAATCGCGGTCTGTCATTTTTGGATCTGATCCAGGAAGGCAACACCGGCCTGATGCGTGCGGTCGACAAATTCGAACACGCCCGCGGTTACAAGTTCAGCACCTATGCCACGTGGTGGATTCGCCAAGCGATCACGCGTGCCATCGCCGACCAGAGTCGTACGATTCGCGTGCCGGTGCATATGATCGACACGATGAATAAGGTCCGCCAAGTGACGCGAGAGTTGGTGCAGGAAATCGGACGCGAACCGACGGCCGAAGAGGTTTCGCAGAAGATGGACTTGTCGCTGGAAGAGACTCGCGTGATTTTGAAGATGAGCCGCGCGCCGCTGTCGCTTGACCAGCCCGTCGGCGACCACGAAGACAGTGTGTTTGGCGAATTCCTCGAGGACCATCGTGATGACGATCCGTTGATGGAAGCCAACCGCGAAGCGCTCAAGATGCAAATCGACCGCGCGATGCAGACGTTGAATTATCGCGAACGAGAAATCCTTCGCCTGCGTTATGGCCTGGCCGACGGTTACACCTACACGTTGGAAGAGGTGGGTCGCATCTTCCAGGTCACACGGGAACGCGTGCGTCAAATCGAAAGCAAGGCCGTCCGGAAATTACAGCAACCCTACCGAGCCAAGTCGCTGGTCAGTTTTCTGGACGGAGCCGAATTGCAGATTGTCGAAGGCAATGAATCGGTCTAAAGACGCTGGGCTATCGACGACGCAAGGCAACGCCCTTGCGAACTCCAGCACGACGCGCCAGCGAGTGAAATATCTCAGTTCCTCGCCGCCGCGTGGCGCGGTTCCGTTAGGCCACTCGCTGCAAGGGCACGGTCGACTGCTTCGAACGAACGCCGTCGCTGCCGTAGTAGATGACCGTTCGTTTCTGCATGTCACAGATCGCGGTCAGCTTGACATTCCTAGGCCCATGCAAACAGAAGTAGACGCCGCATGCTTCGCCTTTCTTGACCACGACCCGTTCGGTTAGCGGAAAGGCTTCGGCTTCTAATTGCCCCAGGTCTGCCAAGACGGTGGCGACCAACTGACGAAGTTGAACAAAGTCAATTTTGGTGGGGTGCAGTGCGATCATGGGCGGCGAGATTCAACGTGGGTTCGAGGAAGTCGGTCGTGGCTTTGACAAGCTTCCTATCGGCCCACAACTTGGCTCAGATTAACGTCCAAAAAAGATCGAAGTCGAGCTTGTCGGTAGTCTTGGTCGACCTTGTGGGTCGTGCGGGCCAGCGCCGCATCGCGGTTCAAAAAGCAAGACTTTCCTCAGGTTGGCTCAAGTCCCGCCGACCGCGCCGTCGGTCGGTTTCGGCCAGCGGCTCTCGCTAAGAAAGCGGCGTGTTTCGGTAACCCGACGCGTGAGCAAGTCTGTTGATGGAGCTCCCTGCATCGCTTAGTGGCGGCTTACCATTCGGGTCACCACCATTCGGGTCACCACCATTCGGGTCACCACCATTCGGGTCACCGTGGCGATGTACGAGCGTGCAAGCCTTAAAGCCGACCGCTGTCGGGTTTGGTGACCCTGCCGAGGATGTCTTGCAAGATCGCTTGTTCGAGCGTCGTGTCGCGACCGAGCGGGATCCAGCCGAGTGTCGAAGGCGTTTGTGGCAGCGAATCTTCGACGCGGCGCACCGTTCCATCGGTGCGGACCGAGGCGACCCCTTCGGTCGCTTCTAGACTGCGGTCGGTATCTTCCAATTCCTTTTGAACGACCACTTCAATGCTGTAGCCCGCGCCGACCGGACGCACAAAAACGGTCGCCCGCCGCCGGATCGACTGCAAGGTGCTCTGCCAACGTTCGAATCCTGCCGTGCTGTCTTTACGCCAAGGTTCCAGCAACGAAGCGCCGCTGATGTAGGACGTGTCGAGCCGTCCTTCGAGCACAAGCCCCGGCCGATTCTGGACCGGCCGCTCTCGCTGAATGCGAAAGTAATCGTCGACGACGTCGACCACTTGCAGCCATAGAAAGTCGTCCGCGACCGCGGGGAGCTCAATCGGATTAGGCACAAACTGTTCCGGCACCGGGGTCGTCAAGCGATACTGCAGACGTCCGCAGCCGGGCATCAGCAGCGGGCTGAGGACGACCAGTAGCAGCAGGAATCGGTAATATCTTGATCCGCGCGACACGCAGCGTTTCCCAACAGGTCCAAAGCGATTCGTTAAACGCCGCGAAGAGTCGCTGGAATGGGAGGTGGGAAGCAAGACCAATTTCGCGAATCGGGCATTGCCAGCATCCTCAAATCGATACCGGACTCCGCTTCCCTACGTGCCCGACCATTAAGCAGGCTTCGTGGGACACGTGCCTGAGGTTTGGGCAGACGGTGGCTGGCGGTTGGAAGTCCCCTGTCAAAAACTCCGCGGAACGTTGGGTTAAATGCGGAAAGAAAGGGTTTTTTGCTGTTTGGCGCGCTGTTTGCGTTTGCGAGCTCGCACACTGAGGGATCGGTGGCGAAACGTTTTTCCGATGGATCGGTTTCGTTTCGAGCTGTGGATTCGTTCACCTGGCATGGACGCCTTGATAAACAGGTCGAGGATCAACCAAAGGGACGCGGTGGTTCTCTCGAGAGAAGCTTGGCTGGGGAGTTGATGTAGGGGTGAGTCGACCGGTCGTATGATTCCGGGAATCTGCGACCGGTCGGCTTTTTTCCTCGGCTCGTTTGGGCAAGCTCGCTGGACGTTTCGATCTTCTTGCCCGCCTGCAGTGCTTGTTGCACTTGCTGTTCGCAGGCCCCACTCGGCCGTTCGAACGGAACCCCTCATCGATGTCCGGCCCGTTTCGCAAGATTGTCACCGGGATCGTCCTGTTCGTCCTCGTCTGTACCGTGGCGATCAGTGGGTATATGGCGGCCGGATGGAGCCTTCCCGATTCGGTCTATATGGTGGTCATCACCATCTTTGGTGTCGGCTATGGTGAAGTCCAACCGGTGCAGTCGAACGGCTTGCGAGCGTTGACGATCATGGTGATCATCGCCGGTTACGGAGCGGTGATCTACACCGTCGGTGGCTTTATGCAGATGTTAATCGACGGCGAATTAAACAAAGCGCTCGGAGCACGGCGGATGAACAAAGAAATTGAACGGCTCGACAGGCACACGATCATTTGTGGCATTGGCCGGTTGGGGCAAATCCTCGCCCGCGAGCTCGCCGCGGCTGGCAAGCCTTTCGTAGCCATCGACGTCGATCCGCGACGTCTGCAAGACGCCGAAGCCCAGGGGTATTTGGTGATCGATGGTGACGCGACGGATGAACTGGTCTTGGAACGCGCCGGGATTCGTCGCGCCCTGATGGTGGCGTCGGTGCTGTCGCAAGATGCCATCAATATCTTTGTCACCATCACGGCACGGGAGATGAACCCTGAGGTGACGATCATCGCGCGGGGTGAAAATCCGAAAACGGAAAAGAAACTCATTGGCTGTGGTGCCAACAAAGTCGTCTTGCCAACGGCGATCGGGGCCCACAAAGTCGCGCAGCTAATCATTCGTCCCTCGGCCGAAAACATGCTCGAACAGATCACCGCCCACAGCAGCATGATCGATGACTTGGGGCAAATGGGACTGCAATTCGAGCAAATCGAAGTCGTCCCCGATTCGCGGTTGGTCAACCATGCGATCAGTGATATCGAAATCCGCAGCAACCATGGCTTCTTGATCGTCGGGATCCGTCGGGCCGCTGGCGATCATCAGCTCAATCCGCCCCCGGAAACGGTCCTGCACGCAGACGATGTGGTGATCGTATTGGGGCATCAAGACGACCTGCCGCAACTGGCGAGTCGCTTTTCTCGCAAGCCGGTCCAGATGACTTATCGAGGCGTGCAGAGTCATCCATAGCGCCAGCCTTAGAATCCACTGAGGCAGCCATGCAGGCTGCATTGCTAGCAAATTTTTGTAATGGCACCAGCTTCGCTACTCGTTACAGGTGGACCCCCTTTCCCCTTCGTGGTCTCGCCGGTGGGGTCCGATTCGAGCGGATCGGTTGATCTAGCCGATCGATGCCTAGGCGTGCCAAAGCCAGGATGGCGGCGCGCTGTTGAGCTCGTTCCTTTTTGACCCCGCGAAGACGTGATGCGCCGAGCCTTCTCTGTTTGCTTGACAGTAAGCTTGCTAACGATTCAAGGATGTGCCGGTCGAGGCGCGCCCCGTACGGGCATCGCACAACAAGCAGTGCCGCGGCAGGCTGCGGAGGCAGCTTCGAATCCCGCCGCATTGCCGGCGGCGGTCGCTTCGTCGGAGCTCGCCGTTCAGGCCTCGGCAACCGATGTGCCTACGCAGGTCCCCGCGACCGACTCCGACCAGACCTTTGCGTTGGCATCCTACCGAGCTCAAGAATCAGCCGACACAACCGCAGCGTCTGCGGTCAACGAGGCGCCTGCGGTCAACGAGCCGCCTCGCGATCCCGCCAACGGCACGGTCCAGCAAGCCGAACCGCTGCGGATCGAGACGATCCCCAAACCCCAACCCGAAGCGGGGCCCCAACCCGAAGCGGGGCCCCAACCCGAAGCGGGGCCACAGCAGTCGCCCGAGTCGGGCGTGTCGCTGTACGATGTCGTCTCGTCGGTGCATGGATCGTATCCGCTATTGGAATACGCCTACCTGGAAAACCGCATCGCCAGCGGCAACCAAATCGCCGCTTGGGGCGCCTTTGACAAGAAACTGAAAGCGGCCAGTGAAAACGGTCCGACCGGTTTCTACCAAACGTATCGCCAGAGTGTCGGGTTTGAGCAACCGCTGTATCAGGGCGGCGAGGTCTTCGGCGGCTACCGGGTCGGGCGCGGCGATTTTGAGCCCTGGTACACCGAACGGCAAACCAACGACGGGGGTGAATTCAAAGCGGGGCTGCGAGTTCCCTTGATGCGGAATCGCGCGATCGACGCACGACGGGCCGAACTGTGGCGAGCCACCTACGAACGACAACGGGTGCAACCGGAAATCCGAGCCCAGTTGATCGGTTTTGTGCTCGACGCCAGCGTCGCTTATTGGGTCTGGGTGGCCGCCGGAAAGCAATACGAGATTGTCGAAGAAGCGCTTGAGCTGGCTCAGAAACGCAACTCCCAGATTCAACGGCAAGTCGAAACCGGAGACATCGATCCACCGGTGTTGCAAGACAACCTGCGATCGATCGCGGAACGGGAAGCAAAGCTAATCGATCGCGGTCGCAAGCTACAGCAGTCGGCAATTAAGCTGTCGCTCTATCTGCGTGCGCCCGATGGCCAGCCGGTGGTTCCCAGCGACGACCAATTGGTTGGCTTTCCATCACTTGATCAATTTGCATCGCCGCTGCTCGAAAGCGACATCCAGGCGGCGTTGACACGACGGCCCGAACTGGCGGCACTCGACGCGATGGCTCGAAGTATCAACGTGGACCTGGCCGAAGCCCAAAACGACTTGCTGCCTTCGGTCGATGCCCAACTGAGTGGCTCGCAAGATGTGGGCGAGCCGACGAGTTCAAAACGCGATAAGTCCGAGTTCGAATTAGAAGCCGGCCTGTTCTTTGACATGCCGGTCCAGCGTCGCAAGGCGATCGGAAAGTCACAGGCGGCACGGGGCAAATTGATGCAGGTCGCTGCCAAGCGACGCTTCACCGAAGACAAAATTGTCGTCGATGTTCAGAACGCCTTCGCCGCCTTGACCGCTGCTGCCGCTCGCGTCAAACAGGCTCGCGAGGCCCGACGGTTGGCGGAGTACATGGCCGAGGTCGAACGCACCAAATTCCGTGCGGGTGGAACCAATCTGCTGTCGGTGTTTCTGCGAGAACAGTTCGCCGTCGAAGCGGCGGAGGGCGAAGTCGACGCCCTGCTGGAGTATTTCATCGCCCGGGCCGATTACACGGCCGCGCTGGCGATCGACTGGCCCACCGAACTTCCGCCGCAGTAAGAACCGATACGAAAACCGACCGGCCAAACCAGCCGATGGGTGATATCGCGGGCCGTTAAGTATTGGCGACCGCGAGAAGCTTGGCTTGCGCGACTTTCTGTCGGTCGAATCCCGCCATGGCAATCGCTAGCCTCGAACGCAAGCCCGAGGTAGCGAAACCGGACGCCGCGAAGGTCGCTAAGCGACGACAGGGGGGGCGATTTCGCGATAAGTTTTCGGTTTCGCGGTAAGCACGCCCCCCCGCACAACCCAACGCCTGCCATCGCTTTGCGATCAGGAGCCGCCGTTGCGAGCGAGCTGCCCAATAAATCATCAGGGTTGCCGCGTCCGATGGCATCTTTTGCCCACTGGTCTATCGGCTTCGCAAACCGGACCTGTTTTCTTTCGGTAAATCGATCGGAATTCTGGGCCCAGCACCAGCCGAGTAATCGCCTCGCTGCGACTTGGCCGGCCCCTTCCCCGGCCGGCTAAGGTGGAAATGGTGGCCTATAAGGTTTTTGTCAGAATTTGCTTTCGGCTTGCAGGTGTGGCCGCCGTCGGGCTCGCAAAGCCCTTCTGGCCCATGAGTTGCCTTGTCCTTGTCGCGGGTCAAGCAATCTGTAGGTCGAAGCGACTCCTGGTAGTCTAAGGTGAAATTAATCTCCTCTGGCGTTTCCTGGGCAGCTTCGGTCGTTTGCTTCGGCAAGCAGGCTGGCGGGTATGCCGCGGTTCCAACCGCCCAGTGTCCAGGCCAGTGCGCAGGCCACGGTTGATTTGCTTTCGAATTAGGGGAAAACGGATGACGAGGTTTTCGGTGAACGATCCATCGCGCGTTACGGCAGTGGACGGATTCATTAAGGTCAGCATCGGCCTGATGAGTTTGTTAGTACTCAGTCTGTGGAGTTGGACGGTGCTGGCAGTTTCGACGGTGGCAAGCGTTGGGGGTACGAGCGAGGACCCTGTGGCGGCAATGTCCCTTGAGGCGCGCCGTGACCGCTGGGCGGAGCAAACTTTTGGCACTGCGGTCGGACGCTCGGACCACGGGACGTTGAAGCAGGTGCTCGACCAACGCGGTTTGGTGCAGCCAAGCTTGGCGAGTTACGACCAAATCGATCTGCCACCGGCGACCCGCGTGATCGGCGTCAGCGTCCGTGGCACGCAGCACGCGTTCGTCCTGGAAGCAATGCAAAATGATGCCACGCCAATCGTTAACCTGTTGTTCCAGTCGACGCCGTTGTCGGTGGTTCACTGCTCGATATCGGGTCGCACACGCGTGCTGACACAGTCCAACCTTGCTTGGCCGATCGCGCTTCGCGATGGCGGTCGCGAAAGCCTCGATCAATTGGTGCTCCTGCTCGCCGGGGCCCGCTACAGCGTTCACTCGCAAGCCATCCCGCTGGTCAATTATCCCTTCGAGAGAACCACGCTGGCGGAGTGGCACCAACGCTTCCCTCATTCTGACTACTTTGTCGGAAAGCTTCGCTGCGATGAAAACTTGAGTCTGCCAGAGTATGAACCGGTGGCCGTGACCGAGTCGCAATCTTCAACGCTCGACAATTCCCCGTTACAGATCGTTAGTCATGCGGCCGAAGCAACCGTGGTCCTGCTGCGGAGAGTAAAGGCAGTGCGGATGATCGACTGAATGTACGGCCCGCCAACCCGCCGCCTCGTTGTCTTTTTCAAAACAACTGCCCAGCCAATCCCGGAAACGGCAGGGCCCCGCCGTGGAACCAAGTGATGTCTACCTTGTTGTGCCCCCTCTTTCTGGGTTTTTGTCGGTCGGTGGGGGCTCTTTGCCGTGATTCTCGGGACCTCGATGATGCTCTGAAGGCAGGCGAACAGGTTCCTGGTAGATCGTGTGAAGCCCTCGATGAAGCAGCGCTAGCAAGTGGGCTCGAAAAAAATGCCAAGATTTAGCTTGCAATTTGACGTATTGAACCACTAGATTTTTTGGCATGGCCCATTGGAGAGGTTTCAGCAGGGCAAGTCGAAAAGGGCTTTCGCAACGCGACGGTCCTGCTTTTGCTGACCCCCTCCATTTGGCATATGGTGACAACTCGCAGCCATCTGGCGAGAAAGTTCCGCGGGGGGAAAGTGGTATGCATGATTCGCAGCGGTCGAGAATAATCGACCAAACAGCCAAGGCGAGCATTGGCCTGCTCGCGACAACCGTTCTGGGACTGTGGGGGTGGAGGGTGTTGGCCGAAGCCACGGTTCTCCAGATCGGTTCGACGACCGAGCAGCAGGAAGAAGCCACCGAGCCTGCCTGGGACGCGGCTTTGTTGCCCCTGAACCCACTCGCCGACTCAGCGCCCGACCACCGCCCTCTGCGGGCCAAGCTCGACGAGGCGGGACTGGTGCAGCCATCGCTGGCAACGTATCTCGAAGCCGGTCTGCCCGACGAGACTCCGATCATTGGTGTCTCCTTCGAGGGGCAGCACCACGGTTTTGTACTTCACGCGATGGACTGCAGTCGTTTTCCGATTGTAAACTTTTTGTTCCACTCCAAACCGCTGTCGGTTGTTTGTTGTTCAAACAGTGATCGCGTGCGGCTTTTGGTTAGCGAGCGGCACGCTTGGCCGCTCCCGCTTCGCAAAGGGGGCATCGATGATCGTGGCCAACTTGTCTTGAAATTCGGTCAGCAGCGTTTTGACTTGGCATCCACGGCGCTGCCCCTCTCCGACCATCCCTTCGAACGGACGACGGTCGGGGCGTGGCACAAGCGACACCCAACTTCGGATTTCTTTATCGGGAAACGCCCTGAGGATGAGTTCCAGTCGGCGACCTATTTCCAGCGACTGCAGGCAAGCCATCCGGTTGCCTCCAAGCCTGCGGGGGCCGCCTTTGCTGATTCCGATTTCCCCGTCGTCAGCCGTGCTGCCGAAGCGACGGTGATTCAGCTACGCATGCTGATTTCACGTTTAACAATCGACTGAGCGTAAGATCGAGCCTGCAGTCCCTTCCGGGTCCGCATTGAGTGGACATGGTTTGCTCGATCGCGTTGGCCGGTTTACCGAAACAGGACAACTGGAGCTTGCCGATGCTCCGCCCAGAAACGATTTACCCTTCCAAGAAAAGCGCCCTGTGGAGTCCCGTTGTCAGCCCTTGAGAGAGCTGGACTTGCAGTACAATAGACGCCCGTTGGCCATTGCATCGACTCGAAAATAAGCCGGGTCCCCTTGTTGAACCGCGAATCGAGCCTGCTTGTAGCTGGACAGCCAGTCACGTTCCGCAGCGGCAAGCCGAGACAGTGAGCCAGCCGTGCGGCTTGGCAATCCGCGCCGGCACATTTTGAGAACCATTCCTTTTTCGCTGGCTGATCGCTGCATGCAATCCGACCTGGACCCACAAGACGTCCCGCCCGACGCCGACGCCGAGCCGCTCGACGTGGCATTTGCTGCGTACCTGCGGGCTTGCGATACCGGAAAGCAGCAAGACCGGCAGGCTTTCTTGGCCCAGTTCCCCGATTTGGCTGATGAATTGGCCGGACTGATGGAAGCGGCCGATTTGCTGGGCCAAGCGACCCGTAGCGACGAAATGGCCGAGACGCAGATCATCCCAGCGATTCCGCACAACGCCGAAACGATTGGCGTTGGCGACATCGTGCCTGGCGAGCAGGACGCCAATCCGACGCTCCCGCTGGCACAGCGCCCCGCGGGCGATCCCGGTCCAACGTTGCCTTACCTGCTGGGCGACTATTTGCTGGAACGGATCTTGGGCCGCGGCGGAATGGGCGTGGTGTATCGCGCGATCCAGCAGCCATTGCAGCGAGAGGTGGCGGTCAAGATGATCCGCTCCGGCATGCTGGCCAGCGTCGACGAGGTCAAGCGTTTTTTTGCCGAAGCCCGCGCGGCGGCTAAGTTACATCATCCCAACATCGTCAGCATCTATCACTTTGGTCATCGCGAAGGCCACCATTTTTTCTCCATGGAGTACGTCTCGGGAACCGACTTAGCGCGGAAAATCGAAGCTGCCCCGCTGGCTCCCGCAGAGGCCGCCCGATACGTCCGAGACATGGCCCGCGCGATCGACTATGCCCATCGGCACGGAGTCCTGCATCGTGACTTGAAGCCCGCCAATGTGCTGATCGATGAGGGAGATAATATCCACATCAGCGACTTCGGTTTGGCCAAACAGATCGACACCGACAGCAGCTTGACCGGCAGCGGCGTGGCGGTCGGCACGCCCAGTTACATGTCGCCCGAGCAAGCCGGCGGGCACAGCGATCGGACCGGTGCGGCCAGCGACATTTATTCGCTCGGCGCGATCTTGTTCGCTGCCATTACCGGCAATCCGCCTTTCGTGGGCGAGACCGTGATGCAGACGCTGATGAAAGTCTTGCACAACGAACCGCCGCGGTTGCGTTCCATTGCACCGGAGGTGCCCGTCGACCTCGAAACGATCTGCACAAAGTGTCTGGAGAAGCAACCGCATAAGCGCTACGAGTCCGCGGCGGCACTCGCTGATGACCTGGATCGTTTTCTCGACGCGCGGCCGATCCTGGCCAAGCCTCACCCGCCGATGGTTCGCGCCCTGAACTGGATCGAAGCGGTCCCGCTGGTGGCTGCTGTCACCGGCCGGCGGCGACTGACCGAGGCGAGCGTGGGGCATCGACGTTTTCAAGCAAGCGTTCTGCTGCTGGTGGTGCTGATTCCCTTGGTGATCGCCAGTGTGTTGTCCGTCCGGCACTCGCAAGCCCAGCGGATGCCGACGAAAATCCGTCTCGCCGGCGGCTTGAATGGAGGGGTCTACAGCGAGTTATCGCAGGCGATCGCCCAGCGCATCGGTCGCCGCACCCAAGTGCCAGCCTCGGTCTTGCAAACCGGCGGGTCGCTCGACAACCGGGATCGTTTGCTCGCTGGTGAGGTTCATCTGGCTCCGATGCAAGCCTCCGCCATCGTCGGTAAAGAATTGAGCGTGGCGGCACCGCTGTTTTACGAGGCGGTGCATGTGCTGGTCCGCGAGGGTGCGGACATTCGCGGCATGGCCGACCTGAACGGTCACACCGTCGCCGTTGGCCCAGAAGGCAGTGGTTCGCGAAAAGTGGCAGAGTACCTGTTTGACTCGTTCCACATGAACGAAACCGAGGTGCCTCGCAGTGTGATCGCGTGGCCCGAACTCGCCGCGGCGACGGAGATCGACGTGGCGGTGATCTGCATCGGATTGCGCAGTCGATTGGTCAACGGTCTGCTTGCCGACGGTTGGCGACTGCTGCCGATTGAGGACGCCATCACCGTTTCGCTGCAACACCCCACACTGCGCCCGATGACCATCACGCACCGCGACTGTCCTGGCGCCGACCTGCCCGCACAAGGGATCGCCACCGTCGGCACTACCGCCTTCCTCGCCGTTCGCGCCGACCTGCCCGATACGTTGGTGCTGGCCGCGCTCGAATCGATTTACGAGGACCCACCTCTGATCCCCGGCATGATCGCCCGCCGCAACGCCACCGAATGGCAAGGTTTGGTTTTTCACCGCGCCGCCAGAGAGTACTACGCCCGCGAGTTCGACGCACAGCCACCGACCGCCGGGAAACCCTAACGCCAACCCCGCACAGATGCACCTCGTAACGCAATTTACTGAAGTGCAGACTCTGGTTCAGGGCCGCGACACAATGGGTGACAACCCGTCGGTTTCAAACTCGACGGCGTAAACCGCTTTGTGATTGATCCGATTCCACAGATCCTGGAACTCCTTGCGATCCAAGTTCTTCTGATTGATCGGATTGCCCTTATCGCTGCGTCCGTTACTGAAGTCGGGCAGTTTCGAGTCGTCAAAGACGCTGTCAATGAGCCGGAATATCGGTTCGGCTAGCGGCTTTAATTCTTCGGGAAGCTCGGCGAGCGTCCCAGCCGACTTGGCTTGGTGATAGGTCGGCGTGATACGGTCTGCGTCATCGGTATGGTCGTTCTTCAGAAGATAACGGTAAATCTGCTTGGCCATCTTGTCATCGACAATGGTGTCGACCACCGTGTCGGACTCATTCTCCGTTCGCAGCAATTTCACGGTGAAGTGTTCCTCGCTGGCGAAGCGCGGCCGAGCGGAAAGTGACTCTCGCATTTCGCTCTGCAGCTTACTAACGAAATCCTGAAAGCTCTCGTTGGCAACTACGGTTAATACATTCACATCGTGTACGATCGTCGGATCATCGATCCGCTGGCCCGTGGAATCGACACGCAAACGCAATCCACGACCGACTTCCTGGCGGCGGGTGACGTTGGATCCTTCGTAGTCCGTTGGTTTTAACATCCCGATCACGAACACGTTCGGATTATCCCAACCCTCCCGCAACGCCGAATGTGAAAAGATAAATCGCACGGGTTTGTCGAGCGAAAGCAGTCGTTCTTTTCGCTTGAGGATTAGTTCATAAGCGGAGACATCGTCGGTTTCGTCCTTCGCCTCGCCACGGCCGGCTACCTTAGGGTCGGTAAGCTGGCCGTTTGCCGGCAGCCGTGGAGTTGGTCCGGTCGCGAGATGGCTGGGGTGGTGTAATATGGAGCACTGCCCTGTTAGATCTTTGCCGCTCTCGTTGAACCTGTTTCCCGCATGACCGCCATTCTTGGAATTTCTGCCTTCTACCACGATTCAGCTGCGGCGTTGGTGGTCGATGGCCACATCGTCGCGGCGGCGCAGGAGGAACGCTTCACGCGAAAGAAACACGACGCCGACTTTCCCGCTCAAGCGGTCGCCTACTGCTTGCGGGAAGCTGGCTTAACTGCCGCCGATTTGGACTATGTCGGGTTTTATGAAAAGCCGCTGCTGAAGTTCGATCGTTTGCTGGAGACCTACCTCAGCTACGCACCGCAAGGATTCGGCTCGTTTCTCAAAGCGATGCCGCAGTGGGTGGGCCAAAAACTGCATTTGCGCAAAGAGATCGCGCGGGGGTTGGACGGTCAATACAAAGGCCGCATCTGTTTTTGCGAACATCACGAGTCCCACGCCGCGAGTGCGTTCTTTCCTTCTCCGTTTGAAGAAGCGGCCATTCTGACGATGGATGGCGTGGGCGAATGGACGACGACCAGCATGGGGGTCGGACGCGGCAACCGCATCGAGTTGACCGACGAGTTGCGGTTTCCCCATTCGTTGGGACTGCTCTATTCCGCGTTCACCTTCTACACCGGTTTTCGCGTCAACTCGGGCGAATACAAACTGATGGGATTGGCCCCCTATGGCCGACCGGTGTTTGCCGACATCATCCGCGAACACCTGATCGACATTCGCGACGATGGTTCGTTTCGTTTGGACATGGCGTACTTTAATTACTGCCAAGGTTTGACGATGACCTCGGAGCGGTTTCATAAGCTGTTCGGCCGCGGGCCGCGACAGCCTGAAACACCGATCGATCAACTCGACATGGACTTGGCCGCTTCGATCCAAGTCGTCACCGAAGAGGTCGTGCTGAAATCGGCGCAGCACCTGCATACTAAAACCGGCCTGCGGCAACTCTGCCTGGCCGGCGGCGTGGCGCTGAACTGCGTGGCAAACGGTCGTTTGCTACGAGAGGGGCCGTTCGATGAAATCTGGATCCAACCTGCCGCGGGCGACGCCGGAGGTGCGTTGGGAGTAGCGATGCTGATGTGGCATCAGTTGCTTGGCAAACCGCGCGTCCCGCAACCTTACGATAGCCAGTCCGGCACGCTGCTTGGCCCCGCCTTTACCTCTCAGCAAACGGCGACGGTGCTCGATCGATTGGACGCCGTCTACGAGCAACTGCCGGACAGCGAGACCCTGTCGGATCGCGTGGCCGGCTATTTGGCAGACGGCAAAGTGGTGGGCTGGATGCAGGGCCGGATGGAGTTTGGCCCGCGTGCGTTGGGAAGCCGCAGCATTCTGGGCGATCCTCGCAGCACCGAGATGCAGACGGTGATGAATTTGAAAATCAAATTTCGCGAATCGTTTCGACCGTTCGCACCGTCGGTCTTGGCGGACCGGGCGAGCGACTACTTTGACATGCCTCCCGGGACGCCCAGTCCTTACATGCTGCTGGTCTTTGACGTCTGCGAGTCGCTGCGGCGGCCACCGACCAGCGACGGCCAAGCGGGTCTGGAACGTGTCCGCGAAGTCCGCAGTGATTTGCCGGCGATCACCCATGTCGACTACTCGGCTCGGGTGCAAACGGTAGACCGGCATCGACACCCCGCCTACGAACAATTGCTGCGAGCCTTTCAAGCTCAGACCGGCTGCCCGGTGCTGATTAACACCAGCTTCAATGTGCGGGGCGAACCGATTGTCTGTACTCCTGAAGATGCGTTTCGCTGCTTTATGGCGACCAACATGGATGTTCTGGTGATCGACCAAACCGTGCTGCTGAAAACCGACCAACGAAACGCGCCGGCTCATGAAATCGATGAACATCTGGCACGTTTTCAACTGGATTAAGCCATGCTTTCGACTCGCAAATTGACCGATCGCCAACTGTTTTGGTTTGGCGGTTCGCTATCGGGAATGATTTTCGCATTCGCGATGCTCGCCCTGTTTCGCTGGGAATCGCAGTCCTGGGCGGTCATACTGAGCGGAGCCGCCCTGTCACTGGGCGGGCTGTTTTACGGGATTCCGGAGTACCGACGCCCGATCTACGAAGCCTTTCTGAAACTGACCTATCCGATCCAATGGGTCGTCACCACCGTACTGTTAGGTATCGTCTACTTTGGCGTGTTGACTCCCATCGCGGGCCTGCTGCGACTGCGGCGTTACGACCCGCTCGAACGACACGGAGTCCCCCCGGACGATGGTAGCTACTGGAAGCAACGCGACGCCCCGGCCAGCTCGAACAGTTACTTTAAAACGTACTAAACCATTATGAATGACGATCACTCCCCCGACCCCCAAGCCGAATCGTTTGAGCAATTGGCTCATGAATCCGACCCCGGCTTGGTGCGTGAATTTGTCGACTTCCTCAAACAGAACAAAAAGTGGTGGCTGGCGCCGATCTTGATCGTCACGTTGTTGCTGACGCTGTTGGTCTTTTTGGCCGCCTCCCCGGCCTCGCCATTTATCTATACTTTGTTCTAAGCCGTCCGCGGCAAACCTGATTCAAAGCCGCGCCGCGGCCAACATGGAAACGATCGAATCGCATGGATAAGCAGTCGCAACCACACGTCGTTGTCGTTGGCGCGGGGTTATCGGGTTTGACCGCCGCGTTTTATCTGCGGCAAGCCATCCCGACGGCGCGGGTCACGGTGCTGGAAGCGGCCGACAAGTGCGGCGGCGTGATTCAAACCGAACGGATCGATTCGTTTTTGGTCGAGCACGGCGCGGACATGTTTGCCACCGAGCCACCCGAGGCGATTCAACTGTGCCGCGACATGGGCATCGAAGATCAATTGATCGTGCCGGCCGAAAAAGGTCGCGGGGCGATGATCGTACGAGGCGGCCGGTTGCTGCCGGTGCCCGAAGGGTTCGTCCTGATGCGAGCGACGCGGATCGCTTCGATGCTCGCCACGCCGCTGCTGTCGTTGGGGGGGAAACTGCGACTGCTGCGAGAGCGGTTCGTCAAGCCGCGGCGCAGCGATGACGACGAAAGTGTCGCCTCCTTCACGCGGCGACGGCTCGGCCAGGAATTGCTGACCCGCATTGTCCAGCCCTTGGTCGGGGGCATCTATACGGCCGATCCGGAACGACTCAGCATGGCCGCGACGATGCGGCAGTTCGTCGCCATGGAACGCGAATACGGTAGCTTGACCGCGGCCACGTTGGCTCGCCGGATTAGTGGTGCCGATAGCCGCGAACGGAACAGCAGCGGAGCTCGCTATTCGCAGTTCCGCGGATTCCCCGAAGGCATGTCGCACTGGCTGCAGCAATTGGCGTCTCGCTTGCCGGCGGATAGTTTGCGGTTGTCGACGGCGGTCGATTCGATCGAGCGCACGGGACAGCAATGGCGCATCGAAACCGCCACGGGAGAGACCTTCGAGCACGTCGACGGTGTGGTGCTGGCAATTCCCACGGCGGTAGCGGCCAAACTTTGTCGGCCGTTTGCCGCCGCGGCGGCGGACGAGTTGTCGCAATTGACGGCGGCCAGCTCCGTCATCTTGGTTGCCGGAGTTCGGAATGACTCGATCGCCAACCGCCCTAACACGTTTGGCTTCGTCGTTCCGGCCTGCGAAGACCGCCGGATCTTGGCGTGCAGTTTCGCCAGCCACAAGTTTCCCGGCCGGACACCGGATGACCATACCTTGATGCGCGTCTTCATGGGCGGTGCACTCCAGCCCGAAATGTGCGAGCTGGACGATGCGGAATTACTCCGCACCGTGCGGCATGAACTGGGCGAGCTGATCGGCTGGAACGGCGAGGCCGTTTTTACGCGAGTGGTGCGCTGGGAACGAGCGATGCCGCAGTACCACGTCGGACATTTGGATCGAGTTGCCAAGATCGAAGCCGAGCTGGAGGGGTTGGAAAGTTTGGTCATCGCCGGCAATGGGCTGCATGGCGTGGGGATCGCGCCGGTGATCCGCACCGCAAAACGGGCCGCGGAACGGATCGTTGCGAACGTGACTGCGGAAGTCGCCGGTCATTCCGATTCGTGAACCGCAAACGCGGCGTTCCACAATCCCGCTTCAGCGCTGAGCCGCAATAACGGTTCCACTCGCCCGTAGGGAATCGCCTGTTCGGTGCGAATCCGCACCGGCGCGTCGTCGCCGTGCTCGCGGCGATGGGCCGCCAATAACTGGCCCAGACGAGCTTCGTCGACGGGGCTGCCGGCAACCATCCACCGTGCGTCGTCGGTGACGTTGATGGTCAACGCGTCTTGCATTTCGACTTCCAAACGATGCGTTTCCGCCGCTGGCAGGTCAAGCGGTAGCTGGGATTCCTGGCGGGCGAGGTGACTGGAAACGAGGAAGAAAATAATCAGC
The DNA here is from genome assembly GCA_964477385.1 of uncultured Pirellulaceae bacterium. Classification (GTDB taxonomy): domain Bacteria; phylum Planctomycetota; class Planctomycetia; order Pirellulales; family Pirellulaceae; genus Roseimaritima. The sequence continues at coordinate 24,398 of CAYZHQ010000059.1, forward strand.
AGAAACACCACGTCGATCATCGGCGTCATGTTGGTCGACAAGCGTCCTTCGTCGCCACTGTGGGGGATCCGCATGATCGGTTGTCAAATCGCTGTGGAAATGGGGGATGGGAATCGGCCGCGAGTCATCACCGGATTGTCTGCCACGCCACGCATCGGGAACAACCCAGCGGAAGGGCGGAGACACAGTTTAATTGTTTTGCCTGTCCTGTGACGAGCATACCGGTTTGGCAACGCAAAGCTGCGGTCGGGCGATTTCGTCAACGATTGCAAGAAACGGCCAAAATGATCAACATACTGACCAATCCAGCTCCAAGCACGTCGGCAAATTCGTCAGGCTCGCGACTGGTCAGACGTTCGCGGACGGTGTGTCAGTATGGCAACCCGACGCGTCCCGGCGGGTTGTCAAATCCAAAACTTCGCCACATCCCCTCGTTTTCTCTACCTACAGGCAACGCACCGATGTCGACCGCCGACTTACTGGACGAACTTCGCTGGCGTGGTTTGATCCATCAATGCACCGATGAAACCGCGCTGGCCAAACTATTGGCCCAGCCGCAAACGGTCTACATCGGATTCGATCCGACGGCGTCCAGCCTGCATGTGGGCAGTATGATGCAGTTGATGATGCTGCGACGGTTTCAAACAGCGGGACATCGGCCGATCGCTTTGGTCGGGGGCGCGACCGGCATGATCGGCGATCCGAGCGGCAAGAGCGAAGAGCGGAATCTGCTATCGGCGGAGCAACTGCAAGCCAACGTCGATGGAGTGGCCGCACAAATGCGGTCGTTTCTTGATTTTGACGGCCCGCGAGGTGCCTTGTTGCTGAACAACTTCGACTGGATGAAAGACTACAGCTATTTGCATTTCCTCCGCGATGTGGGAAAGAACTTTCCGGTCGGAGCGATGATGGGTAAGGAGTCGGTCCGTTCGCGATTGGAAAGCGAAGCCGGTCTGAGCTACACCGAATTCAGTTACATGCTGCTGCAGGCGTTTGACTTTGTGCAGTTGGCAAAAGAACACGACTGCAAAATTCAAGCGGGCGGCAGTGACCAATGGGGCAACATCACCGCCGGCATCGATCTCGGTCGTCGCATGCTCGGACAGCAATTGTTCGGAATCACCGCTCCGCTGTTGCTGACCAGTGACGGCAAAAAAATGGGCAAGACCGAGCGAGGGGCGATTTGGTTAGACCCGCAACGGACCAGCCCCTATGCGTTCTATCAATACTGGCGGAATGTCGACGACGCCGACGTGATGCGCTGCATCGCCTATCTGACGGAGATCGATCGCGACGAGTACAACGCGTTGGCGCAACAGGTTGCCGAAGATCCCGGACGCTGTGCCGCTCAACAGCGACTTGCCAAATGGATGACCGAGTTTGTCCATGGAGCGGCTGGTTTAGAGTCCGCTTTGCGGGCCAGCAAAATGCTGTTCGGCGGCGAGATCGACGCTCTGTCCGACGCGGAATTGGGGGAGATTTTCGAGGACGTACCGAGCAGCGAAGTCGATCGCCAAAGTCTCGGCGGCGAGGGCTTATGGGTGGTCGAAGCATTCCAGACCGCGGGCTTGACGACCAGCAGCAGCGATGCGCGGAGGACGATCAAAGAGGGCGGAGCCTATGTCAACAATCGTCGTGTCGCCAATGCCGATGTACGACTGACGGCAGACGACTTGGCCAGCGAAACGGTCATGGTCCTCCGCAAAGGCAAACGAAAGTACGCGCTACTGCGGTTCCGCTGATTGCCGGTGTCCTTCGTTTGCAAAACGACCGTAAGTTCATGGCTGGTTGATGGGTTGCGGTTCGCCACGGAGGATTCCGTTGGCGATCCAGTCTTCGGCCAACGATTCTCCCGCCACGCGATGCCCCGTGACGTTCCAGTGGCCAGTGCCGAGTTGGGTGTTCTCAAAACCGTGCAGGTATCGTTGATGGGTCCTGGCGTAATCCTGCATCCGCTCAGTCAATCGAGTGACGGGGAAGCTGTGTTTGATGGCTAACGCTTGCACCCGAGTTTCGGGAGCCGAGAGGTTGTCCACTCCTAGTCGTGCGGCGTAGTTGGCGGTCCGCTCGGGGTCGGGGTCGACTTGGGCCGCAGCGGTGACCACCATCACAGCGAACGCGGCGTCATGCGCAGCGGCCTCTTGTTGCATGCGGACAATCAACCGCTCGGTGACTTCCCAGGCCTGCTGCCACTCGGGGGTCGGCAAGGTGTAGACCTGGTCGTCCAGTCCGACTTCTGTCGCCTTCGTTCCTGTTTGAGCCGCAGCGGCCGCGGCGGCCTGCCGACGACGCTCGCGAAATTCATAGATCAATCCACACAGCCGAACGTGCTTGATCAAAAAATGTTTCAACCGAATCGATTTGGAATTGCGAAAGGTTTGCGGTCCCGCGGCGGCATCCATGGCGCTGGTGTCGAGCCTTAACTGGTCGCCATCGAGTCGATAGAACGGTCGGTAGGTTTCCGGTTCCAGATCTCTCGAGTTATTGCGGACATCGTTGTAGGGGAGAAACGCCAACAGAATCAGGTCGGGTTCAAATTGCCAAACCCGTTCGTGGAGCGTGAGGTATTCCTGAGCGGTGCCGTAACCGGAGACGCCAAAGTTCATGAACTCGACGCGTTGCTCAGGCAATGCCTGGGCGGCATTCAGTTGGCGTTCGGCGACCGACCAAAACGTCTGATTGATTTCGACTTGCAGGGCTTCGGCGTAGGAATCTCCCAGCACGGCGACGCGAAACGTGTCGGCAGGTTTTGGGATCGGTCGTGGGTGGTCACGTTGGCCGTGCTCATTTGTCGTCACATAGACGCGGCCTTCGCGCGTTTGCCAGCCCGAGTAGTTCGCCGCCAGACGCATGCCACACAGTTCGTCGAACTCGTACAGCAAACCTGCGGGAACGCCCAAACCCAGCAGACGCAGTGCCCCTTCAGCCAGTCCTGCGATCAACAGCAGGCTGGTTACCAGCAGCAGCAGTTTCTTGGTGATGGCCGAACGCCGCCGGAGAAAACCGCGCAGGCCCGACGAATACCTCCGTGAGTGGGTCATCAATGCCTCATGTTGCTACTTAATTAGCGAGAAAGGTCGGAATAATAGCCATTCTTTACCGCTTGCTGACTATCCGTTTACGTCAGGTTAACAATCGCTTGCCACACTTTGTAACTCTTCTAGTCCCGTCGGGATGGCTTTGCTACGGATTGTTGCCTGATGTCGATTCATTTTGTGGTTGCCAACGGTCGATTCGCCGGTCGTCAGATACCGATGCACCAGAATCCGTTTCGGATCGGTCGGCATCAAGACTGTCATTGTCGTCCGAAAACCTCTTCGGTCAGCCGTCAGCATTGCGAGTTGCGAATTGATGAGGGAACGCTGCAGATCCGCGACCTTCGCAGTCGTAATGGGACCTACGTGAACGACGCGAAGATTGGTGAAGCTTGGGTGGAGCTTCACTCGCAAGATCGGATCCGAGTGGGAAAGTTGTCGTTGACTGTCGCCGGAAATGTCAGCTCACCCACCTCGGCCATGACGAACCCTGCCGATTTTGAAGACCTGATTGCCGAACTCGACCATTTGGTGATCGACAGCGAAGCCGCATCGACCTCTACGGAGACCATTGGCAAGCTGGACGTCACGGAAATACCGCGTGGAAAAAGGAGTATTTCATCCAGAACCTCCGCCAAATCGAGTCCGTCAACTGGAAGCCGATCGCGTGCTGGGGCGATTGGCGGAGGGATGGAGAAACCGACCAGAGCGTTCGGTGCGGCAGGGCCTGATTCGGTCACCGCGATCGACCAACCTCCCCTGTCGACGACCACTGCGGAGGCCATTGTCGACGACGCGATCCCAAGGCCTGAGGAACCGCCTGAAAAAAACAAATTGCCGGCAGCGCTGCGAGAGCAACTTCGCCAGCAGCAGCCCAAGGGGACCGATGACGCGGCCAAAGAAGCGTTGCGGCGGTTTCTGAATCGCTAGGCAGTTCGGCACGCAACATTCCCGGGACGCAACGTGCCCGACCAAGCTTGCCATTCAAGGCAGCCCTGGCGACCGTCCCATTGTCGTCGGGACTAGCGGCCTTCATTGACCGCCTAAACGGGGCTCGATAAACTTCGAAGCCCCGATGAATGCCCGCTCTCGGTGCAGGAAATCGTCAGTGAAACCGTCTTGTTTACTCTGTCCTCCAACGCCACTGCTGAGTCACCACGATGACTGAATACCGAACCGAACATGACTCGATGGGAGACGTCCAGGTCCCCGCAGAAGCTTACTATGGCGCTCAGACGCAGCGGGCAGTGGAGAACTTTCCGATCAGTGGTTGGCGTTTGCCGAACGCGATGATTTCGGCCATGGGTCTAGTCAAGCTCGCTTGTGCGACCGCCAATCGCGACCTCGGCAAGCTGACCGGATCGGGCAAAAATCCGCTCGACGACGCCGCAGTGGCGTCGCTGCTGAGTGCCTGCCGCGAGGTGGCCGATGGTCAACTTGCCGATCAGTTTCCGGTCGACGTCTTCCAGACCGGCAGCGGGACGAGCAGCAACATGAACATCAACGAGGTGATCAGTAATCGCGCGATTGAGATCCACGGCGGCGACCGACAGACGACCACCAAGGCGATCCATCCCAACGATCATGTGAACATGGGGCAGAGCACCAACGATACCTTCCCGACGGCGATTCACGTCGCCGTGGCGAGGCAGATCGAAACGCGATTTATTCCGGAACTGAAGAAATTACACGCGTCGTTGGTCGAAAAATCGGAGCAGTGGGATAAGGTCATCAAGATCGGTCGGACGCACTTGATGGACGCCACGCCGCTGCGACTGGGGCAGGAGTTCGGTGGCTTCGCACGGCAGATCGAACTGTCGATTCAGCGTGCCCAACGGGCGCGAGACGCGGTGCTGGAATTGCCCGTCGGTGGGACCGCCGTCGGCAGCGGGATCAACACGCATCCCGAATTCGGCCGTCGCGTCGCCGCCGTGTTGGCGGAAGAAACCGGTTTGGCGTTCATCGAAGCGGTCAATCATTTCGAAGCCAACGCCCAACGGGATGCTTTGGTGGAAGCACACGGTCAATTGAAGTGCATCGCTCAAACGTTGTTCAATGTGGCAAACAACGTTCGTTGGCTGGGCAGCGGGCCACGTTGCGGATTCTTCGAAGTCCAGCTTCCCAGCCGCCAACCAGGCAGCTCGATCATGCCGGGCAAAGTCAATCCGGTGATGTGCGAATCGCTGATGCAGTTGGCCGCACGCGTGATCGGCAACGATGGCTGCATGACGATGTCGGGCGCCGCCGGTGGTAACTTTCAGTTGAACATCATGATGCCGGTAATGGCTCACACCGCCCTGGAGTCGATCGAGCTGTTAGCGTCGGGAGCCGACGCGTTTGTTGAATTTTGTGTGGCGGAAATGACCGCCAACGAAGAAGCGTGTGAAGCGGCGGTGGAGCAAAGTCTATCGATGTGCACCAGCTTGAATCCGCTGATCGGATACGAGCAAGCTGCGAAGTTGGCCAAGGAAGCTTTTCGGACCGGCAAGACGATCCGGCAGTTGTGCCGAGAAGAAGGGATCTTGGACGAGCAGACGTTGACCGAAGTGCTGGATCCGTGGTCGATGACCGAGCCCCAGGCTTAGGGAGTTGCGAGTTGCGAGTTGCGAGTTGCGAGTTGCGAGTTGCGAGTTGCGAGTTGCGAATTAATTTTTTGGCGCTGCGCCGTTTTACTAGCGGGCTCAGGAAGGTTAGATACCTACCCTCAGGAGCCCGACGATGTCGAAACGCGTTTCTCACAGTTTGCTGGATCCCTTCGTGGGGCCTCCGCTGGCGTCTTTGTATCCTCGGCTTGCCATCCCCACTTGGTTTCCGCCCGAGGGAATCGTTGCCATCGGACATCTCTCGGCAATTTGCGGTGCCATCAGCTTGGCCTTTGCGACGCAGTTCTGGTGGGGCGGCTTGCTCGCCGCGGCCGGCATTGTGGGCAATCATCTGGCGGACTGTGTCGACGGAAAACATGCCCGAGCCACGGGGCAGTGTCGCAACGGCGGAGAACTATTGGATCACTTTACCGATCCGCTCTCCTTTACCTACTGGCTGGTGGGCTTGGCCGTCGCTTGCAAGCAGTTGGAACTCGGTTTGGTGGCGGTCATTGTGTTGATGGCGATGGCCGTACTGACGAATTTGCGAGCAAAATTGACAGGCGAGTTCACCCTGGCCCGCTTTGGCCCGACCGAATTCAAGACGCTGCTGGTCGTCTTTGCCCTGGCGTTGTCGGGGATCACCTTGGTTGGCTTACCCGCGGTTCCGGTCTGCCTGACCGGCCTAGCATCGTTGACCGCCGTGGGGCTGGTTTTGTTGCCTTGGCAATTGTTCCAGTCGGTGCGTGAGGTCAATCGCTGCGGTGCGGCACCCGACACTAGCGAATGGGAGACCGTTGGAGCGAAAGAACGCTAGCCGGCCGGTGCGGCGGGTGTCCTCTGGCTGTTCCCAGCCATCGTTGGCCGTAGAATCAAAATTGCCGTACCCATCACATTTCCGTTTTCCCATCGGCTTCATGGTTCAGGTGGCATGCAGGATACGAACCCAGGCTCGGCAAAGTTTAATGAGGATTCGCTGCTGGTCGTTCAGGATCAGTTGCAGGAGTGTCCATATTTGCCCGATGCAGTGGCTAGGATGCCCCTGCTGTGGCCTCAGAGACTTTACGATGGCGAAACCGTTGACGAGCTGTTCGCGTTGGGTTTTCGTCGGAGCGGTGCGTTTGTCTATCGTACGCATTGCCCACACTGCTCGGCTTGCAAGCCGACGCGCATTTCTGTTGCGGACTTCCAGTTGCGAGCGTCACAGCGTCGCGTGCTGAAACGGGGAGACCGTGCCCTGACGGTTCGCATGGGGGAACCGCAGACTGACGAAGCTCGCGTGAAGTTGTTCAATCTACACCGAAACCAACGCGGACTTTCCAAGGCGACCGATGAGGTCGATCTGTTTGGCTATCAGTCGTTTCTGGTCGACACTTTTTGCGAAACGGCGGAGCTCTCGGTGTGGGATGGGAAGCGGCTGGTCGCCGTCGCGGTGACCGATTTGGGCCGCCGATCCGCTTCGGCGGTTTACACCTATTTCGACCCCGATTACGCTCGATACTCGTTGGGCACGTATGCCATTGTCAAGCAATGGGAGTGGTGCCGGCAGACCGAACGAGACTACTTGTATCTGGGGCTGTATGTGGCCGAAAATCGGCATTTGAATTACAAAGCCAACTACCGGCCTCAGGAACGGTTGCTGGACGGCCGTTGGCAAGTCATCGGCAACGGCTCGTCGGCACCCCACTAGCGGCGGTTGATTGGGGAATCCGAACCGCCAGCGAGGCAAACCCATGGGTGCTTGGCGGACGCCTTGGGTTCGCTTGGTCTGCCCAGCCCAGGGCACCGCCGGGACGCAATAATTACCGAGACGCAAACTTGCTAGGTCGCAAAACCGCGGGGACGGACCGTCGAGGAGAACCGATGGCGTACAAGGTTCCCCCTGCCTATCCCACAGACCAGCCCATTTACCGTATAACATAGGGCGTTGAGTCTCACGCATTCCTTTACACCATGAGTATCAAAGTGGACGCACTGAACGTTGCCTCGCACATCGCCACGCAACATGCCTGGAACGCTGCCTCGCACGACGCTCTTCAGCATGGGCTGCTGACGCAGACGGGAATTTTCCAGATGCAAGACGGCCCATTTTCGACATCCATGGCTGCTTTGTGGGCGCCCAGCGGAGCGTTGTTTGCGCAGCAGGAATCAGGCAGGTTGATGTGGCTGGTGATCGCGGCACTGGTGATTGTCGCTTTCGTGCTGGTGCTGTTCGCGGTCTTTGCGAGTTACTTCGGGCTGTGGATTCAGTCGGCGCTGACGGGGGCCAAAGTCAGTTTCTTTGACCTCTTGGGAATGACCTTTCGAAAGGTCAACACCCGACGCATTGTCCGCGCCAAAATCATGGCGGTGCAATCAGGCCTGAGCGATCCCGATTTGACCACCCGAGCTCTCGAAGCTCACGCTTTGGCGGGGGGCAACGTGCAGCAAGTCATTCGGGCTTTGATCGCCGCCAAAAAAGCCAAAACGATCAGCTTGACGTTCAAAGAAGCGACAGCGATTGACCTTGCCGGCCGTGACGTGCTGGAATCGGTCCAGACGAGCGTCTATCCCAAGGTGATTGACTGTCCGCCACGCGGATCGGCTAAAGCCTCGCTCGATGCGGTCGCTAAGGACGGTATCCAGTTAAAGGTCAAGGCTCGCGTGACGGTGCGTGCCAACCTGCAGCAACTGATCGGGGGAGCGACCGAAGAGACGATCATCGCGCGGGTCGGCGAAGGGATCGTCAGTGCGATCGGTAGTGCGGTGAATCACAAAGCAGTGTTGGAAAATCCCGATGTGATCAGTAAAGCGGTGCTCGCCAAACGACTCGATTCACA
>CAYZHQ010000060.1:0-10874 GCA_964477385.1 uncultured Pirellulaceae bacterium
CGAAGCACCCGAAGGGCGAGTTCCTCGCAAAAGGTACCCGACACTTATTTATCGCACGATCTTTCGCGGCTAATCCAATGAGACGCAATCGATTCTTGCAAACCTGCCCCACGTTGCTTCGGCTTTCACATCCGGCCCGATCATAGGCTCAGTCGATCTGCTCTAAGTCCGCCCGTTTTCCTTCGTAGGTTTCATGGAAGGCGAGGGTGACCGGGTCGGGCGTTTTCCCCCAGTTCTGGCAAGCTTGCGAGTAGACTTCCGGCCACCAATTGCGATGCTCGGTCAGCCCCTCTTCCAAGTACTGTCGCCATTGGCTGAGTACCTTTGACCAACAAACATCGCCATACTTCAAAGCCTCGTTCAGCGAGCTGTATCGTGGCAGGTACCAACGACGTCCGATCTGGGCGTGCAAGACTTCGTCGGCCCAGTCGAAATCTTGAAACAATTTCGACAACGGATCACCGCTGAGGGTGGCGACTTCCCATTCGTATCGCTTGCCCGTTTTCGGCATCAAGCCCTGCTCGATAAAGAACAACACTCCATGCCGTTCCCGCGCGTCGAGTTGCAGGTTCAAGTTACGTGCCCAAGTAAAGTTGATAGGAATCTGTCTCCAGTCGATTCCTTGGGCGACAAAGCCAACCTCACCCATGACCGCGTGGCGAGCCTCATCCCACAGTTGTCGCGACATCTCCATGTGGAACTCCCATGGCTCTTCCTGACGCAGTTCCACCAGGATGCTGGCCATCATCTCGGGCACGTCGATTTCGCGGAGCCGCTTGTAGTACATCATCAGCGTCTTATCGCGTGCGGAGAACGCTTCGGCGTATAGGAAGGCTTCGGGGTTTACCCCCGCGTTGTAAGGATCCTGGAAACGTTCATCGCGTCGCGGCTCTTTCTGGTACTCGTACGGTGTCAAGCTATGCCAAGCATCGGGCAGCGTGTCGCTGACGGTTTCCGTTCCGTCCAGATCGCCCGCTGCGGCCAAGCAGGCGCGCAGTCGCTCCACCCACGCGTTGGTTGACACAGGGAGATCATCGTCGAGGCACCGCTGGGCTTCGTTGCCAAAAGCGACCGCGTCGGCCAGTTCAAACTCGATCAGGCGAGCCACTCGGACGGTAGGAGCGTCGGCCAAGGGGTGAGCTTCGGCAGCCAAGCGACGGCAAGCATCCAGCACCGCCGGCAACACAACCGTGTAGAGACCGGTTACCAATTCCGCCGACGACGGGGCGGCGATAACTTCGTCCATCAACCGTTCCAAGGCTGGATGCGGCACCTTGTCCAAGCCCAGCGGAGGCTCGCGCATCTCACTGACACGGCGTCGAATCAAGGTAACTTGTTCGGCACACAGATAAGCGTGATGGCTGTAGGCGGACTTCAACTCGAAGATCGGTTCGGCCGTGATCCTCGCGGTCAACGTCTCGTGGGCTCGCTTGAGAACGTAGTGCAAGCGCTTCAAACGCTCAGCGCTCCGCTCCACGCTCCACTCGGACGCGATCGCGCGTTCCATAGAGCACAGGCCCGCGAGCGGTGGAATACCGCGAAAGGTTTCGTAGTGGAACGGATCCGACATGATCAACCAGCCATGGAAAAAGGGAACTCGGAACGGATGCGATCGCGCCGTTCCAACCGTTGCCACTCCAGCAAACGCGGCAACGACGAGTGCTTCCCGCCGCGGCAAGCAGGAATGCCCAGCAAGCCTTCGTAAACTTGCAAACTGTCGATTTTGCCAGCCGGAGCGAACATGTCGCCGTGTTCAAATCCGTAAAACTGCCCGGCGTGCTGGCCGATCGCCTGGTAGCGGGCCGCAATTTCGTCGTCGGTCTGTTGCGTCAAACCGCAGGACTGGAAAATGTTCGTTGTGCCACCGAACCTTGGAAGCGAATCGATCTGTTGGCGATAGGCATCGAGATCCCAAGCGGCGCCAGGTTGATCGCCGACATACCGGTGATCTTGCGTCCTGGCTTCCGTGGGGAATCGTTTCCAACGAGGCACTCCGAAGGGTTGCGGTAAACTAGGCGGCGTCTTTCTTCGCCGGTGGTAACGGGCGGTGTGGCCACTCGGGAGTCCCCGCAGGATCTTCTGCAACAGGTGATTTGCCAAGCCCATAGTCGGCGGGGGTGCGATTCAGTTCTTTCCAGTAGTCTTGCCCACGGATAAAACCGTAGAAGCTGGGATAGAACGGGTCGACATACTGCACGTCGGCTTTCGCGGGAACGTCTTGCTCCGTCAGGAAGTAAGCTGCGTTGACGATCAGGCGTCGCAAGTCTTCATCGACAAAGTCGACCGAAGCTCCGGCGGTGGTGCAAAACGATTTGCCGGTCGCCACGCCATCGGGGCAAGTGTAAGTGTGCAGCCAAGCAAAGGGTTGCATCGGATCATTCTTGGGGCCGTCCACGATCGCTGAATCAGGATCGAGCGATTCGGTCACTGCGCCGCGCAGCAGAATTTCGTCGTCTTCGGTTAAGTGGACCACGCCGTAAACGTCCGAAGGTGCAAACACGGTGTCGACACCATTGAGGATCGCGTGGTCGGCTTTGCCTTCTTCGACGATTCCGCGGGCGCCTTGGCGCTTATGCTGCCCATGGTGATTGACCCACTGTTCCCCCAACACCTTCAAGCCAAACTGGCCGTAGGAAATGGAGTCCCCGAACGATCCCTTGCCGTTGAATGCATGGGTTGCGGTGCGAATTCCGATTACAGGTTTGCCGGCATTCAGGTAAGCCGTCATGTGCGCCGCTTGGTCTGCGGACGGTTGCCGGAATCGGGTGCCGATGATGACCAAGTCGGCCGTATCGAGCGCTTCCATACCGCGGAGGCCCTGCTGGTTGTTCGCATCGATATAGGAAGCGCCGTTGGGGCCGAAAGAGAACAGCACAGTGCATCGGAAGCCATGCTTTTGGCTGAGGATCTTGGCCAGCATCGGCATCGTTTCTTCCGAGCGGTATTCTTCGTCGCCAGCGATCAGCACAACATGCTTGGCATCTTTCGCACCCGTTGCGGGTTCGAGCACGAGACTATCGTCGGCCGCGACGATGGGACTGGCGATCAGCAAGCAAACCAGCAGGGGAATTGCCAGGTAGGGTTTATGGCGGGAGGATCGAGAGGTAGGAATGCGGTTCATGGAGGGCGCCCTTTCAGGTCGGTGAAGTGCACTGCCGACGTTCGAACGCCAGCCAAGTGGAGGCTCAGTTTACTCGTTGGCAGCTCGCTTTCCAACGATCCCACCGATTCCCGCCTGCAACGCTCCCCAGCTACTCGTCGTGGGGATGGGCCGGCCGGCGAACGTCGGCGATTTTCCTGGACGCCCCCCTCTCTCGGAGACTACCCGGTGGGCTTGATGAAGCGGGTAAGTTTTTCTGCGGCTGAATGTTTCGGAACGCTACCCACGCGTTGTCATGGGGTTGCTAACATGAGAGCAGCGTCCTTTCCTGTTTGGAACCGAAACGACCCTTTAGACGGCGAGAAATCGATTGAGCACCGAGACCACCAACGTTGACGGCTTGGACGAAGAAACCGAGCGGCTTGCCGTGGAGCAACTGCGAGCTGGTCGTCAAGCGATCCGGAAGGAACTCTCCAAGGTGATTGTCGGCCAAGAAGATGTGATCGAGCAACTGCTGGTCTGCTTGATGGCCGGCGGACACTGCTTGATCACCGGCGCTCCCGGGTTGGCCAAAACGTTGCTGGTGCGCTCGGTTGCTCAAGTCTTCCATCTGCAGTTTGCTCGCATTCAGTTTACTCCTGATTTAATGCCTGCCGACATAACGGGCACCGAGATCCTGGAGCAACAGCAGGATGGCCATCGACTGATGCAGTTCGTCAAAGGCCCCATTTTTGCCAATGTGATTTTGGCGGACGAGATCAATCGCACGCCGCCGAAGACGCAGGCGGCGTTGCTGGAGGCGATGCAGGAGCACCAGATCACCGCTGCGGGGAAACGCTATCCGCTGGAGCAACCGTTCTTTGTGTTGGCGACTCAGAACCCGATTGAGATGGAAGGCACCTACCCGCTGCCCGAAGCGCAATTGGACCGATTCATGTTTAACGTGATGATCGATTACTTGCCACGCGAGCAGGAACGGGCGGTGGTGATGCAAACCACGGCTGCAAAACCAGAGCCGATCATGCCGCTTTTTACCGGCGAAGATGTGGCGAGGTTCCATCAGGTGGTGCGACGGGTTCCGATCGCCGAAGAGGTAGCCGATTATGCGGTTCGTCTGGCGGCAAGCAGTCGCCCGAACCGCGAAGGAACGCCGGAGTTTGTCAACGAGTGGGTCAGTTGGGGCGCGGGCTTGCGGGCGGCGCAGACGTTGGTGCTTGGTGGCAAGGCGAGGGCCCTGTTGGCAGGCCGGGTGCATGTATCGTTTGATGACATTGCGGCGCTCGCACCGCCGACGCTGCGTCACCGGGTTTTGGTCAGCTACAAAGCCGAAGCCGAAGGGGTATCGGTGGAAAATGTGATTCAGCGATTGCTGGAAACGGTTCCGCGGACGCTCTAGCGGTGTCTTTCCGTTTTCTTCGATTTGCCAGGGGCTGAACCCCGTCTCCGAAATTCACACTTCAAGGATCGCGTGTGGCCGCTGCAGAAAACAAGCCTCTTGTCGCAACACCCAGCGCGGGATCGAGGCCTAGCGGCGCGATCGATCCGGCATCGTTGATGCGCATCAAGCATCTGATGCTGCGTGCAAAAACGGTCGTCGAAGGTTTTTTCAACGGCCAGCACCGCAGTCCTTTCCATGGATTTTCGGCGGAGTTCAGCGAGTACCGACCGTACTCGGTGGGCGAAGATTTACGGAATCTCGATTGGAAGCTGTACGCTCGCTCAGACCGTTTCTTTATCAAACGTTTTGAAGATGAGACCAGCCGGCGGTGCTATTTTGTGGTCGATCAAAGCCGTTCGATGTCGTTCGCCGCTCAGGGTTACAGCAAAGCGGACTATGCCAAAACGATCGCGGCGACACTGGCTTACTTTTTGTCACTCGGCCGGGACTGCGTCGGCTTGATGACGTTTGATCAAGCGATCGCGGACTATCTCCCAGCGCGGCATCGACCGGGACATTTGCGGCAGTTAATGGTCTGCTTGGAAAGAGCCGAAACGGGAGCCGGTACCGATCTGCTGCTGCCCCTCGACAGCATCGCGGCGACGATTCGCAAGCGTGGCATGATCGTGTTGATCAGCGACATGCTGACTCCGCTGGATCAGATGCGCACACGACTGGGCTACCTCCGCAGTCGCGGGCACGAAGTGATCATCCTCAGGGTCTTGGACCGAGCCGAGATCGAGTTTCGGCTGTCCGGTTCGGCGTTGGTGACCGACATGGAAACGCAGCAGGAGATGTATTTGGACCCACTGACGGTGGAACAAGAATATCGTAAACGGTTCGAGGCCCATGAGCAGGAACTGCGAGCGATCTGCAACGACCTGGGGATCGACTTTTATCGCTTGGCGACCGACCAGCCCATCGACGTGGCGCTGTTCGACTTGATCAATGCTCAGTCGCGCCGCGGCCGGACGGTGATGCGGCATCGCGGCGGTGGCAAACCGGCCACCGCGGGAGGCGCGTCATGAGCTTGTTAGCGCCGTTGTATTTTCTTGCCGCCGCGGCGATCGGGGTGCCCATTCTGTTGCATCTGATCCGGCGGCGTCCGAAGGATAAGATGCTGTTCAGTTCGCTGATGTTTTTGCAGCCAGCACCGCCTCGGTTGACGCGTCGCAGCCGACTGGATGATTGGCTGCTGTTGTTGATGCGCGCCCTGGCGCTCCTGTTGATCGCGGCCGCTTTTTCGCGGCCGTTTCTGCGCAATACGGCGGCGACACAGTGGCAACCGCCGGGACGCGATGTGCTGCTGCTGGTTGATACCAGTGCCAGCATGCGTCAAACCGGTTTATGGACAGCCGCTACGGAGCGAGTGACCGCTGAGTTGCGAGCGTTGGGGACCGAAGATCGCGTCGGGCTGGTGGTCTTTGATCGTCAGCCGCGGACTTTGGTGGACGTTCGCCGCAGTGCCGAAGCGGTTGCGGCGGGGGATGCCATTGAAGCGGCCATGCGAACGGTTGAGCCGACTTGGTATACGACCGACCTCGGGACGGCGCTGACTGCGGCGGCAGACCAGATGAACGAACTGGTAGGTGACGAAGGGCGTCGTTCGAGCAAGGAAATTGTCTTGATCAGCGATCTACAGGCGGGCAGTCAGCGCGATCAACTGCAGGCTTATCCCTGGCCGCCGGAAGTGCGACTACGAGTCGAAACGGTCCGCGCCGAACAGCCCTCCAACGCCGCGGTGACGGTGCTGGCTGCGGCTGCCCGAGAGGAAGAAGCCGCCGAAGGCACCACGTCGCTTCAGCGCGTGCGGATTGCCAATGCAAGCGATGCGACTGACTCGCAGTTTCAGCTCCGCTGGGGAGTTGCGGATGCCGATGGCAAGTTCGTCCCTAGCAAACTCCCCGCGGTTTCGGTGAATGTCCCGCCGGGAGAGACGCGGGTGATCAAAGCGCCGATGCAGCCGAGCGATGCAACGGCGATTCAGTTAACTGGTGATCAACAGGCGTTTGATAACGTGGCGTTCGTATCGCCACTTCAAAACGTAAAACGCCAGCTGGTGTTTGTCGGACCAGCCGATTCGGATCCGCGCGATTCATTGGCGTTTTATCTTGAGCAGGCGCGGCTCGATACGCCGCGGCAATCGGTGGAGTTCGTGCGACACGAGGCAACGGCGATCGAACTGCGGGACCTGCAGCCTCGCGACACCGCGTTGGTCGTCGTTGGTCCGCCATTCGCATCCGCAACGGCGGAATCGCTGCAACCTTTCGTCGCTGCGGGAGGTCGCTTGTTGTGCGTCCTGTCGGAACCGGCAGCCGAATTAGGAGAGGCCGAAGCATGGTTGTCAGCGTTGGAGATGACCGACGACGAAACAGAAACGGCTGCGCCGAACGTCGAGCGAGTGGCTTGGGAAATTGCGGAAGCCGAAGTGCAAGATTACGCGCTGCTGACCGACATCGATTTTCGGGATCCGTTGTTTTCGATCTTTGCCGATCCACGCTTCAGCGACTTTAGTAAGATCCGCGTGTGGTCGCATCGGCAACTGCGACGCGAACCAGACGCCGCAATGGAGGGTGCGAACGATTGGCGGGTGTTGGCGCGATTCGACGACGGTTCTCCTGCCTTGCTGCGTCGAGCCATCGGTCAAGGGCAATGTTTTGTGTTGGCGACAGGCTGGCAACCACAAGCGAGCCAGTTGTCGCTGTCGACGAAGTTTGTCCCGCTGATTGCACGGATGATGGACCCGTCGGCTGGCGAGACGAACGTCCAACCAGCTTATACGGTGGGCGGTGCCTGGGACTCGCAGTGGCTGGGGTTTGCGAACTGGAGTCGACCTGATGGTGAGCAGTTGAAGGTGGAAACGGCGACCGACGTGCCGGAGGATTGGTTCAGCCTGCCGGGCCTGTACCGATTTCAGCCGGCAGGAGAACCGCAGGCAGGAGAACCGCAGGCAGGAGAACCGCAGGTGGTGGCGTTCAATGTGTCGCCGCAGGAGAGCCAAACCGATCCCCTGGATGTGACGGCATTGGAGGCACTGGGAGTACAGGTTGAGGACCGCCTGCCAACGGATGAGGAACTCGCCGAACAGGAACGTCAAATGCGTGACGTCGAGCTGGAAGATAGTCAACAATGGTGGCGATGGCTTGTCGTTTCCGCACTCGGGCTGCTCCTTGCGGAGAGTTGGTGGGCCGGCCACAAAGCCAAACGTTTAATCGCACCGACCGAAACCCATTGAGGATCGCGCCGTGGATGCTCGCTTAAAACGACAATTGAACACCGTGGTCTCGCGTCAGCGAGCGCTCCGCCTGTGGTCCGCATGGGCAATCGTCTGGTTGGGAATGGCCGCTCTGGGCTGGGGAGTGTACGCCGCGGCGCGCGAGGGATGGCTGACGCTGCCTAGCTATCCGGCGGGAAGAATGCTGCTAATCGGAGCGGCAGTGGTCTCCAGTGTGCCTGCGATTGTTGTTCTTTGGCGACGGGTGCATTGGCCTGACATTGCACTGCGGGTCGAGCGTCATTACCCGCGATTGGATCAACGTCTATTGACCGCTGTCGGAGCGGCACAACAACCCTCGGGCGGTTACTTGCAACAGGCGGTGCTAAACGAAACCTTACAGCACGCTCGGTCGCATTCCTGGGCCGACTCGATTGGTATCGGGCGTCTGTGGACGGTGGCTATTTTGAACTTGCCGGCGTTGGGGTGCTTGTTTGCCAGCGCGATGCTGTTGGGTTTAACAACGACCAGCGATGCGGTCTCGCCGATACGTTTGACGACTCCGCTGAGGGCATCGACCGCGATGGAAGTCCAGCCCGGCAGCGTGGAAGTGGAACGCGGAACCAGCCTGGTCGTCACGGCGAGGTTCGCTCCTGAGGCGGTGCCGACCGAAGCCCGCGTCGTTTGGCGAGCCGCAACGTCGGAGGGCTCCGTTTCCATGAAGCGAAGTTTAGACGACCCATTGCTCGCGGTGCCGTTGACCGATTTGCGGGAAGCGATGGAGTATTACGTCGAAACCGAGACCGAGCAAAGCGAGACCTTCCAAATCAAGGTCTTCGATTATCCGGCGCTGGTTCGCAGCGACGCGGGACTGGTCTATCCCGAGTACACCTCGATGGAAGCGAAGACGGTGCCCGACACGCGTCGCGTCGTCGCAGTGGAAGGCACGGAACTGACGTGGCAATGCCATTTGAACAAGCCCGTTGCGAAGGCGTGGTTGCAACCCGAAGACGGCGAGCCGATCGCGTTAACGGTTGCCGACGACGATCCGGCCCAAAGGATCGTGACGATCCCCTTGGCGAAATCGGCACGTTGGACCTTGCACTTGGTCGATGATCGCGGGCGTGAGAATGCGTTTCCACCACGGCTGATCGCGCGGGTGCTGCCGAACCAGCCACCCGATTTGAAGCTGGTCAACGCGCGCGATGTCAGTGTTTCTCCGCTGGAGGAACTGCTGGTTGGTGCCAAGGTTCGCGACGACTTTGGCGTTCGACGCGTGGGACTGAGTTACGTGGTGCCAGGACAACCGGCGGTCGACAAAGTGTTGGACTCGGAGATCGGACGGGGGCAGGAGAAAGCGTTGCGCGACCAAATCGATTTTGAGGCGCTGCAGGTCGAGCCTGATATGCTGTTGGCGTATCACTTTTGGGCAGAGGATCTTGGACCCGACGGAGAGCCACGCCGGACACGTAGTGACATGTTCTTCGCGGAAGTCCGGCCGTTTGAAGAGATCTTTCGCGAAGGGGAACCGCCGCCTGGTGGCGAAAGCCCTCCGCAGCAAGCACCCAGTGAGCAGGCGGCGGAAGCGGAAAAACTGGCGGAACTGCAAAAACAAATCATCAACGCGACCTGGACACTGCTGCGTCGCGAAACCACGTCAACGCCGTCGGACAAATATCAGCCCGACATGGAGTTGATCGCGGAATCACAGCAGTCGGTAAAGGAAATGCTCGCCGAGCTGCAACAAGAACTGCAAGACGAGCGGTCGTTACAGTTTGCCGAAGCGGCCGGCAAAGCAATGGATCAGGCGCTGACGGCTATCGAAGCGGCGGCGACGCCGGACCTCTCCAAGCTGGGAGATGCATTGACGCTGGAACAGGTGGCCTATCAAGCGTTACTGAAATTACGGGCCAGGGAGTTCGAGGTCGTTCGGTCGCAAGAGCAGCGCAGCCAAAGCAGCAGCAGCTCCAGCGCCTCGCGGCAACAGATGCAGCAGCAGTTGGATGAGCTGGAATTGAAGAATGATGAAAATCGATACGAAACCGAACGGCAAGCTGAAACGGAGGAGGAAGCGGCACAGCGAGAAATGCGGCAAGTCCTGAATCGATTAAAGGATCTGGCTCAGCGACAAGAAGACCTCAACAAGCAAGTCCAAGAACTGCAGGCAGCATTGCAAACCGCCGAGTCCGAAGCGGAACAGGAAGAGCTTCGCAGGCAACTGAAACGGCTGCGCGAACAAGAACAGGAACTGCTGCGAGATGTGGATGAACTGGCGGAACAGATGCAGTCGGCGACAGCCAATAATCAGGCAATGCAGGAATCACAGCAGCAGCTGGAGAAGACACGCAAAAATGTGCAGCAGGCGGTGGAGAGCCTGGCGGCAGAAAACCCCTCGCAGGCGCTGGCAGCCGGTACCCGCGCCGAGCAGCAACTGGAAGAGCTGCGCGATGATGTGCGGCGCGAGACGACGGGCCAGTTCGAGGACGCCGTGCGGCAAATGCGCGACGACGCGCGAGCTTTGCAAGAACGTCAGGAAGAGATCGCTCAGCAAATGCGTCAGCAGCAGGAAACGCCCGCACCGAGCGGTGGTTTGCGGCGTCCTGAAGAACCGGAAGATGTCAGCGACGCGCTCCGCGAACAAAGCGACCAATTGGGCGAGTTAATGAACCAAATGGAACAGATGGTCCAAGAAGCCGAGTCATCCGAACCGCTGTTGGCTGAAAAACTGTACGAGTCCCATCGCCAGGCAATGCAGGATCAGCTGCGTCAGCGTTTGGAGATGACCGGGGAACTGGTCCAGCGGGGACTGCAGCCACAGGCCGAAGCGTTTGAGTCTCAAGCACGCGAGGGAATTGATCGCCTGAAGCAAGAGATCGATCAAGCGGCCGAGGCGGTGATCGGGGACGGAACGGAAGGGCTGCGTCGAGCGATGCGTGAGCTGGATGATTTGACCGAGGCCCTAAATCAAGAGATCGCTGAAGCGACGGGACAGCCATCGCCCAATGCCAATGCACTAGGCGATGAACCTCAAGACGCGGAGGATATGCCCGGCCAACAACCAGGCCAGCAACCAGGACAACAACCAGGACAACAACCAGGACAACAACCAGGACAACAACCAG
>CAYZHQ010000060.1:10974-32629 GCA_964477385.1 uncultured Pirellulaceae bacterium
CAGGACAACAACCAGGACAACAACCAGGACAACAACCAGGACAACAACCAGGACAACAACCAGGACAGCAACCGGGACAGCAACCGGGAGGCCGTTTACTTGACAGTGCTGCTCCGACGCCGTCGCCAACTGGCAGCGGTGGTGGGAATCCAATTGTCGCACCGCTGACGGGAGAAGGTTATCGAGAATGGTCCGATCGACTGAGGGAGGTTGAGGAATTAGTCGACGATCCTGACCTCCGCTCCGAGGCAACCCGAATTCGTGAACGTGCCCGCGAGGTGCGACGTGAACTCAATCGTCATTCCAAAGACCCGCAATGGCCCTTGGTGACCGACATGATCGCCGAGCCTCTGGAACGTTTGCGGGTGCGTGTGTCCGAAGAATTGATCCGTCGCAGTGCGGACAAGAATGCGGTGGTTCCGGTCGACCGTGATCCGGTGCCGGACGGTTTTGATGAAGCCGTACAGACGTACTACGAACGGATTGGGGGCGGCCGGTGACCGAAGGCGTTTTGAAACTGAATTCGCCGGAGTGGGGTTGGCCGATCCTGGCTGGGTTGGCCATTGCTTTGGTGGTGCTGTTGTTAGGCTATCGCCACCAACGGTTGCCCGGCTGGGTGAAGGCTAGTGCTCTGCTGCTGAAAATGATCGCCCTGGTGGCGTTGGCGTTTTGTTTGCTCGAACCGATGCGATCAGGGCAACGACCGCGACCGCAAGCCAACGCGATACCGATCATGCTCGACGCCAGTCAAAGCATGCGGATTGGCTTTGCCGACCCATCGCAAGCCGTTCAAGCCCAAGCGGAAACCTTCCGTTCCGAATCGCCATGGCTGGTGCGTCTGTCGCAAGAATTCGACGTTCGACCCTACGCCTTTGCTTCGCGATTGCGTTCCGTCGACGATCTTTCCAAAGTCACATCCGACGGATCGGCGACCGCCTTGTACGGTTCGCTGCAGACGTTGGCAAAGCGGTTTCAGGGGCGTCCGGTGGCAGGTGTGTTGCTGTTCACCGATGGGAACGTCACCGAAGCGGAGGATTTACAAGCCGACTGGTCACAGTTGGGAGTGCCGGTCTATCCCGTGATGCGAGCTCGGCCGGAGATGCGTGATTTGCGTATCGCTTCAACAACCATCAGCCAGTCGGACTTTGAAGCCGCCCCGGTAACGATCGATGTTCGTTTGGAAGCGACCGACCTAGCCGGCAGAGAAGCGGTAGTCGATGTGCAAGATCAGTCGGGCACGACCATTGAAACACAAACCGTCGGCCTGCCAGCCGATGGTAAGCAAGCCGACGTCCGGTTTCGCTTTCGTCCGCCAACGTCAGGCATCCAGTTCTTCACGGTGGCGACTTGTCTGAGCGAAGAAACGGAACGGTTCGCCGCGGGGACCTCCGACATCGAAGCGACATTGGCAAACAATCGACAGGTTGTGTTGGTCGATCGGCCTCAAGGCCCCTTTCGGATCCTGTATGTCGCCGGCCGTCCGAACTGGGAGTTTAAATTTTTACGGCGGGCGCTGGCCGAAGATGCGGAAGTGGAATTAACGGGGCTGATTCGGATCGCCAAACGGCAACCAAAATTCAGTTTCAGGGACTCGCGCGTGCCAGCGACCAATCCCTTGTTCGCTGGGCTGGGCAGTTCCGAAGAGGAGGCGGCGGAAGAGTACGACGAGCCGGTGATTCTGCGTTTGGGTGTCGACGAAGCGGAGGATTTGAAAACCGGTTTTCCAAGTGAACCGGAAGAGCTGTTTGCCTACGATGCCGTCATCCTGGATGATGTCGAGGCGGCCTTTTTTAGTACCGACCAGCAACTTCTACTGCGAAAGTTCGTCTCCGCTCGTGGCGGTGGGCTGATGGCGTTGGGGGGGCAAGAAACGTTTGCCAAGGGGCAGTACGAAGCGACGCCGATTGGCGACATGCTGCCCGTCTATCTTCAGTCGCCGCGAGCCTCCGCGTCGACGCCCAGCGATGGCAACCCAACGCTGCGTTTCGAACTGACTCGGGAAGGCATGTTGCAGCCATGGTTGCGACTGCGCGCCACCGAATTAGAAGAACAGCAACGCTTGCGTACGATCGCGCCGCTGCAGGTTTTTCAGCGGATCGAAAGCGTCAAACCGGGTGCCGAAGTGTTGGCGACGGTGGCCCAAAAGTCGGACCCGGAGCAACGTTACCCGGCAATCGTGACGCAGCGATTCGGCAGTGGGCGAGCGAGTGCGGTGTTGGTCGGCGACGTTTGGCGTTGGTTTATGCGACGCGAATCGCTGGACAGCGGAGGTTCGTCGACCGAGGCTGCGGCGATCGATCCGGCGCAGGCGTGGCGGCAGTGGGTCCGCTGGTTGGTCAGCGATGTGCCTCAGGCGGTCGAAGTGAAGGTTCGGGATGCCGATTCGGCAACGCAGCCGCTGACCCTGGAAGTTGCGGTCCGTGACGAGCTGTTTCAACCGCTTGATAACGCAGGCGTCGCATTGACGATCACGAATCCGGACGGCTCGGAAACCGAGTTAGAAGCCACCGCCGACGAGCGGCAAGCGGGCGTTTATCGGACATCCTATTGGTCACCGCAGTCGGGAGGTTTTCGCGCAAGCGTGACCGTCAAGCGTGCCGATGGCTCGATCCAAGGAGTGGTCGAAGCGGGCTGGGTTGCGGATCGGTCGGCGGCGGAGTTTCGACACCTCGCCAATAACGTGTCGCTATTGGAAGAACTCGCTGCAGCGACTGGCGGCCAAATGGTGGCGGTTGAGGAATTGGACGCTTTCACCGAAACGTTGTCCGCTAAAGAAATGCCTGTCATGGAAACATGGACTTATCCCATTTGGCATCGGCCATGGATGCTGCTAATCGCCGTCTCCTGTCTGTGTGGTGAATGGGCACTGCGACGCTGGAAAGGTTGGCCGTGAATAGATTGCTTCGATTCGCCTCGAAATGCCTTGCAACGACGACGCTATGGAGCGGCGTGGTTTGCCGATGTGTCGGCGAGGAACCTAGGTCGAGTCCTTCGCCGGAACCCGCTCCTATCGCAGCACCGCGTATTATTGTCGCGGTAGGCGCCGCGGGAGAAGCGACTTACGGCGAATCGTTCCAAGCATGGGCGGAACAATGGCGAGCGACTGCTGAGGAGGCGGGCGCGTCGTTCGCCGCGGTCGGTATGGCAACGGAAAAACCGCATGGGGAATCGTCAAACGACTTAGAGCGTTTGCGAGAACTGATCGCAGCCGAACAGGACACGGCGGCGGACGCGCCGCCACTGTGGATTATCCTGATCGGACATGGAACCTACGCCGAGCAAATCGCGAAGTTCAACTTGGTGGGTCCTGATTTATCGGCCAGCATGCTGGGGGACTGGCTGCAATCGCTGCGGCGGCCGCTCGTGCTGATCAATACGGCGTCGGCGAGCGGCCCGTTCATGCAGACGTTGGCGGCGGAAAACCGCATCGTGGTAACCGCCACGCGGAGCGGCGCGGAACAGAACTTTGCTCGTTTCGGGAAGTTCCTAGCGGCCGCAATCGGCGACTTTGCCGCTGACCTGGATCACGATGATGCAGTATCCATTCTCGAAGCCTACTTGATGGCGTCTGCTCAAACCGAACGGTTCTATAAGTCCGAGGGCCGCTTGGCGACCGAACACGCCTTGCTGGATGACAATGGCGACGGAGTCGGAACACCGCCGGAGTTTTTCCTTGGAACGCGAGTGATCAAGCGGTCGCAGGATGGACAGCCAGTGGACGGAGCGGTCGCCCGCTACGTGGTGCTGGCATCGGGTGCTGAATTTTCGCTGACCGAAACGGAGCGGCAGCAGCGAGACCGATTGGAGCAACAGCTTGAAGCGGTGCGAGATCGCAAACAAACGCTCAGTGAAGAGGCCTACTACGAACAACTTGACGCCATCTTCGGAGAGTTGGCCTCGATTTACGACGTCGCCGCGGAGTCCACAAAGCCCGCGGAGGCAGCCGAGGATGGAAAGCCGAAGGAGTCGAAGGAGCTAGAAAAGCCACAAGAGCCCGACCTTAAGGTGGAAAACGCCGAAGCGGCGGCCGAGCGGACAGCGGCTGAATAGCGGCGGCTGAGGTTTTTAAACCGAGTCTCACTCGCCAGCGCCACTTTGGACGCGAGACTAGCTCGACGCGCCCGTTTGCAGAGGGCTTGCTGGGATGTGCTCAGCTTTCGAACCAATGAGCCGTTGGGGCTAGCCACGGCTCCAGCCGCAAAACCGCCACTATCCCCGAAGGGTCCCATTTCTAATGATGCTGGCCCGGACAGGATGGGACCAATAAAAAAGCCGGGGCATTGCTGCCCCGGCTTTCTGTTCCAAACATGCTGTTCGGACTTGATTAAACCCGTCTTACGGAGTCTCTTCTTCGCCCGATTCGGGAGCTTCCTCGGCTGCGGGAGCTTCCTCGGCTGCGGGAGCTCCTTCGGCTTCAGGAGCTGCTTCGGCTTCAGGAGCTGCTTCGGCTGCGGGAGCACTTTCGGCTTTGGGCGATGAAGTGGGAATCAGCAGGCCATCGCCACCACCGAGCCCACCCTTGAGCTCTTCGTTGGCACCGGCCCGTTGCCGTTCTTCTTCGGCAGCTGCTTCCTCTTGGTCCTCGGCCCATTCGACGCGTTTACGCGACAAGCCAATCTTTCGTTCGTCGGTATCGACCCGCAAGATTTTGACTTCGATGGGGTCGCCCACTTTGACCACTTCTTCCGGATCGTCGACCTTGTGATCGGCCAGTTCGGAGATGTGCAGCAACCCTTCCAGTCCATCTTCCAAGCCCACAAAGACACCGAAGTTGGTAATCTTGGTGACGTGACCATTGACCAGTTGACCTGGCTGATACTTCTCGGGGATGTCGGTCGTCCAAGGATCGCTGTCCAGTTGCTTCAGTCCGAGGGCGATGCGGCGACGTTCTTGGTCGACGCTCAGCACACGGCAGTGGACTTCTTGGCCTTTCTCCAGCAGTTCGCTGGGGTGGCTGATTTTGCGAGTCCACGACATGTCGCTAACGTGTAGCAAACCATCGATGCCCTCTTCGAGTTCGATAAACGCACCGTAATTGGTGAGGTTGCGAACGTGGCCCGTGACATCGCTGCCTTCGGGGTACTTTTCGAGGACTTCGTCCCAGGGATTTTTCTGAGTCTGCTTCATGCCGAGCGACAACTGCTGGCCTTCGGGGTCGACGCCCAAGATCTTGACTTCGATCTCGTCACCGATGTTGACCAATTCGCTGGGGTGATTGACGCGTTTGGTCCAGCTCATTTCGCTGATGTGCACCAAGCCTTCGATGCCCGGTTCCAGCTTGACGAACGCACCGTAGCTCATCACGTTGACAACTTCGCCCTTGTGAGCGGTGTTGACAGGGTACTTGGTTTCGATGTTTTCCCACGGGTTGCGATCTTTTTGCTTCAGACCGAGAGCGATCTTCTGCTTTTCGCGATCGATGTTCAGCACCTTGACTTCGATTTCTTGGTCGATCGAAACCATTTCCGATGGGTGGCCAATGCGTTCCCAAGCCATGTCGGTGATGTGCAGCAAACCGTCGATGCCGCCCAGGTCGACGAATGCACCGAAGTCGGCGATGTTCTTGACGATCCCTTTGCGGATCTGACCGTTTTCCAGTTCCTTCATCAGGTAAGCGCGATCTTCTTCGCGCTGGCGTTCGATCAACGAACGACGGCTGATGACAATGTTGCGACGCGTGTCATCGATCTTCAGCACTTCGGCTTGAATCACGCGGCCAATGAAATCACCGATGTCACCGGGACGTCGGATATCGACTTGGCTGCCCGGCAAGAAGACGTTGACGCCGATGTCGACCAGCAGACCGCCTTTGATTTTGCGAATCACGGTACCGGTGACCACTTGGCCCTCGGCGACCGATTCCATCATCTCTTCCCACTGGATGATCTTTTCGGCTTTGCGTTTGCTCAGCGAGATCATGCCGTAGGGATCGTCGGCCGCCCCCAGTTCGTCCTCCATCTCTTCGATGAGAACCTTGACGGTGTCGCCGACCTTAGGCTGCTCTTCTTCAGGGCCCCATTCATCCAGCCCAATCGTGCCCTCACTCTTGAAACCGACGTCGACCAGAGCCCACTCGTCGTTCAGCTCGACAATGCGACCATCGACAATTTTGCCCTGAATGTAATCTTGTTGTTCTTGTTCGAGGGCATCAAAAAGAATGTCTTCGGTGTCTTCGGCGGGAGCCAGCAGCGCTAGTTCGTCCGCTAGGTCGTCATCTTCAAGGGCGCGAATGAGGTTACGATTTACCATAAGGAAAACTCAGTTTCGTTGAACCTAACAAGGCTGCGACCCTCTCGGCTCTCTCGCGCGTTGAACTTTTTTCAAACGCCGTGGAAAAGCAAAGCGACTGCGGAACCTTCGAAACGTTCGGGGCTAGAGAAAATAAACGGGTAACGTCGCTCGACAACATCCCCGCGGTATCGACAGCAGCCACTAAACCGGGCAACAGGAATCGCCGTTCCGAGCACCATGGTTTTGAAGAAAGGCTGGCCAAACGCCGAAGGGCGGCTAGTCAGAGCTGACACAATCCGCAAAAACTAGCAAAGCCGCTGCGTTCAGACAACGGCCTTTCGCGTTTTCCTGCTCGCTTTTCCCCACAATCTCAGCTTTTACGACCAAACTGCCGCCATGACGAATATTGACCAACCGCTCCGAGTCGCTTTGGGCGGCGATCACGCCGGATTTCCTCTGAAAAAAATTGTCTCGCGTCTACTGGCTGACGCGAATGCTAGCGGTCTACCAGAGGTCACATTGCACGATTGCGGCGCATTCGACGAGTCCCGCAGTGACTATCCCGACTTTGCCTCGCTCGTCGCCGCCGAAATTATCCACGATCGCGCGGATCGCGGGATTTTGGTCTGCGGTAGCGGTGTGGGAGTCAGCGTGGCGGCGAACAAAATCGATGGCATCCGAGCGGCGGTCTGTCACGACACTTATACCGCTCATCAGGGCGTCGAGCACGACGACATGAACGTGCTGTGCATCGGCGGCCGCGTGATTGGCTCGGAGCTGGCGATCGAGATCGTGCGTTCGTTCTTAAACGCGAAGTACCAGCCCCAGGAACGCCACGCCAAACGGCTTGAAAAAGTGCTGCAACTGGAGCGAACCGGCCTGCCGGCGACTCCGTAGTCGAATTTTTATGCTCGAGCCAACGGAACCGAACCCGTACTCCCCGACTACCAGCGAGTCGGTTCGTTTGGTCGAACCCCGGCCGGCGAACAGTGTCTCGACGGTGCTGGTAGGGCTGAATGTGTACGGCGGCATTGTCTTATCGGGAGCCGTGTTCGGTGTCGGTGTCGGTCTGTTTTCTGTCCTGAGGGGCTTCCCGCCCAATGGCGAAGTGTTTTTGATTTTGGCAGTTTTGTTTTTGGCAGGAGCACTTTGGGCGGGAGCGATGGGATTGCCACTGGTTGTTGCCACCCTCACGGTGTTGCAACTGGCGACGCGAGTCACGCGATACTGGACGCCTCGTTCTTTGCGTCTGGTTGCCGGACCGCTGGGAGCCATCGCGGGTTTGATGTGCTGGGCTGTTCCCGCGCTATTGGCCGACGGCGGGCTGGTGGTGCTGGTGGCATTGGTGCCAGCGACCGTCGGAGGAGTAGGGTGCAGCTTGATGATCGAGCCGCTGGTGCGGCAGGCGCGACGGCATGCAGCGAGTCAACCGGCGGACCACTCGCGAGAGATTGCCAGCCGGAATCCTTTTCTGCTGACCGACACCTTGGCGGGGCAGGGCGATTCTTCCGCGGAATGAAGCAACGACGGCCAGGGAATGCCTGCCATCGGTGTGTTCCACGGTTCGGGGCTTGGTGAGATTCGGCTGCGGAGGCGTCCTCTCCGATTTTCTTGCCCTCTTTACGCAGGCTTGCGGGAATCATTCCGCAGAAATCTGCATAGCCGTTTGGGCGATAACCCCGGTTGAATCCAGGAACCGTGGCTATTGCCAAGGCGGCCCATTGACCGGATGAATCCAGCCTGCCTGCTTAATAACCGAGGCCCGGCCCATCAAGACACTTTGTCGGCACGCGGCCTTGCTGGACGTCGAACATGCCGGGGAAGCGATCGCGATAGGCGTCGTTGCCGGCGGGGCAGTATTGCCGACCGTTGCTTTCGATCGCTGCGACCGTTGGAATGTGAGCCGCCAGGGATGCGGAATGCAATAACGAGATCCCCACACACGTGAGGTCTTGGACACAGAGGTACATTCCCAAGTGCTGTGCGACGGCGCCCATTAACAACGCTTCGGCGTGTCCCTTACAAGCCTTCAAAGCGACGCCACTGTAGCCTTGCTCCCGCGCCAGCAGGAGGCTTTCAAGATCGAGCAACGATTCGTCGATCACGACCGGCAACCGCGCCGCCACGCGATGCATTGTGTTTTCAGGATGGGCCTTCAAGTCGCGATGCGTGGGCTGCTCGATGTACTGCACGCGCTCGATAGCCCGAGGCTGCAGCGATTGCAGTTGGTCGAGCATCTCCAGAACGTAGTCGGCACTTTCGCAGCGCTCATTGAAATCAAGCGAGAAGGCCCAATCGTCGGCCGAGCCTCGGGACGATTGATCGGCGATGCCGCTGACCTGTGCGACGCGCTGCACGTCCCATGCTAAGTCGTCGCCGGCGAGCTTGATCTTCAGATGGGTCAGGCCGTCGCGTTCGATCCAGCGGGCAAGATGTTCGGGCAAGCCATCGTCGACGGCGGTCACAACATCGGCGTCGGTTAACGGATCAAGTGCACCGACAAGGTGATACAACGGCATCGTCGGTTGCGGTGCCGAGCGGACAAAATCGTCGAGCCACAAGCCCGCGAATTCGGCGCCTAAATAGACACTTAGATCGCGCGGTAAAACGTCTTTGCCAAGCAACCGGTAGCTGCTCGTTTGCAACGCTTTGCCATGGGCGTCAAACAGGGCCGCCTCCAGCGGAGAAGCCGCCAGTAGGATCGCCAGTTCGGGAATCGGCTCCGGGAGGGACAGTTCCTCGACGACTTCTGCAGCGAGTCGCTGGTGGTGCTTGGACAGTTGCGTGCAGATGTCCAGAGGATGTCCGGAGAGGGGCGATGTGGAAGCGTCGGCGAGCATTTTTTCCGCCAATCGTAGCACCGCGGCCAAAGTTTGTTCACTGTCGAGCTGTTGACTCGGCCAGGCCCAAACGACGCCCATCGTCATGCTGCCACACCCGCTGGCTCGGGCACCCGACTGGATTTCGGCTTCACAGTGAACCGTCAGAATATCGACGCCATTGACAACCCGACCGCCGAACTTCATTGGCGTTCGGTAGGCGATCGATTCACGGTCCAGCGAAAGAGAGAAGGCAGACAAATCGGTAGCGAGCATGCGGAAACCTGCGGGGCGGGTGGGAACAGGCAGAGGAGTCTAATCCACTTTCGCCTATCATCCCACCGGCCACTCGCTGCCCTGCGTTGGAGTCCTCTGTCCTCACCAGCAAAGAAACATCATCTGCCGGACTCCAACCCTCCGTCAAGAACCAATTGTGGTTCTATCGTCCCGCGAGGGATCTCTAGAACAAGTTCTTTCGCACTGCCCAAACAGCAGCTTGCGTTCGGTCGGTCACGCCAATCTTTCGCAAGATGTGCTGGACGTGTTCTTTGACCGTTTCGTAACTGATACCCAGCGCTTTGGCGATTTCCTTATTCGTCAAACCGAGGGCCATTTGACGCAGGACTTCGCTTTCACGCTGGGTCAGAGGCACTTCGATATCGCCTTGCAAGCGTGGCGTTGCCAAAGCTCCGGTGACGCGACGCAGCTCTTCACGCGTCCAAGCCGACTCGCCACGGGCGGCCGTTTGAACACACTCGAGCAGTCGTTCGCGACTAGCGTCTTTGACGACATAACCAGCAGCACCCAACGCAACAGCGCGAGCCACATAGGTTGGGTTGTCATAGGCTGAAAACAACAGGATCGGTAAGTCTTGATGATCAAGCTTAATGCGACCGAGAGTATTCAGGCCATCGCCACCTTCCATCCGAATGTCGAGCAAAACGACGTCGGGTTTGCAGGTTTCTACCAATTTCAAAGCTTCCGCCGCCGAAGCTGCTTCGCCGCAAACCTCGATTCCTGATTCCTGGAAGGTTTGCTTTAAACCAACGCGAACGACTTCGTGGTCGTCCACAATCAAAACACGCGTAGACATGTTTAACACTCACTTAGAAAAAAAATGGACGCTACATGGGATTTGCAGCGAAGTTGTCCGGCACGACGATCGGGCCGGTATGTTGAGCTCGATCGCCCTCTGGAATGAGGGGAACATCGCTCTTGAAAAGACTTGGAAAAGAGAACACCCGATCACTCGGGGGATACCGGCCTACCTAAGAACTAGCCATAACCGCTAACAAAAGTAGCGTGATGATCGAAACATCCTCTTTTCCGCTCTGGGGTCTTTTACATTGACACCACGACTCTTATTATTCCACCATTTTGGGGGACTGGCAACTGCGTTAGATGCACATCGCACACTTTTTAGCGATTCTTATCGAATTTCGTTAGCCAACGGCTTTTTTCAAAGAGTGGTTTGAGACACCTCCGGTTCCGGCGGGCGGTTCGGATCCCTCACTACAAACTATACCAGACTGAACTAGTGGGAGGCACCTCTTTAGTGCCGATTTCCTGCCGCTAGTGGTGGTTAAGCCAAGCTTTTCTTCATTTTTCGTGTCAGCAGATTCCGATTTAATTGGCGCAAGGGGGAGTTGGTCGCTGCTAAGAGATGGGGTTTGCGGGGACGCCTCCGCCAGTTCCAGCCCCCAAGGCTTGCGGTATTCTCGGAAAGCGCCCTGTTGTGGGAGGGGGCTGGCTGACGACCGATGGCGCGACCCGTTTTTCGTTTTCGCGACGTCGATTCCTTTGATGGAGCCGTTGACGAGCGGGATGAACCACCCGATGCTAGCAGATAGCGGTTGTGACTTGTATCCATTTTTTTTCTTCGGATGGCTATTATGGGCTGGAATCGAATCTTGATGACCTGCGTCGTTGCGGCGGCTTGTACTGCGGCGTCGCGTGCCGAAGCTCAGGTCAGTGTGGGATTTGGCGGTGTCGCGGTTGGCATCGGATCGGCCGATTACGCTCCGCCGACGGTATCGGTTTATCGAGCTCCCATGGTCGGTTTCGGAGTCGCTCCGGTGGCAGCCTATCATCCCGCCTCCGGCCCAGCTCCGTTTGGACCGATGGCTGTTTACGGCCCGGTTGGCCATGCCGGCGTTGGCTATCGCCCCAGCGTGGCAGTCACGGTAGCACGACCGGTTGTGGTGCCTGCTCCAGTAATGATCGTGGGACGTCGGTACCGCTTTGGTCAACCGGTTCGGAACGCCGTTCGCCGGGCAGCTTGGTGAGATGAAAGCGGCCCTTGGTTTACCGTACCGCCCGGCGAAACCTGACTATCGCCCGCCCATTGGGCTGGTCGGCTGTGGTGGCATCGCGAAGCATCATCTTGAAGCCTATCGCGACTACGGTTTGTCGGTCGTGGCGGTCTGCGATGTGCGTCTTGAGGCGGCCGAGCAGCTCCGCGATGCGTTTTTTCCACAGGCTGCTGTCTATAGTGACCATCGGCAACTACTGGAAGACACCTCGATTGAAGTCGTGGATGTCTCGACCCATCCCGAACCGCGTGTTGACCTGATTCGCGACTGTTTGTCGGCCGGTCGACACGTGCTAAGCCAAAAACCATTTGTGCTGGACTTGGATGTGGGTGTGGAACTGTGCGATCTAGCCGATCACCACAACGTTCGCTTAGCGGTCAATCAGAACGGGCGTTTTGCGCCGCACTTCAGTTACCTCCGTTCGGCCGTTGCCGCGGGATGCTTGGGAAGCACGCATGCGGTGCATCTCGCCGTGCATTGGGATCACAGTTGGGTCGAGGGGACTCCATTTGAGCAGATCAAGCATTTGATCTTGTACGATTTCGCGATCCACTGGTTCGATCTGGTCCGTTGCCTGCTACCCGATTCGACACCGCAGCAGGTGTATGCAACGGTCAGTCGCGTGCCGGGGCAAACGATCATGCCGCCGCTCGCCGCACAGGTCGCGATCAAGTTCGATAATGCACAGGCGACGATGGTCTTCGATGCGCTGACACCTTTTGGGCAGCAAGACCGAACGATTGTCATCGGCGATCAAGCCACCGCTTACAGTTCAGGGCCTGACCTGCAACAGCAGGTTGTGACGATCACCGACGGCGAGGGCAGTTATTCGCCGCGTTTGGCTGGCAAGTGGTTTTCCGATGGCTTTGCCGGCACCATGCTGGAGTTGTTAGCCTCCATCGAGGCGAACCGGCCATCGATCATCGAGGCACGCGACAACTTGAACAGCTTGGCACTCTGTTTTGCCGCCGTGGCGAGTGCCGAGACGGGACAGCCACAGCGTCCCGGCGCGGTTCGGCAGATGCCCGTCGCGGACGAGTAACCAGCTATTTCGCTTCCCCTGCCGAGGGCACCGTTCCCGGGGGCAGGAAGTGCAGCGAGTCGAGGTTCATCAAGCCGCCGCGTTGTCGCTCGTTCTTAAAAACGACATAGACCGCATCGCGACCGGCCATCGCTTCGACATCGATCCTCTGGTCATGAAACGCATCCCAACTGCCATTGACCGCGACTGTGGTGCGTCCCATCAAAGCCCCCTCCACGCTGCCGCGACGCAGTTCGATTTCGCCCCCTGCTCCGGCGCTGGTGACTCGTACGGAAACGGCACCGATTTGATCCAGTTGCATGTCATTGAACCGGAGAAATCCGTCATGTTCGATTGCACCCATAAACTGCTTGCCTTGCGCGTTCCCACCGCCCAACGGTTGCGTCCCGCGGAACTCATCGGCCGCTTCGGCTTGGAGGATTCGGCTCCGCAGGGTGACGGTTCCCTGGCCGGACAATTTCGAAATGTCTCCGCGGCCCAGGTCGGTGTAGGTCGCTTCTAGTCGGATCGCACTAGCCGTTTCGCTCTGCTTCGGGTCGATCACCAATTCATTGTTGAATCCCTGTGCCATCGGGTTGGACGCGTCGGCTTGAAGCGAGAAAACGTACTCGACCATCTGCTGAACTTCCGCTGGCGAGTGCTGTTTATGCGGCAACATGCCGACCTTGCCCCACACACCGGTGGAACCTTCGAGTACGCGTTTGGTCGACTGTTCCCGTTGGTGAGGTTGGTTGCGGTACTTCTCGGCGATCGCGAGGAACGCGGGACCGACCAATTGGCGTTGCACCGCGTGGCAGTTCAAACAGTCGCTTTTACGAATCAGAGCCAATCCAGGCGGTACATCGGAGGCCGCCGCGTCGGCTTTGACGGGAACCGCTTCGACAAACAGGCGGCTCGGCGCGGTCCCTTCAATCGGCTGCCAGCCCTCCTCTTCGGCTTGGTCAAAATCGCTGGTGCCATCTTCTCGGTCCTGGACGATCAAGCGGTACCGCACGGGCTGACCGGGAGTAAAAAAGTCTCCATCGCGAGGCTCCAAGAACTCGACTTGAGGACGCTCGTTACCAACCACGACCGGCAGCGAGCTGATGCTCTTGGCTCCCGCCGCATCGGCAACTTCCAGTTCGACCGTGTAGACACCCGGCTTATCAAATTGTGCGGTCGCGTTAACGGTTGTAGCCAGCAGCTCTCGCGGTGCATTCTCCATGCCCGCCGGAACCGCGGTCCAGCGGTAGGAGAGCACGTCGCCATCCTTGTCGCTTGAATCGCCCGCGGACAGTTCGACCGTCAGCGGTTCACGCCCCACGTTATTGGTGGCCGACGCCACGGCAACAGGCGTCCGGTTGCCGCGAATGTAATCCAGTCGCACCAGGCGCGCGTCGGGATTGACACCCCAGGTTTCGCCATACTCGATCAGGTACAGCGATCCGCCAGCGTCGAACTGCATATCGATGGGCCTGACAAAACGCATCTCTGGAAGAAAACGTTCCAGTCGCCGCACGTTAGAGTCGGCATCGAGGTGAACGGCCATGATGCTGTTGCGCGACCACTCGAAGGCGAACAGCGTGGCGTCGTAGGCGGCCGGAAATTTATTCGGTGCGGGGGACTCCGCGTCGTAGTAGTAGACCGGTCCAGCGCATGCGGTGCGTCCGCCCGAGCCCATCGCAGGGAATTCCGGGGATGCAGCGGCGGGATAATAGATCATGGCGGGCTGTGTCGGCGGCAGATCTTTCGCACCCGTGTTGTTGACCGAATCGTTGACAGGTTTGGCGGGATCTTGTGCGGCGTGAATCGCGCCGGTCACAAAATCGACCATGGAGTAAGCAAAGTTGTCGCCGATGAAATAAGGCCAACCAAAATTCCCAGCCGTGCGAGCTTGATTGATCTCGTCGTAGCCGCGTGGCCCGCGATCATTGTCCGAGCCTGCGTCGGGACCGACATCGCCCCAGTACAGAAATCCGGTTCGCTGATCGACATTGATGCGCCACGGATTGCGACAGCCCATCACGTAGATCTCGGGATGCCCCATCGAGCCGTCTGCGGGGAATAAATTGCCCTCGGGGATCGAATAGGTGCCATCCGGTTCAGGGTGAATCCGGAGGACTTTGCCGTTGTACGACTTCGTGTTACCGCTCGACCGCTGCGCATCCCAGGGTTCGCGTCCCTCACGTTCATCGATGGGGGCGTAGCCTTGCGAGTCATTAAACGGATTGGTGTTGTCGCCGGTGCCGATGTAGAGATGCCCTTCCGGACCGAACTCCAGCGAACCCGCATGATGGCAGCATTCTCGCCGCTGTTCTTCGTACTGAAACATCCGCTGTTCGCTGGCCAAGTCGACTTGACCAGCGGTGAAGGTAAAGCGACTGACGCGTTGCCCCGAAAAATCGGGTGGCGAATATTGCAGGTACAGCCATTGATTAGTCGTAAAATTCGGGTCCAGCGCTAAACCGATCAGTCCATTTTCCTGTGCCGTTGTGACATCGAGTTTGCCGACGACTTCGACCGCCTTGGTCTGCGGATCGATCCGTTTGATGGTGCCGCCCAATTCGATTAGAAACAGCGTGCCATCGGGAGCGATGTCGAGCTCCATCGGCTGGATCAGTTGCGTGGCGATCGTCGTTCGCTCGAAACGGCTCGGATTGACTTCTTCTCCCCATGACGGCAAGGGACGCAAGGCGTTGGGAAGGGTGGCCGCGCAGAAGCAAGCGGCGGAAAGCCAGAGTGGTTTCCAATTCATCGGGGGCGGACTCAGCGAGGGAGGGAAGGAGGGGCGAGCGACCACGAGCGGCGACCGCACGAATGCCTAGCTTAGTCAACAGGTTGGCTTAGCGGCAATCGTTACGCAGCGTCGCCTCAGCCACTTCGATCGCCTGTTGGGCGGTCCTGATTTGGCCATCCAGTTGGGCGGCTCTGGCGGCGGCCAGCATGTCGCGAAAGCTAGGCCCTGGCTTGTACCCCTGCTGACGTAACGCATCCCCGTCGATTAACGGCGGGGGATCGAGCCGCTCGCGCGGCCACGATAACCGCTCGGCGGCAAACTCGATTCCTGCGAGCCGCCCTTTGGACGTGGCGTGGGTGCGTTTCGCGAAGGCTTCGGCGACCGCCAAAGCGGTGCTGGCAAATCGCTGGACCAGGTGCGGCTGGACGACCGACCACGGCAACTGGTCGGCCCGCAAGATGGTCGGGAAACCCGCGATCGCCTGGAGCGCAGCATCGCGCCGCTGCGCGGCAAGTTTCCATTGATGAAACAGTTTGCCGAGCACCTGCTTGGCGGCAGCGAGGTCGGGCTGCGGCTCGGCGTCGGTGCTTTGACTGGCGACCGCTGCGAGGATGGCGAGCCCCGATTCAAAATCAGGTCGTGCCCGAGCGGCCAGCCAATCGAGTGTCAGCGGCGCGTTGGCAATCGCCGCGATCGCCGGTGGCAACAGGCTGGCGGCCAGACGCAGCGACACGATCATCTGCAGTGCCGCCGGCGCCGAGCGACTGGCTAGCATCCGCTGCATCTCCGCGCCGATTCGCTCGCCGCTGACGGTGGTGATTTCGCCTGCGTGGCGGGCCACCGCCGCAGCGGTGTCGTGGTCGAGAGAGAACTCGAACAAGGCGGCGAATCGAATCGCGCGGAGCATCCGCAGTTTGTCTTCGGCAAAGCGATCGTCGGCCACACCGATCGCTCGGACACGGCGGGCAGCCAAGTCGGCTTGTCCGTCGACAAAGTCGATCACATGCTTCGTGACGGGGTCGAAGAAGAGCCCATTGATGGTGAAATCGCGCCGTTCGGCGTCGGCTTGAGGCGAACCGAACGCGACTGAATCGGGCCGCCGACCATCGCTGTAGTTACCATCGCTACGAAAGGTGGCCACCTCGACAGGCTGCGCCGACGATCGAGCGGGCGGCAATACATTGATCACTCCAAACGCAGCCCCAATCGCCAGGGTACGGTGTTTTCCAAACAGCTCGCGAACCGCTGCCGGGGTCGCGTTGGTCGCCACGTCGTAATCCTTGGGCGCGTGCCCCATCAAGGCATCCCGCACGCACCCTCCGGCGAGGTACGCAATAAATCCATGCTCCGACAAGGTGCGGATGACTCCTAAGGCGAACTCGGAATCGGCGTCTCCAGGAAGCAACGATAACATAAGGCAGGTAAGCGCGTGGTGCGGAAAGAAGAGCAGCCCCGTTTCGTGGCGGTCGCGAAGCGGGAAAGGTTAGGCTACCAAACCCTGGGGGGAACACCAGTTGGTAGCCGTTTGGCGGGGGATTGGGATTGTCGTCGACGAAGCATAATGAAAGCGTGGCAACGGTCTCTGGCCCAGCCTTTTGCCACTCGACTAGCTGCCCGAGGTTGTGCCGTCCTGGGGTAAGTCGCTACAAACGGCTCTCATCTTTTTCTGAATCGCTCGGAGTCTCCTTTGAATCGGCAGTTGCCTTCTGAACCGGATGATCCGTCGGAAACCTCCGAAGTTGGTTTGCCCGACGATCCTCCCGCGGTTCATCGCCCCCCCAAAATTTCTACGCCGAAACCAGCCCACGGACGCCGGGGCGTGGTGGCGGTGATCCTGCGCGAAGAACGCTTCTTGGTGATTCGGCGGTCTCAGGAAGTGACAGCGCCGGGCAAATTGTGTTTTCCAGGAGGCGGTATCGAGCCGGGCGAGAGCGAGGAGCAGACTTTGCAGCGGGAGATGCTCGAAGAGCTGGCTTTGGAGGTTTCGCCGGTGCGACTGTTGTGGCGGAGCCGAACGCCATGGGGCACCAAATTGGCTTGGTGGTTGGCCGACACGCCCGAGGATCCGCAGCTCCATCCTGATCCGTCGGAAGTCGAAGAGGTGTTTTGGATGTCGCGACTCGAGCTGCTCGAGGCCGAAGATCTGTTGCCCAGCGTGCCGCAATTCATGCGAGCTTGGCGAACAGGCAAACTGTCGCTGCCGATCGACTGGTGAAGAAACGAAAAAAGCGTTGCATGGCGGGTCATGCAACGCTTTAATCGACGAGGCGGTGAATGGGTTTTTACACCAATTCTTTTTTCGCACCGATCAGAGTCCGCAAACGCTCGGCCAACA
Organism: uncultured Pirellulaceae bacterium; assembly: GCA_964477385.1. Classification (GTDB taxonomy): domain Bacteria; phylum Planctomycetota; class Planctomycetia; order Pirellulales; family Pirellulaceae; genus Roseimaritima. Next base: position 28,430 of record CAYZHQ010000060.1, read on the forward strand.
GGTGAGCATCAAACGGCTTCTTAAACGTCTCATTGATCGCACTGCGATCGAAACTCATGGGCTGACCATCGTCAGGCAACAGAGCGATCAGAATCACGTCGGTAAAGTCGACGTTCTTCCGTAAATTTTGACAGATCTGCACCGACTCGATTTTCCCAATCGAAAAGTCGACAATGATGCAGTCTGGATTAAAGCTCTCCGCCTGAATTCCCGCCTCGAAGCCGCTAGCAGCGACCGCGACTTTGAACGATCTTTCAGGTGGTAGCTCTCGTTTCAGATTTTCAATCAAGACTTGGTCCTGAGCGACGATCAAGCACTTGGCCATCGCTTCGTCTTCCAAGTCGCCAAGCGGCATACCATGCTCCTTCAGGAACTTGATCAAGTATTCGCGAGGAATACGGCGATCTTGTGATCCTGGGATACGGTACCCCTTCAAACGCCCCGAATCGAACCATTTGGAAACGGTTCTCGGAGCCACTTTGCAAATCTTGGCGACCTGTCCAGTCGTGAAGACCTTCATATTAGGTTCTCCATAACGCCTCGTTGTATCTTCCCTCAACCAGCGGTGCGTCGGTAACCGCCGGTCTACTGGCCCCGTTGTCTGTCCTTCTTCCTCAGCCGGTCCTGTACGGCCGCTGCTTTCGTGGGGGAAAGCAAAAAGGAAGTCATTCAGACGGCTGGGTCTGGGCCTGCCGGTTGCATGGTGCAACGCTCTGTTGGTACGGGATTCTCGCGGTTTCGGTAAAAAAATTATCTCGCAGACTGTCTATCTCGCCGTCTTCCCGAAAGTTCGAATCGGCGGCGAGATCTACGGCCTGAAAGCCAGTGGGTAACGAGTCTGTGCGGGCAAAGAAGCCAACACGCGGGCAGAGGCTGAGCGTCAGCCATTGCGTCTCACCAGCGAAGTAGGTGACACCCAATAACTCCACTCGCAAACGACAACCAAACTGGCTGCGTCGCGATCCCAGAATCCCCCCTGTCGTCTTAGACATGCTGCCGCAACCGCCACCGATCCCTTCCAAGGAAGAGACCCGGTTATGACCTGCCTGTCCGAAGGTTAGTTTCGAGCAAAACCGGTCCAACTCTTTAAGGCGAATGCTCAGGAACAAGCGTTATAGCCAGACTTGATCCTCAGGACCGTTGCGTCGCCACTCCCCCATGATAGCGAATGACCCCAGAAAAAGCACGATTTTAACATTTGTACCGCGGGGGCTAGTGCCGCCCGAAGGGGCAAAAAGAATTTCCTCTTGACGTGGAAGTTTGCCTTCCGGAACGCAACACGCACGGTACCCCCACGCGTCTTATCGCTGGGCGAGGCTGCCAAAGATGCTGTCCAGGGCGGACTCGGTGGGTCCAAGACATCGCTTGCTAGACCTGCGCCCGCTTGCTTGATCAGTGACCGCTTCATGGGCAGCTCGCTGGCCGCGTCGAACTGCTGCAATTGCCAACAACGACCGATAATACGCAGTAGCCGATCCGTCTTCGAATCCGTCAGCATTGCCCCCTCGCCTGAAAGGAAACTCAAGTGCCTTACTACATCGGTGTCGATGTCGGGGGAACGACCTCAACCATTGCGGTCGGTTCTCCTAATCACGAAGTCCAATTCATTTCGCCGCAGTTTACGACGCGGTCCAGCGAGGGACCGATCGCGACGGTCGAGGATATCGTCCAACAAATCTTGCGGTACTTAACAACGCGATCGGCCGACGCGACCGAGATCGCCGGCGTGTCGCTGGCCACGCCCGGTCCGGCTACCCGCGATGGCGTCTTGCTGAAGACGCCGAACCTCGACCCGCGTTTGTGGAACCGCTGTCCGATTCGCAAAATGCTGCAGACCGCGCTGGTCCAGCATGGCTGTAGCGTCCCGGTCAGCTACATCGGTGACGGCCAGGCGGCAGCGTTGGGGGAGTTCGCGGTGCGGAAGCATGCACTGGCCTGGCCTGAAATTTGGCAGGCGACCCTCGATGGTAGTCGGCCCGATTTCGATACGGCAAACCTGGAATCGCTGTTTATGGTCGCCGTTGGCACAGGGTTGGGAGGTGGCGAGGTGCGCGATGGCCAAGTGATTCGAGGCCAACAAGGCCGCGCAGGACATGCGGGGCATATCTTTCTGCCCTACGATGCCTTTCGTTATCCCGAAGAACGGGAATTCAAAGTCGGCAATGCCGTTTCGACGCTGGAGTCGGCGGTTTCGCTGACCGCCTTGACCCATCAACTGTCGCACCGTTTGACGTTGCCGCAGTGGGCGGACCATCCGTTGCATCGCGTCTCCGGTACGATGAAGGATCAGGCCAAGCAACTGCGCGAATTGGCGGCTCAGGGCGATGCCTTGGCGAGCGAACTGTTCGACGATCAAGCGCGCGCGCTAGGCATCGGAATGCTGCAGGTCAACTACATCGGAGACTACGATTTGCTGGTCATCGGAGGCGGCGTGTGCGATCTCGCCCCCGCACTCCGTACACGCTATCTCGAACTGGCCCACGCCGCCTACCGCGAACACGCCCTCGATGGTTTTCGAAACCTCGAAGGCTTTGCGTTCTCGATTTGTGGTGACCGATCAAGCGTCATTGGCGCGCTCAGACAGGCTTACGAGTCCTGAAGGCAGTCTTGCTACTGCGCGGTTCGTAGCGGCCGGTAGGGGTTCGTAGCGGATAAAAATTTTGCCGCGATTTCGTTCCCCACCACGGTCGCCTGGGCCTCGATCGTCGCTCCGACAAATTCCCGTACCGCTTCCCGTACCGCGACCGACCAAAGGTCGAGCGTTTTAGCTCTAGCAACAGGGAATCGAAAAACTCGGCGACTTCATAGAGTGAATTATGCCAAATCAAACCGCAGCGCGTCGGTCGTTTCAATAGCGCTGCACATGCAGCGCCGTCGCACGACCAGCAGCGACGGCGTCGCCGGTTCGCGCCATCCGAAACGTGAATCGGCCCCGCAGCGTTCAGCGCGCGGAAGCTTCTGCAACTCGGTGCGATGAGAGCCGGTTGCAGGGGAGTCGGAACCCGGAGAATTGCCTTGAGCAAGAGGCATAACGCACCAACATCGACAAACGCACTACACGCAATGCAAGTCGCCGGTGCAAAAAAAGGTGTCGATCAAACAGGGCGATGATTTTCCTTCGATGAATGCCGCGATCCGATCGTGTCGATTAACAGCCGGGTTCAGACGCGAGGGTCGGTCAGGCGGGCAAGTAATCGGTCGGCAAGCTTTCGCAACTCCGCCAGCCTCGCCGCGGATCTTCCGTACCAACACGCTTGCGGCGCTTCTCGAAGCGGCTTTGCTGCTGAGGCATGTGGTAGTGAGAAGAGTTGCTGCCCTCTGATCGCGCGGCAGCGTAGCGGTCGAGAAGGGCGCGCGCGGAAACGCCTTCGGCTTCGGCTTCGGCTTCGGGTCGAACTTGCAAACGGCTACGGGCCAAACGCGGCTTTCCAGTTTACCCCGTAGCCGAAGGCGCAGGTACACTCGACAGTCGTACTACTGAATCTCAAGCGAACAATCGTGAAAGAGAACGTGGGTGTCCCCTTCCGGCAGGGGAAAGCAGCCGCTTGCAACCCAATCGGGGACACCAACCCAATGCAACCCAATCGGGGACACCAACCAACCCAATCGAACCCAATCGGGGACACCAACCTTATCAACCAACCCAATCGGAACCCAATCCAAACCAATCGGGGACACCAACCTTATCAACCAACCCAATCGGAACCCAATCGGGGACACCAACCTTATAACCCAATCGGGGACACCAACCTTATTGCGCGAACCTTCTTGCGCGAATGCTCTGGCGACGCTTCTTCAGTCAGCTTTGCCTCTGAGTGCGTGGCGATGAGGCCAGATGCAGCTTGATGAAGGTTCGTTGCGGCGCAGTGGTCGTGAGGTCCGCGCGGTGCGGTGGAGAAGCTCGCCAATAGTTGGCGAACAAGGAGGCAACCGCGGAGAAGAAGTCGCTTATCGAGGCGGACTAGCTGGCTGCGGGTTGCGTGTCACGGCGACGGAGCGCGTGGCGACCGGGAGACTGCAGCCAACGCCGATTACGCCGCTTTGCTTCACGCTTGATGCTCGCCGGACAACCGACCACCGTGAAGAACTGCCGCTCGTAATGATCCAGCGCCGTCGCGAACGCCTCAGCGTCGAGCCCCAACCCGCGCAGCACTCGCTCCCCCTCGGTGCTTCGCGGCAACTTGGCGGCTAGCTCCGGCC
>CAYZHQ010000061.1:0-32303 GCA_964477385.1 uncultured Pirellulaceae bacterium
AGCAGCGTCTGAATGCTCCGTAGATCCGCGCCCCCTTCCAGCATCAGCGTCGCCGCCGTGTGACGGAAGATGTGACAACTGCCTCGCTTGGTGATCCCCGCGGCTACGACATAGCCACGAACCAGCGCCGAGAGGTTGTTGGGATGGAACGTGTTGCCTCGTGTCGTGAGGAACAGCGAATCAGTCGCCGTGGCGAGCATCGCTGGCCGGAGTCCAACCGAGGACACAAATCTTTTGCCAATTCAGAACTTTAGCCCAGCGGGCGACACATCTTTGCCGTTGGCGTCAGCCAACGGATAGGTTGTAGCTCCGCGATTCGCTGACTCCGTTGTTGTAATCGCTCGAAGTCATGCGTCTGCCGTTATCGTAAGTTCGCGTATCGATCGTGGTACTCGGTCTGAGTCATCCCATCGTTTTGACCCGTCGTGAAAACCTGACGGCCCATGGCAATTCAGGAAAAACGGTGGGAGGGATGATTCTCGACCGTGAAATCACTCTAGCCGATTGGTTTGCACGTTTGGGAACGTTTCTGTTTTCGAACCGTAATGATGCAGCCTGCCATGGTTCGCCTCAGACGTTGGATGGTGGCGAGCATGTGCTTTCAATCCCTGCTGCTGCTCATCCTTGTCCCTGTTCACATATTTGTCTTTGTTCACATTCCTTTTCGATCGAAAAATCGAGAGCGATGCTTACTAAGATGGTTTCGCTTGCTATCTGAACGAGTGCGGGTTGGGAGGTTACAATTGGACTCCTTCTTGGCTGGTACGCCTTGCGTACTGGCTTCCCGCCGATGCTTCCCACCCCGCTCGAGGTTGCCCTGATGATCCCTACTAATCGTCGTCAGTTTGTGAAAAGTCTAGGTGTCGCCGCCGGCGCGGTCTCGATGTCGGCACTCAGTTACTCGCGGGTTTGGGGGGCCAACGAGCGTCTGCGGATCGCTTGTGTAGGCACTGGCGGCAAGGGCTGGAGCGACTTGAATGGGGTGGCCGCAAGTCCGTCTGTGGAAGTGGCCGCGTTGTGTGACATCGATAGCTCGGCGCAGCATCTCGGTCGCGCGGCCGAAAAGTTTTCCGCGGCGCGGCAGTTTGCCGATTGGCGGAAGTTGCTGGACGAATCGAACGACATCGACGGCGTGATTGTTTCGACACCGGATTTTATGCATGCTCCGATCGGCTTGGCGGCGATGCAACAGGGCAAGCATGTCTTCTGCCAAAAGCCGCTCACCCACACCGTCTTCGAAGCTCGGCAGATGCGGTTAGCGGCGGAGCATCACGGCGTCGTCACGCAAATGGGAAACCAAATCCAATCCCACACCGCCTATCGGACGGCGGTCCAAGCGGTGCATTCCGGCATGATCGGCAAAGTCAAAGCGGTACACTCTTGGCAAGCTGGCTCGCCTAGTTGGCCGCGTCACATCGACCGTCCCGCCGGTTCCGATCCGGTGCCCGGGTCGGTCCGCTGGGACTTGTGGCAAGGCGTCGCGGCGCGGAGGCCTTACAAGCAAGGGTTGTACCACGCGTTTCAATGGCGTGGTTGGCAAGCCTACGGGACGGGACAACTGGGCGACTTCGGTTGTCACATTCTCGATCCCGTCTTCAAATCGCTGGAGCTGACCGCGCCGACCGAGTGGGTTGCCGAGGCACCTCCGCTGAAGGCCGAAACGTGGACCGATCGGGCGACGGTCCGTTATCGCTTTCCCGCCACCGAACGCACCACAGGCGGTCCACTGGAGCTGACTTGGTACGATGCCGCGGGTGTCCGACCGCCTCGTGAAACGTTCAGCGATCTGCCCGATACGTATCGGTTACCCAATGCCGGTTCGGTCCTGATCGGCGAGAAGGGGACGATGGTGATTCCTCACGTGGCGATGCCGAAACTATTCGTCGCCGGTGCAGATTCTTCAGCCGATTTGACGGTCGTCGAGGGCGTCGATCATTACGTGCAGTGGGCCGATGCGTGCCGCGGCGTCGGGGCAACGACCTCGGGCTTTGATTATTCCGGCCCACTGACCGAAACGGTATTGTTGGGTACGGTGGCGATTCGGATGCCAGGCGAAACCTTGCAATGGGATTCCGAAAAACTCCAGGTGGTGAACTCCACCGTCGCACAGCAATACCTAACCAAAGCCTACTACGCCGGCTGGGAACCGACTTGGTTGACGGCTTAGAAAAAAACGCAAGAGGAACTAGCGTGAGATCATTAACCTGCGGGCTGTTGTTCGTCGGGATTTTGCTAGGCATGGAGATTCCTTGCCGAGCCGAATCGTTGTCGCAATCGTTGCAGCGAGAGGACCCCATTGCATTGGCCAGAGCGGCACGTGAGAAAGGCAGCGCGGTGCGCGGTGCGATTCTGTTTGCACAGAAGAGCCTGAACTGTGCGGCTTGCCATGCATCTGCTTCCACCGATCGCCTGGGGCCGGACTTGACGCAGGTTGCCAAAACGGTGCCCGATGTGCACTTCGTGGAATCGATCCTCAAACCCTCGCAGAAAATCGAACCGGCTTTTCAGTCGACAAAGATTTTGACGGTTGACGGTCGCGTGATCACCGGTCGCATTTTGTCGCGAGACGAGAACACGATCGTGCTGCGTGAAGCAGCCGACCCCCAGCGGCGAATCACCCTGATGACCGACGAGGTCGAACAGGCGACGCCCAGCCCGCTGTCGGCGATGCCAGCCGATTTGGCGGATCAACTAAAAGACCGTCAGCAATTCTTGGATCTGGTGCGTTACTTGATGGAGATCGCTGCTACCGGAAACGCCGGCTCATCGGTCAACACCACGTCGATTCCGGGGACGGTTGACCAACGCCTGCAAGGCCTCGCATTGCTGGATCAATTCGGTTGCGTGCGGTGCCATGCTTTGGACGTCGAGTGGCCCTTCCCAAACCACCGCGGCCCCGACTTGACGGCTGCCACGGGACGCATCGAACGCGACTACTTGCGACGCTTCCTTATTTCGCCACACGATGTGAAGCCCGACACCTCGATGCCGCACGTTATGGGGCACCTGCCGGACCGCGAACAAGAGCAAGCGGTCGATGCGATCGTGCATTACCTTGCCTCGCGGGCGAACCAGCCGTTGCAGCGGAGTCCGGTCGATGGCGAAGCGGCCGCTCGAGGCAACGAGTTGTTTCACACCGTCGGTTGTGTCGCTTGCCATTCTCCTCGCGATGCGAACCAACAAGAAACATTGCCGGGCGATTCCGTGCCACTGGGGGAGATGGCCGGTAAGTACAGCCTGGTGGGCTTGACGGCGTTTCTAGAGGACCCGCATGCGGTTCGCCCCTCGGGGCGGATGCCCAACATGAAGTTGACGCACTGGGAAGCGGTCGACATCGCGAATTACCTGCTGGCAGGCGCGGTCGGTGAAGTTCCGGAAAGCGTTCCAACCTTCTCCGACGACGCCGCATTGGTGTCGCTTGGTAAACAGTATTACCAGCAGCTTGGTTGTGTTCGCTGCCACGAAGAACAACCCACGAAAACAACCCCGCCGATCGACTTGGTTGCTTTGCGTGACGCCGATGTGAGCAAGGGTTGTCTATCGAATGAGTCGGGTCGATGGCCTCGGTACGCACTCGACGAGGAGCAGCGTGCCGCCATCGTGACGGCGCTACAGTCCACTGCCGAAAAGGAAATGAGCGAAACCGATCGGGTGACGCTGACGATGCAGACATTTCGCTGTTTTAACTGTCACCAGCGAGACGACTTGGGCGGGATATCCGAAGCCCGCAACGCTTATTTTCATACCACCGATCCGAACTTGGGGCCGCAAGGTCGAATCCCTCCGACGCTGACAGGTGTGGGTGCCAAACTGAAGCCGAAGTGGTTGCGCGAGGTGCTGGTTCAAGGACGCAGCATTCGGCCGTACATGAAGACAAGGATGCCTCAATTCGGAAACGAAAACGTAGCGCCGCTAGTCGAGAGTTTTCAGCGGCTCGATCCTCAAACCGAGGTTTCCTTTGGGCATTTTGACGACGTCAAAGAAGCGGCAAAAATCGGCACCGAATTGGTTGGCAATCAGGGGCTGAACTGTATCGCTTGCCATAGTTTCCAACAGAAACCAGCCCAGACGATGTCGGCGGTGGATTTGACCGAGATGGCCGAGCGACTGCACAAGGGCTGGTTTTACGAGTACCTCCGCGCGCCGCAGTCGCTGAGCCCGAATACGGTGATGCCCACTTTTTGGCCGGGTGGCAATGCGTTCCGCAAAGACATCTTAGAAGGAAAAACCGACCAACAGATCGAAGCGATTTGGGCCTACCTGCTCGATGGACGACAGGCTCGCACGCCGCGGGGTTTGATCCAGGAACCGATCGAATTGTTGGCGACCGACGAAGCGGTGATGCTGCGTCGAAATTACCAAGGCATCGGGAAACGGGGCATCGGAGTCGGCTTTCCCGGGGGACTGAATCTTGCCTATGACGCCGAACAGATGCGAATCGGCATGCTGTGGAAAGGCGATTTCGCCGACCCCGGTGCGGCGTGGCGCGGCCAAGGTGCGGGCACCGTGCGGCCGCTTGGTCGGCCGGTATTGCAATTGCCACGCGGGCCGGAGTTTGATCATCAACAAACTCCGTGGATAGTTGATGAGGGGCGACCGCCCGAGCATCAATTTAAGGGCTACACGTTGGACGAACATCGGCAGCCGACGTTCCTGTATCGCTTTGGTGACTGCGATGTACAGGATGAATTACACGAAGTTCAAGACGCAAAGAAGCAAGCACCAATCTTGCGGCGGCGGCTGGTCTTTAGCACGCAGACGCCGCAAAGCGACTTGCGTTTTCGCGTTGGGAGCGACCGCCAAATCGCCAGAGCATCCGAGGGCCGTTTTCAGGTCGGCGACGCACTTTGGATCACGATCGTGTCGGATCACCAGGCGAAGATTGTTGAAACCACCGACGGCAAAGAATTGCTGATTCCCCTTGATTTGCCGCGCGGCAACACGGAGCTTGTTCTGCATTATGAATGGTAAACCGTCACTGACAGTGTTATGGATGACCGTGGCTGCTGGTTTGTTCCTGGCGAGTCAACTGCCGGCGCAGACGTTAGGCGAATATTGGGGCACCGCGGAGCGAGAAGCGGAGTACTACCAGATCGTCGACATTCCGATCCCCGATGAATTGGCGGTCGAAGCGGGCAGCTTTGAAGTCCTGCCCGACAACCGACTGGCGATCGGGACGCGGCGCGGCGACATCTTGCTGGTCGATGGTGCCTTTGATGAAAACCCGCGTCCCGTCTATCAGCGTTATGCCAGCGGATTAGACGAGGTGTTGGGGATGTCGTACCACGACGGTGCGTTTTACATCACACAGCAAGGCGAGGTGACTCGGATTACCGACACCGATAATGATGGCCGTGCCGATCGCTTCGAAACGCTGAGCGATGCGTGGGGTCTACGCAACTATCACGAGTTCGCCTTTGGGTCGAAGCTTGATCCCGACGGCAACATTTGGGTCGCATTGTGTCTCTCCGAATCGTATCACTCCAAGGTACCGTTCCGTGGTTGGTGCTTGAAAGTCACTCCCGATGGGCAAACGATTCCGATCTGCAGTGGCATTCGCAGCCCCTGCGGAATTGGACCGAACGAGCATGGCGTGATGTTTTATGCTGAGAGCCAGGGGCCGTGGAACGGTTCATGCAGCCTGAAAGTGCTCCAGCCAGGCGGTTTTATGGGACACCCGGTCAGCTTTAACTGGTACGAGTTGGCACCGAACATGGGCGACCCGCCGGTCGAACCGAACTCGCGGTCGCGGCTGCTGATTGAACGCCAGCGAGTGAAAGAACTGGTGCCGTACGCCGTCGTGTTTCCCTACATCAAAATGGGGCGGTCGATTTCGGGTTTCATGGTCGACCGGACAGGCGGCAAATTTGGGCCGTTCGAAAATCAAATTTTCATCGGCGACTTCAGCCTCAGCTTGATGATGCGAGCGACCACGGAGCAGGTCAACGGCGTTTGGCAAGGCGCTTGTTATCCGTTTCGTGAAGGGTTGGCGACGGGCCTGTTGGCGTGCCAGTTCACTCCGCAGGGTGACTTGATCGCCGGAGGCACCAATCGCGGCTGGCCAGTCCGCGGTCCCAAAGCGTTCGCGATTCAGCGGCTGGATTGGACCGGCAAACTGCCGTTCGAGATCAAAGAGATCAATGCACGCCCGGAGGGTTTTCTGATCAGCTTCACCAAGCCGGTCGATCGTCAATTGGCAAGCGACCCAGCCTCCTACTCGCTGGAGACCTACACCCACGTTTACCAACAGGGCTACGGCAGTCCCGAAATCGACCAGACGACGCCGAAGGTGACCACAGCATCGGTGTCGGAAGACGGCTTGCAGGTTCGGTTGGTGATCGAAGGCTTGATGCAAGGCCACGTCCATGACTTTGATCTTTCGCCTCTGCGAGCTGCCAACGGGGAACCGTTGCTGCACGTGAAGGCGTACTACACGCTGAACGAGATCCCGGTCGCCGAACCTCGTTAGCAACGGGCAACCCCGCAGACAATCGCGGAGCGTCAATCGAACAGCCGGAACTGAGCGGGATCGACGCGTTGGGATTGATGCATCAGCACCGCATTCATCAGCTCGATCGCGACGCGGGACTCCAGCGTGACGCCCGCTCGTACACCGACGCACGGATCGTGGCGGCCTTTTTCGAGCTGGAAGTCGATCTCCTCAAAGTTCTTGCGGATCGATTGCTGAGGCTTGTGGATCGTGGAGGTCGGTTTGAAACCGACGGTACAAACCAGCGGCATGCCGGTTGTGATGCCGCCCAGCAATCCGCCGTGGCTGTTGGCTTGATAACCACCACCGCGGATCGGATCGTTGTTCTCGCTGCCGAGCCGCTGCACGACCGCTTTCCCGGCACCGACTTCGCACGATTGCACTGCGTTCAAGCCACCTAACGCCCCCATCAGGCGACCTTTGAGGCTTTGGTACAACGGATCGCCGACCAGCGGCGGCACGTTGACTGCGACCACCTCCACCGCGGCACCGATGGAATCGCCCTCCATCCGCGTCCGCTTGATGTGCTGTGCGGCGGCGTGAGCGAACGCATGGTCCAGCGAATGGATCTCACCCTGCTCTAAAGTTTGTTCGATTGCGGACAATGCTTCCGCGTTCACTTTTCCGCTCGAGTTCGCGGGCAACATGTCCTCGACATGCGCCGACAAGGTCTCTGCCGCATCCAGCGTTCCGACGTTGACGATCGACGACAAGATCACCGTACCGAAATGGTCGAACAGGAATTGCCTCGCAATGGCACCGCCGATCACGTCGCTGATCGTCGACCGATAGCTCGACCGGCCACCACCTCGCACGTCGACAAACTGCTGGGACTTGTGGAACTTGACCAAGTCGGTGTGTCCCGGCCGGACTTCGCCTTGGTCTCCGTTAAGCTGCGTGTAGTCGTTTGATTTTTTTGATGTTGAAAGGACCATCGCCGCGATCGGTTCGCCCGTGGTCAGCCCCACGCCGTAGCTTTCCGTTTCGAACGCCACGTCGTCGACGCAAACGCGGATCGTCGGTCCAGACAGCAAAGCCTGCTGGTCCGCGGCGTTGTACAGTCCCGACAGAAAGACCACCTTGTCCTTTTCGTTTCGCGGCGTGCCGTGCTTGTTACCGCCCGGTCGGCGACGGTCGAGAAAGTATTGCACGCGCTGGCGGTCAATCCGCAATCCTGGCGGGCAACCGTTAATGATTGTTGTGATCGCCGGGCCGTGAGACTCCCCCGCACCCGCGACGCTGAAAAGTGGTCCGCCAAGAATCTCCACGAGGTCGTTTCCCTGCAAAATCAAAGTGAGAGCATGCGGTGTTGATGACGCCGCTTCGACCACGAGTTTGACCGACGCGGCCCGATTATGGCTAGGGGAGCCTGCTGCGGCAAAGTGGCACCCAATGCCAGTCGGTATGCCCAGCAGTCGTGCCGAGCCTGTCTATCGTGCCGAGCCTGACCAACATGCAGCAAGGTGGCGGCAAATCGGACTGGTCGGAGGAAGGCTGACTTCTCAGGGGCAGCACCTGCTGCGGCGTAAGACAACCTAGCGGCGCGAGACAACCTGGTGATCTGAGAAACCCTCGCGGCGCGAGGAGGCTCAGCCCTGTTCCCGATAAGTCAGCCAACTCATCACTGCGACAGCGATGCCAACAATCACGAAAGCGAAACTCATCAGCGGGCTCGCGCCACGCAGTAGCGATGAATCGGCCATTCCCGCCAAGCCCATAATGAGGTCCGACAAAAATAACAGCACGATAACGAGCGCTACCGCAAGGCTGGTTAGACAAAGCGCCTTGGGCATCAACAATCCTCGGCTTATGATCACGGTGCGAGCAGACATGGTGGGTAAAACGGGCAGTATAATTCGAAACGCTTCACTTTCCCAAGACCGCCAAGTCGATGTAGTCTGACTTTCGAATCTTTCCCCCGGTTTTAACGGGCATCCTATGTTTAACGCTTCTCCGACCAATCAGGCCCCTCCACTGCAGGACGATCCCTGGGGATGGTGGCGGTCTCAGATGCCGGTCACCGGTCGCTGGGCCTACTTTGACCATGCTGCAGTGGCCCCCCTACCTGGCCCAACCGCGGAGCGGATCGCTGCGTTCGCCACCCAGGCGGCTCAGCAAGGCGACGTCGATTGGCTCGATTGGTCAGCCGATGTCGAACAGATGAGACGGTCGGCGGCCGACTGGTTGCACGCTGATAGCGATGAAATCGCAATGATTCCCAACACTTCCTATGGAATCAACATTGTCGCCGAAGGGCTCGACTGGCAACCGGGTGACAATGTTGTCGTGCCATCGGGCGAGTTCCCCTCGAACCTGTTTCCTTGGTTGCAACAACGCGATCGCGGGATCGAGGTTCGCGTTGTGGGGGACGACCACCAGCCTCCCGACCTAGAAAAAATCGATGCCGCCATCGATCAGCGGACTCGTTTGGTAGCGGCCAGTTGGGTCGGTTACGCTTCCGGATACCGGCTGGATGTCGACGAACTGGTCCAGCGAGCACACGCGAAAAATGCACTAGTTTTTTTGGATGCCATCCAAGGTTTGGGCATTTTTCCGCTCGATTTGTCCAAAACGCCGGTCGATTTTTTGGCCGCCGACGGCCACAAATGGATGCTGGGCCCCGAAGGAGCCGGCTTGGCGTTCGTGCGTCGTCAACATTTACACCAACTTCGCTGCCGCACGGTCGGCTGGAATAGCGTCAAAAATGCTCACCTTTTCAGTGGCGCGGCGTTTGACTTGCGAGACTCCGCGGCTCGCTACGAAGCCGGGTCGTCCAACATGATGGGCCTGTTGGCGATGCACCGCAGCTTGCAGGTTTTTTGGCAGGTGATCGCTACCCATGGAACGCATGCGATTGGCGATCGGATTCTTGACTTGGTGGATCAAGCCGACCAGTGGCTGAAGGCTGCCGGAGCAACCACCAGTGTGCCGGCCCAGCGTGCACGGCGAAGTGGGATTGTCAATTTTCAGATTCCCGGTGTGGAGCCGGCAGACTTTCGCAAACAAGCAATGCAAGCTGGCATCGTTGTCAGTTGCCGCGGGGGAGGCGTGCGAGCGAGCATCCATGCCTATAACACGGAGTCCGAATTGCAGAGACTTGCCGATGTCGTGCAGCAATCACTCCGCCAACAGGAGACTTCGGTTTCATGAGCCAACGCATTGCGGTTTACACCGGTTCGTTTGACCCGATCACATTGGGACACCTCCATATCATTCATCGCGCCTCGGCGTTATTCGATGACCTGGTGATTGGAGTCGGCATCAACAAAGACAAACACCCGTTGTTCACGCCGGAGGAACGTGTCGCTTTGATTGAACGTGTGACGGCCGATTTGCCTTCGGTCCGAGTCGACACGTTTGACGATTTGGCGGTTGACTTTGTTCGTCGTTGCAACGCGAACGTTATGGTTCGCGGCATCCGCCCGATGACCGATGTGGCGGGTGAGTTCACGATGTTGATGGCTAATCGCCAGCTTGATCAGACGATCGAAACGGTATTTCTGATGGCCGACGACCGCTTCGCACACGTCAGCAGTTCGTTGCTGAAACAAATCGCGCAGATGTCCGACGATGACGAACGGCTGTCGCGGTTCGTCCCTCGCGAGATCATCCCGGCGATCCGAGACCGGCAAGCCGAACGGAACGCCTGCTGAGCGGAACGCCCGCAGGTTCCGTTTTTTGGTTTCCTGTGGCTCGGCGATCGGGTATTCTGAAACGCTCTGCACCCGACTTCCCACCCGAGCCTTCGCTTTCTGGAAGGCGCCTCACGCCTGGATGAATTTGATGCGATTGCTGATCACCTGTTTGGGTCTGGCGACAAGCCTTTTGACCGCTTCGCTGACGATGGGGCAAGGCATCGCGGACAATCGATCGATCTTGCATGTCGACGGGACTTTCCAAGGCATGGCACGGATGATTATCAAGGTCGTTGACGCCGACGGGACCGAGATTTTGGTCCAATTACCGCAAGACCTGACGCGCGTTCGATTCAATGCGGACGCTGACCCGCAGGGTTTGCGGCCCGGCATGATGGTCCGCTTTCAAGCCAGCTTCGGGCCTGGTGGTGTGCCACTGGAAGCGGTCAAGCAAGTCGAAATCTTTCACCCGCTTCGACAACCAAAGATGCCCGCGCGTGTTGCCGAAACGATGACGCCGGGAATCTATCCGGAAGCAAAGGCACCGGCGAATCGAGCCGGCGGGTTTGTGCCGGGCAAGTATCGCATCGTGGGCTCGCTGGTAGGAGTCGCGCCGGGCGGTTGGTTGGTTGTTTCCACCGGACAAACGCCGATCCGTGTGATGATGGATCAGGGTGTCAAGTTCGTCGTCCGCACGCACTCTTTGGAATTAGCCCAACCAGGCGACCGCGTGACGCTGGACGGGTTTTACAACGAACCCGATAAAACGAAAGTCGTCGCCGATACGCTGACGGTGAGCACCGACCGAGTGATCGGGACTCCGGCCGAAGTCCCCATGAAAGGACGCCGGCGTCGCGGGAAAGCAGATGCCGAACAGGAACAGCCCAAAGCAGCAGAAGAAAAACCGGCACTTCCGGCCGAAGCCGCAGCCGAATAAAGCCGCGTACCCATCTTCCTCTTGATCAACTCACCAACTCACCAACTCACCAACTCACCAACTCACCAACTCACCAACTCACCTACTCACCTACTCACCTACTCACCTACTCACCTACTCACCTACTCACCCTCCGGTCGCTCAACGAACTTCTGCAAAACGCCATCGAGCAGTTCGATCGCCGCGTCGATGTGAGCCTGCGTTGTGATGGCGGGAGCTGGCAGAAAGCGGATTCGCGTCGGTTCGGCGCCGCATACGAAACCGAGCAGGCCATCGGCGTACATGGTGTCCATGAACCATTTGGCCGTTTCGAAGCTGCCGTCGCCTGGCGTGAAAGCGATCATCATCCCTTCACCGAACGGACCGCTCATTGCGCCCGGATATTTGTCAACGAGGCGTTCGAGTTGCTTCGCGAAGTAAGCATGCCGACGTAGGTTGGCACCCTCGTCGCCAAAGCAGCCGGCTTGTTCGATCGCATCGAGCAAGGCCAATCCCGCGGCGATCGAAGAAGACGAACCGGTGAACGTTTGGCTGAGGATTGGCGCGGTCGGCTTAAACGTTTCGCTGTAGATCGTCGCACAGACTTGGGTGATCTTGCCGACGGTGACAATGTCGACGAACTTGTCCAATTGGTAGTGCTGGAAGGCGAATGGTCGGCTGAGCCGCGAGAAGGCTTGGACCTCGTCAAAAATGATCGGCACACCGGCTTCTTTCAAAGGCGTACACAAGGCGTTAAAAAATTCGTGACTGCCCGAATAGTAACCACCTTCGCCCGCAATCGGTTCGGCCCAAAACGCACCGTAACCCCCTGGATGACGCTTCAGCAAGCGATGTAACTCATCCACTGCCCAGCGTTGACTTTGCGCGGGTCGCGCCGGATCCAAGAAGGGCAGGTAGTCGACTTGAAGCGTCAACGGCAAGCCCTGGCGATACTTGGGGCGGTCGGTGATGGCCGCCATCGCCAGCGATCGCCCGGCAAAGGCGTTATCAAAAGCCAGCACACGCTCGGCCGGCGCCGCTTTGTGGAGTGCGATCTTGAGCGCATTTTCATTCGCCATCGCGCCGCTGGTGCTGAGCAAGCAGTGTTGCAACGAAGCCCCTTGTTGGGTTGCCAGCCCTAGCAAGCGTTCGCACATCTTCAGGCTGGGTGGATGCTGCTGGAGGTTGCCTTGCATGACGGTATCTTCGAGTGCCGCATCGACTGCCGCATCCAGAATATCGGGATGGCTATGCCCCGCACCATGCACGCCGATCCCACCGATCATGTCTAACTTGACACTGCCATCGGCCAACTCGACCCACGGTCCATTCCCCAGCCCACTGGAAAGATAGGGCCAAATCGGTTTACCGCCGCGAGCCACTTCCAGTCGCCCGAGCATCGCTTCGTAACCTGCCTGCAGCTCCGCCAGCGGCTCACGGACCTGTTGCAAGCCCGCGCCATGTTCCGCCAACGCCTCCCGCAGCAAACGTTTAGCTTCGGCAACACGTGGATCGGAACGAAGGGCATCAGCGGAAGAGGCTTTCACGGAGCAACCATCCTATAAAATCGTCAGCAAGAAAATCAGCCGTGGTTTGGTCTGTCATGGTAATCATCCCACGCCAATCAGTGAATCGTGGCAGCATGGGATTCGTCGGTACCGCAAAGACGCGCGGCGGCCGACAGCGGTTCACTCTCGTTACCGGCCGCCTGCATCGCGTTTGCCAATCGGCACTTGCTAACGTCTCGGCCACTGCTCGGGATGGGCTTCAAAGTCACACAGCGCCTGGATAACTGTCAGTGCGGCAGGGAGGATCGAATCGACATCGCAAAACTCTTGAGGGCTGTGCAGATAATTGCCCCGCGGACCTAGAGTGTCGATATTAGGCAACCCAAAAGCGGCCAGCTTGCTGCCGTCGCAGGCCCCGCCGGTATTACGCCACTCGATCGACCGCCCAACCGCTTCAGCGGCTCGCTGCATGCAAGAACGCAACTGCAGTGCCCGCTGATCGGCTTTTTTGACGGGAGCGTGAAATTTACCATCCACGATACAGTGGAAACCATCGCCGCTGAATCGCTCTGCCAGTTCCGCAAAAGCGGCCAGTAGCGTGGCTTCGTCGGCAGCTTGCCCAATGCGCACGTTCAGGCGGACCACAGCCAGATCGGGCACACGATTCAATGGCCCGCCACCTTCGATCCGGCCCACGTTGATCGTCGGCTTGTCCTCCTCTGCCGCAGAGCCCAACGAAACATTCAATGCGTCGAGCGACCGAACCAACCGAGACGCCTGCACCACGGCGTTGCGACCTTCGGCAGGGTTGCGACCGGCGTGTGCCGAACGACCGCGGACGATAAAGGTAAAATTTCCCGAGCCCTTGCGATCGGCCACCCACGCGCCGTCCGGCAAAGCAGGTTCAAAGACCATCGCAAAGTCATAATCGGCTGCCAGTTGCTGCAGCAGACCGCATGATGCGGGCGAACCGATTTCTTCATCGGGATTCAATACCACGGTCCAACCGACCGACGCCGCCAAGCCGAAATGTTCAACCGCCGACAGCGCCGCGTGGATCACCGCGATACCTCCCTTTGCGTCGACCGCGCCGGGCGCGATGCAGCGGTTGCCGTCCCAGCGAATTTCCGTCACGGCATCGGGCGGATAGACGGTGTCGTAGTGAATCAGCAACAACACCCGATGGGCCGCAGTCGGTCGCGCATGCCAAACGAGGGCGGGTGCAGCGGCACGGGTCACAGGCTCACCATCGTGATCGATTTCCTGCCAAGCGGGCAAAGCAAGCCGCTGCATCGGAACCGACAGACTTGCGAAGTCGGCTTCCAGCAAGTCGGCCATCGCGGCCAATCCGTCCAGATGATACGAACCCGAATTCTGCGCGCACCAGCACACTAAGCGCTGGACAACGGCGTCTTGCTGATGCATCAGCCAAGCTTGAACGTCCGCGTTATTCATCAGGTGGCGTTTGCATCCGCTGCAGCCAACGATTCATCGAATCGCTTCGCTTCGGTTTGGGCTTCGGCGTGTAGCCGGCAATTTTGTGCTCCACCAACTTGGCCCGGGCATAGCTCAACTGGATTTCACACGCGGGACAGACGCACGGCGGTTTGGGCACCCGAGCGCGGCACTCGGGGCAGTAGTACTCGGTGGTCGATTCAGAGGCTGCAGCAAACAAGCCTCCCACGGTGCCCGCTTCGAACCACGCCGAATCGTCTTTGCGAACCAGCGTATCGAGCTGGACCGTCCCTTCGCGGATCAAATCGAGCAGATTCTCTCCGGTAAGTGGCCCAATTTCGACATCTTGTTGTCGCACAAACCATTCAGCCATGAGCGTTCCGCCTCGCCTTTGGAAAAGAGTGTGATGAGACGTTCGATTCTAGGCCACCCGCGAGCTCAACGCAAACTTCAACCGCTCTCTCGCCGATTCCTAAGCAATGAGCGATCAAGAAGGGTCGGGTACCTTTTGTGGGAAGCACCCGAAGGGCGAGTTCCACAAAAGGTACCCGACCCTTTTTGGTCGCACGATCCTAAACAACGAACAGCTAGCAGGCAGACAGGAGTCATCCGGTTAAATGAGCCGCCTTGGCGATAGCCGCGGTTCCTGGATTTAACCGTGGCTATCGCCAAAACGGCTAAACAGAGTTCCGCGGAATCATTCCTGCAAACCTGCTTAGCACCTTCGGGCACCAGCTATTTCGATTCCGAGCCAGTCGAACGGCGGCGAGTGGTTTGGTTACAAAGAGCTTTCCAGCAACCTGCGGAGCTTTCGTAGCTCGACGCGATGATCCAGCCCTTCGATTGGCGTAACATGCACCGTCAAAGCACGATCGTAATGCTCGCGTTCCAGCAACGTGATCCACTTGCCATAGTCGATTTCACCCTGTCCCACACTGACGTGAAACTTGTTGGGCAGCGAATCACGCAGGTGAATGTTGAACACGTACTTAAGAATCCGATCGACGTTCTTGCCCTTGGCCGAGCCGCAAATCAGGACACTTGGGTCCAGCGTAATGCCCAGTCCATGAACGTTGTCGCATAGGACCATCAGCGTATCGGGGTCTTCGCTCAGACGCCCCAATTCACATTTGACGGCCACACGGGCACCTTGGGCCTCCGCCAGATCGACCAACCGCTGTAGATGTTCGACTTCTTCGTTGAAGGGCGTTCCAATCTCCGCCGAAGGAACCGTCAGCG
The DNA here is from genome assembly GCA_964477385.1 of uncultured Pirellulaceae bacterium. Classification (GTDB taxonomy): domain Bacteria; phylum Planctomycetota; class Planctomycetia; order Pirellulales; family Pirellulaceae; genus Roseimaritima. The sequence goes on from CAYZHQ010000061.1 coordinate 15,244, forward strand.
TCACCACACGCGTCGCCTTGGCGAACTTGCAGATTTCATCGAACAGCTCGTAGTACGGCTGGCCGGTTAGGTCGAGTTGCACACTGTAACCACTGATATCCATCCGATGCGAATGGCGAACCTGCCGCACCACTTCCTCGGGAGCCGTCAGCAATCCCGCCGGATCAACATGTCCATCGGTATGCAAATCGATCTCGATCGCCGTGAACTCCAAATCGTTCAACAGCTCGATCGCCTCTTCAAAACTACGATCCGGTAAACACTCCAGCGAAGCCGCAACAAACACGATGATCTATCCTCCATGCAATTGAACGGGTGCCTTGGCCGATCAAAGGCCTTGGTTAAGCCGCAAGCTTAGCCGTTTTATCGCTGTTTGCGAAAGCCCGTTCATTGGGGCTGTTGTTGATTTGCGGCAGGCAAGTCGCCGACCAACAGCGACCAGTCGGGGATCAGCGTCGGAATCTCGCCTCGCACCGGGTACAGCCGTGTCCCATCGGCAGTGATCAGCAGTTGGTCGACCGGAGTGTCGACGTCCCGCCCGCCATGGTCTTGGATACCGCCAGCGGAAATCGCAGCGTTGCATTTTTGCACCATATCCTGGTCGGCTTCTCGTAGCGGTTGGCCGGTCAAGGGACATCGAATCATTGCTAGCAGTTCGGGGGAGGTCATGATCGAGATTTTGCAACGTGGTCAATGAAGAAGAAAACGGACGCCTTGAGAAAAACACAAATAATTCGACTGTTGCCGTGACGATGATCTTAGCAGGAATTTTGTTGCGTGCTGAGCCATCCGACCGCTCGGAAATCGTCACCGACGGAGCGAAACGGTCTAGGGACGCATCGGTTGCTTGTCTACACTCCGCCCCGCGACGAAGGAATCGTCGACCTGTCTGGGGCGCACAGTCCCGGCTAGAACTACTGCCTGAAGGCCTCCCAACGGAGCTGGTGCATGGACGCTACCATCAACCGCCAACGGTTCACCGTTGCCGCGTTCGTCTTGTTTAGTGGACTGTTTAGTGGCTTGTTCAGCGAACGGCTCGTCGGCCTGGAGTTCGACACCCAAGCTGTCGCTCAGTCGTCGCTGCGAACTCGCAATTTTATCATCAATGCGCCGACGCCTCAGTTGGCTCAGGCGGTTGGCAAAGCTGCCGAAGAGTTCCGGTTGCAGTTAGCCGACTATTGGCTGGGCTATGAGCTGTCGCCGTGGGATTCACCGTGCCCGATTAAGGTCGTCGCCGGGCCACGGATGGCGGCACAAGGCGTGACGCATTACGACATCCAACCGGTGCGGAACTTTCGTATGGAAGTCATCGGTACTCCCGAACGCATCCTCGATAGCGTCTTGCCGCACGAGATCACGCACACGATTTTGGCGACCCACTTTGGACGTCCGTTGCCCCGCTGGGCCGACGAAGGCGTTTGCACGATCGTCGAACACGATGCGGAAAAATCCAAGCATGAAGCTCACTTGCGAAATTTCTTGCGTACCCAACGTGGGATCGCCATGAACAAGCTGTTCCTGCTCCGTGAGTATCCCGCCGACATTCACCCGATGTACGCCCAAGGCTATTCGGTATGTCGGTTCCTGATCGAACAACAAGGTCCGCGCAACTTCATTCAGTTCCTCGAAGCCTACATGGAGCAACCGAGCTGGACCGATGCGGTGCGCGAATTCTATGGCTACGAATCGTTGGCGGAATTGCAACAGTATTGGCTGAAGTGGGTCGCTGATGATAATGGACCGGCGGAACGCTACGCAAAGGTTCGCCCCCAAGACACCGCGCCGGATAACGTTCGACTGGCGTCAGCGGAGAATGGTGGCTTGACAACCAGCCCCACAATTCCCGCTTCGGCGATGACGTACGGCAACCGCAATCTCGCGGCCGGACCAACTCGTCCCGTTGACGGTCCGGCCACGCAAGCGGCCGCAGAGGGCGATAGTTGGTACCTCCGTAAACGCGATGCCGCGATGGGCACAGCCACCTCGGTCGATACCGTGCCCGCCGCCCCGCGGGGGACTCCCGCAAAACGGCAACCGCATGTCGTCGCACAACCGCAACCGGAACAGCGAATGGCTCCTCAGCCGATCTGGCCGACAGCGGGAGCGTCAACGAAATGGCGGTAGTGCGGCAACCTGCCCCACGGCGGTTGGCTGTAGCGCTGCGAGGCGGCTTCTAAAGCGAATCGACGCCTGAAAATATCGTTTCCAGTTGGGGCGCTAACGCATCCCAACGGTCGGCGGCGGCCTCAAAGTCGACCGCCATCCAGCGGACGGAAGTTTCTGGCAGGACGTGCGGTCGCACCGTCGCCGCTTTGGAAATCGGAATTTGCGAGCTGCTTCCCATGGCGAGCCGATCTTCGGTTTCTGGACGGACTAAAAAGTCGGCCAGGCGTTTGGCGGCTTCCGGATGAGGAGCCCCTTTGAGGATCGCCAATGTATTCGGGATCTGTAAAGTACCGGGCTGGCCTGGCAACTGATCGGGAAAGACGATTTCGACCGGCATCCCCGCGTCTTGTTCGACGATCGCATCATCGGTGTCGGTCAGCCCCCAAGCCAACTGCCCCGCAGCGACAGCCAAGGCGACTTGTTTATTGCCCGACAAGATCGCAGCATTATCGGCGGTACGTCGGAAAAAGGCTTCGGCGTCGTCCGCTCCCATGGTGACATCGAGCACCGCGGCATGCGTCGCCGTCGTGCCAAACAGGGGTCGCGCCATACCGCAGCGACCCTGCCACTTCGGGTCGGCTAACTCGGCCACCGATTGCGGCCAACTATCAGGATCAGGCAACACCTGCGTGTTGATGATCAGAACGCGCGCCCGGGCCGCGAAACCGCACCACGTTTGATCGCTCGCCTGCATCGATGGGGGCCGATCAGTTCCCGTTGGCCAATCGTGCGGTTGCAGCAAACCCATCTTCTGCAGCCGCACGGTGTGCAAGATCTCGTTGTTCCAGAACAGGTCGGCTGTCGGCGCGTCGGCTTCGGCGATGATTCGATTCACCAACCCAATCGTTTTGGTGGACTCCACATCGAACTTAGGGACCGGTGTGATCTTCCGGCCGGAGTCACGATGAAACGAGCCCAAGATTGGCGCTGCAAACTCGCGGTCCAGGGCACTGTAGATCACCACCTCGTTTTCCGGTTGCGGGACGCAGCCACTGACCAACAACCAGCCCCCGCACAGCAGGGTCGCTAACATCACAATGCGTCTGTTCAAGAAATCGATCCGGCAGGAGTTGACGATAGTGGGAACAACGTCCCAGTCTACCCGCTGGCTGGGAGTCCTTTCTACCGCTGGTAAATTGGCAGGTAGTGGTATTTAACCGACAGGCTCAGCACCGCCATGGAGGTGGCATAGACTTCGCCTTGGTTGCGTTCTTCGCCTCCATCAGCAAGCCAAGAACCGTCGGACTGTTGATGCTCCAGGAGCAAGTCCTCGACCTGCTTTCTCGCCATTTGAGCCACCTCGCCCCCCCGGCCATGCATCCCTTGTGCGTAGTAGTAGATTCCGTACAGCGAATAGCGATCCTTCCAACGCGGTGGATGCTCTTTTAACCATTCGGTTGCGCCGACAACCAACGGCGATTCGTATTGTCCACAAACTTGCATCGCCAGCAGTCCGGCGGACGTCATCGTAAAGGTCGGGTTGCGTCGCTCGGGTTCATAGCTAAACCCCGCCACCGGTTGGCTGGGGCTGCCATCGGGCAGGAAGGGGGAAGTATAGGATCGCCGTAAATATTCGACGGCTTCGTCGATCGACGTCACGGGCACCTGCAGTCCGTCGTTCTTGGCCGACCGTAACGCCATGACTTGCCACACGCTGACCGACAAGTCCGCGTCGTTGTCGTTCGGTTCGTATCGCCAGCCACCGCGCTGCGCTGGTGGTTTGGGCTGCGACTGAGCCGACAAGATCACGTCGATCGCCTGCTGTAGCTTCTCGTGAATGCGTGCGTCTTGTTCATCCGTCGCTGCCATGCCGAGCATTTCCGTCAGCATCAAAGTGACGATTCCGTGTCCGTACATCCGCGATCGATCAGCACGCCCAAAATATCCTTGGTTGTCTTGCCGGTCGTCTCGCAAGACATACTCGAGCGCTTGCCGCATCGCGCGTCCCGCTTCGGTGTCGTCACTTGGTTGATGGCCCACGCCTGCCATTGCCATGATCGCCAGCGAACTCATCGCCGTCTCGTGGTTCTTCGACGTGATCGCGCCGTCTTGACGCTGTTGAGAGACCAAGTAGCTGATCGCTTTATCCACCGCCGCATCCACACGATCCTTCTGGAATGGATTGCCTGTGGCGTCTTGGGCAAAGATCGGAATATTGCCTAGCCCCAGCAGCACACTGCCTAGCAGCATATAACCGAGCAGCCTGACGAGCCCACTGAGACTCGGCCATGCAGCCAGCCTTCGCGGCGCAGTTCGCAAAGGGCGTCGCACCGCAAAGGTGCGCGATAGTGGGTGGTCGAACATCGGCAGTTTACTTTGGGTTGGCTTGTTCGGCGATCACGCGGAAGTACGCTTCGACCTGTTGTCGATATCGCTCCGACACCGGATCGCGTCTTCCCTCGGTTAGGTCTTCGGCAGACTTTACCGTCAATTGTCCCCAGTCACGTTCCGCTTCACGCTTGACCTGCTCCAGGTCGAACATGTCAGGCGGTTCCGGTCCCGTACCATCACCAGGTTCAGCAGATTCGCTCGACGGTGAAGGAGGAGTCGCTTGGCTGCGCTGCTGAGCTCGAGCGATCGCCATGCTCTGCGCTCGCGCCGCAGCGGCTTGCGCAAGCGTCTGCGAGGCCTGAGCCGCAGTCGTCGCTTGTGGTTGTGCTTGTGCCGTCATCGCTTGGGCATCGGCCGATCCTGGAGGCGCGGCATCGCCGGCCATTGCCTCGGCTTGGGCTTGCGCCATTGCTGCCGCTTGGGCTTGAGCCGCTGCCGTTTCGGCAGGAGACGCATTCATGGCTCGGTCGAGCTCATCGAGTGCCCGCGCCAACTGCTGTGCTCGAGCCGGATCGCTCATCGCATTCGACGCCGGGCTAGCCGACTGTGATGCCGATTCGCCACTGGGGGACATACTGGACGGCGAGGGAGGCGACGCCGCGGGCGAGGCGTTGGCCTGCGCAGCATCTATTGGCGCTGCAGAACCACTTGGCTGCGACTCTGACCCAGGTGGCGCTACTTCGCCACTGGGCGGTTGCGTTCCCGCCTGAGCATCGGCGGGGGGCTGCGATGAGCCTTCCATCGCCTCCTGTGCGTCTGCGCTAGCCTGTGCGTCGGCCTTGGCCTGCGCGTCGGCATCTAACTGACCTTGCAACGCGTCGGCCCGAGCTTGCAATTCGGCTTCCGCCGCGCCCATCGCTTGCTGGGCTTGCGCCACGTCCGCTTGGCCGCGATTGCCATCATTCGCGGAGGGTGGTTGTCCCGTTTCCTGGGACTCCGGTGCAACGGACTGTGCTGCCTCAGCCACCGCCTGCTCGGCTTGGGATAGCTCTTGTTGGCTAGCTTGCTCAACCGCTTGAGCTTCCTTCGCCAGCAGAGCGGCCGCGGTTTGTTTCTGCAAGCGTTGTTCGTGTCGCGCTGCACGCGTTAAATCCGCCGCTGTCTGCTGGACATCTTTGCCGATCGCTTGCTGCTGCTGTTCCGCGCGAGCCAACTGCTCCGCATCCCCTTGCAGTTGATCGCCAAAGTTCGCTTCTTTGGCAACCTGCTCGGCTTGTTGTCGCATCTGTTCGGCCGCCTTAGCTGCCTCCTGCGACAATCGCTGTGCCAACTGAGCGGCCGGATTGGGTTTGTTTAGCGGATCGGTTTGCCATTGCTTCCGCTGCTGTTCGTTCTGTTCTGCCTGTTCACGCTGTTGCTTTTTCGTTTCGGCAAATTGCTCCGCGATCTGCCGCTGCTGTTGTGCTGCTGCCACCTGTTCCTGTGCTTTGGTGACGTTGTCTTTGGCCCATTGTTCGTCAGGCTTCTTTTTCAGTTCGCGCTCCGCTTTGGCTTGCTTTGATTCGGCTTCACGCTGTTGTTTTTCGGCACGGCTGACTTCGCTACTTGCTTGCTTCTCTTCCTGTCGAGCTTGCTTGGTCGCACTTTCGGCATCCCGCTGCCGGTTGGCTTTGACTTGCGACTGATCCCGCTGCATTCGATCGCGCTGCGCACGCAGTTCTTGCTCGGACTGGTGAATCGATTCATCGGCCGCAGCCCCACTTTTTTGTTCTGCCTTCGCAAGTTGATTCGAGGCTTGCTGCAAGGCATCAGCAGCCTGCTTGGCCGCTTGCGCCATATCGTTTAGCAACGAGTCGGGCTGAATCGCTTGCGTTGCTTCCTTTGCCGCCTGCAGTGAATCACGTGCGTTTTGCAGTTCCTGTTTGGCTGCTTCCTCACGCGACTGATTGGCCGCACTCTGAGCCGGATTGAGCAAATTCTTGGTCGCTTCATCGACCGCTTGCGTCAACTGTTTCAACTGTTCGGCCAAAACCGCTTTGCGAGCTTGAAACGCCTCGTCGCGGCGTTCCACATCGCGCTGGATCGCTTGCTCTGCCTGCGCAGACTGCTCGAGCATATTCTGAGCTTGCTGCATCGTCTGGGCAGCGATTTCGGATAGGGCCTCTTGCATCGCTTCATTGCGTTGTAGTTCGGCTTCCAGTTGTTGCAGCAAATCTTGAGGGCTTTGCGTGACCGCTTCGGCCATCTTTTCGGCTTGACTGTATTGCTGCCCCATCTGACGTTCGAGTCCCATTTGCTGCTCCGCGTCACGCAACGCTTGACGCGTTTCTTGCAGATTCTCCCCCGCCGCCTGCCGCTCCAAATGCTCGGCTACCAACTCCAGGGCTTCGGCAGTCTCGGCTTGGCTCTCCGCCGCTTCGGTCAGTTTTTCCGCCGCCGCATCGGCTTGCTCTGCCGCGGCAGCTTGCTGCATCTCCTTTTCCATCGCTGCGGCCGGCGGCGTGATCATCGCCATCGCGTCGTCTGCATCTCGAGCCGTTTCGCGGCCTTCGGACGTCATCAAATCCTGTTCATTGGCTTGGTCGACCAATGCGTCGAGCAATGCATCGATCTGCTCGCTCGCCGATTCTTGCTCGGCCCGCAGTTCCTCCACTGCCGCGGCGGCCTGTTCTTCAAGTTCCGCTGCGGGCGTTTGTTCGGCTTGCTCCTTGGCCGCGTCGGAAGCCTGCTTGGTCTGCTCGCTCAGCTTTCGTAATTGGTCCGCGGTGGTCCGAGCCAACTGTGCGGCCGTCGGCACAAAGGCAGCCAGCCGCTGACGCGCGGCGATCATTTCGGGCTCCAATGCCGCAACCACAACGTCGATTTCCTCGCGTTTGGTACTTAACGGACCGAATGCCGAAACCGTATTGTCCGCATTCCAACGCCGCACTCCCATCCGTTCTTTCACCGTGTTGGTGGCCGGCGACCAACGCATTTGATCGAGCGGCCTCCAAACCGCTTCCGGTAATCCCGCCTCTCGTGTCCGCTGCAAAACCAGTTCATTCGCTTTCTGTAATTGATCCCAAGCCATTGGATGGGTGGTGCGGCCTTGAATACTCAAAGCATCCCATCGCTCGGCTTCGGCAAGGGAGCTGAGGTCATTGCGGAGCTGAATGGTCTCATGCCCCGCTTCCAAAATTTGATAGGCCGCGGCGATTTCCGATAAGTCGGCAACCAGTTTTTGTGGCGTTGCTTCACCGGCACTCGCATTCGGGCCGGTGGTCGACAACACCGCGGCGAGTGCCCGTGAACCGAGCGCCGCGTCGCCGGGGAATAACTTGTCCGAATCACGCCGCATTTGATGCAGTTCACGCCACGATGCCAGTCGCTTCGCAATCTGAGGTTGGGTCTGAAGGGCCTCGTCGACTGTTTTCAACCAATTCGCATTCGCAGCCCGCATCGATTCCGAGGTGCCGGTCTGCTCCGCTTTTTGAATGCCACCGTAAGCTTCGTTTAGATCGTTTCGCACCCACTGAATCGATTCCGCCACCGACCCGATGCGGCGGTCGACATCGTAGTACTCGTTACTGATACGGCCAGGCAAGCCGCCGTCCAGCGAAGCATTTTTCAAGCGTTGCCGTAACTCACCGTAAAACTGCTCGGTCACCCGCCGCAGTTCGTCCGCTTGATGTTGTCCCGCCATTCGTTCGTATAGGTTGTTCTTCCAGCGATCAAGCCACTCGTCGACCTGTTGCAGGGGCCCGCGCGATGAGCTGCTGACCTGCGGTGACATGGCTTGAATCATCTCTCGGAGCGCCGTCACTTGATTGATAGTAACCGTATGTTGACGTTGCAATCGCTCCCAAGACGTCTTGATGGACGGCAGCACCAGTCGCTCTACGTGTCCTGCAATGCCATCAATATCCAACAACACGCCCGCGTTGACATCATGGCTGACCATCGCCTCGTACCCGTTGTGAGCTCGCTCCGCCAGATCGGCCGCCGAGGCCAGTTGCTGTCTTAATTGTGTCGCAGATTTTTTGCGTTCCGTTTCATCCTCTAACGCCGTTTCGGTTTCTAGGGAGGCGACCACTCGTTGCAGCGAATAACGCACACGGTCACTTGAGCGTCCCAGTCGTTCCAACGCCGACGCATCGTAGCTGGTCGGCATCTCGGGCAGCACTTCCACAAGCTCAGCGATCAACAAATCGGACTGGTTTTGCAACTGCTTGGCTTGAGTTATCGACCGCGTTTGTTCCGCCGAATCCAATGCTTCCGATTTGCCTTCTGCAATCGGTTTCAACGTCGTATCGAGGCGATCGCGAAATGCATCAACCGCCGATGACCACTCGCGAACCGCAGGCAACAGCGCCAACTTAGCTTCCATGGTGACGTGTCGATCAGGATCAAAGTCCGGCGTTGCGATAACGATCTGCAACGGAGCCGACTCGCCACGCTGGCCTTTTCGGTCAATTGCAGCCGCACGCAAACTCACACGGTCGCCTGCCTTCAATTCCCAATCCGCTAAATCCCACTCCAGCGGCGTCTCGGTTTTCGCGGATGATTCAACGTCCAGCGATTGCGCTTTCCAGGGGCTCGAATTGATCGACACCTCTACCATCACGCGATGGACCGGCAACTCGTCTTCGACGCCCACCGCGAGCGGCAACAGATCGTTCGATGGCAGCAGCAGCGTCCCCAATGGCGGGTCGACAAACATCACGCGCGGAATCCGGTCGGGCACCGGGCGGACTTCATATTTGGGCCGGAACGGGTCATCGAACCCCGTATCTTTTGCAACCAAGTGAACCTGATATACCTCCGGTTGCTCGATCGGCAAATCGGCAGTGTAAGCATTCGGGATGTCGGGCACCGGTTGCATCGGAATCCGACGTAACTCTTCATCGCCGTACGCTGTGTACACGATTTCAGCGATCGACACCGGTTGGTTGATTTGCATTTGAACCGTTGCCGTTGTCCCTGTCAAAGCTTCCAGGTCGCCGTGATCTTCGGACACGACCTGGTCTTCCAGTTCCGTGTATCCCGGAAAGTGATAGGTCTTTTCAATCGACTCGATAGCCGGTCGCGGAGCGGTTCGAATTCGGTAGGTTCGTGTGACCGCGTCACCGGCCAAAATCCGATAGTCCAATCCCGTATTGCCAACGCTGATGTTGGCGGAGAATACGTTTTCATCAGCCGTTCCGTCGCTGCCGGCCGAAGGTTGCCGCCGCATGGGCTGTTCGCTAGACGCTCCTTCAGTCGGAAACAACTCCAGCGTCACGTCGTCCGTCAGCGCGCCGGTGATTCGCACGACGACGGCCACCGTTTCGTCCTCGGGAACCTGCAACGATGCCGGCGAAGGCTTCCAAACCTCCACCTGCGTCCGAGAGACACGATCGATGTTCGCCATCGGCAGCATCGCCCGGGTGATCAACTGTCGAAACCGCGATCCAGGCATCAACCACAACGCAGCACACAGCCCGATGATCACCACAGCCGCCAACAGCCAACGACCGATCAGCCCGAATGGCAACAGACGCCGCACATCGATGCCCGCAAACGTTCCCGCCACGCTGTCTTGCACCATCGCGCGAAACTGTTCAGATCCATTGGCCGCCGAATCAGGCTGCACGTCGCCCAGTTCAATCGCCGATAGAAGTTGCTCTCGCAACGCCGGTTCCGCCGCCTCGACTCGTGTTGCCATTTCCCGGCGATCGGTGTCACGTCGCATCCGGCGAACACACAGTCCATACACGACAGCGATTGAAGTCGCATAGCCTGCCGCGCTGAGGCTCCAGCGTGTTGTGCTGGACATCACCCACAACCAGTCGGCGATTGACACCAACAGCATCGAGATCAAGAAGACGACCACCGCGGCACTGATGCCGCGCAGCAACAGCATCGTGCGACGCCGTCGGCGGAAGTGATCAAGTTTGGCAATCGTAATCGGATTCAGACTGACACTCATTACAGCAACCCCGATCGTTTCCTAAGCAACCACTCGACACTCAGCAGTCCCAGGATCGCCCAGAACCACCAGTAGCTTCGCCATATCAGCGTATCATTCTCTTCGGTGCGACCCGAACTCAGCGGCTTGAGCAATTCGGCTAACTGATCCGCGGAGGCCTCCGGCAGGTATTGCCCGCTCGACGCTTCCGCGATTTCTCGCAGCAAAGTCTCATTACAAGATACTGTCTCGGTCTCCGCCGAAATACTCGCCGTCACTCGAAATTCGGTTGTTACCTGCAGCGCCGCTTCGCTGTAACCCGACGCTCGTACCGTGGTCGTATAAACGCCTGGTGCCAACGGGTCGGTCCGACCACGGTACATTCCCGTCTGAGTATCCAGCGCCGTTAAACGGATTGTCGAGACGACTTGCCCGTCACGAGACAGCAACGCATCGACCGTGGCATCGGAGACCGGGCGACCGCTCGGGTCCCGCAGACGCACTCGCACGTTGGCCGCGTCGCCAGCTCGATATTGCGCAAGTCCGGTGTCCAACGAAGCAAAGGCATCGCTCGCCGCGTAGGGAGCCTGCATGACAGTCTTACCGATTTGATTCCAAAACCGCACGTGAAACTGATCCGCCACTTCGTACCGCCATCGCCACGAATCATCAAAGGCGAAGTAGGTAACTTGTCCGGCGCCAAACGGACGCCTCACGACTGCGGGATGCGGTTGCCCCGCCGCGAAAGCCTCCACCACCACGTCAGCTCCCGGTAGCGGCACAACTGCTGCGAGCGACTGAGGTGCCGGCAGTTGTTGCCATAACTCGCGATTCGACTCGCGCTCCGAACGCAGCCGCAGTGGCGACCAATCCAGGCCCGAAGAGGTCAGTTGCAACGAGTCGGTTCGCATCGCCGGTTGCTCGCCAAGCGTCACCGGCAACAGGTCTCCCAGCGGGGTCTCCGCCAAGCCTTTCCATTTGCCTCGCGTACCGTCGATCACGACCAATCCGCCACCTCGCGCCACATACTCGCGAATCCATGTTTGCTCTTCAGCCGTGAATGTGTCCGCGTCCACTTCACCCAGGACGATCAAGTCATAATCCGTTAGTCGCGCTTCATTGGTGGGAAAATCATTGTCACCTTCACCTCGCGGGAGCACGCGATGCTGCGAGGAACGACCCACGATCAACGCATTTACCTGCCAAGCTTCGTCGCGTTGAAATAAGTTGCGTAAATATCGGGTTTCCCAGCGACTGCGCCCATCGATCAGAAGTAAGCGATGGTCATTCACAACGGCCGATATCCGAAACTCGGAAACGTTATTCGACGCATCGGTCTCGTCCCCCAACGGCTCCAGTTTGGCCGTCAGCACCAACGGCAACGATTGCAAACGGACATCACGAACCTGTTCTTGCAATCTTGCTTCGACAATATCGCGGATTGCAAAGTCGAATTCCGTGCGTCGCAAGGGAACGTTCTGGGTCGTCAATTGCTGTTCCCACAACAATTCCTCATCGGCCCAGATTGTCGCGCGGACGGCTCGACCGACCGGACCACGGTCCTTCCAAACCAGAGTTCCACGCACGCGATTCTTGCTGGCGACCGAGTCGGGATACTGCAGTTCCAGCACCGCCAGATCGGTTGGTTCGACGTCGCTCCCAAAACCGACGCAATACAGCGGAATGCGGCGACTGGCCAATTGAGTCGCCATTTCGATGGGCGAAGGTCCGTTGGTGTGCCGGCCGTCACTGAACAGCACCACGGCGGTACGAGGTCCCGCGGTTTCGTCCGTTTCGCCAGACGCCTCCACCACCTGACTTTCGTCCAATCCCAATCGCTGCATCACCGGGGTCGCTAGGTCGGTCTGTGCGGCACCCGCCGTGACGGCGAACTCCGTCGGCACTTCGTCGGTCTCCGCCGAATCCCACCAAGGATCTGCGTTGACGCCACTCAAGCCGCTGACTGACAATTGGTGCGTCGACTGAAGCTCCGCCAGCAAACCTTGCTTGCCAGTCAGCAAACCGCGTGCGCGATCGAAACGGGTCGACTGCTCGTATCGCTGTAAAGCTTCGTCGATCACACGGCCTCGGCTCACCACGACGGCGTCGCTCACCGAGGCGGCATCCCTGTTGAGTTGCTCTACCACATCGGCGGGCAACCAACCTTGTGCCGCCGCGATCTGCAGCACTTGCGCTTGGTCGACATTGGGATCGCTTCGAGACATGCTCTCCGAAGCATCGACGCAAAATACCACACGTCCCAGTTCCCCGATCGTTTCGGTTCGCCGCAGCACCGGGCCGGTGAGCGTCAGGATTGCCAATGCCACCGCCATCGCCCGCAACGTGGGCAGAGACCACCGTGCCATCGGCGGACTGTCTCGCGTATCCCGGCGATAGAACCACCACACCAACGCAGCGGCAGTCAACGCCACGGTGACTCCCAACCAGGGCGGCCAGTCTCCAAAAAAGCGTAGGCTCATCCTCGAACCCCCGCAAAATATTGTTGCAAAAAGACTTCCAAAATCATCATCGCCAGTAACGCCATCAACAGCGGTCGCCAGATTTCACGACCAAACCGCCGCATGTTATCGAGCTGTAAATAATTCGCGCCGGAATCGGCTATGGAGGCCCCCAGTCGTTCGGCAATGTTCGTGATTTCGGCACCACTGAGACGCATGAGTTTTGACTCGGCTGGATCGGCCGTGGCGGCAATGTAAATCGTCGCTTCGCCTACATCAGGATTGGAAGATTTGCCGACCAACCCGTATACACCCGGCCGACGGGTCGCGGCGTACTGCAAGGTTTGTCGGCCATCGGCCGTTTGGGCCGTCGCCGCGCTTCGCTGACCATCGGGTGTCGTCCATTGCCAAGTGCGATCTTGATCCTTCGACCAGTGCACCACCGCAGTCTGTCCGACTCGAATGTTGCGTGGCGGTAGGCCCCGTGTTGCCATCCATCCGATCCATTCCTGTACCAGTGGCACAAACGTTGGCTGCATCGGCAAATTCGACCAGTCGAGATTGGCTGCCGTGCCGACTAGCATCACCACACCATCGCCAAACGAACGCTCGGCAATTAACGTTTCGCCCGTTTCCAAGCGAGCCACAATGTTGGCTTGATCGCCCGTGGTCGGTGATAGTGGATGCCACGCGAAGATATCCGCATCGGCTAACGAGCCACTCCCCGTTTCATTGAACAGTTGCATCGCCGGGTGCTCGAAGAATTGTGCCACCAAGTGCTTCCCCAGCGTCTCATCACCCGCGGCGGCAGCGTTGGTTGCGGGCTCGCCCTGTCGCTCGCCTAGCTGCATCGGCAGCAAACCCACCCCCGTAGCACCTAATTTGTCGTTGTACCAATCGACCGCCAGTTGATCACCGGCAAAGACCACCAGCGAATTGCCTGCCCGAACAAAGCTGTCCAACCATTCGACTTGGCGGTCATTCAATCGCCCGACATTGGCCAAGATCACGACGCGGCTCGACGCCAACGCGGCTTCATCCAGTTCGCCCGCCGTAATGACTTTGGTCGTCACTAAATCGGCTAACTGCTGACGACCGAACGCAAACGGACTCAGTGCAACCGACAGAAAACCGGTCTCACCCCGAAGCGGTTGGTTGCTTGGTTTTCCATCAACCAATAGCACGTCGATCGTTTCCAGTACATCGACCGTTGCGACTTGACGATTGTCCGTCGCCAAAGCGTCCTCGGCGTCCAATTCGACTTCGACGACGTGCGATCCCGCCTTTTCAAAGGTGTGTGTCATTAACAACTGGCTTGTCGCCTCCGCGTCCAGTCGAGCGGTTGTAGCGCTGACGGCTTCGTTGTTCACCTTCAGCCTGAGGCGAACGCTCGGTTGCGGTTCATTACTGTGGTTGCGGACCGTCGCTCGCAGTCGCACCTCTTGGCCGACTCCGATTGTCGCGCGATCGAGCTCGAGCCCTTCAACGGTCAAGTTCTCCAACTTTGTTACATCGCGTTTCCCAAGAGGCAACAGCGTGATCGCGGGCGGTGTCGGCATCGACTTCCATTGTTCGCGAAACCGATCCAAAACTTCATCCGAAACAGCCAGCCAGTCATCGCGTTGAAAGTCACTCATCAAAACGACCTCGCGGCGTGCGTTGTTCATGGTCGCCACTGCAATCGAAGCCGCCTTTAGTGATTCCGGAACATCGTTGGGGCCAGCCGCGCCCGCCAAGATCTGCAAGTCGTGGTCCACTCGGTCCAGGTCTACCGTGGCGCTGTCTTGCAATGTTTGTGGGCGACCACCTGTCACGATCACATTGGCTTCACTGCCGCGTGGCAGCGCTGCGACAATTTGCTGTGCATCGGAAAGCGCCGTCTGCAGCAATGTTTGCTGTCCCGCTTCATCAACGACATCCATCGAATAACTGTCGTCGACAACCAGTGCCAAGGAGGATGGAGTGTCTTTGGGTAACGCCTGCCAATTAGTTAAAACCGGTATCGCTAGGCACAATGCCAGCAAGACCGGGATGGAACAACGGACTAGTAACAGCAAAAGCTGTTGAATTTGGAACCGCCGATGATTCACTCGAATCACCGACTCCAACAAATGCATCGCGCCCCAATCCACCATCTGGAATTTGCTTCGATTCAGCAGATGAATGATCAGCGGGATGCAAAATGCGAGCGCGCCGGCAAGTAGAAACCCGTTTAAGAAACTCAATTCGTCCGCCTCCGCAACCGAAGGTAGTCCGCCAGTACATCGGCATAGCGGGTGTCGGTGGTGACCGGAACAAGATCAATATGGTTTCGGCGACAACCCGCCTGTAACTGCTGGCGGAACTCTTCCAGTTTCTCCATGTATGCGCGCCGCAGTTGAGCCGGGTCAACGGTCTGTCGGTGACCAGCGACCTCTAGCGACCGAAACTGCGTCCGGCCCCGAAACGGAAAATCGACTTCGTCGGGATCGAGTATTTGAAAAACGATGATCTCATGTCGTGCATGACGAAAATGAGCGAACGAGCGTAGCAAGGAATCGACATCGCCAAAGCAATCGGAGATGACCACCAACAAGCCACGACGATGGAGCTTCGAAGCCAACTGATGAAACACCTTGCCAAGCTCCGTCTCACGCTCGGGATGCGTAGCTGACAACGTCGCTAAAATCGCCTTCAGGTGTGATGGCCGTCCGCGCGGCGGAATGATTTCGCGGACAGCGTCGTCAAACGTCACCAACCCCACGCTGTCCTGTTGGCCTAACAGCAAATAGGCCAACGAAGCGGCCAGTCGTGTAGCGTAGTCATGCTTGCTTAGACCGTTACTACGAGCGCCCCGGTAGCGCATCGAACCGCTGCAATCGACCAACATGGTGCAGCGGAGGTTGGTCTCCTCTTCATACTCACGAATGTAGTAGCGATCCGTCTTGGCAAAGATCTTCCAGTCAATGTTCCGAATCTCATCGCCCCGGACATACTGCCGGTGCTCTTTGAATTCAACACTGAAGCCTTTGTGGGGCGACCGGTGTAGACCACTCGACAAGCCTTCGACGACCTGTCGGGCAAGGACCTGCAGGTGTTTTAGTTTGGATAGTTCTTCGGGTGTAAGATAATCAGTAACGCGCACGGCGGGATCCTGTTTGATGGCTTCGCGTTACAACAGACTAGGCTTCGCGCGGGGAACTTCCTTTAACAGACGCGTAACTAAATCATCCACCGTCAGGCCTTCCGCTTCGGCACTAAAGGTCGGCACGATGCGATGCCGCAATACCGGGTAAGCCAGTGCCGCAACATCGTCCAGCGTGACATGATGACGTCCGTGTAGCAGCGCTCGAGCTTTGGCGCCCAAGACCAGTTGTTGGCAAGCTCGTGGACCGGGGCCCCATTCAACATACTCTTTCACCCATGGCTTGACCTGCTCTTCGCGCGGACGGACGGCGCGGACCAAGTCGAGCACAAAGTCTTTGACATGCTCGGGCAGCGGCACTAGCCGCACTGTTTGCTGAAACTGAACGATCTCCTCTCCCGAAACTACGGGCTCCGGTTTTGCACTAAACGTGGACGTCGTTCGGTCCACGATCTCGCCCTCCTGTTCCCGAGACGGATATTTCACGACCACATGGAATAGAAAGCGATCGCGCTGCGCCTCTGGCAGCGGGTAAGTTCCTTCTTGCTCGATCGGGTTCTGCGTCGCCAACACAAAAAAGGGTTCTTGCAATCGATAGGTATGGCCTCCCGCGGTGACCTCATGTTCCTGCATTGCCTCGAGCAGAGCCGCCTGTGTCTTGGGAGGCGTCCGGTTGATTTCATCTGCCAACAGCATTTGCGTGAAGATCGGCCCCTTTTCGAAAACCAGCTTGCGATTGCCCGTCGTCGCATCCTCTTGCAGGATATCGGTGCCCGTGATGTCGGCCGGCATCAAGTCCGGCGTAAATTGAATGCGACGAAACTCCAGATCCATCGACTCAGCCAAAGAACGCACCATCAGCGTTTTGGCCAGCCCTGGCACTCCTTCCAACAAGCAATGCCCACGTGCCAGGATCGCGATCACCAACTGCTCGACCACTTCCTCTTGGCCAACCACAATCTTGCCCACCTGCTCACGAATGCGAGCACAAGCCTGTACCAGACGTTCCGCGCGTGCCGCATCATCGGCATCCAATTTTGGTTCCACAGTCGACACGTTAAGACTCTCGCAAAGCTGTTTCGGAAGAAGATTCGATCACCAGAGAGGCGTCAAA
>CAYZHQ010000062.1:0-11153 GCA_964477385.1 uncultured Pirellulaceae bacterium
GGCTGGGTATTCACTGGAATGAGGATCCCCTGCGGCTCGGCGTGTGGCGAAATGGCCAGCGCCGCGACTTGAGCAAGCTCTCGCTGTATGACAGCCCCGTGATCTCGGCCGCCTGGGGAGCTGGCATGTTAGAAGTCAACGCTGGTGATGCGAGCTTTCGCTGCCAAGTCGATTCCGCAGGTCGTGTCACTTTCGACTGATGTGTGGCGATGTCTGCTCGTTCTCTGCTCAGACTCGGGTCCGTCCTCCGCAAAGCAATAAAAGTCTGCCGCAGCGCGTTGGTGTTCCGCTTTTAGGAACCGTGTGCTAACACGCTGCGTGCCGAACCATCGATGTTGCGGTTGGACCGCTGTGATGCCTAGACCCCTAAATAAATTCGGCTTGGCACTTCTCGCAGAGATCGAAAGTGTCGTAATACGAAACCCAGCCCGCGTCAGCTTGCTCTGGATGGACTTCGATTTTGTCAAGCAGTTCCTCGACCAGCAGGCGGTAAGCTTCGACGTCCGTGTAGTGATCACAAATCGTTAGGTTGACGCCGTGGTCCGCCATGGCATCGAGGAGCGTGTCGAGAGCCGCCCCAGCTTCTTCTTCGGTCTGTACGTCTTGAGGTTTTGGCAGATGCAGTGGCCCCTCGATGAGGTTTCGGATCGGTTCGTCTTTGGAGCCATCGGTGATCTCATCCCATTGTTCATACATCGCTTCGATTTTGGGATCGAGACCAGGAATCACGTCGCTCCAGGCGCGCCGTTCTCCGGGCTGGCCCGGATTCAACGCATCGTCTTTTTCGATGGGCCTATCGAGATCGTTCGCATCGATCACAGGAAGCGGACTAGGCACCGCGGGAGGAGCGTCGTCGATGAAATTCAGGACCGGATTGATCACTTCCAAAACCACATGTCCGTTGTGGCTGAACCATTCCAGGTGCAGCGACGTGCCGCGGTCGACCGGAGGTGTTTCTCCACGCGCGATCCCTTCGTGAACCGCTTCCACCGACAATCGTGGCCCATGGACTTCTTGCCAGAAGCAATCGCCAGCCTCGCCGACTTGCTCGCTGTGCAGCGATTCCGGCAAGGGCACCGGTGCAGGTGATTCGGCTTCTGTCGATTCAAATTCGAACGACCGTGACTTGAGAGAGCCCGAGAGATTTCCCGTCAGTTTTATCTCCACAGTGATCGGTTTCCATTCGTTAGGACTCTCCTCTGAACGCGGGGGCCAAAGCTGCAGCTCACCGGTGATCACGTTGTGCTCGCGATTGCTCAGCCGACCACGAACCCGATGGGGATGGAGTCGCATTGCCATGATGGATGAACCCTTTCATTCGAAGGAAGCGTGAAACAATCGAAGTAGGAGTGAAGCCGCATTCGCCTTGCCGGCAAGCACGGCTCGCCTCGTCGTCACGCGACGATGTCTTAAGTGGACGCAAGTATACGCACCCGGAGAGCCTCGTCAAGTGTTGACTAGCTGCCGGGGCAGAGTGCATTGCAGGCTGACTGGTTTGGTCGAGTCCGGCCCATTTCGTGCGCCGCAACGGGCGGTCGCACGACTAGCTAACCCAACGTTTCCTACTAAGCACCTCCCGAAGAATCTTTGGGTTTTAGCTTTCGGTACGCGGGCATCCCGCCCGCACGTTTTGGCGGAAGCGGGCGGGACGCCCGCGCACCGTTGTACCGAATCACTTCACCAGACATGCTTAAGCCAGCGTTTCGATCGTGCTCCGGTGCCAAGCCTGGAACTCTTCGGCATCCTCCCCTTCGCGTTGGGCAAACGCCAGCATCGATTCGCGTCGGAGCTTGAATTCTCCCCGCAAGACTTCGCATTGCTCACGCCACTCGGGATGCTGCACTGCGGTGATGGTAAGGATCTGATCGACCAATGTAAAACGATCGATGTGGTTCGCTGCGAGCAGGCTGAGTGGCGTGGTGGTGGTGCCTTCTTCGATATAGCCGTTGATGCGAAACCGTTCGGTATGTGGTCGATTCCACAGCAGCTGCTTCACCGCCGATGGGTAACCATGGAAGTTAAACACGACCGGTTGTTCCGTCGTGAAGTAATGCTGGAAGTCTTGGTCGGTCAAGCCATGCGGATGAAACGACTGCTGTTCCAAAATCAGCAAGTCGGTCACGTTGATAAACCTCAGTCGCAGTTCTGGCAGCACAGCGAATAAATATCGCGCCGCGACGACCGCTTCCGCCGTGGGGTAGACTCCTGCACAGGCCAAAACCACATCGGGCGATTCCGCGTTGTAAGAGCTGATCCAGCGCCAAATCGAGATGCCTTGTCGGCAATGCTTTTCGGCTTCGTCAACGTCCAGCCATTGCGGCATCGGTTGTTTGGAAGCGATCACCAGGTTGATCTTGTCGGTGCTATTCAGGCAATGGTGCATCGTCGACAGCAGGCAGTTCGTGTCGGGTGGTAAGTAGATGCGCACATGCTGGGCTTTCTTGTTCAGCAGAGTGTTAATAAAGCCCGGCATCTGGTGTGAGTAACCGTTGTGGTCTTGTCGCCAACCTTCACTGCTGAGCAGATAGTTCAGCGAAGAGACCGGTTGTCGCCAGGGTATCTCGCCTGCTCGTTTGAGGAACTTTGCGTATTGCCCCAGCATGCTGTCAACAATGGAGATGAACGCTTCGTAGGATGGAAACAGACCATGCCGACCGGTCAGCAGATAGCCTTGCAGCCAAGCTTGGCAAGTATGCTCGGATAGGATTTCCAGCACGTCGCCTGCGGGGGCAATGTGCTCCGCTTCCTCGGGAGCGGAACCATCGGGGGCGGGCCAAAGAAACTGCCGGTCGGTGGCTTTGAAAACAGCACTCAGCCGATTCGAATCGATTTCGTCGGGGCAGAAAATACGAAACCGGCCGCGATTGTCGGCGATCACCTGCTGCAGAAAGTCACCACAGCGCTGCGTATCGCTGGAGGTGACGCTGCCCCGTTGGTCGGTGTCAATTTCCAAGCCGAAGTCGCGCCACGCTGGACGCTGTAACGGCCGTCGCAACTGGCCCCCGTTGGCTTGTGGAACCATTCCCAAGCGACGGTCGCCCGTTGGCAGCCACGCATTCCAGGCACCAATCACGTTGCCGATCGGATCAAACAGTTGCTCTGGTTGATAGGAACGCAGCCACTTTTCCAGCGCGTTTCGTTGCTCCGCGGAGTGCTTGGGATCGGGGATCGGGACTTGGTGGGCGCGGTAGGTGCCTTCGATGGCGGTGCCTTGCAGTTCGTCGACCACCGTCCAGCCTTTGGGAGACCGCAGGATCAGCATCGGCCAACGCGGTCGAGCCGAACCGTTGCCCGCTCGCCACGCCGATTGAATCGCCTCGATCGACCGGTGGGCGTGATCGATCGCTCGAGCCATCTGCGAGTGGTCGTCGAGAATTTGTTGTTCGTCTTGTCCCACTTCGACAATCTGCGGCGCGTAACCATAGCCGCGCATCAGCGACAGCAGTTCCTCGTCGGTCATCGATCCAAAAATGGTGCGGCTGGAAATTTTGTATTGATTCAAGTGCAAGATCGGCAGCACAGCGCCATCACGGCGCGGGTTCAGGAACTTCGTCAGATGCCACGCGGTGGCGGTGGGACCCGTTTCGGCTTCACCGTCGCCGACGATGCAGGCAACCAGCAGATCGGGATTATCGAAGGCCGCTCCGAAGGCGGTTGCCAAGGCGTAGCCCAACTCGCCTCCTTCGTGAATCGCGCCGGGCGTCGCGGGCGTGAGGTGGCTTGGAAATCCGCCCGGCCAAGAGAAGGACTGCACCAAGCGTCGCAGCCCCGTGGGGCCAACTTGGTATTCCGGATAACGCTCGCCAAGTGAACCTTCGAGGTAAAGATTTGCCAAGTTCCCCGGAGCGCCGTGTCCTGGTCCGGTGACCAGCAGGACCGACCGATCATGCTCTTGGATCAGCCGGTTTAAATGCGCATAGACAAAGTTGATGCCCGGTACGGTGCCCCAATGCCCCAGCAAACGCGGCTTGATATCGTCCGCCGAGAGCGGGTCGGTGAGCAAGACGTTGTCGCGCAAATAAATCTGAGCGGCAGCCAAATAGTTAGCTGCACGCCAGTAAGTTGCCACGTGTTCCATCGCAGTCGTCATGAGTCCTCGGAATGGCTGTCGTGGGGAAGGTCAGGACTGCTCGGTTACGGTTTCAATTTGGGGGCGTGACCGGGGCCGAGTTGGTTGTGACAGGCGTTGCATTTCTGGATTAAGTTGCGGTATGCCTGACGCGTCGCTTGCAGGTCTTTGCTTGTCGCAGTCGATGCGAGTTTCTTGCCCGCTTGCTGCAAATCCATAGCATGCTGCTGCCAGGAATCGACGCCATGATGGGATTCACGAATGGCCACAAGGTTGGCAATTTCCGCCGCCTGCCTGCCCCGATCAGCGATGCTTTTCCACTGGGAGTCGGTTGAGGGCTGGTTTTTCATCGCTTGCTTTAGGTGTTCGTAAAGCGGTTCGTTGAACAGGTGCATTAGGTCATGTGTGTTGACAACCGGTTGCGGCAACTTTTTAGCAGAGGGACTGTCTGCCTGGGCTTGAACAGGCAAGGGCAGCATGGATATCGGCACCCAAGCCAACACGACTAGCACTACCGGTAACCATCGCAATGCGAACCGACGTCGGTGGAAGGAGGTTGTGTTCATGGTTGGAAACCCGTCGGGAATCTCAAAATGGAAAGGTGTCGAATAAAACGCACAGTGGACAAAGCGAACAACCGATTCGTGGTTTACAGGCTGGTGCCGTGCAGCGACCGATGGAAACCAGCCAGATCAAACAGGCTTCACCCGATTCCTTGCCACCACCTTGTCGGCTTACTGGTCAGTCGGTTGGTCCATCAGCAACTGGGTTTCCGCCGACCCGCTGGTTTCGGAGCCGAGAGGAATCCTTGACGAAACAGCGTTTTTCAGAGCAAGTTCCATTCCATTAACATGCTGCCACGGCGGGTGGGTGTGGATTGGGTGAGCGGCTCGACTGACGGGGCAAGCCACCTCGGGACAGCCCAAGGCGCGCTCGAGGAGACGCATCGACGTGGTATGCAAACTGCGACACTTCGCAGTGCTTGGTCGGTCTTGATGAAATCCGCCACCCATAGTGAAGCGGAGAGGCCGTTTCTAAACAGCGCTGATCGGAGTCCATAAGTAGATGATGAAGCATCCTCCCATGGTCGTTGTGATTGGCGCGTCGGCTGGTGGATTGGCACCGCTGCGCGAGATCCTTTCTCAGCTTTCAGCGGATTGTGCGGCGACGATCTTTGTCGTCCTCCATTTGCATCACCAGCATTCCGAGCACTTGACCGATGTGCTCGGCAAGCGCACGACATGGCCGGTTCAGTGGGCGACCGATTTACAGGTTCCTGAAGCGGGCACCGTTTATCTAGCGCCGGGAAACCACCACTTGTTCTTGGAAAGCGGCCAGATGCGCGTCCTCTTTGGGCCCCGGGAATGCGGTTCGCGGCCTTCGATCGATGTACTGTTTCGTTCGGCGGCGGTCGCGTATGGAAATCGTGTGTTGGGGGTGATGCTGAGCGGAAAGCTGGATGATGGAGCACGGGGGTTACAGATGGTCCAGCGGTGTGGCGGCACGACGGTGGTGCAGGATCCCGGGCAATCCGAAGAGCCCGAAATGCCACTTAACGCGATGCGTTATTCGAAGATCGATGCTTGCCTGTCTGCCGCCGAAATCGGGGCGAAAATCTGCCAGTCGAGCGAGCGGGCGCCAGCGCAGCCGACGCAGTTGCCAGGGGACATTGAGCTGGAAAATCGTCTTGCTCGAGATGCGATGAGCCCGCGATCTGCCAGCCCGTGGAACCTTCCCGAAGGGGGTGCGTGCCCTGAATGTGGTGGCGATCTGCAGTTGATCGATGCAGTGGGCCATTACCGCTGTTATCTCGGTCATGCCTTCGGGTCCAGTTCCCTGCTCCGTGAACAGCACCAACAGCTTGAGCAGGCCTTATGGACCGCGTTGCGGGCGCTGCGCGAACGGCATCGTGTGTTGGATCAATTAGCACAGGACTATCATCATAGGTCGAGTAATAAAATCGCCTCGACGATGGCGCAACGCGCGTTGGAACTGGAGACGCATTACCGGACGGTGCATCATCTGTTGGTTAACCTGCCCAGCCCCGAAGATTTGACTCCGTCGTAGCGACGGTGCGAAGCGAAGCAAGGGTTGCCGGTGTCCCAACGCCGCGGTCCGGTGTCCCAGCGCCGCGGGGGCCGATAAGCGTTATTCTGTGCTGTCAGCACTCGCCGCCATCCCGGCTCATTCTTGCTTCCTAACCCGATAAGGCAGATGCCTGTGATGCCCCAAAAACTTGCCGGACTCGTCGCGGCGACCTATACGCCTCTTCGTTCAGATAGTCGCTTGCATCTAGAGCAGGTGTCTCCCCTGGTAGAGCATCTTTTGTCCCAAGGCGTGGCCGGTTTGTATGTCTGCGGCAGCACCGGCGAAGGGATGTCGCTCAGCAGTCTAGAGCGTCAGGAGGTTGCCGAGGCCTATGTTGGTTCGGCGCTCGGCCGCGTTCCGGTGGTCGTCCAAGTGGGGCATAACAGTCTGGTCGAAGCACGTAGCTTGGCAGCTCACGCGCAGCAGATTGGCGCAAGCGTCATCTCGGCGACCTGTCCGTCTTACTTCAAGATCACGACGGTTGACGCGTTGATCGAGAGTATGGCGATCGTAGCGGCGGGAGCCCCCGAGCTGCCATTTTATTACTATCACATTCCGATGCTGACCGATTCCAAGCTGGACATGGTGGAGTTCATGCAGCGGGGTAGTGAACGGATCCCGAATCTAGTGGGACTGAAGTATACCGCCGCGACACTGCACGAGTTCCAGCAATGTGTTGCGTTGGACAACGGTCGTTTCGATGTCGTCTGGGGATTCGACGAGATGCTATTGGGAGCCCTTGCGACAGGAGCCACTGCGGCAATCGGCAGCACGTACAACATTGCAGCACCGCTTTATCTTCGCATCATGGCCGCTTTTGCTGCGGGTAACCTGCAGGAAGCTCGCCAGTTGCAGGCCCTCTCGATCACGATGATTCGCCGCATTGGAGCTTACCCGTTTCATCCCGCCATGAAGGCTGTGTTGAAAATGAAAGGGTTGGATGTCGGTGGGTGCCGGCTGCCGCTGGGACGCCTCTCCGAGCAGGAGGCTCAGTCGCTAAAGTCCGATCTCGATGCAATCGGTTTCTTTGATTGGTCCGTTAGGTCAACGCCGTCATGATGCGAGCAACCATCGCAATCGCCATCGTAAGTGGTCTGCTGTTGATCGCAACGGCCCCGTTTGCTGCCGGGGAGCAACCGTTGTTGGAGTGGAGTGAATTGCCTTCGCTCCCTGACGAGCTCGGTTTTGCCGGTCCGTTTGCCGGGGTCCACAACGATGCGTTGATCGTCGCGGGCGGGGCCAACTTTCCGCGTCCGGTGTGGGAGAACGACAGCAAAGTTTGGCATGATCGCATTTTTGTGCTTGTCAAAGCGGAGCCAGGGCTCACGTGGAGGGAGGCGGGCAAATTGCCTCGACCGATCGCGTACGGCGCGACCGTGTCGACACCCGAGGGGCTCGTCTGTATGGGAGGCAACGACGCGGAGCAGACGTTTGACGAGGTCTTTCTGCTGGGCTGGGATCCGGTGAGCGAGACCATCCAACGAGTCGACTATCCCGCCTTGCCGGTCCCCTGTGCTTTCTCCGCCGCCACGCTGATCGGCGACGTGATCTATTTGGCAGGCGGGCAGCGCGGTTCGTCGTTGGACTCGGCGATGGCTAATTTTTGGTCGCTCGATTTGTCCAAGAAATCGAGCGCCGAGGAATTTACATGGAAGGAGTTGCCTGCCTGGCCGGGGCCGTCGCGAGCTTTAAACCTCACCGTCAGCCAACACAACGGCTACACCGATTGTGTGTATGTGATCAGCGGCCGTCGGCAATCCGACCAGACCGTCGAGTTCTTAAAAGACGTCTGGGAATTCAATCCCACGACCGGCGACTGGCGTGCTCGGGCCAACGTCCCCCGATGCGTGATGGCCGGCACCGGGATCGGATTTGGTCAAAGCCATGTGCTGGTGTTGGGAGGCGCAACGGGAGAGCTGTTTTTTCAAGCCGATCAGTTGAGGGATCAGCATCCCGGCTTTGGCAAGCGATCGCTGGCCTATCATACGATCACCGACACGTGGACCGAAGCGGGGCCGACTTTAGCAAATCATGTCACGACAACCGCGGTTCGGTGGGGGAATGACATTATTATCCCGACCGGCGAGATCCGCCCTCGCGTCCGCTCGCCGAAGGTTCTGCGAGTCGTCCCACTACGGCCCGTTCGCGATTTCGGGACGATCAATTACATCGTCCTGTTTGGGTATCTGCTGTCGATGGTTGGCGTGGGATTTTATTTTGCCCGCAAGAACAGCAGCACCGACGATTTCTTTCGTGGTGGCAAGCAGATTCCTTGGTGGGCTGCTGGTTGCAGCATTTTTGCAACAATGCTCAGTTCACTGACCTTCACCGGCATTCCTTCCAAAGCGTACGCTCAGGATTGGGTGTACTCGGTTGGCAATTTCACCATTCCAGTCGTGGCGATCGCTGCCGTTTTCGTAGCGCTGCCTTTCTTTCGTCGCATCGACGCGACGAGCGCTTACGAGTATTTGGAGAAGCGATTTAGCCGCCGGGTACGTTGGTTTGGCAGCGCGAGTTTTACGCTGTTTCATGTCTTCCGGATGGCGGTCGTAATGTCGTTGACCGGTTTGGCCATGGCGGTCGCCACGCCTCTGACGCCAGTCCAGTCGGTGTTGCTGATGGGTGGGTTGAGCATCCTGTATTGTACGCTTGGGGGCATCGAGGCGGTGATCTGGACCGACACGATCCAGACGGTGGTGCTGCTCGGCGGAGCGGTGGTGGCGTTCGGCATGCTGTGCCTGGGAACCGCTGGCGGTTTTGACGGTTTCCTCTCGACGGCCACCGCGGCCGATAAGTTTACGATTGCAAATCTCCATCTCAGCCCCACGAGTGCGCAGATTGCCTTGTGGGTAATTGTGTTGGGGGGGATCGGCCAAAACTTGTCGTCCTATAGCGCCGACCAAGCGGTGGTCCAACGCTACATGACAACGGCCACTGCCAAACTTGCGGCCCGCTCGATTTGGACCAATGCGCTGCTTACCATTCCCGCGACCTTGCTGTTTTTCGGGATCGGCACAGCCCTCTTTACGTTCTATCGTTCGCATCCTGAAAAGCTCGACCCCACGATTACAACCGATCAAGTCTTTCCGTTGTTCATCGCTCAGGAGATGCCGATTGGCTTGGCTGGGTTAATCGTCGCGGGTGTGTTCGCCGCCGCGCAATCGACCGTTTCAACCAGTATGAATTCTACCGCAACAGCGATCGTGACCGACTTTTTGCGTCCCTTGCACGCTTGCCGGTCCGAACGTGGCTATCTGCGGTCCGCACGCTTGCTGACCGTGTGCACAGGCGTGCTGGGGACGTTGCTGGGGTTGGTGTTTGTCGACCCCAGCATCAAGTCCCTGTTCGATACTTTTCTGGTTGTCATCGGTTTGTTCATGGGCGTGCTGGGTGGTCTGTTTTCTCTAGGCGCTTTGACCCGTCGCGCAAACGCGACGGGAGCCATGATCGGCGCGATGGTTGGCGCGGCGACGATGTTTAGTTTGTGGAACTTGACTGCCATCAACGGCTATCTCTACACGACATGTGGGATCGCGAGTTGCTTTGTGGTCGGCTACCTTACCAGCCTATTGGTCGGCAGACCTCCAAAGGACTTGTCGGGATTGACCATTCACAGCATTCAACTGCAGCCAGCGACGACGCTCGAATCGTGACAGCACCGTGGCAACGGAAGCGACTTATGGACTCGACACGCATCGCGGAACTGCGCGCCGTCTATCGTGACGGACTGCTGAACGACACGCTGCCGTTTTGGATCAAGCACTCGGTCGATCGGGAGTGCGGAGGCTTCTTGACGGCGCTGAACCGTGACGGCACGGTGATCGACAGCGATAAGGGAATGTGGCCGCAAGGTCGCTTTACGTGGCTGCTGGGTGAGCTCTACAACCATGTTGAACCGCGCGACGAGTGGTTGGAGTTGGCAATCCACGGAGCGAAATTTCTCAACCGTTACGGATTCGATTCCAGCGATGGACGCATGTGGTTTCAGGTGACTCGCGAAGGCCAGCCACTTCGCAAGCGACGCTATGCCTACACAGAAAGCTTTGCCGCGATCGCTTACGGTGAGCTGTTCAAGGCCACCGGTGAGGCCACTTACGCGGAACAGGCGACCCAAGCTTTCGAACGCTTCGTCGATCACAACCTGCGGCCACAAGACGTGCAGCCAAAATATACCGACGTCCGTCCGGTGAGAGGGCTGGGGTTTCCCATGATCACGATCGCCACGGCTCAGGAACTGCGTGAATCGATCGGTTTACCGACGGCCGAACGATGGATCGATCAAAGTATCCAAACCATCCGTTCGTACCATCTGCACGCCGAATATGAATGCGTGCTGGAAACCGTTGGCTCGCAGGGAGAATATATCGACCACTTTGAGGGCCGGACGCTGAATCCTGGCCATGCAATCGAAGGCGCTTGGTTCATTATGGAAGAAGGCCGCCTGCGCGGCGACGAACCATTGATTCGCACCGGTTGCCAAATGTTGGACTGGAGCTGGGCCCGTGGTTGGGATCCGCACTACGGCGGCATCTTCTATTTTGTCGACGCAAAGGGGTTGCCGGTGCAAGAGTACTGGCATGATATGAAGTTTTGGTGGCCGCAGAACGAAACGATCATCGCGACGCTGCTGGCATATAGCTTGACCGGGGATGCGAAATACGCCGCTTGGCACCAGCAAATCCATGACTGGGCGTATCGCCACTTTCCCGATTCAGAGCAGGGTGAATGGTTTGGCTACTTGCATCGTGATGGTCGGCTCAGTTCGCCGCTCAAGGGAAACCTTTGGAAAGGCCCCTTTCATTTGCCTCGCATGCAGTTGATGGGCTGGCGCATCTTGGATCGTTTGCAGGCACAACGCCTCGCCGAACCGACGCTATAAGATTTGCCGCGTTCTATCGGGTAGGCTAAAATTAGGGCCTCGCCTAATGACGATGCCTCTGCCCTCTGCCCTCTGCCCTCTGCCCTCTGCCCTCTGCCCTCTGCCCTCTGCCCTCTG
>CAYZHQ010000062.1:11253-16472 GCA_964477385.1 uncultured Pirellulaceae bacterium
CCCTCTCCAGCGGTTGCCATGCCTTCGGCTTGTGTTCGATACGTGCTTTGTTTTGCCGTGGCTGCCTGTGGTTGCACTGCGACCGCTCAATCTCTTCAGGACTATGCTTTTCAGGACAACGTTCGGCCCATTTTGCAGCAGCATTGTTATGCCTGCCACGGTGCGGACGACGAGGTGGAAGGTGAGCTGGATCTGACCGCTTTGGCGGATCAGAAAGCGATCGAAAAAGCGTTCGAAACTTGGCAGCGTGTGGTGGAACTGGTCGATGCGGGAGCCATGCCTCCCGACGGCCAGCAGCGACTGACCGAACAGCAGAAGCTTCAACTGCGGCAATGGTACCAACAACGGTTTGTCGATTCGGTAGAAGCGCATCCTGGATTCTTTCGCCCGCGACGTTTGTCGGCCCACGAGTATCGCAACAGCCTGCAATCCTTGTTGGGCTTTCCGCTGCAAGTGGCAGTCGCACAAGCCGAACAGACGGTGGCAGAGGATTCATTGGTGATGAAATTATTGCCCACCGATCCGCCGGGGCCGAGTGGATTCACCAATGACACGTCGGGCAATCCGTTAACGACTGCGATTTGGGATCAGTATTCTTATTTAGTCGACAACGGGCTGCAGAAATTATTCTCGCCGGTACACCGTGAGCAACTCGAAGCGTACACGGGGAAGATCGAAGGCCCCTGGATGACCTCGGAGCAAGCGACCACCCTGCTGCGCCGCTTTGCTCGTCGGGCCTTCCGCAGAGAGGTCTCGGACGATGCGTTGGCTCCCTCTCTGGCGACCCTGAATGGCAAACGTGGCGCGGATTTGCAGGCAGCCTTGCAAGTCGAAATGAAGGCGATCCTGATGTCACCGATGTTCTTGTATCGAGGCTTAGGGATGAATATCCCGACCGATGTCGTGCATCGGGTCGACGATTTCGAATTGGCCGAACGGTTGAGTTATTTCCTCTGGGCCGATCTGCCGGATGATGAACTGTTGGAACTGGCAAGCGAAGGACGGTTGCATGAGCAGGCGGTCTATGAGGCGCAGATCGATCGCCTGCTCGCCGCCCCCAAAGCACGGAATTTGGCGGATGATTTCTGTGCCCAATGGTTTTCACTAAATGAAATCGATCAGGTTTCGAACAACCCACCGGTCGCCGATGCATTGAAGAGTCAGCCGATCGATTTTTTGTACTACCTGTTTACCGCCGATCGTCCGCTGGCGGAACTGATCGATTCGGAAGTCACCTTTATCAACGCGCATACCGCAAAGTTCTATCCGCAATCCCGTCGCCAATTGCAGGCGTCACCGCGGCAACGAGGGATCGAGGTACAAGCCCTTCCGAACCAGCGTGTTTCACTTCAAGAGACTGCCGATCGTGGCGGTCTGTTGACGATGCCGGGTGTCTTGGCAATGAATCGCGGCCCTGTCCTGCGAGGAACGTGGCTGCTGGAACGAGTGCTGGGCGAACGCTTGCCCGAACCTCCCGCGGATGTGGGGCAAGTTCCCGGTAATCAGCGAGGCGAAAATCTTACTTTTCGCGAACGTTTTGAGCAGCATCGTCGTGAGCCGACATGTGCGGTTTGCCATGATAAGATCGATCCTCTCGGTTTTTCCTTGCAAGCGTATGGCAATGATGGCGGAGTGCTCAAATCCAGGCAGCAAGGGGGCCGCGGGGCGGGGCAAAGTTTGGACACCAGTGGTCGCTTGCTGAGTGGGGAATCGTTCGAAGACTTTGATGGTTTAAAGCAAATCTTGATGACGACTCAGCGGGAACGCGTGATTCGTCAGATTGTCAAACAAACCATGGCATTCGCGCTCGCACGTAAGTTAGAAGTATACGATCAGCCAGAGGTTGAACGGATCGTGAAGCAATTGAACGAGAACGCTGGCACGTTCCGAGGTTTGGTGCATCAGGTAGCAAACAGCCTGCCGTTTCGAGAAACCGTGAAACGCAACGAGTAGCCCCAGAAATCGGCTCGTAGCGAAAACCAAGGAGTTCAAATGAGTTGGCACATTAATCGACGCACCTTTCTGCGAAGCGCGGCCGGTCCGCTGCTGCCGTTGCCGTTTTTAAATTTAATGCAGGGTTCGGCGCTCGCTGCGGAGGCGGAGCAACCGCCGGTTCGATTTGTGACTCTCTTCAAACCCAATGGGGTGCACCCACCAAGTTGGAACATCAGCGGTGGACAAGAATTCGACTTTCGTATGTCGCCGTTGATGCAGCCTTTTGCAAAGCACAAAGACGATCTGTTGATCTTGGACAACATGGGCGACTTTGGCTTTTCATCGCATGCCAATTCCACTCGCCGGTTTTTGTCGGGGCACCATCAGAACACCAAGAGTGCTTCGGTGGATCAACTGATTGCGGATCAAATCGGTCGCGACACACCGCTGCGATCCTTGGAGTTGACCACGGAAGGATTGTTTCCCAACCAGATCGGCTGTAGCTATATTTCGTACGACCAGCAAGGCGATCCGATTCCTCGAGAGAGTGATCCGCAATTGATCTTTGATCGGCTGTTTCGGCATCCGATGCGAGACCGGGCAAAGCGTGCCGAGATGACCAGCCTGCTCGATCGTGTGTCTGAGGACGCCAGGTCATTGCAGCGAAAGGCGGGAGTGGAAGACCGCCAGATTCTGGACCACTATTTGACGGTGGTTCGTGAAACGGAAAAGCGTTTGCAGAATATGCGAACCAATGATTTCGGGCCATTGAATGTTGCGACGCTGGAGCGACCCTTGGCACCGGCGGATCTCAATGAGCAGGTCGAGTCGATGATCGATTTGATCTCGCTGGCCCTGTGGACCGATTCGACCCGCTGCGTGACGTACATGCTGGGTAACAGCAACAGTCGCATGATTTTCGATTTCCTGGGAATTCAGGAACAGCATCACTACCTATCGCACTTCTTCCGGAATTTTTCTCGCCAGAATCTCGATGCGCTGCTGAAGATCAGTCTATGGCACATGGAAAAGTTTGACTATCTACTAACCCGAATGAAATCCTTTCGCGATCAAAACGGTTCGTTACTCGACCACAGCGTGGTGCTGTTCGGCTCGGGGATGGGGCACAGCGACAATCACACGGCGACACGCATTCCGGTCGTGTTGGCTGGCGGAGGTGGTGGGATGCTCAAGACAGGGCGTTATGTGCGGTATTCCAAAAACCAGCAGGTTGGTCGGTTGCACCTCGCGCTGTTACAAAAGTTTGGCGTCCCGGTTGACAGCTTTGCCGGTTCATCGGATGTCTTGGGAGGGCTGGATGGTTCGGACTACCAACCGTTTCAGGAACAGGCTTTTGAGAGTTGGGTGCAACACGAGGGTGCAAAGATTGAGGTCCAAGGCCGACTGCGTCTATCGGACAACCTAGACGAAGCGAAAGTCTTTTTCGTCGACGTGGAAGGCTCTCGCCCGATTCGAATCGAAGTCTCTTTCCGTGATTTCCATCATTTCAA
This sequence comes from uncultured Pirellulaceae bacterium, assembly GCA_964477385.1. GTDB lineage: Bacteria > Planctomycetota > Planctomycetia > Pirellulales > Pirellulaceae > Roseimaritima. Next base: position 14,700 of record CAYZHQ010000062.1, read on the forward strand.
TCTTGCCTACCACTGCGGTACTCCCATTCGTTTGGAAGGCACCGGCACCGAGAAGAGTGGCCAGTTGCTGATCACCAAAATTTCGTCGCTGCGTTCGCTGTTCGGGAAGCAACCAGGGACCCAGAACGGTTGACGATTCGACGCGTCTCACTAGTCAACGACGACGAATTCATTGCAAGTGCTCGATAAAGAAAGCATGGCGATTGGCTTGTCCGATTAAATCGTGGTCGATTCCCCGCAGGAACAACAGGGATGCATGAAAATCATGGATGGGAACTTTGTCGGTCACGGCTCGGTGGCTGATCTCATCGGTTGCCCTGTAGGCCCGTCCGCCGGGAATGCTGGCTCCCGCCGCCAAAAGCTGTAGCCCCCTGGATTGTGGTCGCGTCCCATGCCTTGCTCGCTCATCGGCATGCTTTCGAACGCGCCTCTCCAAATCACAAGCGTATCTTTCAGCAAGTCGCGGGTCGCGATCGGAGGGCCTGCGCGATCGGAGGGCCTGGGATGAATCATTAAAGAATTGCCTGGACGGCTGGGCGGCGGCCAAACTCCCAGTGAGGCGATGCCTGAGGACGTGAGTGAAGCAGGCTCACGCGTGACGAGGGCCTCGGATCGCGTCTCAGCCTGAAGGTTCATTATGGCCGCGGAGCAGTGCGCCGGGCGGAGATCGCCGTTGGTAGGAAAACGGTCCAGCACGTCTGTGGGCGCAAGAGAAAAGGATGCCAAGGAAAGCGGGGCGTTCCTCAGCATCCTTCGTCTGTGTTTTCCATCGCTCCCGAGGGGGGCGTTGGTTTCCTTTACGCAGCCGCAGGCACTGCCATTGCCTGCCTACCGCTGACGTTGGCGTTCCTGGCGGTCACGGGCACTCGCTTCTCGCTGCTGTTGACGCCAGCGCTGATCACGCTGGGTGTCAGGTTTGATTTGAATGGTCTCGCCATTCACTTGCACCTTCTCGGCGATCAAGGCTTCTTTTCCGCTGATGCTGCCCGTTCGGCCCATGACCTTAATTTGGCCCGCTTCATCAAAGTTGATGTCGCTAAACTTTTCTTTCGGCCCCATATTGATCAACTGTCGTTCGCCTTCCTGCGTGCGGAGTTCACCGACGATGAAGGACCGATCATGCCCGCGAAACTTTGCTTGACGCGTTCGCACCAGCGTCCCTTGGACTTGCTGTGGCTGCCGTTGTTGCGACTGACCACGCTGCATTTTCTGCTTAGGCTGGACGTCGACCATGCTGCCACCCGCACGGACTTGAGAAGCGATGAACATACCTCGGTCGTTGACCGTTCCTCTGCGACCACGCACCATCACTTGGTCCCCTTCGCTGAGGTTCAGGCTCGTAAGACGATCTTCGGTCCCCAGCAACACGCGGGCGGTACGACCGTCGTCGGTGCGGACTCGACCCAAGACAAACGTCTCGTCATGACCACGCATGTTGGTCCGGTTCAGGCTCTGCAATTCTCCCTCGATGCTGGTCGAACGTTGAGCCGTCTGACGCCGTTGCATGTCAGACTGCTGGCCTCGGCGCTGCGATTCGGCTTGACGTTTCTTACTTTGTTGCCGAGCAAGTTGAAGATCGTAGGCGTAGATCGTTTCGATGGCTTCAAAGCGACCGTCACCGTCGTAGTCGACACCGACGCTGATCCAGCCGGCAGGCTGCATTTTCAATTTCGCACCTTGCTGCTGCCGGTCTTGCTGCTGCCGGTCTTGCTGTTGCCGGTCTTGCTGTTGCTGGTCTTGCTGTTGCTGGTCTTGCTGTTGCCGGTCTTGCTG
>CAYZHQ010000062.1:16572-18202 GCA_964477385.1 uncultured Pirellulaceae bacterium
GGTCTTGCTGTTGCTGGTCTTGCTGTTGCTGGTCTTGCTGTTGCCGGTCTTGCTGTTGCCGGTCTTGCTGTTGCCGGTCTTGCTGTTGCTGGTCTTGCTGTTGTGCGAAAACGGGCATGGCAAGCCCGCAGGTAAGCAGGCCGCACAGCAGGCGAGTTTGGAAGCCATTTAAAAGCTGACGCATCGTGAGTAACTCCAGTAGAGAAAAAAGGGGTGTCGTATCGTCAGTCCCTTGAGCGTAGTGGCCGTCACCTTCAATGGCTCGGGCTGTCATGCAATTCACCCATCAGATGAATCTGCGTGCCGTGTTGCCTTATGGCCACCAATACCATCGGTCAAAGGCCGTTTCGTCGGCTTCCCAGTCATCGGTGTAATAGCTGTAGTCGTCGTCGTAGTAGTAGTCATCATACGCATCGGACTCATAGTCGATGTCGCGACCGGCTTCGAACCAATCACTAGGGTCATACCATTCTTGTTCGTGGTAACCTTCACCCGGTTCCCATTCGTATTGCTCCGCCTCGGCCTCGACGTCTCCGTCGTCTTCATACTCGTATTCGATGCCTGCGGTGGGATAGTGATGCTCCCATTCGTCCTCCCAGCGGTCGTACTCCCAGTAGTCTTGGGCGGTGGCTTGATTGCCGCTCGAGCAGCAGATCAACGCGACCAATAAAGCTGACAGAAGGGAAACGGGAAAATGAATTTGGTATTTCATGGTTGCTCCAATAGCGTGTGGGACGGAGGTGTGGAGACTCGAGAAGATACGCGCCGACCTCCAAGCGGCCAGAATCTCTGATTTGCTGAAATCAAGTAGCAAACGTTATTCCTCACTTGCCACACAATCTGTTTTTTTTCTTGCCGTTTGAGACGCGATGTTCAAAGCGGCCACAGCGATTGCAAGCTTTTAGGTAGATGACTGCGCACGTGATTGACTTGACCGATCGTGCAGTGGACGGCGAGTAGCTTGAACACCGAGCGAGCTGCTTGTTCAGGAGCCACCGTTGCGGCTCGGCCCATTTCATTCTCGATGCGTCCGAGGAACGCTGATAAACTCTTGTCGGTGCATGGCACTTTGGCAGGATTCCAGCCTTCGTAGTACAGTCCGCGGATGATCAAGGGCAGTTGTGCCGCCAAATCACTGGCTTCTTCAACCGTGAGGCAGTCTCGCAGTGCATGCAAACAGGCACGTAGTGCTTGGTAGCCGTTGTGGTAGTCGCCATCAAAGTCTTCCGCCAATTCTTCGATCCAGACATTGGTCTTTTTGACCGCCCCTTCGAGCGCGGGAATTGTCAACGTTGTCACGGAGAGCTCCTTGGTTTGAGTTTGATCGTTTTTGCAAACGCTAGTCGCACATCGATGCCTCTGGTGCGAATGTGGCCGTGGAAATCTCCCACCTCATCGCACAGATAGCACGCAGGTGCATCGAGATGTAGTCCTGCCAACGCTGTTGCGTTGAACTGCAAGGCCTGCGCCAGTTTGTCTGCGGTGATGTTGGGACGCCGGGTTGCGTCGGCCTGCCGCCCAGATTTGACGGTGCCTAGACACGTTGCCGCACAATGGGAATGCGGATACGACCCGTCAGTCTTACGTGTCGTGCTCAGGTGTCGCGTTCACTGATCGCGTTCACTGATCG
>CAYZHQ010000062.1:18302-31827 GCA_964477385.1 uncultured Pirellulaceae bacterium
TCGCGTTCACTGATCGCGTTCACTGATCGTGGACGGGGCGTTCCCCAACGGCCTCAAGTTCTCGCTCCGCGTTTTCCTCATCTACACGCCACAGCAGCACTGCACCGATGGCAAAAAAGGTGGCGATCCCCAGCAGGCTCCAACGTGAATCTCCAGTCATTAGACCGATCGCGCCCATCGTGACCGGCCCAAAGATGCCACTGAATCGTCCCAGCAAGTTGAACAGTCCAAAAAATTCGGCTTCTCTTTCAGCCGGAATCAGACGAGCGTAGAGCGAACGGCTGAGCGACTGAGTCCCCCCCTGCGCGATTCCGATCAGGACGGCCAGTCCGTAGAACTCCCACGTCTGTTGCATGAAAAAGCCCCAGGCGACGACGACCAGGTAAATCGCAATCCCGCTGTAAATTCCCGATTTCGCAGAGAAGTACGAGAAAATCTTGCCGTACCCATAGGTCGCCGGAACGCCGACGAATTGCACGATCAGAAGTGCCACCATCAAATCGGAACTTTGGAATCCAATGGCCATCCCGTAATCGATGGCCATTTTCATGGTGGTACTGATGCCGTCGTTGTAAAACAAAAACGCGATCAGAAACAGGAGCAATGTCTTGAGTTGCTTTGCATGTTTGGCCGTTTGCGCGATCTGCTTAAGGCCTTGCTGCACACGTGCCTTAAACGCTGTGTGAGGTTGTGGAGACTTCGCTTTGGCATGCTTTCGATTCTGATAGATCAAAGGCAGTGCAAATACGATCCACCAGATGCCGACGATGACAAACGAGATTTTGACGGCGGCCACTTCACTGGATAGGCCGAACATCGCGGGCCACAGGTACATGCTGATGTTGATCGCAAAGACAATGCCTCCGCCGAGGTATCCAAGTGCGTAACCCAAGGCGGAAACCAAGTCGATGTTTTGGCGTTTGGTGATGGCGGGCAAGATGGAGTCATAGAAAATCAACGAAGCCGATTGAGCGAAGGCCGCCAAGGCATAGATCGCCGCGGCGAGGAACCAGTCGCCACGGCCGACCAACGCCAGACCCGCAGTGAGCAGGGCTCCGCAAACGCTGAAGAAGAGCAAGAAGCGATGTTTGTTTTGCGACTTGTCGGCCATCGCACCGAGCGTCGGTGCGAGTAGGCCCATCAAGACGGCGGCCACGGAGTTTGCTGCTCCAAGTCTCGCCGTGCTGACGGTGGCGGCAGCCGCTTCGCTGTAGTAGCTCTTAAAAAAGATCGGAAAAAATCCCGCCAGCACCGTGGTCGTGAAGGCGGACGCGGCCCAGTCGTAGACCATCCACACAAATACCTCACGCCGGTTTTCGATCTTCGCCGTGTGGCTTTTCATGAGATAACTCTAACGGGACAAAGGGGCCCGTATTCTCCACTGCGCTGTCTGGCGGGCGGACGCTGGGAGAGGCTGGCGGGGGCACGCAGGGAGAAGCGTGAAATAGTCGTGTGTCCGCGGTATCTGTGCGCCGCATGCACCAGCATGCGGCATGCCATCGCTCGCGTGCGATCTCGCAGACCTCGCGCGGCTGGCGCTCGATTTGCAGCAATCCCTGACCAATGCAGCCAAAAAGCATTCTGTGCATCCGCAAACCATCTCAGCAAGTCAACCGGTTACGTCGATTCTGAGCTGCGGATCCGATGGACCATTCCAGGAGAGAGAACATGGACCAGTCGCAGAAAGAAACCTTTCGCGAGCAGTTGCTCCAGCGCCGTAAGCAACTGCTAGAGGAAATTCCGGCCAGAGATGATGCAAGGATCGCGGATGTCCAGCAACCAAGCGATCTGTCTCATGTACCGACACACCCCGCTGACCACGACGCCGAAGGTTTAGGAGTCGAGCTGACCGTTGCCGCGACGCTTCGTGAAGAACTGCGAGCGGTGGAAGAAGCACTTGATCGCATTCGAAAGGATGAGGGCTACGGTCAGTGCCAACGTTGTGGTAAATCGATTGCGATGGAGCGTTTGGAGGCCTTGCCGTTTACCGATTACTGCATCGATTGCGAACGGGAAGAGGAAGCGGAGCAAGCGGCCGAAGCTTTGGAATGAGTCCGTCAGCGAATCAATCACACACCTCTTCAGCGGCCAAGATACAGGAGATAGCGATGCAGTTTTATTGGGAGTACGCAGGTTGCGACATGTCCGAGCAGATGGAGATTGCGTCGGCCTTTCGATCACGGCAGGCGGAACTCGAAGCCAAGGTCGAGCTGGTCGGGGGCGATCAGACCACGCCCGTGGTCATCTCGGTGGAACATCTCAGTGGCACTCCCGCGTGGGCGATGCGCGCGGCTTTGTACTCGCCGCGCGGCACCGCCGCCACGGAGATTCGAGCGGAGGATTGGAAATCGGCCATCGACCAATTGATCGGCGAGTTGTCTCAGCAAATCGATCAGCAAGCCGATCAGCCGATCGTCGTCCGCACGCGGCGCAGTGGGCTGAGCAGCTTTGTGCCTTTCCTGCAATCCTTTCACCACCAAGGCATGAGCCGTGAGTTCATCTCCGTGTTAACTCCGCTGCTGAATTCGCTGAGTCACTACACGATGCGTGAACTGCGAACCCGCCGCGCGTTGGGAGAAATGTCGGCGGGTCAGACGAGTTTGCAGGATGTAAACGGCGAAGTGCTGGTCAAGGCATGGGAACGCTTTCCGAAGCGTTCTGCATCGCAGCCGCTTGACGCGTGGCTGATTGGCCTGATTGAAGAGTCGCTCGACGCGCTGACACAGCCGGTGGGAGAACGGTCTTTGCAGGAGCGTGAGCCCGCTATCTCGAACGAACCTCGCGAATCGCTGAAATTCGAATCGCTGGAGCATGCTGCTGAAACGGAAACGCTGGCCTTGGCGTCGCTGCTAGAATCACGCTCGGATGTCGGGCCCTGGGACCAACTGAATGTGGAAGATCGGCAGGTGCGGCTCGATCATTTGCTGCGCAACTTGCCTCGTTCGCAACGACACGCGTTGATGCTCAGTTCGGTGGAAGGGTTTTCGCATGACGAAATCGCGGACCTTCAGAATCGGTCCTTAAGTGAAGTTGCCAATGACTTGACGGCGGCTACCGAGGAGGTGCGTCGCATGTTCACCGAGCCCGATTATTTGGACATTGAAGAAACACTGGCTCGTGAGGCGCTGGAGCGTCCGCGTCGCTCACACCGTTCGTAGATTGGGCCTTTGAGGCCCAGCGGCCGTTCCACTTGCCGTCGCCAGATCGCCCGGCGGGGTGGTGGCCGGTCCTTGGGGTGCCGGTTTTAACGTTCCCATGATCCATCGCGAGTCCTCAGGCTGAGGTGAAGATCTGCCAGCCTCCGCTAGATCGACTAAGTTGGAGCTTTCAAGCTTTCAATTGATCGTTCCAAAATGGCAGACTGACTTTCGATGGCGACCTATTTTAAAATCCCCTGTCCCGGTTGTGGCAAGTCACTCAAGGTATCGGACAGCCTGTGCGGAAAAAGCCGAGCCTGTCCTTATTGTCGCGACACGGTGCGGATTCCGGAAACGCCGCCGACGGAGCCGAACGAACTGGATCAGGCTTTACTAAATTTGCAGATCGATACTGGGCCGCCGACAGTTGCCTCGCCGGGTCGCTCGGCCGCCACCGTTGCTCCGGTACTGAAGAAACCAGAACAGCCACCGGTCATCCAGCGAAAGCGAGCCAAGAAGAGTTGGTTTCGTTCGTCGAGTGATTCCGCGAGCAGTGACGTGAGTTTGGTCCTGTCCGGTTTGATCGCCGCGGGGATTTCATTCGTGTGGTTCGCCTTGTTGTTTCCCCTGCGAAGCACCTATTTTGGAGCCCTGTTTTGGGAGCGCGGCCCGGTCCCTTTCCCCACCACCTTCCTGATGTTTTGGGCGGCCGCGATCTTGGGACTGAAATGGCTCCGGCTGCGGCAGCAACGCGATGCGATGTTGTTGGATGTGTTGCCGACCGAAGTTTCTCCGGAGATCACGATTGAATCGATCGATGGCTTTATCAGCCACATCAATCAATTGCCAGGAGCAAGCAGCGATAGTTTTTTGATCAATCGAGTGGTTCGCGGGATCGAACATTTTCGCGTTCGCAAGAGTGCCGCGGAAACGGTCACCATGATGGAGTCGCAGTCGGAAATCGATGCCAACAACGTCGCTGGCAGTTACACGATTTTGAAAGTGTTCATTTGGGCGTTGCCGATCCTCGGCTTTATCGGCACCGTGATGGGCGTTAGCGGTGCGGTGGCAAGTTTAGCGGGCAGCTTAAGTAGTGGCGGCAGCATGGATGCCATGAAAGGGGCGCTGCAAGAAGTCTTCGGCGGGCTGGGCACCGCCTTTGACACGACTCTGTTGGCACTGATCATGAGCATGCTGGTCAAAATCCCCGCCTCGGCACTACAGAAAGGCGAAGAGGATGTCATTACCAAAGTGGATGAGTACTGTAATGAAAACCTGCTGCGAAGATTGAACGATGGACGTGAAGGAGGAGCCGAACGAGGCGCAGCAGGCGGCGGAGCCGACACGCAGGTGTTTCGAGAAGCGGTCGAACAAGCGCTGGGAACACAGCACGCAGAGCTGGAACGTTGGCTCGGAAAACTAGATGCCATCGGAGGACGGCTGACGGAGCAGGTCTCCAAAGGTTGGGATCAAGTCAACGATCGCATCGAGCAGCAGCAGCAACAGCATGTCGCCGTGCTGCATAAACAGCAACTTGACCAGCAGGCACGCCTCCAGGCTCAGCTCGATCAGATGGCCAACGCTGCGGATAGAATCCAAGCCAATCTATCCCAGTTGGCGGAGCAGACTGCGACTTTGCAAACGCAGGTCAACGAAACCTTCGAGCAGACCAACGGAGCGCTGACGGAGCATCTATCGGGCATTCACGTCGGCTTGTCGAGCCTCAGCAGTGTGCTGGAAAAGATCGGCGATCAGCAGGTCATTGTGCAGCAGATCGAGTCGCTGCCTGAACCCGCCCGTGGCTGGTTTGGACGGGGGCGCGGGGCAACCTCGAAGTCGAATGGGAGGAAGGCCTGATGAGTCGACGCCGTCGCGATTCGGACGATGAGATTTCGTTGTTTCCTTTTCTCAGCATCATCGCGTGTGTCATCGGAGTGCTCACGATGATGATCGCTACTTTAGCGCTCGCCCAAACCGACACCCCTGACGTTGCTCAAATCGAACAGTACGAGCAACTGCAGAAACAGTTGGAGCAGACGGAGCAAGAAATTGAATCTCTGCGTCGAGAGATTTCGGTTTCCAAGTCATCGACGTTACAACTGCGCGAGCAAAAGAAGTTGCTCGATATCACGGTGCGGGAATTGCAAAAACTGCTAGCCGAACTTGAAGCAGTCGAGAAAGAACTGGCAGAGCAGCAGAAGGTTGAAATTGTCATTCCCCCGATCGATGAGAAGGCACGCGAGACCGCTGCGGACATGCAGGCACAAGCGGAAACGTTGCGGGAAGAACTTGCACAGTTGGAGCTGGAAATCGCTCAGCGGAAGGAACGCAGCGAAGCCAACGTGACGGTCTTGCCGCAAGGGAGTGGTTTGAATTTTACGCCGCATTTTGTCGAGTGTGCTGCCGATTCGATTGTGATGCACACCGTCGATCCTCCTCTGCGGATTCGAACCGCCAACGTCCCCAAAGAGGAGGCGTTCTTGAACTTGATGCAAAGCGTTGCCAATGGCACCAATGATTCGATCGTCTTTCTACTCCGCAGCGACGGATTGGCGACCTATCGGTTGTGCAAGCGACTGTGTGATGAACGCGAAATCCGCAACGGAAAAATCCCCGTTGCCGGGCAAGGTCGCATCGACCTGAGTGCCTTCACGAAGAAGGGGAAAAACTGATGGGGAAACGTCCACGGGATGACGAAGACGACGGCGGACTCGATTCCTTGCTCGACACGATGACCAATGTCGTGGGGATCTTGGTGCTGGTCTTGATCGTCACCCAGATGAGCGTGGCCGATGTGGTCTCTCGACTGACCGCGGAAAACCAAATCGATGAGGAGAAAATCGTCGATCTAAACGAACGGATCGCGGTCAAAGAAGAGGAAAAGAATGAACTGGAAAGCGTCTTGGTCGACCCGCTCGATATCGATCCCGAGAAGCAACGCCAAGAACTGGAACGGAAGAAAGAACTGCTTGAACGTCGGAAGCGGTTGCTGGCCGACAAACAAAAGCAGCAAAACGAGTTTTCCATCAAGGTCGAACGAGACCGCGAGATGGCTGAAAAAAATCGTCAGATCATGGCCGATACTGCCGAGAAACGTAAAGAACTGCAAGCCGAATTGAACGCGTCACTGGAAAAGAGGGCGGAGCTGCAAGCAAAGTTAGCGACGACGCCTATCGCGTCGGCTCCTGCCGATATTCAGGTCAGCATTCCCAATCCGCGCCCGCCACCGCCTGGCGCGAAGCAGTTGATGGTCGTTTGCTGGGACGATCGCCTGTACCCCGTTGCCATCGAGCGGTTTCGTAAGAATGCGGAGCAGCAGGCGAAGCAAATCATCGCGAGATTCAATCTGAACCGGAATCCCGGCGTCGGAATCGATCCGCAAGCGTTCGCTAAATATTGGGAGCGACTAAAGGCGCAGGACGACTTTTTCGATGTTGAGTACTTCGTCGCCGCTGACCGCTACCCACGGTTGCGGTTGATTCCGCGCGAGGACCGCGGGGCGACCATTAAACAGCTAATCAACCCGACTTCGCGGATCCGTTCGGCGCAGTATTTTGGTGGCGTCGATGTGACAAAAACGTATGCACGATTCTTTGTCTTGCCAGACAGTTTTGATGCTTATGTTTTAGCGAGACGCTTTTTTAGTGATGCCGGAATGCTGGCCGGTTGGGAACCACAATCGCAGGATTGGCAATTGACGTCGCACATCACCGGTGGCATCGAATTGGGACCACCTGTTGAGAAGAAACCCGCACCGCCTGGCAAGCCTCGCAAGCCTCAGAACTTGATTGATTGAGCTTGATGGATTGAGCTGGGGAATGATCCTGCTAGGCGATGATGTCGTGCCAGACGTTGCCATGCACGTCGGTTAGACGCATGTCGCGACCACTGAAACGATACGTTAACCGCTCGTGGTCGATGCCCAGTTGGTGCAGCACGGTCGCCCAGAGGTCGTACACGGTCGCCAGGTTTTCGGTGACGCGGTAACCGAATTCATCGGTCGCGCCATACGTTACGCCGCCGCGGATGCCGCCGCCAGCGAGCCACAAGCTGAAGCCGTACGGATTGTGATCACGGCCGTTGCCCTGTGCAAAAGGGGTTCGTCCGAACTCGCCTGTGAAGACAACCAACGTGCTGTCCAATAAGTCCCGCTGCTTGAGGTCTTGGAGCAACGCCGCAATGGGACCATCGACTTGCTCGGCCATCGCTCCGTGGCCTCGCTCGATATCGCCATGTTGGTCCCACGGGTTGGCGCCGCCACCGGCACCGATGCCAACGCTGCTGCAGGACAGCTCGACAAACCGCACGCCGCGTTCGACCAGACGCCGGGCCATCAAACACTGCTTGGCGTACTGTGCGGTGTCGGGGTTGGCAGCCTCGACGCCATACAGGTCCAACGTCGCTTGCGATTCATCCGAAATGTCGGTCAGTTCTGGCACCGCTTGCTGCATTTCAAAGGCGGTTTCCGCATTCCGCACCGAGTCCATGATCGCCTGTTCGGCCGCCGTTCGATCGGCAAACCCGCGGTCCAGCGAGCGGATCAGGTCGAGGGCTTTGCGCTGTTCTTGCTTTGCCATTGCGGGGGTGATGTTGGCGACGGCGTTGCGCTCCGAAATGTTGAAGATTGAACCACCGGCGGCGGCAGGGAGAAAGCCATTTCCAAAAATACTGACTCCGCCATGCGGGATGCCCGCCTTGTTGGTACGCAGCACGACGTACGCTGGCAAGCTTTGGTTTTCGCTTCCCAGTCCATGAGCCACCCAAGCTCCCGCGCTGGGATAACCGAGGAACGGAAACCCGGTGTGCATGAAAAAATTACCCTGGGCGTGTTCGGAAAAATTTGCAGTCATCGATCGCACAACCGCCAAGTCATCCGCTCGCTCGCAGATCTTGGGAAACAGATTGGCGAGTTCCATTCCCGATTCGCCGTATTTCGCGCTTTTCCAATACGATCCCAGGATGTTGCCGACGGCATCGAATTGGGTTCTTTCAATTTTGCCGGGCATCGGCTGCCCATGCCGTTCGGTCAACAATGGCTTTGGATCGAATGAGTCGACATGCGATACGCCACCGGACATGTACAGCAAGATCACCGACTTGGCTTTCGCCGGATGATGCTGTTGCGGTGTGGTGATGGTCGAGGCATCGGTTGAATTGATCAAACTCGACAGGCTGGACGCACTGACTCCGGCCGCGGTGAGTTTGAGAAAGTCGCGGCGCTGTTGGGCTTTAGTGGACATAGATAAATTCCTTCGAGTTGAGCAGTGCGTGTGCGACACCGTAGTAACCATCGTTTTGAAGGCGAGGCTGGTTTTGAAGTTCTCGCCGCTGTTGCTGGATTGTCGCCAAGGTCTGCTGGAGTTGTTCGAGGTGGGCTTCGTGCGCCGCCACGGTTTGTCGTTGCGCTGGCGTGAGGGCGGTCAGCAACATCTTGCGCGTGACCGTTTCCCGTTGGCTGCCGGCTGCCAACGCGGCGACCTCGTCACTGGTCAGCGCCCGGTCGTACAGACGGGCTTGGTGAATGCGTCCGGTCAGCATGCGACGCGGCGTTGGTTGGGTGCCATGCCGCAATCCAAAGGCGATCTGGGCTTTACCCGCTTGATAGCTCAGCAGATCCGATTTGCGATACGAGGCCGCGTAGGGTTTGCCGTCACGAAACGCCTGGACCGTACCATCGGCCGCATGCGTCATGACGATATGGACGGGGCGTTTGACCGCTGCATCTTCTTTCGCACCGTCCAGCGGGACAGTGCGAAAGAAATTGTTACTGCCAAACAACCACTTTCGCGGGAGGGCTTCTGCAAACACGATCGAATCAAAAACATTCCCGTCGAGGCTTTGAACGGTAAACGCCCCTCCGCCCCGTTTGTCCAGATCGTCCAGTTCCAGCAGCACTTCCATCGTCTTGGCTTGGAGGGTTTGCGTCAGCGGAGCGGTCAGCAGGCAACCACCCGCCAGCACTAGCGTCCCGTCTTCAATGCGTGCGTCTCCTTCTAGACGCCCATGCATGGAGCCGATCGAGTCACGAACGTCGGTTTCGAAGTCCCAGCGAGCGATCGGTTGTAAGTCGATCGGTGGAGCACCTTGCTCCGCGGCGGCGGCGTTGCGCAGGTCGACCTCTTGTTGCAACCGCTGTTCGATGGGCACGAGCAGTGCGGCAAGATCCTGGCCAAGCCGTTCCCGCTGCTGTTCGACTTGACTTTGCTCCGCTGCCAGTTTTTCGATCTGCAGTTGGTCCGCCGGATCGGCTTTTCGGTAGGCCAGCAGGGCCTCTAGCTCGTCAGCTTGTGGCGAACGTGCATACGCTTGTTGAAACATCGCTGTGATCTTTGCGTCCGGGGTGGAAAGCTGGTCGTTGTTGGCAATCCGGCTCGACCAATGGCGGGCCGCCTGATCGACCAAGTCACCGTTCATCATCGTCAATGATTGGGCCGGCACATTGGTCGGCGTTTGGAGGCTGACGGTGGTGGTCGGTATCGGCGCGTTAAAGACACTCAAGAACGGGTTTAGCTGGTTGCGGATGACCGGCAGATAGACTGCCCGCGATTGATTTTCCTGCAGGGAGACGATCGAATCGTAGATCGCGTCTGCGTCGAGTCGCCGCGGTGTGAAGTGGGACAGATAAAGGTTCTGTTCGTCCTTCTCACGTGCTTCGGCAGAGGTTTGGCTGGAGGACTGGAAGGTACGGCTGGTCACCATTTGACGCAGCGCATGTTTCATCGACCAACCGTTATGTTCGAAGTCGAGAGCAAGATGATCGAGCAGTTCGGGATGCGTCGGCTTTTGCCCCAGACGACCAAGGTTGTCGGTCGACGCTACGATCCCGCGGCCAAACACGTATGCCCACAAGCGGTTGATCAGGACTCGCGTCTTCAGCGTATTAGCTTCGCTGACCATGTCGTTGGCCAGTTCCAGACGGCCCGAGCGCTCATCGGCGTAACGGCGGTTATGGAATATTTCGAGGAACTGCCGAGGGACCGGTTCGGCTTCCTGCTTGGGATCGCCACGAACCAGCAACGGCTGATCGACCGAGTCCGCGTCCAGCACGCCTGGCGCTCGCGTGGGGTTGGGGATCGCATTCTCCAGTTCACGGTACTGTGCGAGGGATTGCTGGAGTTCCGTAGGCAGTTGATCGATACGGTTGGCTAGAAAACCGGCTTGCAAAAAGGCATCGAGAAATTCCGACTCGGCATCGTTGATTGTCTCGTCACGCCAGGCCTCGACGGCACGTTGCAGGGTGTCGACGTAGGCTGCGGCGAGGCTTTCGCGGTTGGTGATCGTCAGCGGATCAGGGATCAGCGAAACCAGTGGCGCGCCTGCGGGTTGTGGTGGCTGGTCTCCCGCAAGAATTTCAGTGATGCCAAACCAAGATCGTTCTTTATTGCCGGGCCGAGGAAGTTTGTCCTGATCGGTACACAATTCGTAATGCACCTTGTCACCTTGCCAATACTTCCACTTCCGTTGCGTCGGAACCCAACTCAATTGTTCTTTTTGAAGCACATCGGCGGGATGAAGTCCTTGAATCAGTGGGTAGTTGCGAACCGGCGCCCGGAGCTGAGCATCTTGGCCTGCGACGCGAACAAAAGTTGCTTTGCCACGGACCACGAAATCCCGAGAACTGAAGGTGGCGGCGTGTTTGTCGGACAACAGGTGCGTAAAAATGCCGCGTGGATAGACGCCTCGGATGGCCGTCTCGCCGGTGCCTTGCAAGGCAAAGGCCCCCGCGCGACTGACCACGGAAGCCGTGCCGTTGCCTCGACTTTTCCAAGCACTTGCTGACTGAGGATCGCGCAGGTCGACGTAGAATTCGGCGTTTGCGATTGCCCGTGCATTCGCCGCCTGACGCTCTTCAGTTTCCGCGACAAGCTGGGCGATGCGTTTCTTGTAGTCCTCCGGTGCAACGTCTCGCAATAATGCCCAGGTCCCCAGCGGATGAGTTACGCTACGATCCGTTGCCACGCTTGGCTGGTAATTTTCCAACCAGCCACGGAGGTCGCTGACCTTGGTCAGCCAATGTTCCGCGAAGCGTTGGCGGATCTGCTGCTTGAGCGAACGCATGGCGGCTTTGTTGGTGTCCAGCTTTTCGGGGCTGTCGACCAACACACTCGCCGGGCGGCAGCTCACCAAGACGCCGTAGAAGCGATAGAAATCTTGTTGGCTGATCGGGTCAAACTTGTGGTCATGACAGCGTGCGCAGGAAACGGTCACTCCCAACATCGCTTTGGAGATGACATCGATCTGGTTGTCGGTGAACGCGATCTGCTCGCCGTAAGCATCGGTGACACCGAAGCCGTGTGGCACCATGCGCAGGTGTGCCGGACCGATAGCCGACTCGTTGATCTGCAGCGTGGGGTTGATTCGGGGGTTTTGCAGCAAGTCGCCCGCCAAGTGCTCACGCAGTAGTTGGTCATAGGGGACATCATCATTGAGAGCACGGATGAGGTAATCGCGATACTGTTGTGCGTAGGGAATGCGTGGGTCCCCTTCACTGCCGTGGGATTCGGCATAGCGGTACCAGTCCATCCAATGCCCCGCCCAACGCTCCCCGAACGCCTTGGAAGCGAGCAGGTTGTCGACGATTTCGCTGTAAGCTTCGGGTGTCGGGTTGGCGGTAAACTGGGCGACCGTCTGCGGGGCGGGAGGCAGACCCGTAAGGACTTGGTGAACGCGTCGAACCAAAACCTCCGGTGCAGCGGGCGGTTGTGGCATCAAGCCGGCTTGTTGCATGCGGCTGTGGACGAAGCGGTCGATCGGATGGCTTGCCCAGGCTTCGTCGTTGACCGCGGGAATGCTCGGCTGCTGCAAGGGTTGGAAGGCCCACCACTGCAGTCGCTGCTGTCGCACCTGTTCCCAAGGTAGTTGTTCGCGAAGCTGTTCCGCCGTCGGTTTCGTCCGTCGCGGATCGGAAGCCCCTTGCTCGATCCAACGCTCGAAGTCACGAATAACCTGCGCATCGAGCTGCGGCGCATTGGAGGGCATTTCGTAGCCTTGCTCGTGTCGCAATGCCCAGATCAGGATGCTCTCCTGCGGTTTGCCCGGAACAATGACGTCGCCGGAATCTCCACCGGCAAGGAGGGCGTCTCGGTAATCGAGCGCTAAACCGCCGGCTTGCTTTTCGAGGCTGTTGTGGCAACTGTAGCAGTGCTGTGACAGCACGGGCCGAATCTTCTTTTCAAAGAACTCCGTCTGTTCAGGCATTGCCGATCGCGCCGACGTCGCGGCTACGGCAAACGCCAACAGTATCGACAATAAGTACTTCATCAGAGGATTCCTGGAGTCTGGGAGGGAGCCGTTCAAGGCGTTGCGGCGGGCTAGGGGAAGTTCGACTCAGCCTTGTCGGCTGCTTCTTTAACCAACTGGCCGAGCCGATCAAAGTCGGTCGTCGGCAGGCGAGACGCTGGAGCCGCGATCGTCAGCGCGCCGACGGGAAAGCCCGTGCGATCACGAATCACGGCGGCCGTACAATGAATTCCCTCCAAACCTTCGGCGCGATCGACGGCGTATCCGATCGTAGCGATCTCGGTCAACTCTTGGCGGAAAGCCCGACGACTGGTGATCGTCTGAGGCGTAAAGCGTTTGAACTGTAGACGGGCAACGAGCGCGTCGCGTTCCTCGGCCGGCAGGTTGGCGATGATCGCTTTACCGGGGGCGCAACTATACGCCGGACAGCGTGCTCCCTGTTCGGCAGAGTATTTAAACGGATGGATGGAAACTAGTTGCTCGAGCACCACGTTATCCGTTTCCACCAAGCAGCACAGTTGCGTTGTCTCGCCGGTTGCTTTCCGCAGTCCTCGTAGCGCCGGCAGAGATGCCTCGACCAGACTGCACTCGTCGCCTTGAGGTTGGCCAAGCAGCAAAAACTTATTCGTTAAACGAAATCTTTTGGAAGCGGGATCGCGTGCCAGGTATCCTAAGTCGGTCAACTCCTGCGTGATGCGAAAGACCGACGCCGAGGGGTAGCCCAATCGCTCGGACAATTCCGCGATCGTCGCACTGCGTTGGCTGGCAGCTAGGTATTCAAGGATCGCCATCCCACGTTGCAGGTTGGGGACAGCCGATTTGGTTGGTTTGATCATGGGTAAATCCAAAGAATCCGCACCACGCCTGGTTGCAGGCCCGATCCGATTTGGCAAGCGTTTCGGCCTCTAAATGAACGCCTCGTGTGCTAACCGAAAATACATAAATGAAATCGATTTCAGATATGGATAACATGCCTTGCCGCCAAGGTCAAGCAAATTCGAGCGTGTCGCGAAAGCCGTGGCATCGAAAACCAGCCGTTGCTCGCAGCATTTAAGCAATGAGCGATAGAAAGTGTCGGGTACTTTTTGTGCGAAGCACCCGAAGGGCGAGTTCCTCGCAAAAGGTACCCGACACGAATGGCACGGGCA
>CAYZHQ010000063.1:0-31703 GCA_964477385.1 uncultured Pirellulaceae bacterium
CCGGTTGAATTCAGGAACCGCGGCTATCGCCAAGGCGGCTCATTCAACCGGATGACTCCTGCCTGCCTGCTTAAGCTCCCAGCCCCTGTTTTTTTACTTTCCCTGCTCGCGCCCCTTGTGTGGTAGTTTTCAGCCTGCTGGGTTGCGCTAACAATGGGCCGCACGGCGTTCTCCGGTTTTTCCGCTCTTCAGGAACTTGCACGATGTCCAACTATACGCTCGAAGAATTTATCGCTAGTAGTCAGCAAGACCCTGAGAGTCGGGACTATTTTCAATTGGAAAGCGACCGCATGCTGGAGGTCAATTTGAATGGCGATGTCTGGACGAAAACGGGCTCGATGGTCGCTTACGTTGGCCAAATCAAATTCGAACGAGAAAAAATCTTGGAGCGTGGCATTGGCAATCTGCTGAAGAAAGCGGTCACCGGCGAAGGGGCCCGCCTGACGAAAGCCCTCGGACAAGGCCGGCTGTACCTTGCTGACGAAGGCAAGACGATCCAGATTCTACGACTGGAAAATCAATCGATTTACGTCAACGGAAACGACTTGTTAGCTTTTGAACCCACTTTGGCTTGGGACATCAAGATGATGCGAAAAGTCGCCGCGCTGATGTCCGGCGGATTGTTCAATGTTCTGGTCCAGGGCACCGGTTTGGTCGCCATTACCAGCCACTTCGAACCGCTGGCCTTGATGGTCCGGCCGGGACAACCGGTTCGCACCGACCCCAACGCCACCATCTGCTGGTCGGGTAACCTGCAGCCTGAATTCAAAACCGATGTGTCGCTGAAGAGCTTCTTCGGTCGCGGAAGTGGGGAATCGATTCAAATGGAATTCAGCGGCGAAGGCTTTGTGGTGATTCAGCCTTACGAAGAAATCGCTTTCCAACACACCGGCAACAGCGGTTAAACCATGAACGACTGGACTGACGCCGATTTGCTGGCGTTCCTCGACGAATCGCTGCCCGCCGAAACGATGACGGAGATCGAAGCGGCTTGTCGAGACGACCAGGAATTGCTGCGACGCTTGGCGACCGTGCGCGGTCGTCAAGACGCTGGCCTACATACCATCGGAGCGATCTGGCGACGGCATCGCGTTTCATGCCCCGATCGCCGGGAGTTGGGGCAATACCTGTTGAATGTGTTGGATGATGAAGCGGCCGACTACATCCGATTCCACGTCAATCGCATCGGATGCCGACGCTGCCAAGCCAACCTGCTGGACCTGCGGACGCAACAGACCGACGCCGCCGAAGCGACTCGTGCGAGGCAGTCGCGCTACTTCCAGACCAGTGCTGGCTATCTGCGGAAGGATAGCTAGACGTTGACCGCTCTCGATAAGCAACGGCAAAGGCTTGCCCATCGCGCCGCCGAGCGTTTCTGCTGGCACTGGGCACCGGTGCGAGTCGCCGGCCAACCGTGGAAGATCGCCACCGCTTCGGACCCCGATGGCATGCTGATCGAAGCGTGTGAACGTCAGGATGCCGGCGAACAAGGTGTCATCGATCCTTTCTGGGCCGCGGTGTGGCGCGCGGCCACCGGACTGGACGCCTTCTTGGATCGCTACGACCTCCACGGACAGCGTGTATTGGAAGTCGGCTGCGGCACCGGACGCGCCGGCTTATCGGCCGCTCTGCGCGGTGCCGATGTGACGTTGACCGACGGCGTCAGCGATCCACTGCTGCTGGTCAAGCTGACCGTCTGGAAGCTTGCGCAAAAGTGTCGCGTCCGAAGATTGCGGTTCGGCTTGGATGTGTTGCCAGGCGGTCGCTTTCCGCTGATCCTTGGTTCCGACGTCACCTACCTGCGTCAACTGTGGCCCGAACTGGACGTCTGCCTCAGGCAGCACCTAGCGGCTGGAGGTGAGGTCTTGCTGAGCGACCCATTTCGCATCATTGCCGACGAATTCCGCGGCTGGATCCAGGATCGCGGGTGGCATTATGTGGAACATGCCGTGCCGTTGGCCGACGATCCCGAGCATCCTATTCGGGTGATGCAATTGCGATTGCCGGCGTCGGACGGGGGGCAGGCCTGACCGCAAAATCGTCCACAAACGTAAAACTTGTTGCGAAATGGCTCGAAACTATTGACATTCCGCCGGTTTAAACGATTGTTTAAAACAGTTGTTTAACACCCGTTCTTTGTTTCGAAACCAGCGGACCCCTCGTGGCGGAAATCAACCCACCCGATGACGACACGCGGCAGCGGTTGCTCGATGCAGCTGGGCCGATCTTTGCTCGCCGCGGCTTTGATAAGGCGACGGTGAGGGAAATCTGTGCCGACGCCGGAGTCAACATTGCCAGCGTGGGATATTATTTTGGAGACAAGCTGGGCCTGTATTTAGCGGTGGTGCGGCTAATCCGCAGTCGTCGTGAGCAGGCATTTCCGATGCCGGTCTTGGCGGGTCCGCCCGAGGAGCGACTGCTGGTTCAGGTCCATACCATGCTGCGACGGATGCTGGCTTGCGACGACAGCGGCTGGGAGGCGCAGTTAATGATGCGTGAGATGCACCAGCCCACCGCTGCGTTTCGGGAGATGGTCGAGGAGTACTTCCGTCCGTTGTTTGAGAAGTTGCAAGCGACGTTGGTCGATTTGTCGCCGCAGCCGCTCGCCGTTCACCAAGCCGAGCAGCTTGCTCTCAGCGTGGTCGGACAGTGTTTGTATTATCGGGTCGGTAGCGAAGTGATTCAGCAATTGATTCCGGCACAGCGAAGAGAAGAAGAATACTCGACGGCCTCATTGGCCCGTCACATCACAGCTTTCACTTTGGCATCGCTCAGCAGCGGTGCTTATTTCGAGTACTTGCAGCGGTCGATTGAGAGTCCTACGCATGAGTGAATCCCATTCCCCCGCACCAGTGGCTGATTCGACCGGCTCGGCCGCATCGCCTTACACGCCAAGCACTACCGCGGGCGCGAGTAAGCCGCTGAGCCAAGGCTCGGCGTCGCTGCTGTTCAACTTTATTGTGCCGTTGGTGATCTTGGCTGTTGCAGTCGGAGCCTTTCTTTTGTTCGGCAAGCAAGCCGCTGACGAGAAACCCGACCTGGACGGCAGCTTAGCTGGACAGATGCAGCGGTTGCCCGTTGCGACGGTTCAGCCTGTGCGGTCGCTGGATGAAATGGGTGGCATGTTAAACCTCGCAGTCGATGGCGTGGTTGTCCCTTTCCGTGAAGTCGAAATCGCCACCGAAGTCGCCGGTACGGTGGTCTACAAAGATCCTCTTTGCGAAGCGGGGAACTATGTCGAAGCAGGCCAGTTGCTCTGCCGCATCGATAGCCAAGACTATGAATTGGATGTCCAGCGTCTAAGCCGCATGCTGGAGCAGGAGTACGAATCGCTAAAAGAGATCGATCAGGAGATGGCCAACGCGAAGCGACTGCTAGATGTCGCTAGCGAAGATTTGGCGCTACGGGAAAAGGAGGTCAAGCGGTTGCAATCGATGCCCGCGGGGTTTGCCAGTGAAACCGAGCTCGATGCCGCCCAGCGGGCTCGGCTGCAAGCCTTGCAGACCCAAGTCGGCGCGCAAAACCAGCTCGACTTGCTGGGCAAGCGACGCAGTCGCCTGGAAGCTTCGGAGCGACTCGCCACGGTGCAGCTCGAAGTGGCCAAGCTGAATCTCCAACGCACCGAAATCCGTTCACAGGTATCGGGAGTGATCGTCAACGAAGATGCCGAACTGAACTCGTTTGTGCAGCGAGGAAGCCCGATTATCACGATCGAGGACACCTCGCAGGTGGAGGTCGCGGTGAACTTGAGGATGGACCAGTTGCACTGGGTGCTTGACCAGCGTGCCGAGAGCGATCCCGCGACGCTTCCTTCATCGTCCAGACAACAAGGTTATCAACTGCCCAACACCCGCGTGACGGTACGATATGAAGTTTCAGGGCGAGAAGGGGACGTGTATGAATGGGATGGCGAATTGCTGCGATACGATGGAATCGGATTGGATCCGCAAACGCGAACCGCTCCGGTGCGAGTGATCGTAAAGGATCCCAAACGTTTCCAAACACCTGGTGGCACCGAGGCGTTTGCCAAGGGGCCGTCCGCGCTGTTGCGCGGCATGTTTGTGACGGTCGTCTTGCACATCGAGCCTCGCACCCCGTTGGTCTTGATCCCCTCGCTGGCGATGCAACCGGGCGGTCGCGTCTGGAAATTCTCGCTGGACCCCACTGTCTTGCAGACCCCACCGAGTGTAACGGCCAGTCCTGACATGGCGGTTTCCTCGGGAACTCCGGTGCAAACGGTTGCTAATACGACGGATTCGTCCACCGAAAAGACCGACGACTCGCCTCCAGCGTTTGACATACAAAACTGGAAAGCGGGCCGAGTCGTGGTGCTGGACAAGGTACGGCCGATCGAATCGGTGATGTTGCCGGCCCTGCCCAGGGCGGATGCCGATCAGCCGGCCGAGACGATGACGAAATACTGGGTCTGCGAGGCCGCTGGGCAACTGCTCGAACCTGGCAATTTTGTGGTCACTTCACCCCTCTCGGCAGTGTCAACCGACGATCCTTTGCCGGTGCGTGTGGACGCCAACGAAGTCGACGTCGCCTCGCCGGTGGCTGTCACCGCGCAGCGCTAACCGCTTGATTCCCTGCACCGGATCTTCCTGTAGATTCATTCTTATCGCTGAAGAACGCTATGAAACGTCTTGTTGCTTGGGCCATCGCCAGTTCGCCCGGCATGAACGTCATTATGTTGGCCGCCATGCTGCTCGGTGCCGGCTGTCTTTACAACATGCGCCGCGAAGTCTTTCCAGAATTTGAACTGGAAGTCGTGATGGTCAGCGTGCCGTATCCCGGTGCCACGCCGGAAGATGTCGAGGATGGAATCTGCCAAAAAATCGAGGAGCCCGTGCGCTCTCTCGAGGGGATCAAGAAAGTCACTTCGATCGCACAGGAAGGTGCCGGATTTGTCTTGATCGAACTCCGCTCGGACGTGCAAAACGTACAAACGGTGCTCAACGAAATCGACCGTGAAGTCAACCGCATCAACTTTCCCGACTTGGCGGAAGACCCGCAGATCCAGCAAATCACGTTTCGCGATGCGGCGATCCGACTGGGCATTGTCGGACCGGAATCCGAAGACAGCCAATCGGAATGGCGTCTGCGGGAGGTCGCCGAACAGGTGCGCGATGACGTGTTGCAACTGAATACCGTCGCAGCAGCCGACATCATGGGCGGCCGAGCTTTTCAGATCGATGTCGAACTGTCGGAGGAAACGCTGCGCCGCTACGACTTGTCACTCGAGGAGGTCGCTCGTCGTCTGCGGGCTCGCAACGTCGAACTGCCCGGAGGGCAATTAAAGGGCGACGGCCAAGAGGTGTTGCTACGGGCGAAAAACAAAGGCCGCGTGGGAGATGATATTCGCCGTCTGCCGCTGATCACGCAGCCCGGCGGAGTCGTCCTCACCGTCGATGATCTGGGAACCGTGCACGACGAATTCGAGGATACCACCAGCATCAGTGAAATCAACGGACAACCGGCGATGGTGGTGAACGTCAATCGCACCAAGAGCGAGGACTTATTGGCGATGGTTGCCGACGTTCGAGCCTACGTGAAAGATAAAACGTTGCCACCCGGCTACCGGTTTGTCGTTTGGGGTGACACCAGCACCGACGTCCGCGATCGCCTGCAGCTGTTGCTCCGCAATGGTTTTCAAGGCTTGGCGTTAGTCTTTTTGGTGCTGGCGTTGTTCTTGGATATCCGCTTGGCGGTGTGGGTCGCGTTGGGAATCCCGATCTCCATTCTCGGTGCGGGCATCGCGCTGGCTTGGGGCGATCAGACACTAAACATGCTGAGTCTGTTTTCGTTCTTGGTGGCGCTCGGCATTGTGGTCGATGACGCGATTGTGGTTGGAGAAAACATCTATGCGCATCAACAGATGGGCAAAAACCATTTGCAAGCCGCGATCGATGGTGCCAGCGAAGTCGTTCCCAGCGTGACCGCTTCGGTGACGACGACGGTGATCGCTTTCTCGCCGATGTTTTTCGTGTCGGGGGTGATGGGCAAATTTATGGCGGTGATTCCGTTTGCGGTGATTGCCATGCTGTTGATTTCACTGCTGGAAAGCATGTTTATCTTGCCCTGCCATTTGGCTCATCGGCACAATACCTTCTTTGTGGTGTTAAACACCTTGCTCTATCCACTGCGGCCCTTTGGTTTTCTGTTGGGATGGATGAATGTTCGTGCCAGTCGTGGCATGGAGTGGTTCGCGGAACGTGTCTATGCACCGACGCTCCATTTCTGCCTGCACTATCCACTGGTGCCCATTGTGACGACCTTGGCCATGTTTATCTTCACCGCCGGGATGATCCGTGGCGGGGTGGTTCCGCAAATTTTGTTTCCCAAGTCTGATAACAATTTGTTGCAAGCGACGATCACCTTTCCCGACGGCACGCCCGCTGCGGTGACCGATGCAGCGACGCGCAAGATGGAGGTCGCCATTCGCGAAGTCAGCCAGGAAATTGCCCTCGACCGGGCTCGGGCCGAAGGAGTGGAGGTGGAGGAGCTCTATCCCAACGCCAAAACCGATGTGGTCGGTCCGGTGCAGTTGACGTATCGGCAGGTCGGCGCGATCACCAACACGCAAGGGCCGATGGGCAACAGCACGGGCGGTGGCAGTCACGTGGGCCAGATTTTTGTCGAGCTGTTTGATACGACGATTCGGGAGGCCCACAGCGATAGGATTCTTGCCAAGTGGCGAGAGAAGGTGGGGACTTTTCCCGGCGTGGAAAAGGTGACTTACGGTTCGGTCGGCGTCGGCCCGGGCGGCAAAGCGGTGGAATTTAAGTTGCTTGCTCCGGCAAACGCAACCGACCAACTCGAATCCGCGACCGAAGCGGTCAAAGCTCGACTGGCAAAGTTTCAAGGCGTCTACGACATCGGCGATGACAACACACCGGGCAAATGGGAATTTCAGTTGCGGGTCAAAGATAATGCTCTGGCCACCGGCGTGACGGAAACCGACCTGGGGACCACGATTCGTAACGCGTATTATGGTGCCGAGGTGATGCGTCTTCAGCGCGGGCGTCACGAAGTGAAGTTGATGGTCCGCTATCCAGAGAACCAACGCAGCAGTTTGGCCGACTACCAGGAGATCCGCGTGCGGACTCAGGATGGAGCCGAGCGGCCGATAACGGAAATCGCCGAAGTGGATGTCGTGCGAGGATACTCCGAAATCAATCGTGTGAACCAAATGCGATCGGTAACGATCTCCGCCGACTTGGACGAGTCAAAAACGGCCCCCGATGTGGTGATCGATGAACTGCGAAATCAATTCATGCCGACGCTGCAAGCACAGTTCCCCGCCATCTCGGTGCGTTGGGAGGGCCAGCGTGAACAAAGCACCGAGTCGGTCGGCAGCCTGATCACCGGATTCTTGGTGGCGATCGTGGCGATGTTTGTCTTGCTGGTGCTGCAGTTTCGCAGCTACATCCAACCGCTGCTGATCCTGGCGATCATCCCCTTTGGCATGATCGGTGCGGTTTGGGGGCATGCCTTTTTGGGATTGCCGTTGACGCTGTTCAGCATGTTTGGCTTGGTGGCCTTGGCGGGCGTGGTGGTCAACGACAGTATCGTGCTGATCGACTTTATCAATTCGCGTGCTCGCGAAGGCATGCCGATCCGCGAGGCGTTATTGGAAGCGGGGCAGCGTCGTTTTCGGCCCGTGATGTTGACCAGCATGACGACCATCGCTGGCTTGCTGCCCTTGCTGACCGAGAAATCTTTCCAGGCTCAGTTGCTGATACCGATGGCAGCCAGTTTGGCGTTCGGGTTGATGCTGGCGACCGCCCTGGTGCTGTTGCTGATTCCGATTTTCTACATGCTCTATTTAAACGTCATCGAAGCGTTTGGATATAGCGTGGTCGATGAGGAACTCGCGTCACAGCGGTTTGAATTAGCAACTGCCGAAGCAAGCTGAGTGACGCGATGACGCCGTCGCGGGAGTGACGGCGTCGACGAGGCACGGGACACGCTACCGTGTGACGACCGGCAAGGAGTTGGCCGGTTTTTCGTCGGGAGTCGCATCGGGATCGATCCAGTTCTTCGTTTCAAAGTGACGCGTGTAGGTTCCGAAATCGTTGAACGCATATTTCTTTGCCCAGCGATAGACAAAGCTGCGTTCGGGGATTTCATCACCGGGCTGGAATTGGCTGCGGCGCGGCGAGATCTCATTCAATTCCGCCAGTACGGAACCTCGCGCGGTGGTGTCTCGGGCACCATGTTTTTCGGCCAGCTCGACCAGCAAGTCGGGACGTTCCATGATCACACAGCCCCGCGTGTGCTGCGCCGTCAGTTCGCGGAAGTCGCGGAGGAACTCCGATTGGTTGAACGTCTCTTGCAAGGAACGTTGGTCATGGATCGATTCGGTGGCCAGTTGAATCACCGGGCAGGGTTCGATATCGCCCCAGGGTCCGACGTGATGGGTGAACCCCGTAGCGGCCGGACACAGGGCATTGCCTGCGTCATCGTGGTACGCGTCGATCACGATGATCGGCTTGGTCGCCCGCGTATCGACCACAAACTGACGTACCCGTCGCTGCTCTTGACTGTTTAGTGCGAGATCGGGATTCGATTCGGGACCGACCGGGCGGTAGATGTGGAACCAGCAATACATCACACCCATCTCGATCAGCCGGTCAACCCATTTCTCGGAGACCAAATCGTCGATATTGCTTTTGCAGACGCTCGTGCAGACGCCGACCATCAATTTGTGACGCAGGGCCGCTTCGATGCCAGCCATGGTGCGATTCAGAACATCTGCGCGACCGCGACGTTGATCGCTGATGATCTCCGAACCCTCGACCGAAATCAGCGGGGTCACATTGCCCAGCTTGCGCAGCTGAGCGGCGACTTCGTCGGTGATGAAGTGTCCATTGGTGAACACTTGAAAATAGGCATCTGGATGCGCCGCAAAGATTTCCAGCAAGTCTTTGTGCATGAAGGGCTCCCCCCCCAAAATCCCAAAGAAGCTGTTCCCCATCCGTTTGGCTTCGTTGATCGTCTTATTGGCCGCGTCCAGCTCGATGCGGTGCTGCTTGGCCGCCACATCGACCCAGCAACCCTGGCACCGCAAATTGCAGCTATTGATCACCGACATATACAGAAAAGGCGGGAAAAACTCTCCTCGCTTCAGTCTTCGCTTGTGCTTGTGAACGCTCCGCAAACCTTTCACACCGAGAGTCCAAGCGGCTTTCCACAACAAACGTTTGTCGGTTTCGGTCAGCAGGCGTTTGGCCATCCGAAAATACATGCGAGCCACTTTGGGGTCGTAGGGTGGGGGTCAAGGCAAGCGATCAAGCTTAGTAGAATCTAGGATAACACGCCGAGGAGCGGTTGGCTCTGCCAAACCGTTCGGCTCTGCCGCCGGACCGGAATAACCGTTGCAGAGCCTATTTTCTAACAGTTCTGCCGGTTGCGCTTCTCTTTTGCCCCCTGCGTCACCTATGATTCAAGTACTGACGATCCGCTGGGCGTACGAGCACGTCACGATCGTCGGTTCTAAGCGAACTGTTTCCGAGCTGTTTCCGAGCCGTTTCCGAGCGAACTGAAAAACCATGCGAATTCTGAACCGCTTCTCCTTTCTAACTGCAGCATTGCTCGCCTTCCAGACCCTGTTTGCGACCACGCTGTCGGCCTGCCCCTTCTGCTCTGCCGTTTCTCAGACCTTGCGGCAAGAGATTTCGACGATGGATGCCGTGGTGGTTGCCGAGTCGATTCCGGGCGAAGTCCAGAATGCCGAGACCGGCATGATTCGGATGAAAGTGGTCCGCGTCTTGGCAGGTGAAAACTTGGTCAGCGTCGATCAGATTGTCACCCCGGTCTATTACGGCAATGTTGGAGAGGGACGGCGTTTTCTGCTGACGGGGGTCGATCCTCCCAATTTGCAGTGGTCGTTGATGCCGATTAGCGAGCGTGGTGAAAAGTATATTTTGCAGGTCACTCAATTGCCCGATGACGAAGTTCAGCGGCTGAAGTTTTTCATGCAGCACCTGGAAGACAAAGAACCGATGCTCGCTCGGGATGCCTATGACGAATTTGCGATCACGCCCTACGACGCAGTGCGAGCGATCAAGGATGACATGGACCATGATCAATTGGTCGCTTGGATTGAAGATCCCGACATGCCAGCCGATCGTAAGCGTCTGTACCTGACGATGCTGGGCGTCTGCGGCACCGAGAAGGACCTGCCGATGCTGGAAAAGATGTTGGTGGGAGAGCAGTCGCAGGGTGGCTTGGACGCGATGATCGCCTGCTATTTGTCGCTCGCCGGAGAAGCCGGTTTGCCTCTGGTCAACGAACGATTCTTGGCGAACAAAAAAGCCCCCTACACCGAAACCTACTCGGCCATCATGGCGGTGCGTTTCCATGGCACCGAATCCGATGTCATTCCTCGCTCGGCACTGCTGCCATCGCTGCACCACATTTTGGCTCGTCCCGAGTTGGCCGACTTGGTCATTTCCGACCTGGCCCGCTGGGGGGACTGGAGCCAAATCGATCAGTTGACCGAATTGTTTGTCGAGGCGACCGAGGATAACAATTTTGTGCGCGTGCCGGTGGTCAACTACCTGCGTGCTTGCCCACTTCCCGAAGCGGCCGCGGCGCTAAAGAAGCTGGAAGAGATCGATCCCGAAAGTGTCCGCCGATCGAATATCTTTTTTGCAAAACCGATCGCCAAGCCCGAGCCGGGCCCCAAAGCGACTTCGTGCATCGCCCCCACCAGCCCGGAACGGACAACCCCCAACGAACCTCGTCAAGCGAAACCGAACCGCCACGAGACGGAGGAGCGGACTGCCCTGGCCGGCGTACCGGTGTTCTCGCCAACCGAGCCGACGGCCGATGCCAGCCCGCTTGTGGGAGCCGTTGCTCCTGCCGTAGTGACCATTGCGCCGACGAACCGATTGGTGATCTTGAACGTACTATGTCTATCCCTCTGCAGCATGCTGATTTTGGCATGGCTGATTCTTACCAGCGGGGCCCCGGCGTCTGCCGCCGTCATCGAGAACTAACCAGTTTGCGGGGATTTCGCTCATGGCCATCGATTTGCAAGAACCATCACAAGCTCCTTATTCCAGTATTTCCCCTCCGATTCCGTCCAACGAGGACTTTCCTTACCGAGCTCTCAGTCGCGGTGCGATCGTGTCGATGATCCTGGCTCCGCTGGCCGCTCTGGGGTTGGTCCCCACCTTCGCGCCGATGCTGGTCATGGCCTTGTTTGGTATCGCCGCAGCCGTGCTAGGGCTGCGAGCGACACGCTTGTATCCCCGCGAATATAGTGGGGCCATATTGGCCAAAGTGGGGCTCGCCCTGAACCTGCTTCTGCTGGTCGGAGGCGTCGGGGAGCATTCGTACATCTACGCCACCGAAGTGCCCGATGGTTACCAACGGGTCCACTTCTATGCCCTCCAGCAACCCACCGGAGCCCCGCTGGATATTCCAACTCAGGCGGCGATTGATCTGGACAAGCAGAAGATTTTTGTGAAAGGATACATTCATCCTACCTCGGGCAGTGGCCAACTGACCCGCTTTGTCTTGGTTCCCGACCTCGGCACCTGTTGCTTTGGCGGACAGCCACGCAGTACGGATATGATGGAGGTAACTCTGACGGGCGGCAAAACCATGCGCACCGGCCTGACGAAGGTCAAGTTGGCGGGCAAGTTCTTGGTGACTCCTGTCGGAATGCAAAGTAAGGATTTCGACAATCCGATGTATTATCGATTACGAGCCGACTACGCCAAATAAGCTGCCCGCCGTGAAATCTACCGCGTTCCCATTCCTGCTGATGTTCCTCGCCTCGGTCACGCCTTGCTTTGCAGAGGAGACCGCCAAGGAAACGGAAAAGGAACGCAAGACCCGCGCCGCGGCGCTGGCCCGTGGCGAAATCACCTTCGATGACCTGAAGTTCGATATCGAAAAAGATGGCGCGTTCGAACGCAAAATGCTGACACCGAAAATCGAAGGCTTGAACGGCCGAACCGTTCAGCTCCGCGGTTTCATCTTGCCATCCACCCTCTTTCGCGACACCGACATCGACGAATTTGTCCTCGTCCGCGACAACCAAGAATGTTGCTTCGGCCCTGGCGCAGCGTTGTACGATTGCGTGATTGTGAATCTGGTTAACGGGGCCAAAACCGATTTCACTACCCGTCCAGTGACGGTCAAGGGAAAGTTTCGCGTCAAAGAGTTCCTCTATCCCGATGGTTCGGCTCATTTTGCCGTCTTCCATCTCGAGGGCGTGTCGGTCAAATAATTCGACGCCCCATCCACGCCGCAGCATCGCTTTGACCTCAGGTGTCCGGCGACTCGCGAAGATATTTGTGTTCGCTCTGATTCGGAACACAAACCCTCTTGGATCTCGCCATGACTGACAACATCCGCCAAGCCATTTCCTTTGCCATTCGTCGCAGCGACGATTACGTAATCCAGTTCGACTACCGGGACGCCAAGGGACAAGTCACTCGCCGGGTCGTCAGTCCGATCCGCTTTGTCGGTTCGGATCGCCTGTTGGGGCTGTGCCTGTGCCGCGAACAACCACGGCAATTCTATCTCGAGCGTTGCAGCCGTCCGCAGCTGATGCTGGCCTCGGAAGTCATGATGCCAATGCCGATGCAGGCTGTCGCTGGCTGAGTCGCGAAGACTAAGCAGGCAGGCACGCGTCATCTGGTAAAGGAGCCGTCTTGGCGATAGCCGCGGTTCCTGTATCCAGCCCAGGCTATCGCTCAAATGGCTAAGCAGAGTTCTGTGGATTGATTCCTACAAACCTGCTTAGCGATCGGTTAGCAGCCAAGACGCACGCCGACATCGAGGCTATGCCTGAGGGGGCGCCGTCGCTTTGCCCTTGAGCACCTTGTCCAAGACCCCGTTGACGAATCGCGGACTGTTTTTGTCACCGTAACGGCTGGCCAAAGCAATCGCTTCGGTAATCGCCACCGAGCCCGGGGTGTCGCTGAACAAGATTTCGTAAGCTCCCATCCGCAAGATGTTGCGATCGGTAATCGGCATCCGAGAGAGCGACCAGTTGGTGGTCAATTGAGACAGTCGCTGGTCGATGGCGTCACGATGCTCCAACGTTCCGGCCAACAGACGATCCGCAAAATCGGTCAAAGCCCTGCGGCCCTGCATTCGCGAACGCAAAAAAGCATAAGACGATTCACGTTCCCGACCGGGATTAATGTCCGCTTCGTAAAGCATCTGTAGGACGATTTCGCGCGCGCGCCGCCGGGTTGCCATGTTCTTTTTATCTTCTGCATTTTCGGAACGAAAGGGATCGGGCACCAAGACCTGCCAAGACAATCCTCGATCAGTCGCTGGCTGACAAGCCGGGGAGTGCCGAGCGGTCACTCGGGCACCCCTCTCAGATACGCCATCAACTCAAATATTTCGTCTTGGGTGTACTGATCCATCAGCGCCTTGGGCATCATGGAAGTCGAGGTCTTGACCATTTCGTCGATGTCGTCTTGAGCCACGATCGTTGGCTGTTTGGCTTCAGGATTCTCCAGCAAAGCCACCTCATCCCGGTCTTCTTTGATCACCAAACCGGTCAATGTGCGTCCGTCGACCGTCACAATCACGTGCACCGCATATTTGGGATCGATGCGATGCGAGGGTTCCAAAATCTCTTTGAGGACCGCTTCCGCGTCCCCTTTCCAGCGTTTGAAGACGTCGGACAAGGCGGGCCCAACGGCACCCCCCTGGCCATTCATTTGATGGCAGTTCAAACAGGAGGCTTCGGCGAAAATCCGCTTGCCGATTTCGGGTGATCGCCCGCGGAGGCCCTCGCCCAGCGACCCCGCCAGATCCTCGACTCGCCAGTTTCTCACAAATGAACGATTACTGCCAATTGGATCGGTGGGCTTGGTGGGATTTTGCAACCAGGCGTCCAAATCCTCGACCACTACCATCACGCCATACATGCGTTGCCAATGCTGTGGGAACGTACAGACGTAAGGATATTCGCCCGGCTCCAGGGGAGCGTCAAACGTCAAGCGTTGCTGGGCACCGGCGGGAACCATGGGGGTCGCTTGCAGGACCTTGTCCGATTCGGGCACGTACTGCTTGCCCTGCCAACCGCCCGTGGGACCGACAGCCAATCCCAACTGTGCCACTTCTTTCAATGCACCGGGAACCGTCAGCACCAAATTGTGAGGCATCAGGTCCTCGTTATCGAGAACAACCTGCACCGGGCGTCCCGCTTCGACAGCAAAGTAGGGCGTGTCATAACGCATCTCTTCTTCGACCGTTTTGATGCGCACCACGCGCACCGTGACCGCTCGCAGACGTTCACGAAAGGCTTTCGCCGTCGCAGGGGCAACAGCCGCCATCGATTGATCGGCAAGCTGCATGGCATCGATAAACGCATCGCTGGTCCGATCGGCCGCGGGCGTTCGCTCGGCATAGTCGACCAAGGTCGCCAGCAGTTCCGCGGCCACGGTTGCATCGCGTTGATCGTTCGGAACCTGCAGTAGGGTTTCCACCGCAGCGGCGCGCATGTCGGCTTGCTGGGCCAAGGGTGCCACCAACTGAAACGTCTCGGCCTGGGGTCCGGGGATCGCTGCGAGCGCCAACACGGCGGCTTGTCGAACCGGCAACGCAGCGTGCTGCAGTTGTGCCGCAATGAACGGTCGCAGCTCCAACCGCGCCGGCGAACTGGGGACTTGCTTAACCGCGTGTAATAGGTCGACCAAAGCCCGCGGATCGCGGAACGCTGTTTCAATCGCCTGCTCGCGCAGTCCAGCGGTGACCAACCCCGCGTAGCCGACTTCGCGGGCGGCCGAACTGTCGGCTTCGGTAGCGGCTCGCAACGCGTCGGCATGCGAGGCGAGCCCCGCGGTGGGCTGCGACAGCAACTGTTGTGACAACTGATGGGCGGTCCGCTGCGTCTGCCGATCAGTTTCCAAATCGTCCGCGTCAAAATCGGCGAGTGCCGCCAGTAAAACTTCGACCGCATCGACCGACTGTAGTTTTGCCAGCGCCGCGACCGCTTCTTCACGAATCTGCGGCGAGATCCCCGCGCGGGTCAGGATCGCGCCGTAGACGGGGATGTACTTGGGATCGGTGTCATCGCGTTCGACCAACAGCAAACGCTGGTTGTCGAGCCTTTTCAGTTGATAGGCGACGATTCGAGGGCTCTTGTCCAAAAAGACTTTGGGCCGCTCGACGGGCGTGCTGTCGTTGGCCTCGCCCGCGCCATGTCCGGCGTGACCAGAATGTCCTGTGTGTCCCGCAGCTTCCTGTGAGCCCGAGCCCTGAGCAAAGGAGCACGAAGGGTCTGCGAAATGCATCGTCACAATGCACAAGTACGCGCACAGCAGGCGGAAAGGAAGCATGGCTCGAGTCATACCAGCGTTTTGGGTGTAGGTGAACAATGAATTAATGAGAGACCGTAGTCGCGTTATTGCTCCAGGGCTCGCATCGTCTCATCGAGCGTGTACTGCAGGTACTCATCGAGATCTTTTTCGAGCACTTCCAAGGCAATCTCGGCCGCTTGATCGCCTTCGAAAAAGCTTAGGCCTCGCACCGCTTCCAAGCGGACACGCGGATGCGCGTCTTGCACTGCGGCTTGTAGTGAAGCGAGTGGCTCGTCGACCGCATCCCGCCAAGCGACCAGCACGCGCACGGCAGCCGCACGGGCGCGATGATCATCGCACTGAAGTAACTCGTTCAACAGTTCCTTGCGAACCACGTTCTGCGTCTGAAACGCCCACAGCGCCTCCAGGCGGTGACGCGTGTTACCGGAATCGTCACCAGAGAGCGTCGGCAGCCAGGCGTCGAGCGCCGCCACCACGGCGGCAGGTTCGCGCTGTGCCAATTCTCGGCGGACGCGATAGCGAGTCCGCTGCTCGGGCTCTTTCAGCAGTTCAAGCAACTGCGGCAGCGGAGCACCGTCGATCTTGGCAGGCGTCAGCAAGGGACGTTCTTTGTGAGTCACACGCCAGATACGACCATGACTGTGGTCTCGGCTCGGGTCGCGCAAGTTGTGCTGCAAGTGACCGATCAGAGCGTTATGCCAATCGACAATGTACAGCGCGCCATCGGGGCCGAACTGCATGTCAATCGGCCGGAAATTGCCATCGGAAGAACTCACCAGAGCGTCGACTTCGGTCCCCGCGAAACCCGACTCGGATTCCTCGATCCGGTGATTCAGAATCGCTCGTTCGCCAATCACGTTGGCCAGCAGGAAATTCCCTTGCACGTCGTCGGGGAAGTGGCGACTGCTGATGATCTCCGCCCCGGCCGACGGACGAATCCGCTTGGGATAAAACGTCTTGTGCTGATACTTGGGATCGCCCCCACCGAGTGCTGCCACGCGGCGATGTTGCGATCCACCGGGATGCTTGAGAGGGTAATCGAGATGCCCGGTCAAGGGTGCCGCCCAGTAGCTGTAGCCGGGCGACGCGTCGGCAATAAAGTTTTGACCCCAGTCATCAAACACGTGCCCCCAAGGGTTGGCGAACGCGAACGTGATGTAGGCACCGAACGCCTCGGTGCGGGGGTCGTATCGCCAAACGCCCGCTTCGGCCATCCGCGTCAAACCGTACGGGCTCTCGATCTGCGAGAACTTGAATGTACCTTCTTGAAAGTACAGGTTGCCACCGGGACCCCAGGTAAACGCCGCCAAGCCATGGTGCGAGTCGGCCGAACAGAACCCGATCAGACGTCGTTCACGATGATCGGCTTTGCCATCCCCGTCGGTATCTTTAATGAACAGCACATCAGGTTGTTGGGCCACAAAGGCACCGCCGCGTCCGATCTCGAATCCGGTCGGTTGATGCAAGCCGTCGGCAAACACCGTGCAGTCGTCGGCACGACCATCCGCATCGGTGTCGCTAAAGATCAACAGTTTGTCATCCAGCTTGGTCTTTGGTTTCCAGTGCGGATAAGACGCCATCGTCGAAACCCACAATCGACCTTGGTTGTCAAAGTTGAGCGCGACCGGGTTGGCGAGTTCCGGGAATTGTTCCTCGGAGGCAAACAGATTGATTTCGTATCCCGGCGCGAGCTTGAACAGCTTCTGCTGGGCTTCGGCGGGCAGGTAATCGAGCGTTCCCAGTTTCCCATTCTTGCGATTTGGATCGTTGGGAATTCCGACATTCGTTTTGGGACTGATGAACGGCAGCGTGTTGCTGTCGTCGATGGATGAGGGCAACTTTTTGCCGAGCGCGGCGGCAAAAATCCGTTGATCCCGGTTAGCCGTCATCTGGTCGAGGATCGCGCGTTCGCGTTCCATCACGTCACGGTTGCGGTAAGTGCCATCGAAGCCCGCCGAGCCACGGTCGCCATAAATGGAAAACCCGTTCACGGCGCGGTAACGATGCCACCAATGAAAGTTTTTGTCGTCGACAATGGAGCGAATCGTTTCGTCGATGTCAGCGGGGCCGCCATCTCCAAACAATCCGGCATCCAGAATCGGAGCCAAGGCGCGATAGCCGGCATCGTTCAGGTGGCAACCGTTCAGGGTCAAGCGTTGCTCGCTGGTTTGGAATAACGCTTTCGTCGGTGTAAACAGATCGACGAAAATGGCATCGGTGCGAGCCGCCACATCGGCCAATGCCTGTGTGTAAGCAGCTAGTCGGGCGTTGTGTTCGCTACCATCGGGCAGGTTCGGATCGCCAGTGTTTTCAAAGGCGATCGGTGAAACGA
Source organism: uncultured Pirellulaceae bacterium (assembly GCA_964477385.1). GTDB lineage: Bacteria > Planctomycetota > Planctomycetia > Pirellulales > Pirellulaceae > Roseimaritima. Next base: position 17,638 of record CAYZHQ010000063.1, read on the forward strand.
GCACCACGCGTGGGGCAGCCTTGCCGTCGTACTGCTGGCTTTGGGTTTCGGTAACCAGTTTTTGCATGTCTTGGGCAAAATCGTCCAACCCCGCATCGCCGGCAAACGATTCGTTGTAACCAAAGAAATACAGCACCACGGAAGCTTTGCTGTGCGTCAGGTGCTCGTTGGGAGCTCCGAAGTTCTTCGAACGAATCCGAGTGAACGCTTCGTCCCCTGGAAAGCAGAGATTCCGGACCGCCAGTTGTTTGTCGGGAAAACGCCGGTAGAGCAATGTTTCCCAATAGTTATGATGTTGCATCCGTTCGCCCAACGCATTGCCGACCAAACAAATTTGATCTCCTTTTTCCAGTTTCAAGTTGGCTGCAGAAACTTGCTGCGAGAGGGCGAGGAGCGAAAGCAGGGCTAGCGAAAGCGTCGCCAGCAGGCAAGTCGAGCGTGTCATATGAGGCGCACCGTGGCTGCGGTTCGAGGTGGGAAGAGTAGCGAGAACCAACTTATTCTAACCCGACTGATCGTCAATAGTCAGCGACAGCCACAGGATTACAAACGCTGCAACTGCACCGCCAGGCGAATCGCTTCGACCATGCTGTGATGGCTGGCAATTCCCTGCCACGCGATATCCATGGCCGTGCCATGATCGACCGAGGTGCGCACGATGGGCAGCCCCAGCGTCACGTTGACGGCGTCGTCAAAGGCGAGCGTCTTCAGCGGAATCAGCCCTTGGTCATGGTACATGCAAACATAGACGTCGGTCTGTCGGCGGTTACCGATCGTAAACGCCGTGTCGGGTGGTAACGGACCGGTTACCGCGATACCCTCCCGGGCCGCTTGCTGAATCGCTGGCAGGATGATGCGTTCTTCTTCGCCATTGCCAAACAGGCCATGCTCTCCGGCGTGCGGGTTTAATCCACAGACGGTAACGCGTGCCTCGCGGCCACGAATTTTGGAAATCGTTTCGTGCGCCATGCGAATCGATTTCAAGATGGCTCCGACCGTCAGCAGGGCCGGCACATCGGCGTACCCAACGTGGACGGTCGCCAAGATACAGCTGATGGTCTCGGCAGTCAGCATCATCCGCACGTCCGACGCCCCGGTACGCTCGGCGAGCAACTCGGTGTGACCGGGAAACGGAATACTCGCTGCATGCCAAGCCTCCTTTTGGATGGGGCCAGTAACCATCGCAGTAACTTCGCCCGCCAACGTTTTGTCGATCGCCGCACAAACGTAATCGAATGAAGCTCGACCGTACGCCGCCTCCACACGCCCCGGTTCGACAGGCCGCTGGAACTCGCCAAGGTTCCAGAACGGCACATCGGGAAAGGGGATTCGCAGCCGCTCGGCAACCTGCTCACAGGCGGCTCGATTACCGATCAGCAGCGGCTCGCACCACTCGGTGACTTCCGACACCGCCCGCAATGCGACTTCGGGCCCAATTCCCGCGGGGTCACCGGTCGTGACTGCAATCGTAGGCAACGGCATGGTCGCTCCAGTGACTAAAATAAAAACTCCACACAAACTTCATGGTATCGGTCGACAGCGTTTCCGATAAGCCTTAGCCCACGGTAAGGGACTCAATCGGTCTCGGTTGGACGATTTACCCGTTGCCAGCGGACACGTTGGCAACAATGATGCTGCAGTGTTTGGCTTAACGTTTTTCATCTCCGTTGATTCATTTCTGGAACCCACCATGCTCCTGCCTCGCATCCTCTATGCGATCATCTGTGCGTTCACCTGCGTGCACTTGCCTGTCGATTTTGTTGTCGCCCAGTCGCTAGAGACCGCAGCGAAAACCGCCGCCACGACGCCGGACGGCGATGCGATGCGGGCGTTGCAGACCGACGCACGGACGACCAACCAAGCCCCCTTTGGGCATTGGGGCTCGTTGCCGAATCGCTATTCCACATGGACCAACCATTCCAATCGCCTGATCCCGATCTACACGTTTGGGATTACGCTCGACGGATTGCGTGAAGAGGGCAGTGTCTATCGTGACGAAGCCCGCTTGAAGGAGCTCTTTGCCGGCACCGTTCCGACGAACACCGTGAATCCAACGGCGGCTTACTTCGATCAAACCGATGTCTATCGACTGCAGCAGCAAGCCATCGCCGCCGGCAAACGCCACGTGATCTTGATAGTGTTTGACGGCATGGATTGGGATACGACTCGGGCTGCGGCGATCTACAAGAATCGGCGTGATGCGTATGACGAAGGTCGTGGAACGGGATTGCGATTCCAAGATTACCGCGGCACCGAAACCGATTTTGGTTTCTTTGTCACGACCCCTTTATTGGCGGGCCAACGGACCGACGTGAACGCACAGGTGGTCCTTTCCGGCCGCCAAGCAACAACGGGCGGATACAATCCGGCCATGGGAGGCGAAACGCCCTGGGCGATGGCGAAAGCACGCGACTACTTGACCGGTATGGATCGCACCGAGCCGCACACGGTGACCGACAGCGCGTCCTCGGCGACTTCGATGACCAGCGGTATCAAGACCTACAATGGGGCGATTAACTTTGACGCCGAAGGAAATCAAGTCGAACCGCTGCCGCGACGTTTGCAGCGCGATCACGGGTTTGCGATCGGAGTCGTCAGCAGCGTCCCGATCAGCCACGCCACGCCAGCGGCGGCGTATGCGAACAACGCGGCTCGCGGTGACTATCAAGACATTTCACGAGACCTGCTGGGCTTACCCTCGAGTGCTCATCGAACCGCCGCGCTGCCGGGCGTGGAGGTACTGCTTGGCGGCGGGTGGGGCGAGCAAAAAAAATCGGCGTCGGCTCAGGGAGATAACTACGTCCCCGGGAATCCTTACGTCGACGAAGCCGATTTAGACACCTTGGCCGAACGTGGCGTTGTCGTCGCGCGCCGCACCCCAGGGGTCGCTGGCGTCGAAGTGCTGACACAAGCCGCCGAACAGGCGATCGAGCAACGGCAGCGGCTGGTGGGGCTGTTTGGTGTCGCAGGTGGCCATCTTCCCTTCCAGACCGCCGACGGAAAATTCAATCCCACGGTCGACGTGAAGGCGGCGGAACACTACACCCCGGCCGATGTGCAGGAGAATCCCACGGTCGCCGACATGACAACCGCGGCGCTGCGGGTGCTGGAGCAGGACGAGCAAGGGTTTTGGCTGATGGTCGAAGCGGGCGACGTCGACTGGGCCAGCCACGCCAATAACTTGGACAACGCGATCGGAGCCGTCTTCAGCGGAGACGACGCCTTTGCAGCGGTCGTCGACTGGGTCGATTCCCGCGATGCTTGGGAGGAAACGGCCGTGATCCTCACCGCCGATCACGGGCACTATTTTGTCCTCACCGACCCCGCGCCGATCGCTAACGCGCAAGTGGCTGAATAGCCGCTCGGCAACGATACTCTGAAACCCAGGGTTCTCCCCTCGACGGTGGGGCTTAGCATATTGCTCGGAATCCGATCAGGCGAGGCATTGGGCTAAGCTGGGTATTGACGGGGGAATGTTTCCAGTCGATTCACCCCCTTTGTCGATGCCACCAAGGCTCAGTCAGCAAACAGCTCTTGGCCGCTTGATTCGGTTTCCATCAACGCCGTTTTGACAACCGTCCGCACACGCCGCTCGGCGACTTCTTGCGACAGTTTGGCGATCGCTTCGGCCACCGGCATCGAGCCCAAATCGCCATCGATCCGGTCGCGGAGCGCCAATTGTCCGGCTTCCGATTCCTTGGGGCCGACGACGGCCATGTAAGGCACCAGTTCCAGTTGGGCATCGCGAATCTTCGCCTGGACCTTGCTGTTGCGCAGGTCGGTGGTGGCTCGCAAGCCGGCATCGCTGAGCTGTTTCGTGACCGCCACCGCATAGTCGGTGGTTTTCTCGGACAGCGGCAACACGCGAATCTGCTCGGGAGCCAGCCACAGTGGAAAGGCGGCCGCAAAGTGCTCGATCAACATCCCCACGAAGCGTTCGAGAGAACCAAACGGAGCACGATGGATCATCACCGGGCGATGCCCCAGATTGTCGGCACCGGCGTATTCCAGCTTGAATCGCTCGGGCAGATTGTAATCCAGTTGAACCGTTCCCAGTTGCCATGACCGACCGATGCAGTCGCGCACCATAAAGTCCGCCTTGGGGCCGTAAAAAGCGGCCTCGCCAGGTTGCTCGTTAAAGCTCAAGCCGGAATCCTCCAGCACGCCGCGAAGCGCCCCTTCGGCACGATCCCAGTTCGCTTCGGTGCCGACATACTTATCGCTATCGCGATCACGCAGCGACAACTGCACACGGTAATCGGTCAAGCCGACCGACTCGAGCACGAACTTGGTCAGATCGATCGTGGCCCGGAACTCGTGTTCGACTTGATCGGCGGTGCAGAAGATGTGGGCGTCGTCTTGCGTTAATCCACGCACCCGCAGCATGCCGTTCAATTCACCGGTTTGTTCATGCCGATAGACCGTGCCGAATTCGAACAATCGCAATGGCAACTGACGATACGAACGCGGTTGGGCTTTGAAAATTTGGCAGTGATGCGGGCAGTTCATCGGTTTGACGAGGTAGCGTTCGTGAATCGTTTGCCATTGATGCAGCACTTCGCGTTTGGCATCGGCCGAAGCGCTCGGTTTGTAGTCCGGCAGTGTCACGCCCAGGACTTCGGCAGCCGCCATCAATTTATCTTCGCCGTCGCGGTCCAGCGTACCGGCTTCCAAGCGTTGGCTCCAAGCGTCCAGCAAGCCACCCGCTTCGGCACCAAATAGCGGCGCGAACTGGCTGTCACGATAGTAAGGAAAGTGGCCGCTGGTTTCGTACAGTTCCACGCGTCCCAGGTGCGGGCTGTAGACCGGATCGTAGCCGCGCTGCAGTAACTCGCGCCGCAGGAAATCTTCCAGCAACGTCCGCACACGGGCCCCGCGCGGCAACCACAGGCAGAGCCCTGGCCCGACTTCGGGATTGAAGGCGAACAGGCCATGCTTTTTGCCCAACACGCGATGGTCACGGCGACGTGCCTCTTCCAGCAATTCCAGGTGGGCTTTGAGTTCTTTCTTGTCAAAAAACGCCGTGCCATACAGTCGCTGCAGTTGGCGACCTTTCGCGTCGCCTTTCCAATACGCGCCCGCCACACTCAACAACTTGATCGCCTTGATCATCCCGGCATGTGGGATGTGCGGTCCGCGGCAGAGGTCTACGAATTCGCCTTGCCGATAGAAGCTGACCGAATCTTGATCGCCCAAGCCGGTTTGAATGTGCTCGACCTTGAGGTCCTGCCCCATTTCCTCGCACAGTTGCAGCGCTTTGTCGCGTTCAAGGCTGAACCGTTCAAAAGGTTCCTTGCCCTTGATGATCTTATTCATCTCGGCTTCGATGCGAGGAAAGTCTTCCTCGCTGATTTTTTCAGGCAGGTCAAAATCGTAATAGAAGCCGCCATCGGTGGTCGGGCCGAACGCCAACGACACCCCTTTGAACAACCGCATCACCGCGCGTGCCATCACGTGCGCCGCGGAGTGACGCAACACCGCCAAAGCGGCGGTGTCGCGACTGGTCAGCAACTGCAGTTCGACGGGGGCCAATACGTCGTCTGCCAATTCTTCGAGCGGGCGAATGGCATCGACAATCTTGCCATCGACGACCGCCGCCACCACGGCTCGGGCGAGCCCTTCGCTGATACCGCTCGCCACATCCATGGGCGTCGACGAACCGGGATGATGCTGTATTGAGCCATCGGGAAGCTGAACTGAAACATCCGACATCGCTGCCATCCTTCAAAGAGAGAAAACTGCGGGCCCCGTTACAAAAGGAGTGCCGCCATAAATAAAGGATCGCTGCCGCACAGGGAATTCGTCAAGCGGCCACAGCGGAGGCTATTTCTTTTGTCCGACAGGCCAGAACTTTTGCCAGACGCCTTTGCTCTCGCTCGCCTTGCCCGGTTCTTCGCTTCCGGAGGAGTCTGCTGGCAAATCTCCAACGATTTTTGCTACCAAATCGCGCACCGCCTGTGTAATGCCCGCTTTCGGAGCCTGCGTGATCAGCGGCACTCCGTTATTGCGGACCTCGACCATGGTCCGGTAGTCATTGGGTAGCTGAGCAAAAATCTCGCGTCCCATCGTCTCCTTCGCCTTTTTCAAGCTGATGCCCCCGGTATCGAGGCCCGCTCGATTGACCACGATTTTGGTCTTCTCTTTCAGCCCCTCAATTTCCTCAAAGCTCATCATCAACCGGACCACGTTCCGCAGGCAGGGCAAATCCAACTGCGTTACCAACACGACATGATCGACTTCTGCCAGGACCGCCATGTCGACCGCCGAATAGCTCTTCGAGAGGTCGACAATCAGGTGTGTAAAGGAAGCTTTCAGCAAGCCGATCACCTTCCGCAGGCTTTCGGCGTTGATCACCTCCGCGTCGTGCAGTTCGACCGGTCGCGGCAACAGATACAGCCCCGAGCTGTGCTTGGTCAGCGAACGCTTCAGCAACTGAATGTCGAGCCGAGATATATTCTGTGCAACATCCGCCAAGGTGTAATCGGGAATCGCGTCGAGGAACACATCGGCGTCACCAAGTGCCATATCGAGGTCCACCAAAGCGACGCTGGTGCCCGGTTCGGTTGCCAATACACAACCCATGTTGACCGCTAAGCTGGTGCTACCGACGCCACCGGTGGCCCCCGCAACGGCGATCACCTCGCACGCCCGAGACTTCGAATTCGATCCGCCGAACTTCTGCTGGCCCACCCGTTCAAGCGCCATCGTCAAGTCGTCCGGCGAAACCGGCAGCGTAATGAATTCCCGTGCGCCGGCCCGCATCGTCTTGAGGATCAGATGGCCTTCGGTGCTGGAACTGGCTGCCAGTAAGGCGCAATCGCGATGGGTGTTGGATAGCTTGCCGATTAACTCGATCGCCTTTTCGCTATCGGCATCCAGCGAGACCACCCCCACGTCGGGATTGGTTTGGCTGACGACGTCCGAAAAGAATTCATATCGTGAACACTCGGCTTCCAACCAGACAGTGTCCATGCCGAGCAGCATTGACTTGAGCGATTCGCGGGTCCCGTCATTGGGATCGACGATCGCTAGTCTCAATACGTTACTCATACGTTGGTATCCGAGATTTGGTTAACAAGCGAAACAAAAATCATTCTGCGGGAGCCAAGACCGTCACGCCCGGGGCGACCATCGTGCCCTGAGGCTGCGGAACGATGGCACCGGGAGGAAGGCCGTAAGGATTCGAACTAGGCGATCCCATCATGGCTCCTTCATGCATGCTGGTTTCCAGCATCGGGCCGCCGCTGGAGTTACAGTCACCGCCGTGTTGGCAGGAGCCATACACGGGGACTTCGATGTGACCTTTGCAGAAGAATTCGCGATCGGTGGGTGACATCGAATTCAAACCAGGACCACCCGGTGGCACTTCATGCGGGTCCATCGCATCGACCAATTCCGGAGTCACCAAAATCAACAGTTCAATCTCGTTTTGCTCTTCACGAACATGCCGAAATGCCGCCCCAAAATAGGGCAGTTCGCCCAGCAGAGGAATCGATCGCGTGGACGCTTCGATGCGAGTCTGCAACAGACCGGCGATCGCAAAGGTTTGGCCGGCATCCATCTCCACAGCCGTCTCTACGTAGCGACTGCGAAAGCCAGGAACTTGCGTGCCGTCGAGAGTCAATCCGCGCGACGGATCGGGCTCGCTGACCTCGGGGCGAACCTCCAAGCGAATCCGCCCTGGGCCGACCACGAATGGCAAGAAGTCGACCGAGGTGCCGAACTCTTCATAGTTCACCGTCACCCCCTGTTGCGATGGAATCAGGTAGGGCACCTTACCACCGACGATAAAGCGAGCCGGGCGACCGTGCGTTGCCACCACGGTCGGTTCAGCGAGGACCTTGATCAGCTCATTTTGACGCAGTGCCTTGATCAACGACTCAAAATTATAACCACCGAGCTGGAAAGCTCCGCGAGCATTGGATTGAAACGCGATCGGCGTCAGGGCATTGGTCAGTCCGCTTTGCTCGACATTCACGAAACCGCTCGGCCCCGACACGAACCCGTCGACTCCACCTGGATTTCTAAAGCCCCAGTCGATCCCCACGTCACGCAATTTGGTCCGCGAGACTTCCATGATCTTGGTATGCAACAAAACCTGCTGCACACCCACGACACGAATGTTGTTCACGACCGTCGCGTAGAACTGTTCGACAATCGAAACGGCGCGATCCACATCGTCAACGTTGGTAACCGTCCCCGACACAATCGCACTTTTGTTTAACGGCATGACTCGGAGCGATGCCATGGGCAACTGCGAACCGAGAATGCCTTCCACCTCGCGAGCATCCGCCAGCACCACAATGTCGACCGTATAGAGTTGGTCGTCGGCATCCCAAAGATTCAACTGCGTCGTACCGGGGGTCTTGCCGTGAACCTGGATTTGGTTCTGCGACACCGGAGTGGCACTTAAGATCCCTTCGTTGTGGACCTGGAACCGAGGAACACGTTTATCAAGCGTCAGGATGCGGCTACTCTTGACGATCATCTCCAACCGTTCGACCGGCTGCGTGACGTTGTAGTTGACGCTGGCACTTGTCGAAGCCAGCATGCCCGAGCCCGCCGTGGAAGCTTGGCTGCTGTTCTGTCCGTAGCACGGAGTCGTCACTCCAGCCGCAAAGCCAGCGAGCAACAAGCAAGCGGTTGTGACTACCGCGGAACGTCTATGATTCATGCTAATCGCGTCCTTGCTTGACCAAACGGATCCTTCCGTTGCTTCGGCGGTTGACGGTTCGTGAGAACCATGGCCGCGAAACAGGTCAGTGCGAATAAGTTAAAAAGGTTACTCAGTCTCTTGCTGCAGTCCGACCGGCTGTTGAGAACCGTTAGGAACTGCCGCGCCTTCTTCGAAGAAGGGGCTCTCCGACCCGTTCAGGTAGCTGTATTGATCGCTGCTCGCGGGCACCGTTTCGGCGGAGGTCGCCGGGGGCTCGGTGGGCGAGGAGCCCAGTTGGTCGCTCGACTGGACGACGACCCAAATGCCATCTCGCAGTTCATAAACTTCCATTACGTTGCCAGACATTTTCGTCATCCGCACCGGTTCTTCTTTGGTGGGAACCTGTGCATTGGTTAACACTTTCGGGGAGGCTTGAGGCGCCGACGCTTCTCGCACACCCGATTCGGCGATCCACCGCAAGAATTGCTGCCCCGCTACATCCGCCCCGTCACTGGCGTCTTTGTTTTCATATTCGTCGGGGTGGCTGAGCGACAGCCGAACATTGCCCAACTCGTTGGCGTAGGTCCACGCCTCCTCGTCCTTCTGGTGAATCAGCAGCGAGATCGTCCGAGCCGCTTTGCCGACGTCTTCCCCTTCGGTGCGGGTCTTTCGACCGTCGACGGCATAAACTCGGATGCCCGACAAAACCTGCTGCGTCATCGTTTGAGGAATGACTTCGCTTTTCTTGAAGAAGCCCATCACGTTGACGCGGTCACCCGGTTGTACCAACGTAGCCACACTGCTGGCCGGATCGGTTTGCATCGACACGACGCTAAAGTCGCGTGGAATATCTCGACGCGTGTTGCCAGCCGAAGCGCTCACTTTGCGTTTGATCAGCGGCTCGCCAGAATACAATCGCTGATTCGAATACATGCCTTCGATCTCTTCGAGCTTGCTGATTGAACCTTCCGGCAAGCGGTCGATAGGCCATGCTTCCAACTTGATGTTTTCGGCGGTGAACTGCTCGCCGATTTCGATGTCTTGCACGGTGACAAAGATTTCAGCCGTCTGCTGCTTCTCGGTCGTGCCTTGGGCTTGCATCCATTTGCTCGCACCGACAGCAGCAATCGTCCCGCTGACACCGGCGATGACCAAAAGTAAAAATTTGTTTCGCATAAGTCACTGCCTCGCGGCCGGCCTGATGGGAAGCGTTGAAGATGAAAGAAAAAGGCTGCTCGAGGTGTTATTGGCGTTCGTGCCCGCGCGGCTTCACACCGCCTAGCTCAGCCGCACCAATGCGAACAACCCGTCTAACTGATTCGGTTGCTAGCTCTTCTGCTGTACCACCCGCCTCCGCCGGAGGACGCTTGAGCCACCTAGTCGGTGAGACCGAGTTGTCCGTGAGACCGAGTCATCCAGGCCTAAGCGTTTCTTTCGGAGTTCGAGAAGGCACTCCTGCAGTACAGACTCCCTGGGACAGCATCGGTCCCCTCGTCGTTACAGCTCGCATGAGCATGCAGGTCGACGCAGGCAACCTGACTTGCCAGGCTCGATTAGACCAGCATGCCAGCGTATGCGAAGTACAGAATCGATCCGATGGCCATCGGAATTCCGTAGGGCAGCAAGTGCATCGTTGGCTTCCGCTCTTTTGCAATCGCAGCCAGTTTTTCGGGGTTCCGCACCGTTTTCCACTCGTGCAGAATTTGGTGTGCCATCACATAGTGCTTTCGCCATTGGCCACTCATCGCGATCATTACGATGGCCATGATGGCACCCACAAAGGTCGTCACCACAAAGGCCCACCAAACGGAGCTAACACCGACCCAAGCTCCCAGACCGGCAAGCAGTTTGACGTCACCGCCTCCCATTCCGCCGACGGCTCGTACGATCAGCAACAGCATTAATCCGACGGCGGTGCCGGCCAAGCTGGCACCCAACCCGGGCCAGCCGGCTTGAACCATGCCGTGGACCCAGCCGGTAAGGATGAACGGAAAGGTCAGCCAGTTGGGAACCTTGAGAATCATGCCGTCAATGACCGCCGCGACGATCATGACGACGCTCACCAACCAGATCGGCCAGTTGGCAGCGATCGAATCTAGAATCATTTCCATCGTTCAGTCCCCCGATGATGCGAATTCTAAGACGTTTGTTTCGCGTCTTAATGAGTTGTTCTTACGTAAGTTTTTGAGCTCCACCGAAATGCGGCGAGCGTGCGAAGTTCGTCTAACGTCCACTAACGCAAACAGGTGAACCAACTGAACATGGCCACGATCAACGTCGTCACGCAGCAGACGATTTGCCACGCTTGGGTGGCGGCTTCGGCGGGTAACAGCGGATAGTCCATGACAGCTTTGTCGTGAGTGAATTATTTTCGATTGGTAATGAATCGCCCTAGGAACAGGGCGGTAATAACCCGAAACGCGTGGCTGAAAACGCAAGGAATTCAACAGCACGCGCCGCGGGATGAAACGCTTGCAACAGCGATGAACTACTTGGCCAGTTCGTCAGCAACGCTCTGGAACTTGTCGTTCGCGTTCGAACCGATCAGGCCGACGCTGCCGAGGCATACCACGATGATCAAAGCCATCATGACGGCGTACTCAACAGCGGTAGGGCCGTCTTCGTCTTTCAGGAAATTGACAACTTTTTCGGCGAAGTTCTTCATGTCTCTACTCCAGGCGAGGAAGTCGTGGTTTCAAACGAAACCACTACGACAAACAAAAAATGTTGAGCAACCAAAACGTTGCACAACCAGTGCAGCCTCGTCTCCAATCATCGCCGTGGTGACAGACGCTCTGAACTGCTTCGCGAATTCGCTGACAGATCAGACCGTGAACTGCTGCCTTGGCAACCCGGCAGTCCCATGCAATGCATCGGACCCGTAGCTTTGCGCCCCGACCTTACGATCGGTTAGCCTTTTTCAAGGAGGCAGAGGCCGACCGAACCGCTTTGGAAGGATTCGCTCGCAAGCAAAATCGATCCCCAACCATTCGGCAGCAGGTTGAACACCAACCCGCTCGCTCTCTGCAGGAAAAGTACGACAGGAATGGCTCGAGTCAAAAGAAACGGGTAGGGAATCCTTTAGCCGTTGCGGGAACTTGGCATTCCTGACCGTTTAGACCGACTGTGCCGAAAACACGGGGGGCAGGCTAACGTCGGTGTGCAACTTGCCACGGAAAAACTGCAGTCCATCAAAGGCTGCTTGAGATGCTGGCCGCGATCGGCGGCGATCGATTCCAAGTCTTCAGCCGGGAGATGCTGACTCCACAGGAGTCGCGTGGGCTGAGAGACGATTCGGCAATCCGAAACTTGCCGAAAGAAAACCCCGACTCGCAACGGGCGAGGCGGTCACCCGCCACGAGTCATTGGGGCCTCTTCTGGCCCAGGCAAGAGCCGAGAAGAATCCGCGATTCAATCAGGCAAGCTGTGAGCGGAGGCGGGTGAGGCTTATCACCGCCCACCTCCGCTCAAGCCCGCTACGCTACGACACCGTCCCTCCGGTGATCGCGTCTGAAGGATAGGCATGCATCCCGTGCTCCGAGATGTCCAAGCCCGCCGTCTCTTCTTCCGGCGAAACTCGCAGCATGCCAACGGCCTTCATAATTCCAAAAATGATGCCCATCGTCACGAATGCCCAGATGCAGATCGAAGCGGTGCCGATCAACTGGATCATGAAGTTGGTCGAACCACTCGCGAGGTGCGTGTTGGGGAGAAATCCAATCGCCATGCAGCCCCAGATGCCGCACAAGCCGTGGACCGGCCAAGCTCCCACTGGATCGTCAATTTTCAACTTGTCCAGCATCACGATGCCGAGCACAACCAGAAGGCCGGCCACAGCACCAACGACAACCGACCAACCATTCGTGAAGCAGTCGCAGCAGGCGGTGATACCTACCAAGCCACCCAAGGCTCCGTTGAGGCTCATCGTCAAGTCGGGCTTGCCAAACATGACCCAGCTGAGGATCGTTGCTGTGACAACACCCGCGGCAGCGGATAAAGTCGTATTGACTGCAATCAATACGGTCGCATCGATGTCGCCGGTGCCTTGGAAAGCCAGTTGGCTGCCGGGGTTAAATCCGTACCAACCCACCCACAAAATGAATACGCCCAGGGCCGCGAAGGCTACATTGTGACCCGGCAGAGGCACGCTCTTGCCGTCCGCTGTGAATCGTCCCAGCCGAGGCCCGAGAATGATGGCTCCCGCCAGTCCAGCGAATCCGCCCACAGCATGCACGACTGCCGAACCAGCAAAGTCTTGGAACGCCATCGAGTAACCGTCCCCGGTCAACTCGCCAAACTGCGTCAACCAACCACCGCCCCACTTCCAATAACCACTGATCGGATAGATCAAGCCGGTCAACAGCGCGCTGTAAACCAAGTAACCGGTAAACTTCATACGACCGGCAACGGCACCCGAAACAATCGTCGCGGCGGTCGCTGCAAACACAGCCTGGAAGAACCAGTCAACTTGAGGAGAGAACGTGCGATCCGAACCCGCTTCGTAGATTCCGCTGCCGCCAAATGCAAAGTAGCCGTTCACCTGCTCGGCTTGCTCGGCGGACATGTAGGCAGTCGGATACATTAACCCGAATCCGACGAAGAAGAACAACAGGGCACCGACGGACAAGTCCATTACGTTTTTGTAAAGGATGTTGACCGTGTTCTTGGCCGAGTTCAAACCGACTTCGACCATGGCAAAGCCAGCCTGCATGAACAACACCAACACTGCGCAGATAAACAGCATCACGTTGTCCAAGGCGTAGCCAACGCCCAGGTCGGCCTCTTCCTCAACAGCTGCCTCTTCTTCGGCTGGTGCTGCCGCCTCTTCCTCGGCGGGAGCCGTTGCTTCCGCGGGAGCCGCCTCTTCCTGAGCCCAACTAGGCGAAGCAAACGTGAGGCTAACGCCCAGCAGGGCTAGTAACATGAGCGGCCCGAATAGAGGACCTTTCCAAAAACAAATCATTTTCTTTTGCCTTTCGCAGTCAACAAGGTGTGAGAAGCCACCCCTCTGGGAGCGGCTGATGTCATGTTTGCGAGACGACTGCGAAATCTTCGTTCAGCCTTGCCTGGGCCGTAGACCAACTCGAATACCGAAGCGAACGACTCGGTGCGTCTCTGCAGAGGAAGTGCGATGCAAGCAACGGGCCAATAGCCTTTAGTAAATCTCAAAAGAATCGCTAAGCACTTGTAATGGCAGTGTTTAGAGAATTGAGAATCTTGGCGATTGCGATCGACGGGAGGCGGGGTTTCTCGGAAACGCCCGTTGCTTAGGCAGGCGGTGCTTAGAGAGTAAGCAGGTGCGTAATGGAAGATGCTTGGCCATTGGAACGCTGGTGCTTGATCCCGAGAGGCTCTGGCGCCTCGTTTCAGCGGGAGGCGGCTAGCCCGGATTATTGATAACCCGACGCGT
>CAYZHQ010000064.1:0-31378 GCA_964477385.1 uncultured Pirellulaceae bacterium
CATAGAATTCACAAAGTCGCGGATTGGCCATCGTCCACTCGGAGTCGATGAAGGAATCGATCGACAGATTGTTGTCGAAGACTTCATGGAAGAACTGCACGACTTCCTCTCGCATGCTTGCTTCGAGCCACACGTCGTAGTCGGGATAAAGCTTCGCGTCGGGCGGGAACATGCCGAGGCGATGTAGTTGCAGCCACTGTCGGGGAAAATCCTCGTTGAACCGGTCAATCTTTGGGTCGGCGAGCATGCGGTCGACTTGTTTTGCAAGCCCATCGCCACTGAGCGTGCCCGCTTGTGCCGCTTCCGACAAAGCGTCGTCAGGCATTGAGCTCCAGAGAAAATACGAAAGCCGCGAAGCGAGTTCCCAGTCATTGACTTGCTCGCGCGGTTGCGGGTCGCCTTCGACGACATAGGTAAAATTCCGCGAAGTCAGCACGCCGAGTAATGCGACTTGGTAAGCGGACGTGACGTCTTCACCCGCGGCCCGTTCCGATTGGTAGGCGGTCAGGTAATGCCGCAGTTCTTCACCCGCGACGGGCCTCCGCCAAGCACGCTCGGCGAATTGCCGCAGGTGTTCGGCGACCGCTTCGGGGGACGCGTCGGTTGGTGGCAGCACGCCCTGTCGCGATGCACGCTCTTCTTCGCTTTCGATCGGTCCTTCCCATTCGATCCAGTCAAGCAACACGGTCGAGAAGATCCCGTTGCCTTGCTCGTCGAACAGCTTTGGAGCCGTCGGATTGAGCAGACGGGTTTCACTGCTGTGTGTGAAGACGTAGAACGACTGGGACAGGGCGTTGCGATAGTGGCCACCCTTTTGTCGATCGATGATGTCGGTCGCGACGACGTTGAATTCGAGGCTGGTGGGCATTTCCAAAAACACTTCGAACTCCACTATCTCCGGTGCATCTTCGGGTGCCACGATGTCCAGCTCGATCAATCCCTCGTTGGTCTCTTCGCCCGTGCTTTTGCCGATACGAAGATGCGCCGTCTGACCACCCGGCGGGCGGATGCCACTGACTTGCATGCGAGCACGATAGAGCCCGCTGTGTTCGGGCCCTGTTGGACCGAACCAGTTTGGCCGGAACGCCTGCTGCAACCGACCGGGAAAGATCAACGCCCGCAGTGGCCGCTTGATTCCGAATCGATCGAGGTAGGCTTGTTGTTGAGCCCCGCCGTTGTAACGGATGTCAGCGCCCGTCTTGCGGACCGTTTGTGCTGCGATGGGTGTCTTGGGAAACGCACGATCAAGCACGAGCTGGGCGGCGCGGTAATAACGCTCGACGTGAGAAGGGGCAAGCGAAAGTTGCGAACCAATGCGTTCGTAGCCGTGCCAGAGGGGGTCGGCATTCAACTCGCCAGGCTGAGTCGGGTCGTAACGCACACCCAATAAATCGTAAACGGTATTTTGATATTCGCGTCGGCTGAGTCGATAATGGGAGACGGGCGGTCGTGCCGCCATCCGTGCGGCGCGGCCTTGACGAATTCTCGCGTCGAGTTGCCCGATCACACTTGCGATCTCGTTCTCGGTCGGTTGAGGTTCCTCTTCCGGCGGCATCTCCCCTGCGTTAATGCGTTCGACTATCTCCGCCCACAGGTGGCTGTCGGCGGACGATTCAAAATCACGCGACAATTGATCGATCCGAAGGTCCCGCTCCACTAGGTCGGGTCCGTGGCACCGAATGCAGTGCGTTTTCAAGAACGTCTCGACCGGCTCAAACGGTTCGTTCGCCACAGCAATCGTCGTCTCCACAAAGAGGACGACGAGGATGAAACTCAGACGCAACATGGAGAGTTCTGTAATCGAGGTGGGAGATTGTAGCGGCGGTTGCACGCCGGAGTCACAGCGTTTGATGTCGGTGGGTCCGGAGGTTCATCTTACAATGCCACGTTGGCGGATGCTTGCTTTTTTGTCGCACGATCCTTAGCCGGTCAAAGTTTCACTGGATCTGCTGCGGTTCCAGTACGACATGTTTGATGCTTTGACGCTTCCACGTGTAGGTGATGTGGACTTTCTGATCTGTCGTTTGGATCACTGCGGGATAGGAAAATTCGCCTCGATCCCGTTCCAGCGTCAGGACAGGTTTCCAATGCCGACCATCTTTCGAGATCGCAACATTTAGCATGTTACGTCCTGCCGGAAACGGCCCGCCGCGCACCGAGTGATTGTAGATCAGCAACTGCCGGCCATCGGCAAGCGTCACTGCATCGGTACCCGAGTTCGGGTTCGGCAGTTCGGTCGCGGTCATTTGGCTCCAGGTTGTTCCACGATCAGATGACCAGCTCTGTGCCAGCACTCCTTCCTTGCTGCGACAGAGAATTTGCATTCGTCCGTCCGCATAGGTCAGGATGCTGGGCTGAATCGCATTCCATTTGGAGGCATCGTGGATCGGTCCAATCACTTTCCAGGTCTTACCGAAGTCGCGGGTGACTTCGAAGTGAACTCGCCAGCCTTCGTGTTCCGTACTACTGGGGCAAAGGATGGCTCCGTCCTTCAGTTGGATCGGCTTATTCTTGACCGGTCCAATCAGATGAGGTACACGCTCGCCCAACGCTTTGGCCTCGCCAAGCTTCCACGGCGCTGCCCATGTTTTTCCATCGTCCTTGGAAACCGTTAGCATGCCCCACCAGTTGTCCGCCCCTCCATCGATTCGGGGTACGACTTTGTAGAACAGCATTAGCGGTCCATCGGTGGGTTGAAACAGCACAGGATTGCCGGTCCGATGATCCTCTTGTTCTCCCTCGGAACCATCCACAACTTCGACGGGCTTGAGCCACTTGCCATGGCTTTGCCGTGAGAGCCAAATCGAATTATCGACATGCGGTTCATTCGTCCCACCAAACCATGCCGCAACCAGCCCCGATGGGGTTTCGACAAGCGTAGAGGAGTGGCACTGTGGCGTCGGCTTATCGTCGATGGGATACAGGAGCTTGGCCGAAAGATAACCGTTCTGGCCAACACTTGCTAAGAGTGGAAGTGTCGCTTCTTCTGCGCGGGCGAGAGCGGTTGCAATGCAACAGACGGCGACTACGAAACGAATCTTCATCGATGACCTCTGTGGTGGAGAAGCTGGCTAATTCGACCGAGTACGCGCCCTCTTGAGGAAGCCGTTTAATCAGCACCCGGTTCGGTGCGGGGCGTGGGGTTTGCGACGTAGCCGGGGGGGCGCTGCTCGGTGCCCAGGCGGTTGCGATCTCCGAGGCTTTTTCGTATCGATTCGGCGAGTTGTTGCAAGCGTTTGACCACGTCAGGATGTTGGTCGGCAACATTGTTCACCGAGCCGACGTCGTCGATCACGTTGAACAGAAGTGGTGGTGTTGCTCCGCTGTGAAGCGCCAGGTCGTCTGTTCGGAAATGCGGATGTTTATCAAATCCAGTCAAAGGCAAGAACAACTTCCAGGGGCCGCTGCGGACCGCTTGAAGCTGATCCCGATCGTAATAAAAGAACGCTTCGTGCGGCGTCGGTGCGTCTTTAACGCCATGGATTAGCTCGCGAATGTCGCGCCCGTCGATCGTGCGGTTGGGCGGTGGATCGCCCCCGGCGAGGTGAGCGAAGGTGGGTAGCAAGTCCATCGTCGTTGCCAGTTCTTGGCAAGTCGACGCCGCCGGAATGCGGCCCGGTTGCCACATCATCGTCGGCACGCGAAAGGCGCCCTCGGCGGTCGTGTAGCCTCGGCCGGCGAGCGGGCGATTGGTACCTCGGCTGAGTGCTTTCATGTCGCGTGCCATCGGCGAACCGTTGTCCGAGGTCCAAACGACGAGGGTTTGTTGGTCGATGTCCAGTTCGACCAGTTTGTCGAGAATCTGGCCGATCGACCAATCGAGTTCCTCCACCGAATCGCCCCATGGGCCATTGCGGCTGCGGCCTTGGAACTCGGGGGCTGTGAAGGGGGTGCTGGTGCTGCCGGGCATCGCATGGGGCAGGTACAGAAAGAACGGGCCCGCCTGGTTTTGTTCAATGAATTCCAACGCCTGCTGCGTGTATCGTTTCGTCAGTGAATTCCGATCGACTGGCGCCTCCACCACGGTTTCGTGTTCCATCAACGGCAGCGGAGGCCAAGCATTCCCGTCGAGTCGCGGGGCGATTCGCCGTCCCACTTCTTGGGTCATGTCGTCGCTATAAGGGATGCCAAAAAAGAAATCAAAGCCTTGACGAGTCGGCAGGAATTCAGGTTGGTCTCCCAAGTGCCACTTTCCAATTATTCCCGTTTTGTAACCGAGTGACCGCAAGACTTCGGCGATCGTCACTTCTTGTGGATGCAAGCCGTACGGCGAGACGGGACGCAAGACCAGTCCGTCGCGAGGGTTGTCGTGCATGCCGACGCGTTGGGCATAGCATCCCGTCATCAAGCTCGCTCGCGACGGCGTGCAGACTCCCGCGGTCACACAGAAGTGGGTGAACTTACGGCCTTCCCTCGCCATGCGATTCAGGTTGGGGGTGCGATGAATCGTCGACCCGAAGGGTTCGATATCTCCGTAACCCAAGTTGTCGCAAAAGATCACAATGAAGTTGGGCTTCGTCGCCGCTTGCAAGGCGGCAGCGGACAGCAAGAGCACGGCGCTGGTGAGTAGCGTGCGGAACAGCAGGTGGATCAGCATAGGGCAGGGCGGGAAAGGGGAGGCGGCGATGGAAGGATTGGTAGTTAAAGAGCACGCAGCCGCTGGGGGCTCGCATGCAAGCCGCCAGTGTTATGGTTAGGCGATGATGCCGTTTATCACATGGCCGGCGACGTCTGTCAGTCGGAAGTCGCGACCGGCGTGGCGATAGGTCAATCGAGTATGGTCCAACCCCAGCAAATGCAAGATCGTGGCGTGCAGGTCGTGGATATGTACCTTGTCTTCGATCGCGTAGTAGCCGTAATCGTCGGTCGCTCCATACCGCAGGCCGCCTCGTACACCTCCTCCGGCCAGCCACATCGTAAAGCCTTCCGGATTGTGATCGCGACCATCATGCCCCGCACCCTGACAAGTTGGCGTCCGCCCGAACTCGCCACCCCATAACACCAAGGTGTCATCGAGCAAGCCGCGTGACTTCAGATCTTGCAGCAAACCGGCGATCGGTTTATCGACTTCGGCAGCGTTCTGTTGGTGTCCCTTGCGCAGATTTCCATGTTGGTCCCACTGGACTTCGGAGTTGCTGTGACTGACCTGAATAAAGCGAACGCCGCGTTCAGCAAAGCGGCGTGCCATCAGGCATTGGCGACCGAAGTCGGCAGTGCGCGGATCATCCAGACCGTACTGCTTGAGCGTGTCGGAAGTCTCGTCGGAAAGTTCGAGTGCCGTCGGCATTTCCGTTTGCATTCGAAAGGCAAGTTCAAACGACTGAATCCTGGCTTCCAATTCCGAGTGTGGCCCAATCGATTCGAGATAGTCCGCATTGAGCGATTGCACGAAATCCAACTGCTGTCTTTGGGTGACTTTGTTCAGGCTTGCATTCTGGATGTACTTCACCCGTGCCTGCTCGGATGACTGGCTAGCGTTTCCCAGCGGCGTACCGGCATGATTGGCTGGCAGAAAAGCGGAACCCCAGTTCTTCGTGCCGCCATGGGCGAGCGTCGGGCAGATGGTCACGAAACCTGGCAGGTTTTCATTCTCCGTGCCCAATCCATACGTAATCCACGCGCCCATGCTGGGTCGCACGAAAGTATCGCTGCCAGTGTGGATTTTCAGGCATGCCCCACCGTGTGCGGGATTCGAGCCGTGCATCGAGTTGACAATGCAGAGGTCATCAACGTGCCTGGCGACATGCGGAAACAGTTCGCTGACAGGAGTCCCGCTTTCACCATGCGGCTTGAATTTCCATGGCGAGGCTAAGAGGTCTCCCGTAGGGGCAAACTGGACTCGTGGCTTCTCGAATGGCAAGGCTTGGCGATCGTTTTTTTGAAGCAGCGGTTTGTAATCGAACGTGTCGATCTGAGATGGGCCACCCTTCATAAACAGGAAGATGATCCGTTTTGCCTTAGCAGGAAAGTGGCTTCGGTCGGCGGTGATTCGTTGATTGCTTTGAACGTCGAATCGGTTCTCTGCAATAGCCTGTCGAGTAAGCAGGGATGACAACGCTAAAGAGCCAAACCCAGTGCTGGTTTGTTTCAGCCATGCTCGTCTTGAATGGATCATGTTATCGTTTCTCTCCTGCTGCCCGAAACGCATTGCTCTTGGTGCAAGTCCGGTCATCGTACATACAAAAACTCATTGGAGGACAGTATTGATTGGCAGAGCACTTGCCAGCAAGCGACTTCCTGCATGCCGGGATCGGCTTCGTGTAGGCTGGTAAGAAAGTCCTTGACTTGCTGCGTTTCATCCGGTGTGGGAGGCCGTCCGAGGGCTTCTTCAAACAAGCGCGTCGTGCGCGATTCGAAAACGGGTTCCGCTGCGATCAAACGTGTCGCCATGGCAGTGCTCCGTTCGGTCATCCACTGGGAGTTCATCAAGAATAGGGCTTGCGGGGCGATGGTGCTGGTATCGCGACTACCTCGAAGAACGCTGGCGTCGGAGTAATCGAACAGTTGAAACATGTCGTACAGGTGATTGCGAATCACCGGGAGATAAATCGAACGCCGAAACAGGTTGTAATCCGATTTGTCCTCGGATGTGTGATTAAAAACCAGGGTGCGGTTTTTCGTGGTTAACAGTCGGCCGCCCATTGTCGGATCGAGTTGTCCGCTGACCATCAACAGCGAATCACGGATCGCTTCGGCTTCCAAACGTCGCACATCGAACCGCCCATACCAGCGGTTGTCGGGATCGGCTTGTGCTAGTTCGGGATCGCTGCGGCTGCTTCGCTGGTACGTTTCCGACAGCATGATCAGACGATGCATCGATTTGATCGACCAATCCGATTCGATAAATTGAACGGCCAGCCAATCGAGCAATTCAGGATGGGATGGTCGCGCACCCTGCAGTCCAAAGTTGTCGACCGTCGTGACTAACCCTTTACCAAAGTGCCAACGCCACAGACGGTTGACCATCACTCGAGCGGTTAAAGGGTGATCGGCGCTGGTCAGCCAATTCGCGAACTTCAAACGTCCGCTACGGTCGGCGGGCAACGCCGGCTGTTCGTCCCCAGCAAGCACGCGTGGGAAACGTCGTGGGACCACCTCACCCAGAGTAAGGTGGCTACCGCGAACGTGCACGGAAACATCGGTTACGGTACCGTCCGCGACGGCCATTGCGAATGGCATGGGGGGCGCGGAAGCCTTCAGCGATTGGAGTTCCTCACGCAGTTTGGCGATCGTCTGTTGCGTCGCTGCGGGAAATCGTTGCTCGATCGTGTCTGCCTGCCCTTCTTTCTGCTCCGGGGTCAGCGCCGTTTTGGCTTCGCGGAGCAGGGTGTCGAGCTGCGCTTGCTTATCCGAGACCTGTTGCGCGTGCCGCTGTTGGAGTGCGAGATCCTCAGGACCCGCGATGGAAATTTCGTTCCATTTGGCAACCTTCTTAAACGACTCCATGGTACGAGTGCTCTTGAAGATGCCGGCTAGAGCGTAGTAGTCGGTGTGCTCGAGTGGATCAAACTTGTGATCGTGGCAACGGGCGCAGCCAAGAGTCAACCCCATCAAGCCACGTCCGATGGTATCGATCTGTTCGTCGATAATGTCCATTTCCATCTTCTGTTCGTCGACTTCGGCCAGCACCTTGGGCCCCAAGGAAAGGTAACCCGTGGCAGTCAGACGCTCGCGACGCAAGCGATGGTCATTACCGGAATCGAGCAGGTCGCCGGCGAGTTGTTCGGTAATAAATTCGTTGTACGGTTTGTCCTGATTGAACGCATCGATGACGTAGTCTCGATAACGCCATGCGTTTCCATGAGCGGCATTTTCATCCAGGCCATTGGAGTCGGCGTAGCGTGCCACATCCAACCAATGACGTCCCCAGCGTTCACCGTATTCTGGAGAGCTGAGTAGCCGATCGACAAGCCTCGCAAACGCGCCGGCGGAATCGTCTGCAAGAAACGCGTTGATCTGTTGGGGTGTTGGTGGCAGCCCCGTCAGGTCGAGCGTGGCGCGGCGAATCAAAGTGCGTTTGTCCGATTTTTCCAGTGGCTTGAGGCCTTGTTGCTGTAAAGCCGTCGCAATGAACGCATCGATCGGATTTGGGGACGATGATCCCGCTGTGGAGGCCAGGTCGGTCGAAGGAAGTGGGCTGG
Source organism: uncultured Pirellulaceae bacterium (assembly GCA_964477385.1). Classification (GTDB taxonomy): domain Bacteria; phylum Planctomycetota; class Planctomycetia; order Pirellulales; family Pirellulaceae; genus Roseimaritima. The sequence continues at coordinate 8,142 of CAYZHQ010000064.1, forward strand.
CGATCGGTGGCTGAAAAGCCCAGTGTTGGCGGGCTTGCGTTAAGTCGATGCGTGAGCGGGGACGATCGACTTCGGTCCGCCCGCTGTCGGGATGAGGCGTTCCCATTGCGACCCACCGGGTCAGGTCCGCGATTTGGCGGTCGGACAGTTTTTGCTCGGGCGGCATGCGTAGATCGGAATCGTCATAACGAACCGCCGTAATGATCAGGCTGCGGAGTGGCTGTTCAGGAATCACTGCGGGTCCCGCTTTTCCACCCGACAAAATGCCAGCCAGCGTGTCGAGACGCAGTTCCGCTTCCTGCTCCTGTTCCCCGTGGCAGGCCTGGCAATGTTCGAACAGCAGCGGCCGGATTTTCTTTTCAAAGAATTCGATCTGCTGGGCGTCCGGAACGGCCGTGGTTGTTTGGTCGGCCTCTAGGCGGTCGGTTTCTTGGGCAGATAGGAGTGGGCTCCAAACCAAGACCAGCACGATGGCTCTCGCAAGACTTTCAAGCGGTGTGTTTTTCATCCGTCTTGGTTCTCCTGTCGGCGCTAGTGTTGCCGGTTTAGGGTTGGAACTGAACATCGCTGGTCACCATCGCGCCACGTTGGTCGGTCACCGAGACAAACCATGTGTTGGCTTTTGTTGGCGGTTTCCCGAAGGTTAGTTCGTGGTCATGAATCTCTGCCGGTGAGCTTTGCCAGGTGCGTTTGGAACGCAGGCCCGTATCGACGGTGTAGTGGAGTGTTGCGGACTTCAGCGGAACAGAGCTTGTGAAGGGGATGCGGATCCTATTGCCTTGACGAATTGGCGTTTGCAGTAGAGGCAACGGATCGCCCTCGCGGCAATATGAATCGATAAACCAACCGATCTCCAGAGGTTCCCAGCCCGGGGCGTGGCCATGCCGCATCTGCACTTCGATTCGCATCTGTTTGGGGCCCGGTACGGCGGCAAAACTTTTTTGGTAACTATCAAGCGGATAGTGAATATCGTTGGTGCCGTTGACGAACAGGATGGGGACTTGGCATTCAACAAGCAAGCTTGAGGGGTCGTAAGCCTCGATCCAGGTTTTGCGTCGCGACCCCAGTTTGTCGATGGCCGGTTTCTGTACCGATTCTCCCTCAAAGAGAAAGCCGCAGCCATAAACCGGCACGGCAGCTTGAAAGCGATCATCGATCGAAGCAACGAGGCACGTCGTATAGCCGCCCCAACTGATTCCCGTCACCGCCGTATGGTTCGCATCGACTTCAGGAAAGGACCGCAGCAACGAATGAGCACGGATGACATTTGCAACGGCGTGATAAGGCCAGTCGTCGGAAACATCCCCGCCGATGCTGTCGAATTTCTCAGCGTGTCCGTGCGATGGGCCCCCGTTGGGCAAACGCGTTCGCGTGCCTGGTCGGGCGGTTTGGTTTCGCACCGGAACGCCGGTCGGATCGTAAAGCGGCGCGACCGGTTGGTTGCCGGATAAGTCCATTGCGATGGCGGCGTAACCTCGCTTCGCCCACAACCAAGTCCATTCGGCAAACGCCGTCCCGCCACCACCGTGGATCAAAACGACCGCGGGAAACGAAGCCTTCGAATCGGAAGGCACCTCGCCGATTGTCAGTGGAGATGCATAGAAGGCGAACGCCTCCGTCTTTTGGCCTTGAAACGGTTCGCCGCTGTACAGCAACGAATGGATGGGGCCTTTTTGGTCGATCCACCGCATCGCGGGCGTGCGTTTCAGTTCCGCCAAATCCCAGCGTGCCGAGGCTCGGGGCGGCTGAGTGGCTGGAGGTTCCGCGAACGAAAGTCGAACTCCAAACAGACAGAGGATGAACCCCATCAGGCATCTGCATGAGACGGAAGCAAAGCATTGCAAAAACATATTCATTACCATGACAAAAAACGAAATCAAAGGAATCGGCTTGGACTACGGTGAATTCGTCTGCAGTTGATGGATCAAGTATTCCGTTGGCGACTTGTATTTTGTGTTGGGAGCCCCAGGGTAAATCAAGTCACAAGCGACGCCAACTTCATCGCAGCGTTGTTGCAGTTTGACGCCGAAGTTCGCGGTGTGCGTGGGGTCTTTTTGGGCTTTTCCGACGGCCGGTTTTGCGGAGTAAAACAAGCCGACGGGAGGATCGTCGGCGGTGACCAACGCATAGGGTGAGTACTCTTCGATCCACGGTAGGATTTTTTCACGGTCCTGCAGGAACTGTTCAAAGGCACTGATTTTCTTGTCTCGATCTCCGGTGATGCCGAACGCGTGAGCACCGTACCGACTATTCGGTGTCCATTGTTTCATCTGCAGCGGGTCGAGAGAGGTTTGCGCGCCGATCACCGCGGCACACAGGAGCCGAGTCGACTCGCGTCCGACAGTATCGCTGCCTTGTGGTTCGGCTAGGTCATCATGAAACGCCAGCCACAGACTCGAACAGGCGCCGGCCGACCCGCCGGCCGCGCCGATGCGATTCCTGTCGATCTGCCACGGTTCGGCTTGGCTGCGGATGAACTGCAGCGCCCGAGCGGCATCATGCAGTGGTGCCTTGACCGGTGGCTGAATCTTCGCTGCGTTGGCGTGGCTGATTAAGCGGTAGTTGATCGCTGCGACCGAGATACCGGCATCGAGCAATTGCCGCACATTGGCAAAGCGTCCGACTCGCTCCTTTGTGCCGCTTTGCCAACCGCCACCATGTACCACCAGCACCAAGGGTGTGAGTGTCGTCGATTTCGCTTGCCAGAAGTCCAGCACATGCCGCTCGTGTTCTCCGTAACGCACCTCGGCGAGCGTCGGTGTTGGAGTTGGCAACGCACCGTTAGCAGCTTGAGCGGGCCGAACGGAAGATGGTGGTTCGTCTGCGGAAAGTGGGACGGACGCACAGAGAAACAACCAGTAACTGCACAGCATGCCAATTAAAGGCAGCATGCGTGATGTGTGCAGAGATCTTGTTTGCATGGGAAGCTTTCGTGAGATGCCGTGGGGCAGGGCGACTGCAAAGGATGCACGTCGGCGGGGCAGGGGACGGGCGGCAAGCCTCGCACTTCACCAAGCGTTCAGGTTTGTGACCGCTGGGCAAGGTCTAGTTTAACCAATCTGAAGGGCCAGCAGGGAGAGTCACGGTTTGTCGGCCGTCGGAGTTTGCTGGCCGTCGCAGGCACCCCTTGTTCGCGATCTGCGAATGAACAAATGATGAGGAGAAGCCGGATATGCAGATTAAGAGCAGGGGGCTCTCACAGCAGAGGCCTAAAACAGCCTCCCCAATAGCCGTTGGGGCGAGCGTTCCGCTTTGGCCGGGTTTGAGGATGCACGTTACTCGCTATGTCTGCAGAGGGGGCGGTGGGGCGCGTCCTGCATCGCGAGTCGCATTCGCTTGCTGTTTTGTCTTCGTACACAATCACTTCGATGACGCCATCAGCTCAACCGGCCAGTCCCTCAGCAGAATCTAGACTGCCGAGGGTCCGGTCGGCGGACGTTTCACTTGCGTGCAGGTACCTATCAAGCGACAAGTCTCGAATTCGCCAAGGCCACGCCGTGTCGTACCATTTGGCACGCGTAACCCCATTCATTGTCGTACCAGCTCATCACTTTCACCAAATTGCCGCCGACGACTCGAGTCATCTCAGCATCGACAATCGAGCCTCGCGAATCGGCGATGATGTCGGACGAAACCAGAGCGTCGTCGGTGACGCCCAGGACTCCTCGATACCGCTCGCTACCCGCTTCTTCACGCAGGAAGTCGTTGACCTCTTCGACCGAAGTGTCGCGTTTGGTCAAGGCGACGATATCGGCGATCGAGCCCGCTGGCAGCGGCACTCGCAAGGCAACGCCGTCGAAATCTTTGGTCAAGTCCTGCACGGACTTTGTCGTGGCCGATGCAGCGCCGGTGCTGGTCGGCACCATGTTGGCGGCGGCTGCCCGGCCGCGCCGAATCTTTTTGCTCGGCCCGTCGACCAGTTCCTGCGAAGAGGTGTATCCGTGAGTGGTCGTCATCACCGATTTCTCGATTCCGATGCGACGATCGAGGATCTCCATCACCGGAGCGACACAGTTCGTTGTGCAACTGGCCGTGGAAATGATCGGAGAGGAAGCCACACGTTCCAACGGGGTCGCACCATGAACGACCATCGGCACATCATCCGATTTTGGCGGAGCCGACAGGATGACCTGCTCCGCTCCGGCGTCCCGATGATGCTGCAGGGCATCCTTGGTACGGAACACACCGCTGCATTCAAAAACCATCTCGACACCGAGTTCCTTCCAAGGCAACTTTTTGGGTTCCTGTTCCGACAACACTCGTAGCGGGCTGCCGTCGATCACCAATTGCTCGCCATCGATCTCAACCGTTTTGGGGTAACGGCCATAAACCGTGTCGAATCGCATAAGGTAGGCGAGGTTTGCAATGGGGACCAAATCGTTCACCGCCACTACTTCGATGTCCGGGGTATCGAGCAATATCTTCAGGGTTGCTCGCCCAATCCGTCCCAGTCCATTAATCGCGACTTTCATCGAAACTCTCCTTGGTTTGCTTTCGAGGGTAGTTATCTGCCAGGATTCGGATGTTCAAGCAGACTCTGCGTTAGTACTCCCGGAGTCTGCTGAACGTTCTCAATACATTAGGTTCTGCATGTTGCGTTCCTTTGAAGCGGTCCGCGGACAAGGAGATGCACCTGACGGCGATCGGTGAGGAATCGCTGGAGACTTGTACTAAGCAATGAGCGATCAATAAGTGTCGGGTACCTTTTGTGCGAAGCACCCGAAGGACGAGTTCCTCGCAAAAGGTACCCGACGCTTTTTTGTCACACGATCCTAAGCTTTGTTCTTTTCGTGTCAGTGAATGCCGCGCAGGATTCATCACCATCGGACGGCAACAGCACGGATCACGACGATGCCTAAGGCCATGATGGCGAACACCCAAAAGAAAATCGTCACCGCCGCTGTGGTGCGCTCGTCTTGACGCCTGGCCTGCTCTGGATTCAATGGCGGCCTTTGTTGATCCGGCTCATAGGCATTGTCCGCTTCCAAGGGAAGTTCCTTTGCATGCCGACGTCCATGTCGATAATCGGGGGTCGACGCAGCGATCAAGAGTGCGACGAAGACCGCCGCGACGAGGAATCCCACCCAGGGAACGCCCCAAGCTCGCGGACCGATCGGCTCCGCCCAAACGCCGAAGGCTAGGGTTGCCAGAAATAGAATGGCGAAGAACCAACCGATACCGGTCCACGGTCCTCGGTAGCCACTGTACGCAAAGGCGGCACCGACAACTAACACGACAACGGATACTGCCAGCAGGGTGGCTAGCCACTCCATGTTGGACTCCAATGGGCTGTGGGAACACGGGGGGATGTGTGCCTCTAACAAGAGGCCTGTCGTGATTAATCCTTGGTTTGCACTGCGAACTGCCAGTGGTATTTATCAATGTCGGCTTTGGCAGAGATCAGCATGTCTTGAGCAACCGTGTCATGTTCGCCAAGATCGGAAATCGAGCCGCGCAGTAGGCCGCTCATCTTCGCTAGGCGTTCCTTCAGGAGGCGGACCATTTTGGTGTCAGGAGTAAATCCCGTTGGCCCTGCCTCCAGACGACTCTTCGACTGAACCGTCGCCACACGTCCATCGACAGGCACGCCGAGCGCGAGTGAGCGTTCGGCGATCGTGTCAATGTGCTGACTGAGCAACTGCGCGAACTCGCCACTCGCTTCATGAACAGCATAAAAATGTTGTCCTGTGACGTTCCAATGCACCTGCTTGGAAATGCGTCGCAAGTGAATCAGATCGACCGTGATCTGGTTGAGCACTTTGCCAATTTTTTGTCGTGAAGCTTGATCGCCCAGCGGGACTGCAAGCTCCGGCCGCGAGGCAATGTCGGATTTGCCAGAGGCACGCTTTCTCTGACCATCTTGTCCCTCGGCCTCCATGCAGGGAAACCAGAGAATAGCACTTGCTGCCAGAAGGGCGAGCAAGCGTCGGGTTGGGGTAATGGATGGCATCGGATTCCCTTTGTAACAGCAAGGCGTTAGGGGTTGGAAGGCGTTACAGGCACTGATGTGGTTGGCATTCAACGTGCTGGTTCGGCCGGAGCGGAAACCGCTTCGAGCGTTTGTTCACACACGTCGGGCTGGTCCGATTTAACCGCCAAGTCTCCCAGAGAAATGATTCCTGCCAATCGCTTGCGATCGTTGATGACAACCAGTCGGCGAATCTGCTTTTGTTCCATCAAGTGTGCCGCTTCGGGAACCTCCTGTTCTTCAAAGCAGTAATAAACCTCCTCCGTCATCACCTCTTTGACCGTGGCGTTGTTGGGATCGGCGCCACTGGCGGTCGAACGGATGGCGATATCGCGATCGGTAATCACCCCGACCAGTTTGTCTTCGTCACCACAGACAGGCAGCAAACCCACGTCCAGCGTACGCATCTGCTCCGCCGCGTCACGGAGTTTGGCGTCGGGGCGAATACACTTGACGCTCGCGGTCATCACTTCACGGACTTTCATGGTTGACTCCAAAGGTATCGAGATAGATCTAGTCGTGTCGAATTCAGCAACGCAGCCGACAAATCACAAGTCGCTTTGCTCGGCCTATTCGACGATTTCTTCGGCCGCTTCGGCCGCCCTTTGCGCTGCGTCTTTGGCTGCATCGGCCGCATCGCTAGCAGCCTCGGAAACCTCTGCCGCCGCCTTTTCAGCTGGGGTAACCGGTTCCGGAGTAAGTTCCTCGGCTGCCTCGGCCGCTTCGCGAGCCAGCTCCGCTGCTTCCTCAGCGCTCTCGGCGGCTTCTTCAGCACTCTCTGCCGCTTCGCTGCTTTCGACCGCTTCTTGGTCGCCCGCTTGGTCTCCGTTTTGGCTCAAGTCGTCGCAACCTACCGCGACAACGCCCAGCAGCAGGGCGAAAAAAAATCGCCCGAATGTGGATAGTGAACAGGACATCAACGTTTCTCCGTAAGGCATTACAAGGGACTTCGCATTGCTGGATTCGGTGAAGAACCGGCGAGAACGCGTCACAGCACGTCGCCTCCGAAAGGCTCTCTTACACCAGCGCCATCCGTGTGGTCTTTAATAAACCACGGCTCTAATCATTCCTTGATTTGCAAACCTCGTGCCTCTTTGGCGGGCGGCAGGATTTCTGTGATGGACACGTTATGCGACATTCGAATTTATGCGGCGTGCGAATCATGCCCCATCTTGTTTGCCGGTTCTTGCGTTTGAATGGATTTGGAATCCGCCAGCCCGTCCTCTTCCAGCTCAATTTTTAGCGAGATGAACTTCATCAGGTCTTTCAGTGACAGCAAGCCCACCAGGCGGCCTTGCTGGACAACCATTAAACGTGAACTGCCGGAGCGACTTAATTTTGTCAACGCGTCCATGGCATCGGCATCAGGATCGGTTGTGTTTTCTTGATCGCACCGTTTGGCGACCTCAGAAACCAAGGTCTGAGCCCATTTGTCACGCGGCACCTCTTGGATGGCTCGCGTCGTGACGCAGCCGAACAGTTCGTTTTCCGTGGCCACCGGAAACATCTTGTGGTGGTGGCGATAAACGTAATCGTCGACCAAGCGATCAAGCGTTAAGGATGGGGCAACGGTGATCACATTGGACTGCATAAACCGATGAACCGGCTCGCCCTCTAATGCTCGTCGAATCAGTACCTGTTGGTAAGACATCTGAGCCGCGTTGCGGAGAAACATCCCGATCAGGAATTGCCAGATCGCGCCAATAAAATTGCCTGCCAGCAGGTTGAGCAGACCAAAGACGATCAGCAACAAACCGAATGCGGAGCCCAACCCGGAGGAAATGCGAGTGGCCCAGCGGAGATTACCCTTCAGTTGCCACAGGATCGATCGCAGTACACGTCCGCCATCGAGGGGAAAGGCCGGTATCAGATTGAAGGCGACCACAATTGCGTTGATCAAGGCGAGGTACCAAGCCACAGCGTTCACCGACGGCGGCAAGACGCCACCTGTCAGAATCGTAAATGCAAAACAAGCCGCTGCAATGAAGATGCTTACGATCGGGCCGGCGATCGCCACGAAAAACTCCGCCTTCGCACTCGGCGGTTCCTTTGTCATTTCCGCGACACCACCAAAAATGAACAACGTGATCCCGCGCATCGGCAGTTCAAACCTTCTGGCGACAACCGCATGGCCAAGTTCATGTGCCAAAATCGATGCGAATAAGCCCAACGCACCCAAGACGCCCATCGTCCAGTAGGCGGTAGCTGTCAAGCCTTCGACTTGGCTGGGGAACACACTGGTAGCTAGTGACCATGAAATCAAGATCACGATGGCAAACCAACTGAGGTCAAGGTAAATCGGAAAACCAAGCAAGCTGAAGATTTTAAATCGCTTTGTAATCATTACTTTTTCTTTCCGTCGTACGGCATGGTTTTATGTTTGAGTAAGAGGGGCTTCCAGGTGTTGATCCTGGTGTAGGCGGCATCCAGTGCCGCCACGGTTTGATCTGTTGGCCCCTGCCACTGAAAGCGGACGGTTTTGCCATCTCGGCTGACCTTCACGTTTTTCATTAATGCGATCATTGGTTTGCTGCCTTCTGCCCATAAGGTTTCGTAAGCGACAACACCCTTGAGAAAGCTGTGCATCTTTTTCGCCACCGCTTCGGATCGAGCGACCAATCCCGCATGTTCGAACAGTTGACCCTCGTCCTGCTTACCGAAAGCCCAAGTGATCTTTTCGTGCTGGACTAAAACGGGCATCGCAACGCCGTGTTGCTGAAGTTCTTTCAGGTCGACTGCCGCCCCATAGATCCAAGCCGTGGTTGCTCGTTCGGTCAGTAGTGGAGAGTCCTTGCCTTGCAGCGATTGCGAATTGCCTGCCAGCAGTTTCACTCCGGCCTTCGCGTTGTCGATCGAAGATCCAATCAGCAGCGTGTTTTTGTCATACAATACCAAGGTCACCGTTTCATCACCGAGCGAGTTGTGCTTTGGGTTGCCTTCCGTGGAAAGCGTTACGGTATGCAGGGTGTAGTCATTCCACGGAGTTGTGCGATGTTGCTTCGCTTTTTGCAGTTGCTGTTTGACTTTCTGCGCATCGTAATCCGCTTGCAAGATCGCAGTGCCTGTGAATTCGCGATAGTCGCGACTGAACATGGTTAGTGAAAATAAGCCTCGAGTTGGATCGACGCCGTAACGATCCTGCAGGTAGCGGTTGACAACGTTCGTGATGATCGGGTTTTTCTGCTTCGCTTTTTGCAGCAGTTGCGAATCGGTGATCGCTTCAAAATCGACATGGACGACCCATTTGGCATCGCGGGGCAAATGAGTCGGATTAAGCCCCTTTGCCGCTGCGGCGTTTGCCGAAAGCACGGCCGCAATGCAGGTCAAAAGCAACAAAGCCTGGTCGTGGACTTTGAGTTTCATGGGAGGTTCCTAACGTAACGGTGGCTAAGTGACGGTGCAGGGGAGTGACGGTGCAGGGGAGTTCCCGCATCGACGCTCAGCAAGCCGGTTGCGGAAGGGAGCAGCGCTGCAATCGCTGCGCCAGTTGCATCGCTGCATCGCAGAAAACACACTCGCGCTGTTACGGTCCGGGAACAGCAATTGCAAGGTGTGCTAGGGCAGTTAGCGTTTGTCTCGCGGCGACTCATCATTGGTCAGCGCCGCCCGAGGCCAACGGTCATTTTCGTTTTGTGGAGAATCCGCGATGAAAGAAATCACGACTCAAGAACTGAAGCAAATGCGATCCGAAGGGCAGGACTTCGTGCTCATCAACACCCTTGATCCGGAGCATTTTCAGGAAACCCACATTCCCGACTCGGTAAACGTTCCGCAATCGGAGCCCGGTTTTGCCGATCGCGTCTTGGAGCTGATCGGGACGAAAGACCGGCAGGTGGTCGTCTACTGTGCAAGCCGAGAGTGTGACTCTTCGGAGCAAGCCGCCGACAAGTTGGAGCAGGCTGGGTTTAACGTCGTGGACTATGCCGGGGGCGCGGCGGAGTGGCAGCAGGCGGGTGAACGACTGGGTGTATAGACCACGCGGGTGGCTTCCCGATTCTTTAGGGAGGGTAATTCGGCCACGGACGGCCTAACCTTCGCTGAGGATATCTTTAACCACCCGGCCGTAGACGTCCGTTAAGCGAAAGTCTCGGCCGGCATGGCGATAGGTGAGTCGCTGATGATCGAGTCCCAATTGGTGGAGCAGCGTAGCGTGTAGATCGTGCATATGGACTTTGCCTTGGATGCCGGCAAAGCCAAAGGGATCGGTCTCCCCGAACGCAATGCCGGGGCGAAAACCTCCGCCTGCCACCCACACGGTAAAGCCACGCGGGTTATGGTCACGCCCTGTGCCGTTGGATTGCGAATAGGGAGTCCTGCCAAATTCACCACCCCACCAAACGATGGTGTCCTCCAATAATCCACGTTGTTTTAGGTCGGTCAGCAACGCCGAAATCGGTTGATCGACTGCCTGTGCGTGATCGGCATGTTTGGGCAGATTGCTATGTTGGTCCCATGCGGGGTTGGCGGAGTTGTCGCCGTAATTGACTTGCACAAACCGCACACCTGCTTCGCATAGTCGTCGCGCAAGTAAGCATTTCTTGCCATAGCCACGGGTTTTGGGATTCTCTAATCCGTATTGCTGCTGCGTCTCCTTGCTTTCCGATGTGAGGTCCATTACCTCCGGTGCAACCTGCTGCATGCGGCCCGCCATGTCATACGAATCGAGGACGGCATCGAGTTCCCCATTAACGATTCCACGACGATCGATTTGGCCCTGGTTGAGTTGCTGTATCAATTGCAGTTGCTCGGCCTGCTGATCTGGAAGGAACCCCGCGCGGGACAAACTATCGATCGATAGATCCTCGCTGCCGGCGATCCCCACACGCGTCCCTTGATGTTTGGCAGGTAAAAACGCGTTGCCGTAGTTTCGGGGACCGCCATTTCCAATCGAAGGCGAGATCGAAACAAATCCTGGCAGATTGGCGTTCTCCGAACCGAGAGCGTAATGCACCCACGACCCCATCGAAGGACGCACAAAGTTGGTCGAACCGCAATGGAGAAACAGCGTCGCCGGACCATGAGCAACGCCATCGGTATGCATCCCATGCAGAAAGCACAGGTCATCGACATGCTTGGATGTATGAGGAAAGAGATCGGAGACCCATCGCCCGGACTCGCCATACTGATGGAACTTCCACGGGGACTTCATCAGGCGGTGTTCGCTGCCCCGCTTGCCCGTTTTGGCGATGGTGCGCGCATCATCGAACGCCATTTTTTCGCCGTCACGTTTTGCCAACTCCGTTTTGTAGTCAAAGGAATCGACTTGGCTGACGCCACCCTGCATGAACAAGAAAATGATCCGTTTGGCGCGCGGCGGGTGGTGCGTGCCGGGAATGCCGGCAAACCCTGAAGTTGTTGTGCCGGCGATCGCCGCGGAATCATTGGCAGCTAAGTAGCCTGCTGCTAGAGCGCCAAAGCCACAGGCTGTGTGCTGAAGCAGTTGGCGACGGTGCAGTCGATTGATGTGACGATCGTTCATGAGGCTATTCCAAATATCGGAAATCAATCGAGGCAAACAGCGAATGGATCAGACCGGCCAAGCGTTCTGTGGAACCAGGCTGGCCTTGATTCAAGTAATTCTGGCAGGTGATGACTTCAGAATCGGTCGGGTAGCGGCCCAAGCAAGCTTGGTACAATTGGCGGATCGACTCCCGAGAGTTCACCGCGGGATCGCTCTGCATCTGCTCCCGGAAACGGCGGGCAGCCTGCTCCGCCCTGCGGATCACCCAAGGATGATTCATCATGACCAACGACTGCGTCGCAACGGTACTGCGTGACCGTTGGCCAATCGAGACACTGCTGTCGGCAAAGTCGAACACTTGGTACAGCGGCGGCAATGCATTCCGCAACACGGGTTGGTAGACACTGCGTCGCATCGAATCGTGGCGGTAATTGTAGTCGACGTTCGTGCCGGGGCGGAGCGAAGGACCCAGGCTCGTGCGGTCCAGTTCGCCACTGACCAATAGCATCGCGTCGCGCACCCCTTCAACGGGAATACGTTTGAGGTTGGCGGACCAGAGCAAGCGATTATCGGGATCGGCCATTGCCGCGACCGCCTGTTCAGAGCCAACGCGTCGACGATAAGCATCGCTGTTAACGATCAGGCGAACCAAATGTTTGGTCGACCAACCGCTTTGGATTAACTCGCCAGCCAAATAGTCAAGCAAGCGTGGGTGCGAAGGAAGGGTACCCGTGGTGCCAAAATTGTTTTCTGTTGACACCAATCCGTCGCCGATCAGCCAAGACCAAACTCGATTAGCATAGACGCGCGCGGTAAGCGGATTTTCTGGATCTGCCAGCCAATGCGCCATTTCCATCCGGCCACTGTTCGTGTCGCTGATTTCGGAAGACCAGTAGTCAGCACGACCGACGGCTGACAAAAAACCCCGCTTTACTTTTGGGCCTTCGTGGTGGGCCAAACCACGGATGCGAATCGCCAGTTCTTCGATAGGCTCTCCCTCAGCAATCGTTAGGTAGCTTGGGCGTTCGCCCAGTTCCTTGCGGATCTTTGTGAGTGCCTGCTTCAATTGCTTAAGGTGTGCTGATTGGTCGGTCTGATCGGAAGGTTGCTGCGATTGCTTGTTGTTGGTGCTGTCAGCGGTCGGAGTGCTTGGCAGGAACTGGACCGCATCGACGATCACATGGCCGTCCGCATCGGCATTGGAAATCAAAACAAATGCCTGGCCATTCTCCTCAAACGGAAACGTTCCTAAAGAAATCCAGATGCCGTCGATCGGAGGCGGTTTACGCTGGTTAATGCGGATCGCCTTGGCTTCATTGGCGCTGAAGACTTGCACCTGTGCGTTCGTTGCTCGATTGGCACCGGGAGTGTAAGACACCCGAACCTCATACTCACCCGCGGCGAGTCCCGTTGGTGCGAAGGTGGCTGTCTTGCCGCCACGATCGGAGTGGCTGTCGTGTAAATAACCATTCGCTACATAGCCCGGAACCGACGTCGACTCCATCCATTGGCCGACCAATTCTGCCTCCGCGTCGTCCATCACAATGCCCGGCAAGCTGTCTTTGGTAACTTGTCGTTGGACCTGCCTTTGACTCGTCGTTTTTTGCAGGGATCGGATTTCAGCCTGCAGACGCTCGGCTTGCTGTGCCAATTTTTCGTAGTCTTCCTCGGTCGCGTCAGCGACGGGTAATGGACGCTCGATCCACTTCGACAGATTGGCGTGTTCCAGCGCCGTGGTGGAACGCAAAATCGCGGCGAGAGCATAGTAGTCGGCTGTGGGAATCGGATCGAATTTGTGGTCGTGGCAGCGGGCACAGCCGATGGTCTGACCTAAAAACGCCCGCCCGATGGTTTCGAGTTGCTCATCGATGTAGTCAAATTCCAGCTTGGTTTTGTCTTGGTCTTCCAAGTTGCTGTTGCCCATCGCCAGGAAACCGGTCGCGGTAGCCGCTAGTTGGCGGTCGCGAAGAGAGTCGCCACCGAACAAGTCGCCTGCAATCTGATCGCGGATCATTTGATCAAAGCCGCGGTCTTCGGCATACGCTTGGATCAGGTAGTCACGGTAACGCCAAGCCTCATCGAGCACAAAGCCGCGCAGGGTGATGGACTCGGCATAGCGTGCGACATCCATCCAGCGCCGAGCAAAGGTTTCGCCATAGGCTGGCGATGACAGCAGCGTTTCGACCAGAGTCGCCCATTTGTCTGGTGATCGGTCGCCAGTAAAGGATTCGATCTGCCGCGGAGTGGGCGGGAGCCCTGTCAGATCGAAAGCGATCCGTCGCAGCAACTGCAGTTCCTCTGCCGTTGGTTCAAGAGAGAGGTTGGCTTGCTGCAATTTGGCTAACAGAAAACGATCGATCGGCGAGTCGGCCGGCGGTAGGCCATCGAGCGCGATAGGTTGAAGTGGGCGATAGGCCCAGTGCTCCTCGGCACGCTCGACCGGTAATCCGGTTGGTTTGCGAGCGGCTGCGGTTTTCTTTTGTCGCGGATCGAACGCTCCATCGGAAACCCAGCGACGAAAGCGTTCAATGGTCTTGGCGTCCAGTTTGCCATCGGGCGGCATTTGTAAATCGGGATCGTCATATTCAATCGCCTGAATCAGCAGACTCGCCGTCGGATCCCCGGGAACCAGTGCAGGGCCAATGTCGCCACCGGCCTCCCAGCCTGATCGTGAATCGAGCAACAGATTCCCGCTGGCTTCCGTGTCGGTCGCATGGCACTCCAGGCAATGTGCCACAAGGGCAGGGCGAATATGATTTTCAAAAAAACGCTCTTGCTCTTCGCGAGAGGGTTCTTGAGCAGGACATGCCGACACAATAGCGAGCAGCACGTTGAGCAACACAAGAGCCGAGCGAAGAAAAATGGAACGCATCGATGAACGATCGGCGGGAGGGAGTACGGCGGGGCAGGCATCACGAGTTGATTCAGTTTAGTCTCTTAGCTGACCCCGTCGCAACACTTTGCGATTAGGGAGGGAATCAAAAGGGGGACGCGAGCTTTCCCGAGGGGTAATCGGGATGCGGACGATTTGAAACCGCCAATGGGTTACTGAAGTCGTCACACCGTTGCGGGTCTTTCCGCTGGCGTCTCGGCCAGTACGCTGCGTCGAATATTTTCTGAGTGCTTAAACTGGCGTTTGGGCACACAGTGACAGAAGCTGTTTCACCCGATCTTTCACAAGGATGCCGACTACCACGCCATCGAGCGAATTCCTACCGACGCGGTCGATCGCTCCAACGGGACAAACCGGTCGGGGACAACTCGGTACGTTGAACTTGTGCGGGCGGGGCCTAACGCCGTCCCGCTTGTGCGGCCGGTGGCTAGCAGAGGCGCCGAGAGGATGTCTGAAACGCCATCCACGATAGCGAAGCGATCCATCGATTTTGCAAAAAAACGATGGTTCTCGATTGGAAAACCATCGCTTGTTGTGGTGTCGGCAGGAGGCGAGCACGCGGATTAGACGGCCCGCATTCTGCCAGCTTGGCTACCAGGTCATTCGCGAACGACTCGGGCCGCGGGCACTACCAGCCCCAGCCGTACCAGCCGTAACCGTACGGATATCCATATCCGTCGTAGTAGCTGTCGTAATAGTCGGTGTAGTCTTCGTAGTAGTCACCGTAGTCTTCGTAGTAGTCGACATAGTCGTACCCGAAGGCATCATCGTAGTCGTACCCGTAATCGTAATCAAAGTCGTCGTAGTAACCGTAGTCGTCGTAGAAGTCATCGTAGTCGTAAAACTGAGCGGACGCGGGTGTGCTGAGACACAGGCCAGTCAGCAAGACGAGCAGGGCCAACAGGGTTGTCAAAAAGCGGTTCATGATTCAACTCTCATTAAAAATGAAGGGATGTTGAAAGGTGGGTATGGCTTGAATGCAATCGAAGCGGCGAAGCGATTGCATTGCAAGGCGTTGGTCGTTGAACGGTCTGGGCTAATAGCCCTCAGGCGATCAAGCACGCTATGCTGCGAGATGCCGATGCGATTGAAGAGTCGGTGCCATCAGCAACTTACGACGGACGTACATAGCCGATCTGGGCGATCACTGTCACGCCTGTCGTAAGTTCCCTCAGCGAGCAGCTACGTAAACGCGGTTGCTCAGTAGACATGCAATCTCGGGGAAACTAGTTCCGTCGTCGATCCTGCTGTGCGGTGAAGCGACGGCCTTCGGGTTCCGTCACACGAACCGTTTGCTCGCCCGCTCGCACTTGATCGGCGATCAGTGCGGGTTCGTCGTTGTAGCGGCCGCGGCGGACCAACAACTGCACGGTGTCTCCTTCCTGGAGGTCTAGGTTCCGTAAGCGGTTGGCTGGGCCGAGGATCACCGTTTCCATTCTGCCGCCGTTCAGTTCCACTTTTGCAACGTCAAACTGCTGGTCGCGACCTCGAAAGCTGCGCGTGAACAGACGGGTGATTTCACCTTGGACGCGTTTCAGGTCACGGTCTTTTTCGCGACCAACCATCATCGATTTGTCCCCAACCTGCACCTTGCGAGCGCTGACGACGCGCTTGTCGTTCATCCGCGTGTGTGTGCCGTAAACGGTGATGCGATCGCCATCTTGAATGTCGAGTCGCTGGAGCTGTTCAGCACGGCCTAGATCGACAGGGATTTGATCGCCTTTCTTTGTTTCGATTTTGGCGAACAGATGCTTCGGCCCATCGACCATCCGAAAGGTGTCGATGGCGGTGACGGTACCGGTGACCTTTGCCATCTGCTGACGGGGTTGTTGGCTTTGACTTGATCGCTGACCCGATGGTCGGCCTTGATCGCTCCGCATCGATCGTGACGAGTCTCGCTGTTGGTCCATCGGTTGGCTGCGTGTGAATTGTTGTTGTCGGTCGTCGCGTTGCTGACCCGCTTGGGATCGACGTTCGGCACTCCGCTTTTTTGCCATTTCCAGTTCGTAATAGTTAATCGCTTCGATCGCTTCAAAGCGATTGTCGCCATCCGAGTCGACCCCGATGACCACGCGGCCCAACGGATCAAGCTGGAGTTGCCGTTGTGTTTGCGAGCGACTGCGAGAGTCTTGTTGACTTTGGCGCTGCTGATCCGCATCGGGGCGGCGGGTTTGCTGTTCGTTTCGCTGTGCCGTTGCGGGAAGCGCCAGGCACAGGCTTAAGGTCGTCATGATCGCCGAGTTCATTAGGAAATTGCGTTGCACTTTTATTCTCCTTGGAAATGGATATGGAGGGGAGATTTCAACCACTCCCGCGGGAGCGGTGAAGGTCTGCCAGGATGCAGGAAAAGGGGGTGAAGAGTTCTGTTGGCGATTACTCGTACCACACACCGAAGGCACCATCGTCCTCGTACCAGTCGTCGGTGTAGTACCAGTCGTAGCCGTAGTCGTAGTCGTCGTAGGCGTAGTCATCCCAATCGTAGTAGTCGTAGTCGTAATAGCCGTAGTCGTCGTAGTAGCCGTAATCCCCGTAGCTATATTCGTCGTCGTAGTCGTAGTCGTAGTCGTATTCGTATTCATAGAAGTCGGCTTCGTCTTCCAGACTCTGCTCGATTGTTTGCTCAATGTCGGTCTCGAGGTCGGACTCGTAGTTGGGGTTGTATTCCGATTCTTCAAGCGTCTCTTCATCGAGCGATTGTTCGACCGTCTCCTCGAGCTGGTTCTCAAATTCGGTGTCGTAGCCTTGAGCGCTGAGTGTTGCGCTGGCGACAAAGCTCACACAGGCCGCTAGGCAAAGGCCGCGGAAAAGTTCTTTAAAACGCATTTCTGTACTCCAAAGGGTTTCATTGTATGGGGGGAGGAGGTTCCGATTTCTGTTTGGACGATGCGACGGACGCTGGTCGTTCCTTGCTGGACTTGCCATCTGCAAAAGCCCTCGCGCTGTTCGTCGACTTGGCAAGATCGCTCACTATTCGGTTGTGACTTCGGGATCGAGTTGGACATCGACTTCACCGCTGGGCATGACTTCGACATCTGCCTCCGGATCGACTTCCTCCACGCTTTCCAGTTCAGGTTCGGCTTCATAATCGGTGTCGACTCCGTTGGTGTCGTCACAACCCGCAAGGCCGATTCCCAGAGCGGCGAGCATCGCCAAAAAACTGTTTCGATATTTCATGTTCATGCTTCTCCTGCGCAGATCCCGTGTTGGATTGGCGAACACCCGACGTCTGCGAGGGCGAATGTCCGCAAGGTTGTCATTCGTCGCCACTTGTTGAACCGGAGTATTGATCGGAGGTTCAACAGAAGGAGCGAGTTCATCAGGCGGGGCGGAAATCGCCTGCCTGTCGACACAGCATGAGCGGCAACAAATGTGCCGTTCTAGAAACTTCCCTGCCGTTAACAGACTTGCACGCTGCAATGAGGGTGAATGTTGGCTCGGCGATTTTCACCCAAGAGTCTTGCGGCTTCCGAGGGATTCCTGCCAATCGGCTTAGATCGCACTGCCTGTTCCGACGATGCGCGATAGCAGGGCTCCGATGGCGTAAGCAATCCCAGCGGCACTGGCGCCGACTAAAAGCATCTCCAAGCCGGCTCGCCACCAGCGGTGCTGCGTGACGGTGGATCGCATTGCGCCCACACCGAACAATGTCAGGCCAGTGAGAACGATCGTCGCTCGGAATCGCCAAGAAGACGGAGCGAGGATGTAAGCCAGTAACGGGATTGCCCCAATGAGTACGAAACTGATCAGTGTTACGGCGCCGTCGTACGCCGCACTACGGTGCGACATGGGGGCTTCCCCGTCGCTACGTGATCTTTTGGCAAGGTAGTTACTCGCTCCCATCGAGACGCCGTCGGCGAATAGGTTTGCAAAGCCCAGGATCAGGACTACCTCCGGCGCAAGATTAGCTCCAACCACTCCAGACACGACAGCAAAGGTGGTAATGATGCCGTCGTTGGCACCGTAGACGAGGTCGGGCAGATTGGCTCCAAGCAACCGTCTCCACGCGGGAATGTGATGTTTCGAGTCCTTCGAATCAGCCATGCGTTTATCCAAAATCCTGCTGGTGACGCATGTCTTGATAGCGTTTTACGGCTTGCTCAATCCGCTGCTGCGCCACATCGGTTGCCTGATACCCTTGGACATCAACCTCTTGTTCTTCAAGCAACTTATAGTCGCGAAAAAAACGCGAAAGGATTTGCAACCGGTGGGGCGGCAAATCGTCGATGGATTGATAGCGATTGTACTCGGGATCGGACGCCGCAACAGCGATCACTTTGTGATCCGCTTCCCCAGCGTCGATCATCGTCATCATTCCGATCGGACGAGCTTGCAGCAAAGTGAGAGGCACGACCGGTTCTTGGCATAACACCAGAATATCCAGTGGATCGCCATCCATCGCCAGCGTTTGCGGAATGAACCCATAGTTGGCCGGGAAGTGCACAGCCGAGTAGAGGACGCGATCCATCTTCAGCAAACCGGAGGATTTTTCCAGTTCGTATTTAACGGTTCCACCACGAGGGATCTCGACAACGCTATTGACAAGGGCGGGCGCGTCGTCGCCCGGTGGCACATCGTGCCAGGGGTGAGTCATGACGTGGATTGCCTCGCGCTTAACTGCTTGACCGATTCCGACGCACCGGTGGGGCGATCGAGAGAATGTCGCGCCAGTTCCGCGGCACCGATGACACCCGCATCGGCCCCGCATTCGGCTTGAACCGCCTCGAAGTTTTCGGTGAAAACTTCAAATGCCGATTGCTGAACCGCTTGGTTCACATAGCGAGTCAATTCTGGAAATCCAGAAACAACACCCCCTCCAAGGACAAACCGCTGGGGGTGAAAGGTGTTGACCATGCCGACCGCCGCGGCACCAAGATAATGTCCCGTTTCAGCTAAGATCGATTGGGCCCAATCACTGCCATTTTGAGCAGCGATCGCGACATGCTTCGCTTCAATGTGTGCGATCGTGTCGACCTGTGAGAGTACCGCACTGGCGCCTTCGCGATCATCTTCCGCAAGTTCTCGAGCCCGTTTGGCGATCGCCCAGCCTCCGACATAGGCTTCCAGGCAGCCTCGATGCCGGCATGAACAGGGGCGACCGTTGTATACCAACGGCACATGTCCAAGCTCCATCGTGGGGACGTTGGTGGCTTCCAGGGGCTGGCCATTGACGATACACCCGGCCCCAACGCCGGTGCCGATAAACAGGCACAAAACATTGTCCAGATTGCGCCCGGCACCGAATTTCCATTCGCCAAATGTGGCCGCGCGGACATCGTTGATGATGACCGTCGGCAGTTCGAAGGCCTGTTCCAGCGGAGTGCGGAGGTCGACATCCTGCCACCGAAGATTAGGGGATGAACGCAGCACCCCGCGTTGGCTATCAATCTGCCCCGCGATGCCAAGGCCGACGGCCAGGGGCGCTGCGGCGCTGCGTTTCATCAGTTCCCTTGCGGTGTCGACAATGCCGGCGAGCGCCTCTTTTGGCTGATCGACATCGGGTGTGACACGTCGTTGAGCCGCCAAGATTTTTCCCTGCCCATCAATTAAGGCCATTTTGATTTTCGTTCCGCCAACATCGATTCCCAAACAGGGGTTGCGAGGATCGGAAGGCGAGGGCATCTGCACAGTTCCTGTCGGGTCTGACGGAGTTTTTTTGGTGCCGCTGCGCGCCAAAAAGGATCTTTGAAAAAACGTTTTTCAGCAAATGGCATTCCATCGCCTGCGCGGCACATCGCCAATCCTGGCCGGTTGTCGCCAATCCTGGTTCGGTCCGCTGATTGCTCTGCGCTGTTTGTTATGTGTAACGGCAAGCGGTTTGTTCTGTGTAACGGCAAGCGGTCGTTGTTCTGTGTAAAGGCAAGCGGTCGCGTCACACATCTTCGTTTTCTTAAAGCATCTCTGTTTGAGGCATTTTGTCCATCACGCCCGCGGTCGCACGGCAGGTTCAAGCTGCAGTGTCTTTTACGAACCGTAATCGCGGTCACCCGTCCCGTTTTAACCAAGGAGTTATTCGTGCAATCCATGCAGGCCTTCGTAATGAAAAAGATTGGTGAGGTGGGGTTTATGGAGAAGCCACGTCCCACTGAACCGGGACCGAACGGAGCGATCGTGAAAACGACCCGTGCGTTGGTATGCACTTCCGATACGCACACCTGTAAAGGGGCGATCGGCGAACGACACGATCTGACACTCGGCCATGAAGCGGTGGGAGTAGTGGATCGGCTCGGCAGCGAAGTGACGCATGTGAAGGAGGGCGATCGAGTGGCCGTCAATGCCATCACGCCCTGTTATCACTGCGATAATTGCCTGCGGGGTTTTTCCTCGCAGTGCACCAGCATGCTGGGCGGTTGGAAGTTTGCAAATGTCAAAGACGGGGTCTTTGCGGAGTACTTTCACGTCAACGAGGCCCGCGCTAATTTAGTGCGGATTCCCGATTCGATTCCCGACGAGCAGGCGGTTTACACCTCCGACATGATGTCGACCGGTTTTGCGGGAGCCGAGAACGCGGCGATCCCCATGGGCGGGACCGTCGCGATTTTCGCGCAGGGACCGGTCGGGTTAATGGCTACCTGTGGAGCCCGTATGTTGGGTGCCGGATCGATCATTGCGGTGGAAAAGGTGCCTCGTCGTCAAGAACTAGCGAAGCACTTTGGTGCCGACGTGGTCGTCGATTTCAGTGAACAAGATGCCGTCGCAAGGATTCAGGAATTGACCAATGGAGAGGGCGTCGACAGCAGCATCGAAGCCCTCGGTGCCGCCGCCACGTTTCAGATGTGCGTCCAGGTGACGCGTCCTGGCGGCACCATTTCGAACGTCGGCTACCACGGCGAAGGCGACACCGTACCGATTCCTCGCGAGGCTTGGGGAGTCGGCATGAGCGATCAAACGATCCGCACGGCGCTCTGCCCCGGCGGTAAGGTTCGTATGCGTCGGCTATTGCGTCTGTTGGAGCAAGGCCGTCTTGATCCGACACTGATGACGACCCACACCTTTCCCTTCAAAGATCTCGAGACCGCGTTTGACATGATGGCTGACAAGCGGGACGGTATTATCAAGCCGCTGATTACGTTCGGCGATTGATGAACCGATTCAGACTGTGGTTGCTCGGCGGTGGCAGCGTCATCGCCGGTCGTGCCAGCCTGGTTCCCGCTCCCGGCACTAATTACCATTGGCGGCGAGTTCTTCGATCGATCGTTGCAAGCCTTTGACAATCCGATCGGCTGCGCGGTCTTTGTTATCGCCGTCGCCGGTAGGCATCAGCGTTTGCGGATCGAGAGGCTGGCCGTAACGGATCCGCACAGGGTGCCGACGAAGTCGATGGGAACCGGGCGGCATGGCTTGGTAGGTCCCTTCAATCACGGCAGGCACCACCGGCACCGGATAGCGCTGCAGCAGCATGCCGAGGCCAGGTCGAAAGTCATGCAGTTGACCATCTCTTGAACGCTGTCCTTCGGGGAACCAGACCAAAATGCCGTCTCGTTCTAAGACCGCCGCACCAAAAGCAAGGCTTGAAATCACACCGCGTTGTGGATCGATCGGAATCGTCTTCGCCAGCCGACTGGCCCACCTTGTCAGTGGATTGCGACGCGTCGCCTCCACCCAGGCAGCCCAGTAAGTTTGGTCCAGTCGCTGGCGGTCGAAAGACGCGGACAATACGAAGGGATCAAGGTGACTGAGGTGGTTGGCGATGACCACCAGTGGCCCCTTGGAGGGCAGGTTTTCCAGGCCCTCCACCTGCAGTTTGAAGAACCAACGCACCCATTTTCGATTGAGTCCGAAACCCTGGTGAGCCGTCCATGCACCGAGCCGCCCTAGCGGTTGAAGACGCTTGAGTTGGTGGTCATTTAAAACACTTTCGGGATCGTCCAGAAGATCACCCTGGCCTTCGCCTCCAGACGCTCGTTCGACTGCTTGTAAAAGATCGCGTACCGTATCGACTTCAGCGAGTGTCTCGTCATCCAGTTCGACGCCGGTGGTTTGCATGATCTCCATCGTAATATTCAGCCATCGCATGCTGTCGATGCCAAGGTCGCCACGCAAATGGGAGTCGGGCGTCAGGGGTTGGTCGGAGAACTGATCAGCCAGCAGATCCCATAACTTGTCGACTGCCGGATGATCGAGCAGCGAGCGGTCCTCGGCCGACATCTCGTCACGCGAAATCGGCCCTTTCCGGACCGGCTCTCCCTGCTTGGCTTGTTCGAAGCGTGCCTTCAATTGCTGGCGACGGATTTTGCCAATTCGAGTCCTTGGCAGTGCCGTCTGAGTTAGAACCACATCCGCAATCTGTTTATAAGATGGCAGCCGGTCCCTCATCCGATCGACAGCCTTCCGGATCAGTTGTTCCCGTTCGTCGCTGGAGTCGATGGCTGTGGTTTCAGGGACGGCCAAACCTACCAGTCGATTCTCGGATTGCAGCACGCCGATCTCGCGAATCTCTGGAGCCTCCGCGTAGACCGATTCCACTTCATCGGGCTGCACCTTTTCGCCTTGTTCGGTGATGATCAATGTGGAGACACGGCCCGAGACATGCAGGCGGTGATGACGATCGAGGTACCCGAGATCGCCCGTGCGGAACCAGCCATCTTCGGTGAAAGCCGCGGATGTCTTGTCGGGCAAGTTCCAATAGCCGGTAAAGACGCTCGGGCCGCGGGCCAGGATTTCACCTACTTGGTTGTCGGAATCTTCAGTCGGCTCTGCCGCCGAAGACCCTTCTGCTGCTTCTTCGGTCTGCTCTCGCTGGGCTTCGCCATCATGGTCGCCATCATTGGTCCACTGCTGACGCCAGTTGCGATCGATCTTCAACTCGACCTCTTCGATCGGTGGGCCCACCGTGTCGAGGTGCCCCGCACCGGGAGGATTGATCGTCAGCAGAGATCGGAAGAGCACACGTCTGAACTCCAGTCACTCCGGAGAAT
>CAYZHQ010000065.1:0-31135 GCA_964477385.1 uncultured Pirellulaceae bacterium
AGCCGAAAAGGAAGCTTAGGCAAGATTGGGTGGGCGTTCACAAAAAAAGAATGAGCAAGCCGGGTTCTGACAAGATGCAGCTTCCTTGATGGGGTTTCTTTTTTAGCGGCTGTTTGCCGGGGTTCGATGCGACTGGGACCGCGGCGGCGTGTGAGAGGTTGCGAGCGGTTTCGATACGGCCGTGTCACTTGCAGCGCCGGTGCGAGGACTTGTTTTGCCGCCGCGAGCCGGGGGTTTATCGTCTTCGCCGCGCCGGCGCAGCAGGCAGGCGAGCGGCAGAAGCATTGCCGGGGACGATAGCCCGGAGAGCGACAGAAGAATTGCCGGGGACGTAAGTCCCCGGAAAATAGATGAAAGGCAGTGAAAGCCCAGAGGGCGGCAGATGTTCGTAACATTTTGTTTCGCTCTCTGGGCTATGGGACGCAACCCTACCTATCCGTTGGCTGACGCCAACGGCAAAGATGTGTCGCCCGCTGGGCTAAAGATCTGAATGGGCAAGAGGTTTGTGTCCCCGGTTGGACTCGTAACATCTTGTTTCGCTCTCCGAGCTAGGGGACGCGATCCTATTAATAAAGCAGAAAGCGCGTAGCGGCCTGCCGGGAAAAAGGCACGTTAGCAAGGGCGTCTGCGGAGCAACGGTTCCGACGGCAGCGGCAGCCGATCGCCGTGTCGACACCAAGCGGTTAGACGTGCCAAGCAGAGGTGAAGGGGCGGTCAGGGACTTCCTCCCGCTTTTGACTTGCCTCTGCCTGCGGTGATCGCGTCGAAGACTTGGCCGGGACGTAGCGGTTCGTCACTGTGCATCACCAAGTCGTACAGATCATCGGGCAGCACCCGCACGACGGTCATCAATCCTTTGACGCCCATGTGCCAGTTCGAACGCATCCCGCGTACCGCCCGTCGCCCGTCGATCTTTTTCATTTCCTCTTTAGTGAAACCCTGGGACTGCATCATCTGTGGGTAACCTGGTACGGAAAACCCTGGATCGTGGTGGGGGAATTTCACTTGCGGCCGCGATTGCAAGCCATCGCGATAACGCTCTACTTCGACACCTTCTCGGATGCGTGGCCCTACCTGCCGCACCATATGATTCATCATGTGATGCACCATGTGACAATGCATAATCCAATCGCCCGGATTGAAGGCGATGAACTCGAAATCGGTGGCTTGGGCGACAGCGATCAGTTCGGTATTTCGAGGGATCCACGCCGTCTTCGGAATCCGCGTCCCTTCATGACCGGTCTTCCAGAAAGTGTGGCCGTGTAGATGAACGGGATGATGTTGCATGGGACTGAAGTCGAGGATCCGAATCCGCACACGCTCGCCATGTTTGCAGACCAGCGGAGTCGTGTAGGGTCCACTACGACCATTGATCGTATGCCAACTCCATTCCATCGCCATGGAGTCTGGGATGGTCTGGTTGGCATTGATACGAAAATTCTGGAACAGCAGCACAAAATCGCGATCCACCACCGGGTCCCACGCCACGGCGGGATGGATAATGAAGAAGCCGACCATGCCAAACGCTTCCTGCATCGGCATATGCGAGTGGTAGAAGAACGTTCCCGCTTGATGTAAATCGAATTCGTAGACAAACGTTTTACCGGGCTTGATGGGATCCTGCGTCAATCCAGGCACCCCGTCTTCTTCGACCGGAAGCTCCAAGCCATGCCAATGGACCGACGTCGGCTCGGGCAAGCGGTTATGGACAACGATCCGTACACGATCTCCTTGATTCGCTTCGATGATCGGGCCGGGCATGCTGCCGTTGTAGCCAAAGAAGTTCATCCAATTGCCCGGTAGCAACTCGCGTTCGACATGTTCGCAGACCAGATGAAATTCTTTTCTGCCATCTATCATTCGCCACGACAGTTTGTCCAGATCGGGCCCCTCGACGGGCACCGGCGGTTGGCCGGAAGCTCGCAAGCCCGGCACCAGCTTGCCCAGAAAGTTGTCACTTTCGGGCGGTCCCCCATAGCTGGGGCGATACCGCGAGTAGCTCTGAAATTCGGCTGGCAACGGCTCTCCGGCCTGCGCCGACGATGGCTGTGACGCTAACGGTGTCGGTGGCTCTGGCTCCGTCTGGGGACTGGAAGGACCGAGCTTCGCTGCCTCGGCGGAACGACCTGTCACCGTCGCGCCAAAAATACCGGCTGCGGTGGCCGCAGCACTTTGACGCAGAAAGCTACGTCGGTTTTTGGAATCGCTCATCGTATGCCCTCACAGGAATGCGCCAGCAAAACACCGTGGTGTTGGGCTGACGAGTCAAGAAACAACGCGTGTGCTTGAGCAACATTGTCACAAAGAAAGGCCGTCGATCAAATCGACGGCCTTGAAGCTCGTGCAAGCTCAACAGGGGATCCATCAACGAGGCTGAGGTACTGCATTGATGTGACCCGGTGGCGCGATGTTGGGCGGGTCGGTTAACCCTCCATGCAACAAGAAGCCCATAATGCTGACTTCGCTTTCCCGCCAAACAATCAGATTGCCAATGTACTGTATGCGATGCTGAAAATAATCTTGCTCCGCAGCCAACACATCGGTCCAGGGGGCTCGATCGGCTTCATAACCCTGAAGCCGCAGATCGTAAGCCGCCTGTGCTTCTGGCAAAATAACCTGCTCGTAATTCCGCACATGCTGAACCGCCGTCAAGTAGTTGCGGTATTGCTGAGCGAGTTGCTGACGAAGCAGCAACTCGGTCCGGCGCAGCTCGCCCTCTTGGCGTGCGTAGTCCGCTTCGGCTTGTCGAATCGTGCCTTGATTCCAGTCAAACACCGGCACCTCCAACATCACCGCTGCCATGCCGACGGTTTCTTTTTCGGCAAAGTTATAGCCCGCGCCCCCTTCGACAACGATATCCGGAACCGGCTCGGCGATTTCACGTCGGATGGTGATGCGATCTGCTTCCAACTTGCTTCTCGCTGCCGCGATTTGGGGACTTTCTTTCAACAATCGATAGACCGCGTCATCCCAATCGATCAGCGCTAACTCTCCGGCCAGCGGCGTCTGCAGAGAACTGGCCGCAAGCTCCACGCCCGTCATCGCGGCCAGTTCCTCGATCGACTGACGAAAATCATTTTCCGCCATCAACAGGTTTAATCGCTGCTGCTGCAATTGCACATTGGCCATGTGGACTTCAGCACGCGTTGCTTGACCAACGTTGTGCATCTCGCGAAAGGTGACCAGCCGATCTTCGGCGTTCTTTAGCAGGTCCTGCTGTACGCCAACCAGCTCTTGTCGGCCGCGAGCACGGAAATAGTGCATCCGCACGTCGTTCAAAACGCGGTACTGCTGCTGCAACGCGACCCACTGTGCCGTCCGAGTCCGCGCCACGTACTTCTCGCGACTGAGGTCCAGCTTGTGCGCGGTCACGATTCGCTGCCGCACCAAGCTGCCGTGGAACTCGCCCGCGGTTCCTCCCACACCGATTTGTTCAGCGCTATAGATCAGCGTTGGGTTCGGCCATAAGCCCGCTTGAATTGCTTTGCCCAACGTGCCTTGGACCTGAGCCTGAGCTTGCAGCAACGTTGGATTATTTTGGCACGCGAGCGATTCAACCGCGGCTAGTGTCAACGGAGCTGGCTCTTGCGACAATTCTTCGATCGGCCAAGCCACGCTGGGAGCAGAGGGGATGTCTGGCGTGGGCAGGAATCGTTTGCCCGCGGCAGGTGGTGCCTCGACAGCGATCGCTTCGCTAATCAAGCTCTCCGCGGCAGGCGGCGGTGGGGAGACCACCTGATCCGCGGAAGCTTGATCCCGCGTCGCTACGGATGGATCCTCGTCTTCGAACGTCACCGCCACCAACTCGATCGCATCACTCGGTGCCGAGGATGGCGCAGGTTGGTGAGCGAGATCGGATGCATCGACCGCTGGTTGATTCGTTTCTCGCGTCCCACCGTATGTCGATGCTAACGGGTTGTTGGGAGATGCACATCCATGTAATGCCATCGCGAAAATCAGCCCGCCTAGTTTCCATGACTGGTTCATTGGTCGACTCCTTCCGATCCGGTGATCTGAAACAGCCCATCTGAATCGGTGATGGGAAAATAGTGCGGAGCCGCGTTACAGGATGGACAACCAAGCGAAAGTTGATGGGGTGGTTTTTTCCGGTAGATCGACTTTTGGTGATGACGAATCCAAGCCAGCGACAGCATCGCGCATGCTGACCCGCACTCGCCGCTCGGACAATCATTGAAGCCGTTCACCGGATCGTCGTCCCAGGGATAGGTGTTGTAGTAGAGGAACCCGCGGTGTGTGGCAAAGCATGGTGCACACGCCGGCGGTCCCGAGCAGCTCAAGCCGTCACGCGGTGGCAACGGTTTTTGAGCGGGTAGAGGCAACGTCGTGGGCGGCAGTGCGGCCACCACGTTCGCGGCTGCCTCCGGTTCTGCATCTGCGGTCTGAGCACTCGCAGCAGGTGCTCCGCCAGCAAGACCGGTCAAGACCAGCAGCACGTAAAACAGGATGTTGAGGCGTCTAACGCAGAGAACCATGTTCGCATCCTTGTGAAGTGGTTTTCGGCACCGGTGAAGCTTCCAAATTCGCAGGGGCAGACGAAGCACTGCCCGCCGTGCAAGCAACTTCCTTGATGCTTACGCAGCGTTCACCTGGTTCCATGGCGAGACGATTTCGAGGTCGCCTGAGTGAATTCATCCTCGTCGAACCCAGCCCCTGCAGGCCAATCTTCTGTCCCCAAAGCAGTGTCGTGATCGCGGAATATCTGTTTCCGTCGGCATAATCGTTACTCCGGCGATGAAAGCTAAGGAAAACCCCCACCAAGCGTGCGGATACGCCCAAGGGCGTTTCTTACCGACCAGCACCTCGGCGGGTATTGCAGGAAACAGGCGCCTGCTAGGTTCTCCGCTCGATTAAGCAGGTTCGCAGGAATCATTCCGCAGAACTCTGCTTAGCCGTTTGGGCGATAGCCCCGGTTGTATTCAGGAACCGCGGCTATCGCCGAGGCCGCTCATTTACCCGATGACTCCAGCCTGCCTGCTTGGTGCCCCACGCATTCCACTGGTATTTGCTTCAAGACCCCCGACTGCGGTGCGCATTTTTGCAGACTTTGCTGCCAACTTCATCGCTCGACAATGCGGATGAAGTTCGAGTTTCGTGATGGCGAGTTTTTCAATTGGAATGACAGATCTTCCTACTAACGCCGGTCGGTCCTCCCTCCGTCTTGGGTTGGACTGTACGTTGCTCGACCAACCCATTCGGTTTGGTACGACGACCGTCGCCGCGTTCCTTAAAATGACGGTCCGTTGTGTCCGGAATCACAAACGATCCAGAGCGTGGTTGCAGCTGCAGACTGCGGGAACGGCCTCCGATAGACTCGCAGTCGCTTGCCCCTCGAAAAGGTTTACCAGGAAGAACAACGGCGTCAAAGCATGGCGTTGAAACGCGAGTTAGCGATCAAGGCGTTGTCTCCACCGGCAAAGGAAACGCTCATCGCAAGGGCTGGAACGTCGGCCCAGAAAGATCATTAGAAGACCCCGTCGCGAACTTCGAAATGCGTCGGTTTGTTCAGTAGACGCCCCTGGTTGCCAACCCAAGACGCGGTCCAGCGGATTACCGTTTCGATCGGAGTGGCAGGGGGACCAAAGCGCCGACGGCACTCCGCCGCGTTACTCAACAGCGCCGTCTCCGCTTCTTGGCCGATGAATTGCACCGGACGCTGCATCAGCTCGCCAAACGTTTCTGCAACGGAGCGAACGGACAGGGTGGTCGGGCTGGTCAAATTCAGAGGCAGGGGAGGTGATTGTGCTAAGTCAAGCGAGCGAATGATTAGATCGTTTGCGTCGCCTTGCCAAATCGAATTGAAGTAACCCTGCGTGACGTCGATCGGTTCGCCCGCGGCCACCTTGCAAGCCAAATCGGTCAGCACTCCATAACGCAAATCGGTCGCGTAATTCAACCGAATCAGTGCGACGGCGGTGCCGAATTGGCGAGAAAAGTAATCAAAGATCCGCTCGCGGCCAACCGCGGCGTTGGCGTATTCCCCGACCGGACCGAGCGGGTCCGATTCAACCGGACCACCCGATTCGACGGCCGTGAAGGGGTACACGTTGCCGGTCGAGAGCGCCACAAAAGTGGAGTGCGGATAGCGCTGCAGCACATGACTGGGAGCCAAGGTGTTGAGCGCCCAGGTGTGCGACGGATTTTGGCCGGTGCCGAACTTTGTCCCCACCAAATAAATCACATTTAAGGCATCGGGCAGCGCATCGAGCGAGCGACGCTGCAGGACATCGACGGGGACGGTTTGGACGCCGCGCTCTTTCAGCCACCGCGCTGCAGCAGGGTCCGAGAAACGACTCGCCGCCACCACGTGCGATTCGGCTCCAGACTGGTCGATCGCACGCTGAGCCCGGACGGCAAGCGAAGGTCCCATTTTTCCCCCCGCCCCAATCACGACCAGCGGGCCCTGTAACCGAGCACAAAAGGAAACCAATTCCGCGGAAGGGGTTGTCAAGAGATCGTCGAGTTGGTCTTCGTCGGCGATCTGATCCGGAAGCACTGGGAAGTCACACATCAGGCGATTCAAGCATTCGGTCTGGAGAGAAACCCTAAGGTTAGGAAGCGCCGCGAAACCATCACAGGCAAACCAGTGCCAACCGACATCGCAGCAAACAAGGCGGGTCCTAGATTGTAGCGGAAATCCTCCGACACCAGGACAACCCCAAAACGTTCTCCACGCCGAAGGGTGCATGTCAGCTTTTGCAGTGGCCCAGGACCTATGGAGAATTGCTATCGCAGTTCTCCGGTTTGGTGTATCAAACGATGCGGACTGTCGTCGAACAGGCAGCCTTTTCGGAGACAATCGCATGGATGCGGAAGTAAAGTGACTGAAGGAAAAGTTCGAGCACCAGTTCAAAGAAGCCACTCGGCTCGCGGCGGCAAACCAAGTCCTCGCACCGGCGCTGCAAGTGACACGGCCGTATCGAAATCGCTCGCAACCTCTTCCACGCCGCCGCGGCCCGAGCCGAGCCGCATCGAAACCGGGTAATCAGCCGCAAAAAAGCCCCCCCATCAAAGAAGCTGCAACTTGCCAGAACCCGGTCGACTCATTCTTTTTTTGTGAATTTCCGTCGATAAGAAAAGTCTTTGCCGAAGACGGGGGCGTTCCCGCAGAGCAATCGAGAAGCTTCACGTCCCCGTCGGACTCCCTTCCGAGCCCCGAAATCCCTACAGTCATCATGTCGACACAAAATGTGACCGTAATTCGGTCGGTAACCCTTAGTTGCTCATCGTTCCGGCGATTGTTTCACTCGTCTTGTTCTTGTTGGCGTTTCAGGTGCAATGTATCGGCGCAACGGTTAAGCAGGCAGGCAGCAGTCATCCGGTTAAATGAGCCGCCTTGGCGATAGCCGCGGTTCCTGGATTTAACCGTGGCTATCGCCCAAACGGCTAAGCAGAGTTCTGCGGAATGATTCCTGCAAACCTGCCTAGTTATGGACATCGGAGAGGATCCTACGGCAAAGCGAGTTGTGTTTTTATTCCCACTCCAAAGGGTTCCCGAAGCATTTTCACGATGGCCATTCGGTTCGTGCAACGGTTTTCGGTTTGAAGGGCGAAGCCCTGGCGAGCGATCACCTCAAACACAAGCAGGGGTGCAAAACTTCGCTGCTGGGCGATCGAGCGGTCAACGGGTGGCGGCTTCCTTATTGGGCGACCAAGCGGCCAGCGGATGGCTGCGATTGTCCAGCGGAATCGCAACGCGTCGACCGTCTTGAAGGTGCGAGGCAAAGGTGGCGTGGACCATCTCCAAAGTCGTACGCCCTGCTGCGGCGCTGCACAGCGGCGGCCGGGACTCGCTGATTGCCGACAGTAAATCCCGCGTTGCCAACAGATGGCCTCCCACCAAGGCCTTGATGTTGTCGATCGGCTCGTCCTGGTCGATTCCGCCGCTGGTGATCGGCAGCCAGGGACGAGGCGTCTTGGAGGGCTGGAATGGATTGCCGGGAATGAAGTGTGCCAGCGGTTCAGCATCGATTCGCAGATCAATAATGCCCTGGTTTCCGATCAGTTGCAGGCCAAAGCCGGCTGCTGCGATGCCATGACCGCGGATGGAGTCGAAGTAGACCGTCTGTCCGCTCTCGGTTTGGTATCGAGCATGTAACCGGTTACCAGCGAGCAAGCCCAAACCTTCCGCTCCCACATCCACATCTGCTCGCGAGACCGGCCTTGCCCCATCGAGCAGCACGGCGGAGCAGGCGATCGGTGGACCTGAAAAATAGTCGACAAGGTTAAACAGGTGAGTTCCCAAGACCCACAAGTCCTCTCCACCGCCGCGACGATCCTCTTTGCCGCGACAACGAATTTCCAGCAAGTCACCGATCACGCCCGCTTCGATGGCTTTGGTGATCACGGGCAAGACCGGATGATAACGGTTGCGATGCGCGATCGCTAAGCGAACGCCCGCTTGTTCGCACGCCGCGACCACTTCGTCCGCCTCGGCTAGCGTGCTGCAAAAAGGTTTTTCACAGTAGATCCCTTTCGCACCTCCCTCGATGGCGGCCATGATCATCGCATGATGCTGGTCCACGTGACGCGGACAGACGGCGACGATTTCCGGGCGAGTCTGCTGCAGCATCTGGTGATAGTCGGCAAAGGCATGCTCCACGCCGACTTGCTGCTTGACACGCGCACGGCCCCGACCGTCCGCATCGGCCAGACCGACAATCTCGGTTTCCGGCATTTTCAACCACACGGTGTGCATGCCATGCCCGTAATCGCCTCGACCGGTATGGCCAATTACGCCGACTCGCCACCGTTGCCGCGCGGCCGCAAAGAGAGGTTTCGACGCCACCACCCAGGCCACGGCGGAGGGCACCGTCGCGAGGAGGGTCCGACGACGAATTCCAGACAATCGTGAAGGCGTGGAACGTGCTTCGGTGTGAGGTGCTGTAACGTGTGGCGCTGTGACATCGGCACTCGATCGCGAGTGGGTGGGTGTGGTGCGCGCTGGTTCCGTTATCATTGGGTCGGCCTCGTGATCGTTGTCGCAGTGACTGCGGTGCTTGATTGAGGATCGTCGATTTCCGAAACCATAACTAACAGCAATGGCAACGAATGGATAAACTGGCAATCTTTGTCGACGTTCAAAACGTCTATTATACCGTCAAACAAGCGCATCGATCCCACTTCGACTACCAAGCGTTTTGGGCGCAAGCTACCGCAGGTCGCGAAGTCGTGTGTGCGATTGCGT
Source organism: uncultured Pirellulaceae bacterium (assembly GCA_964477385.1). Taxonomy (GTDB): domain Bacteria; phylum Planctomycetota; class Planctomycetia; order Pirellulales; family Pirellulaceae; genus Roseimaritima. Next base: position 9,206 of record CAYZHQ010000065.1, read on the forward strand.
ATGCGATTGACCGGCAAGATCCGAAGCAGATGCAATTTCAACAGATCCTGCAACGCATCGGGTTCGAAATCAAACTCAAACCCTACATTCAGCGTCGTGACGGCTCGGCTAAAGGGGATTGGGATGTCGGGATCACGATCGACATGCTCGAACGGGCTAGCCAAGTCGATGTGGCGGTGTTGGTTTCTGGAGACGGCGACTTTGATTTGCTGGTTCACAAACTGCGTGCCGATTATGGCGTCCGAGTGGAGGTCTACGGGGCTGAGAAACTTACCGCCGGTAGTCTGGTGCAGGCCGCCAGCCGATTCATTCCGATTGAAGGGTCGCTGCTGATGTCGTCGTAAACGGCGTGCCTGACAACGCGCTGCCCTGCGAGACCTGTTAACCGGTTGCTTTCAAACCGACCCGCCACGCGGCGGCGACCACGGCGATGGCCAAGATGCCGGCGGAGGTTTGCACGATCGGGTTGCTCAGCCAACGATTGGGGATGCGACTGCCGAACCAGCCGATCGACATGCCTGCGAGCAGGCCGGTCAGATGAGCCATCACATCGGTGCGCTGGCCGCCGATGCCCAACAAGCCAAACAGCACGACGCCTCCAATCAGTGGGCTCCACCGCAGCAGCGCGCGTTGCGGCCCCGGAGTCCGATGACGCAAAGCATGGGCAACGATAACGCCGAGTGCGGCAAAGACGGCGGTCGACGCTCCAATCGACGTATGCTCGGCCGGCTGAACCAGAGCATTCATGTAATTACCTAGGCTACCGGCGATGACGATCGTCAGCCAAGCCACGCCGCCCCCGAGGACCCTGCCGGCCAACAGTCCAAACACGGTGCCAAAAACCAGATTGGAAAGAATATGCCCCGCGTCGACATGGAGCGTCAGCGCCGTGACGACGCGCCACCACTGCCCTGACAAGACCTGGCCCGCGACCATGTCTCCCGCAGCCAACCAATCGTGGTCCAACCCACGCGTCCTCGCGAAAGTATCGATCAGCAAGAGGCAGATCGCATAGAGCAACACTCCGACGACACCGCCGCCGTACACCGGCACCGGAGCCGCTTGCTCGTCAGCGCGCTGCGGATTCTCTTGACGATACGCGTCCAACTCCGCGATCGCCCGCGGCAATTCCTCTTGTGGCACCAGCACCAGCCACTCGCCCGCCTGTCGCGTCGTCTCGACATCTAAACCAATGGCTTCCAGCACCAACCGTGCGTCGCGGCATTCTTTACGCTGAAGGGTGGTAAAAGCGACGGCGTAACCGGGAGAAAAATCGTTCATACCGTTATCCTTCCCGCCACGGGGCAGGCTGGCAAGCCATGGCGAACGGGCCGACGGGAGTTACGCCCACCCCCTGGATCAGAGCAAAGGAAAGTGATTCATTTCCCTTCCGGTTGGGCGCCTTGCTTGGCGTGTTGGATCGCAAAGTCGACGATCGGTTGGTAATGAAAGAAACCAGGCCAAAAACTGTGGCCTTGCCCATTGGCAACATGCAGCGTGATCGATTCTTCCGCACCGGCCAGTCGATAACGCTCCAGCAGAGCGGCTGAATTCTGCGCTAGTGGAACGACTTGGTCGTCATCGCCGTGAATGATGTGGATCGGGATTTTGGCTTTGGCCAGCCCATCGGCAAGCGCGATCGGATTATGGACCGCCAGTTGATCGCGAAGTTCGTCGGCGGACAGTTGATAAGCCGGTGCCGCGCGGTCGAGCCCCGGATAGGTCGTCAAATCGAAGACAGGATAAATGCCAATAATGGCCGACACTTTTTCGACATTCCGGATCGCCCAACTGCTGACCCACAACCCGCCACGACTGCGTCCAAACAAACAAGGCTTGCTGGCAAAGCCACGGTTTTCGGTCAGCTCTTTGTACAGTGCGGTCATCTGCTGCTGGCCGGTAGGGCTGCCGTAGGCTTCGCCGACATCGATCCCCGCCACCGCGATCCCCGCATCCAGAAACTGCTGATGCATCCACTTTTCATGAACGTCGGGATACCGTGGCAGGGTGGGGCAGTACATGATCCATGGCTGAGGCAACTGCCGCAGCGATTCCGCCGGCCAGAAGATGAACGCCGGTCGATCTTCCACCAGGAAAGACTCGCCGGGAAGGATCAGCGATTTCACCGGTGCGGTTTTCGGCGTCGGTTCGTCGGCCTTTGTTGTCGGGAGGCAGTGAACTGCAATTACAAAAAGGCACGCTAGTCTTAGGAGGTGTGAAATCATTGCGAACCGTTCCTCGTTGGAGGAATCGTTGGAGGACTGGAAAGAAATGGAACCCTGCCGGCCCAGCCGTGAAGCGTCTTTGCCTGGGAATGCAAACCGGCACGACAGGTCGGATCATTCTAATCCGAAAGCTCGTCGGACGTCGCGTTTGCGCGAGCCGCTTGGAGCGCCGCGATGGTAGCTTGATCCGGCTTGAACGATCCAGGGCGTTTTCCTTGGGCAACCTGGAGCGGCGTCGACCCAAGCTTGTTTTTTTGCGCGAGCAGGGCTGGTGAGATCCCCAGTTCCAGTAAATGCTCGACAACCTTGGGAAAGCTACGATAAGCCGCGCCATGCAGCGCCGTTTCACCGTTGTCGTCGACCGTATTCAGTTGTCCGCCACGGTGATGCAGGAACGAAATCGCAGCGCACACTTCGGGGGCTTCGCCAGCGTATTCTCCAGCAACAAAAACCCCTACGCCGGCAGCGGCCAGCAGAGGCGTGCAGCCGTCGACATTCGCAATGGTGACATCGCCACCGAGTTCCCCCAGCAGGTTCAGCAGCGGCAGATCGGCGGTCGCAGCGGCCAACAGCAGCGGTGTCGCGCCGCGTGTATTCAGACGCGCGTTGCCACCACGGCCTCGCTCTAATTGCAAATTGACATTTGCGCCGCAAGCGACCAACTCGCGCACGAACGCCAGGCTAGGCACTGCACCGGAGCCTCGAGGCGGAGGATCGCCGTCCACATTATCACCACGATTCGGCTTCCGTACCCAACTGATGGCATGCAGCGGTGCATAGCCACTGCGTTGATCGTTTGGATCCGCCCCCGCCTTGACCAGCCGCAGCGCCAAGTCAAAGTGACCGCTCTCGACCGCCAGCATCAGAGGGCTCATTCCTTTTCGCGGTGCCCGCCCCGAGGTGTTTCGAGGCGTCATCGCGGTGTTCACGTCCGCTCCGGCTTTCAGTAAACGTTCGACGGCATCCTGCTGGCCTTCGCGCGCCGCAAAATGGAGGGCGGAAAAGCCCGAAGCGAGGGTGGTGTCTCGATCCGCACCAGCGACTAACAATGATTCGACCACCTCGGCGTGGCCCGCGGCGGCAGCCCACATCAAGGCCGTTTGCCCGCGCGGATCCGTCGCATTCCAATCAGCGTCATGCTGGATCAAAGTGAGCACCGTTGCTCGATCGCCCGTCCGTGCGGCTTGCATTAATACCGTTTCGCCGCTGGGGCAGCTTTGGTTCGCATCGGCCCCTTGGTCGAGCAGCTTTTTGGCGATCGCCGCATGTCCGTGCGTGGCAGCAAGCTCCAGCGAAGTGACCCCGTACTCCGTGGCTGCCCGAGCGTCGGCGCCAGCGTCGAGTAATTGCCCGACGGCTGACTCCTGCCCCCAGAACGTTGCCCAGTGCAGCGCGGTCATCCCCGCGGGTGACTTGGCATGGACATCGTGCCCCTCGTCCAGCAGGCTGCTGACTTGCTGCCAAGCTTGGTTTTTCGCAGCGATAATCAAAGCGCTCGGTTCCGCCGCCGAAAGCGACAGCACCGAACCGGCGAAGCAAGCGGCCAGCACCAGCCCGCGCAGCGCCACTCGACGACCCCAGGCACAGCCGATCATAGGGTCACCGGATCGAACAGTTCATCCACAGTACCGTTGCTATCGGCAAAGGTTTCGAGCGGCACGCCGACTTGATTCAACAGCGTCAAATGCAGGTTCGACAACGGCGTCGGCTGGCCGAATTCGAGGTGACGCCCCCCTTGGATTTGGCCCGCCGCGCCGCCGGCGACCAGAATCGGCAGATTGCTGTGGTCGTGCCGGTCAGGGTCTCCCATGCCGCTGCCGTAGAGAAACACCGAGTGATCGAGCAACGTTCCGTCGGCTTCGGGCGTCGCCTGCAGCTTCTCCAAGAACTCCGCAAACAGACCGACATGAAACTGGTTGATCTTGGCGACCTTGGCGAGCTTCTCGGGATTCTTACCGTGATGCGTAATCGGATGATGCGGTTCGGGAACGCCAATTTCTGGGTACGTCCGCGTACTCGCTTCGCGCGCCAATTGAAACGTCGTCACGCGCGTGATGTCGCCTTGAAACGCCAGACGCTGCAGATCAAACATCAACCGAGCGTGCTCGGCGTACGATTCGGGAACCCCCACCGGACGATCCAAATCGGGCAGTGGATGGTCGAGAGCGTTGGATTCGGCGATCTGAATACGTCGTTCCACTTCGCGGATGCTGTCGAGGTAGTCGTTGACTTTATTACGGTCGTTTGCGCCCAGGCTCCGCTGCAGGCGTTGCATTTCCGCGGTCACACTATCTAGCAAACTGGCGCGACGCGTCTGGGCGGCACGTCGTTCGGCTGGAGAGCCACCGTCACCAAAGAGAGATTGAAAGACCATTCGCGGATGCGCTTCAGCAGGCAGCGGCGTGGTCGGTGAAGACCACGACAAATTGTTCTGATAGACGCAGGCGTAGCCGTTATCGCATTGGCCGACGGTGGTCAGTAGATCCATCGCCAGCTCGAGTGACGGCAGTTGAGTCCGCCGTCCAATTTGCTTGGCGGCGATTTGATCGACGGTGGTGCCGAGATGGTAATCGGTGCTTTCGGTCAGCTTAGCGCGTGCGGCGCTGAGGAACGCCGAATTGCTGGTCGCGTGCGATCCCGGATAGGCGTTTTGCAGATCCATTCCGCTGATGACCGTCAATTGCTGCTTGACCTTTTCCAGAGGTTGTAGGCTGGTCGGAAGCTGCTCGAGCGCTTGGCCGGCGGGTTTCCAAGCCGCCGGATGAAACCCCATCGGGACATACACATAGCCGATCCGCTTCAACCGCGAAGCACTCGCCACGGTCGCCGCGGTGGCTTGCATCGCGGGGATCATCGCGTCGAGCAACGGCAACGCGACGGCCGCTCCCGCACCGCGTAACAGGGTGCGACGGTTCAGTTGACGTTGGAGAAACATCATGGCCGGGCTCTCATCTGGAACGGTGGGCTGAAGACGATCCCTTCGAGCAGATCGGAAAGTTTATAGTTGTCCGGAGCGGCATTTCGCACGATCTGCCGGACCGCCGGCATGTCGGTGGGCTCGATGCCGCGCCCCAGGGCAAAGGTCAGCAATTTTTCGGTAAGCGTCCCGACAAACATCTCGGGCCGCGCCAAAATCGCCGCTTCTAGCTGGTCGACTCCATCGATTTCGGTGCCGTCGGGCATGCGTCCCTGAGCATCGATCGCGGTTTCTTCTTGAAAGTCCCGCCAACGTCCCAGGGCGTCGAAATGGGCCAGCGAAAACCCGATCGGATCCATCAAGTCGTGGCAACTGGCACAAGCCGGATCGGCACGATGTTGCGCCAAGCGATCGCGGAGGGTTTGAACGTGCGACGTCGCGGTCGCGGGGTCTGCCAGGCTGGGCACATTGGGCGGCGGTGGCGGCGGCGGCGTGCCGAGCAAGTTCTTCAAAATCCAATTCCCGCGGACCGTTGGCGACGTTCGTGTGGCGTAGGAAGTCAACATAAGGATACTGCCATGCCGCAACAAACCGCCACGTCGGCTGGTCGGCGAAGTTGCGACGGCGCGGAAGTGACTGCCGCGAACGTGCGGGATCCCGTAGTGCTTGGCCAGCCGTTCGTTCAAGTAGGTTTCGGGCGAATCGATCAGCCGCAAGACGCTGTGGTCCTCGCGCAGCACCGCCGTGAACAACGATTCGGTTTCGCGTCGAAAGGCTATTCGCAGGTTATGATCAAAGTCCGGAAAGGCTCGCAGGTCGGGGGTGATCGATTCCAAATTCCGCAGGTACAACCACTGCGAAGCAAAGTTATCGACCAGCGCCTGCGAACGCTCGTCGGCCAACATCCGGCGGACTTGTCGTCGCAACGTCGCCGGTTCACTCAGCCGCTGCGTCTCGGCCAAATCGAGCAGTTCGTCATCTGGGAGGCTGCTCCAGAGAAAAAACGATAATCGCGAAGCGAGCTCGATGTCGCTGATCGAATAAACGGTTTCGTTTGCCGCTGTCGTCGGGCGATCGTGTTCGACACGAAACAGGAAGTAAGGGTTGACCAGCACCGCGGCAAGGGCCGCTTCGATGCCGGCGTCAAAGCCATCGGCAGCATTGGCGCGGCGAAAGAAAGCCAGCGGAGCCGCGAGGTCCGCGTCGGTGATCGGCCGCCGGTAGGCGCGTCGCAACAGCGGCCGCAGCCAGTCCGTTGCACACGCTTCGGCCTCGGCCGGGGTGGCGGGGCGACGGACCGCCAACGGCCCCGATTCGGCGACTTCCGAGATGGAGTCGGCGTCCTCAGCAATAGCGTCGAGCGGACCGAAAATGGAAATCTGTCCCACCGCCGGTGCAGGACGCGGATGACGATGGCGGTTAAACGAAGCATCAAAAGGCTGTCGCTTGATCTCTAACAATGACGCCGATTTCCGCGGGAAGGTGACTCCGATGGTGTGGCTGCCGGCGGTCACGCGCAGCCGTTGCTTGAGGTGGGCGTCGACGTGGCTGTCATCGCGGCGGCCCTGCGGTGGCTGGATGTGAAAACGATGCACCGGCGCCCCATCGATCAACACGTCGATGTCGTACGGCTGATCGAGCCCCTCAATTTTCTCGTCGCGATCACGCGCCAAGCGGAGCTCGATTTCGTATTCGCCCGAGCGTGGAAAGTAGTGCTGCACCACTGCGCCGCCGCGCGTTCCTAGCGGCAAGCCCTCGACGTGCCCCTGCTGAGTGACATCGGGAGGGACGCGGATCGTCACGCCATCGGCGGCGCGTTGCGGAACGGGCACCGCCAGACGGCTGATCTTTTCCGCCGCCGCCACGTAACGACTGAGCAACGTCGGGGAGAGTTCGCCGACCGTGACATTATCAAAGCCATGACTGGACTCATCGGCCGGCAGTCGATCTTCGACGACAATCGGGATGCCCAGCAAGTCACGAATCGCGTTGCCGTACTCGGTTCGCGTCAGCCGCCGCATCGATTCGGTCCGACCAGGCTGAGGGTTGGTCTTGGCGTGGGTATCCAATGTCGACTCCAAAACCGCCAGCGCCTGTTCATATTCCGCCTCGGTCGGCTGCCCCATCGCGGGGGGCGGCATCTGACGGCCTCGCAAGCGTTTGACGATCTGTTCCGACGTGGCAAGATCCAGATCGCTCAACCGATACGTTTCCAAATTCAGACCCGCAGTCGGCTCGGCCGTCTGATGGCAATCGATGCAGTGGTTTTGCATGAAGCGAGTCAACGTGACTGCAGCCTGCTTCGATGGTGACTCCGCCTGCGCGACATTGCCGGCAGACAGCAAGCCCAGCAAGCACGCCCCCACCAGCAAAGGTCGGGCTGTGGCCGGCCAGCGGTACAGATTGGCGAAAGCAAACGACAACAAGTCTGACAACGACAGATCCTCCGGCAGGACCAACAGGGTGGCGGTGTGGGAAGCGAGGAACGACAAGGGGGGCTTCTGCTCCCAAGCTACCGCACTGCAGGTGCCAGGACAAGCAATTACCGAACCGTGGCGGCGTCGGATCGATGGCAGAGGTGAGCTGCTACCGGGACCGTTTCACGCCGCACGCTCGGTCGCAGTGACCACACAAACCTGCTCCCAGAATGCCCGCAGCAAAGACGAGCAAAATGCAGAACGTCGTAGCCGACTTGGGCGTGGGTGTGCCGGAGTAAAAGTTGGCGTCGCGCACTTCGGCTAGCGCTGTAATGCTCCAGAAAACGACGCCGGTCAAGACCACGAACAGCGTCGCCAAGGTTGCGCGATAGCGACGTGCGAACAAAGCCCGTTGACCACTGATGGCGATTGCAGCCAGACCGACCGCTACGGTGGCGGTGCCCCAATAATGCAAAGGGTCAGGCGTCTGGTAGTCTTTGACGGCGGCGAAAATGAACGCCGAGACGAGGGTCAAGACAAGCAGCGTCGCGATTCCGAATTGACGTCGCCACGGGTAGGGAACCGGCGGCTCGCCACCGATCCGGCACCGCCAAACCGGCACGACCAGCAGATGCCCGCACAATGCCTGGACAACCACCAAACCGCCCATCGACAAAATGTACCGCTCCAGCGGTTGCTGCATGACCGAGTGCATCCAATAGACATGCCAACCCAAGCAGCCGACTAACAGCGAATAGGCGAACAGCGACCGCCGACCATGAGCTAAGATCCAGGTGGCAATCGACAAACCGCTCCACATGACTCCCAACCAAGCGGCGACGGTTAGCGAGAGATCGGGAGATGGCGGAGCAAGCCCGATCTGCAATCCGAACAGCGATATCAACCAAGCGGCCGACGTCCAGCCCAACACTGGCACGTCACTGTCAAGCAAGTCGCTGGCGGAGTCATTGCGGGTGGGACCATCTTTCTCTGGAGCAGAGGATGGTTCGACCGGTGGAGCGGGACGAAAGAGCTGCACGGGCTGCGGTTTGGCTAGGGAAATAAAACGGGAAAGTGAAACCCGGCCGACACGTCGAGTCTAACCTGCAGGCCTTGTTGGGGGCATGCCCGATTGCATACGAGGGCCTTGCTGCGGATAACAATAGTCCCGCCAAATCCATTCGAGGGCCAAACCGCCGGTGACTGACCTACCTATTCAGCCGATAGCCTGTGTGATCGGCCATCCGATCGCCGGCAACCCTACTCAATTCGCTTGCGAGCGGGCGCTGGCAGCCGCGGAACTTGATTGGCGATTTCTGTCGCTCGATGTGACCGCGGAACGCCTGGAAGATGCCATCCGTGGTGTGCGAGCAATGGGTTTTCTGGGCGTGATGGTCGGTCATCCGCATCGCGAGGGGGTCGTCGGTCTTTGTGATGGCCTCAGTGAACAAGCTGCCGCGGCGCAGCAGGTCGACATGATTGCTTGCCAGCCCGACGGCCAATTGACCGGACATCACCTCAAGAGTGCGGCGATTTCCGACGCGATTGCCGACGCGGTCCCCGAGCCCGACGCGCGGGGCAAAGTCTCGATTGCGATGTTGGGCGACTGCCCCACAATGCGTGCGGCGCTACGTCCGCTGATGCAGACCGATCGCTATCGCTGGTGGGTTACCGAACCCATTCTCGATGCGCCGCACGAAGGACTCGATTGGCGTGAAGTCGATCGCGTGGATGACGCCATCGACCAGACTACCGCAATCATCATCCGCGGTCGACAAGGTGCCCAGCCCACCGAGCTCCCGGAGTCACTACTTCAGCGACTCAGCCAGCCAGCGTTGGTGATCGATATGGCGGAGACCACCAGCACGTCGCCACTGGCTCGTTATGCTTTACAGCAAGGTTTGTTGGCACTAACGCGACTGGATCTTCTGATCATGCAAGCGACACGTGCGTTGGAGATTTGGACGGGGCACCGGCCGGACGAATCGGTTGTCCGGGAAGCTTTCGAAGAGTTCTTGGAGATCTAACATCGCCGCTCCTGAAACACCATCGTCGCCCCCCGCGGGACGCCCGCCAGCTGACGATTCATCAGCCGACGCGACGCTCAAGACCCCGCAGATGATTCTGCGCGACAGAGAAATCATCGCGACCGTCGCTCGGCTCCAACGCCGCATTGGCGAACGCTTTCCCACGTCCGGCTTATACCTTCTCTGTGGGCAGTTACTGGATGTTTCTCGCCAAGCTAGCCAACGTGCGCATTGGATCGAAAAGCCGATTCGATCGCTCCGTTACGTCGGCTATGGGCTGACGGTACTGCTGGTCGTTTCAGCCTTGCTGTTGGTCTATTTCACGTTCGAAAAGGCAAAGCTTGACGACGATGCCGCCAAGCCGAGCAATCTGTTTCCGTTGGTCGAATCGATCAGCAACGAAGCGGTCTTGTTGGGTGCTGCAATTTACTTTCTTTTCAGCCTAGAGAAACGCATCAAGCGACAACGCGCCCTGGCCGCCATCCACGAACTGCGTTCGATTGCCCACATCATCGACATGCATCAGTTAACGAAGGATCCCGAACGGATGTTTCGCAAGTGGGAAAACACGCCGACGTCGCCGCAGATACAGATGTCGCCGCTGCAACTGAATCGGTACCTCGATTACTGCACCGAGATGCTGTCGCTGACAGGCAAAATCGCAGCACTCTACGTCCAGCGATTTGACGACGCAACGTCGCTAGCCGCAGTCAGCGAGATCGAAGAACTGACCACCTCGCTCAGCCGGAAAATTTGGCAGAAGATTATGATTCTGGAAAATCGCCAAGCTGAGTAACTCGCCACCGCCCGATGGTTAGCCCCCGTCTCGGCGCTGCAAAAAAAAACCGATCGCCACAGTTATGCACCGTGGCGATCGGTCATATAGAATCCTTCGATCGTCGGCGGCAAACACGGAGCCGCTGGGAGAATGGTGAAAGCCTCGGCGTGCTTCTGCACAAGCCTTTAAGGTGGCTTTGACCAGCCCGAAAAATTGGTCCCTCTGCCGGTGAATGATCGAAGGAAAGTGGGTTGAGTTCTCTTCCCACATTTCTAATTCTAGACCCGCTTTGGCGGACAGCAAGGTAGTTCGGCGTCCACAAGGCATAACGGCCAACGTTTCCGCCAGAAAAACTCCAATAATGAAGTTTCCAGGAAACGACACTCGCGAAAATGCCCTGTGCTGTTTGCTAGCAACCCCGCGACAGATCATCGTCAGCGGTTATCCTGTCTACTCGGGCACGTCCAAACTTCACAAACCCTTTGCAAATCATGACGAAAAACATCTTGCTGGCGGGGATTCCTGCCGAGAACCCAACGCTGTACCGAGCCGTCGGGATGGCGGCCGGAGACCCTGCGGCTTGGCTGTCACTCGATGGGGAAGCGACGTTAATCATTCGCGACATCGAAATGCAGCGAGCTCGGACAGTCGGCAAGCCGCATCGCGTGGCTTGCCCTGCCGACTTCACGCCGGCGGGCGGTCTGGATCCCGATCGCGCTACCGCGACGGCTCAGGCGGCGGCCGAGTGCCTGCGCCGCGAAGGGATCTCGCAGATCACCGCTGATCGCTCGTTGCCATTCATCTTTGCCTGGCACGCGATGCAAGCAGGCATCGAAGTCGCCTACGATGCGGACCTGGGAGTGATCGATCGCCGGGTCAAGTCGGCCGAGGAGATCGAATATTTGCGGCGAGCTCAGGCAGTCACCGAAGAGGGAATGCAGACCCTTTGCCGATGGATCGCTCGCTGTTCCGCAGACGCCGAGGGAACGCTGCATCACGACGGCGAAGTGCTGACGAGCGAGCGTGCGAAGGGGCTGATCGGAGCCTTTTTTCTCGAGCGAAATTTTACGATGGGACACGGGTGTATCGTCGCCACCGCGCCTCACAGCGCGGACTGCCACGATAGTGGTACCGGACCGCTGCGGACCGGAGTGCCGATCATCGTCGATCTGTTTCCCAGAGACGAGTCGACGCGGTATTGGGGAGACTGCACGCGGACAGTCGTCCACGGTACGCCGACCGAGACGGTGCTGAAGATGCATCGCGCCGTCGTCGAAGCCAAAGCGGCCGGGATCGCCAAGTTACTGCCGGGTAACGCCGCCGCCGAAGTCCATCACGCGGTCATCGAAACGCAACAGCGTCACGGCTTTGCGCTGTCACGCGGCCAGGTGAGCGACGAGCCGACGATCCAGCACGGCACCGGACATGGCATCGGCCTGGAAGTCCACGAGCCGATTCTGTTGGACGACGGGGGCGGGCCGATGCTCGCCGGTGAAGTCTTCACCGTCGAGCCCGGTCTGTACGGGAGACTGGAAGGATCGGTGCGCGTCGAGGATATGATCGTCGTCACCGAACAGGGGCCGGAGATTTTGAATCGGTTGCCCGAGGGGCTGAATTGGGAATAGCTCCCCGTCGCTGCACCACGGCCAGGTTGAAATGGTCTCGGTTGGGCTCGCGCGGCAGAAACCATTCGGCGGTCGCTGGCCACACACACGGCGGTGATTTTAAGCTAAAACATCCGCATCGTTTGTCGTGACACCGGGAGTGGCGGGGCCGCATGTACCTGTTTGAAAATCCTGTTCTGCAACGCGAATTGCTAGTCAATTTGCGTACCCGTCGCGCTTTTCTGCTGTTGGCTCTGTACCAGTTGCTGCTCGCGGTGGTTGTGCTGATCGCTTGGCCCAGCGAGGAGCGGCTCGACCTGACGGGCAATCCTCGCTCGGCGCGAAAACTGGTCGATCTGTTTTTCTTAGGCCAATACGTGATCGCCTCGCTGATGGCTCCCAGCTTTGCCGCCGGCGCGATCACGGGGGAAAAAGAACGCAAGACCTACGAAATGTTGCTGGCCAGCCCGCTACGTCCGGGTGCGATCGTGCTGGGCAAAATGGTCGCCGCGTTGACGCACATCGGCATGCTGATCGTCGCTTCGTTGCCGATCATCGTGCTGTGCCTGCCGCTGGGCGGCGTCAGCGTCTACGAAGTCGTGGCAGCCTACGTCGGGCTGATCGTTTCGGTCATTCTATTTGGGGCCATCGGCATCGCGGCGAGCAGTTACTTCAAACGGACAAGCGCTTCACTGGCAGTCAGCTACCTCGTTGTGTTGGCACTCGTGTTAGTCGGCGTCCTGTTTTGGAAGTCACTGGAATCGGACGCGGCACTACGATTAAAGTTAGCGCTGCTGGTGATCCCCGCCTATGGACTGACCGCCGTCATTCTCCTGTGCAGCAATGCCGCAGCGCGGATGCTCTATCCGCCCGACGTGGGCAGCGAAGGCAAAGAGGTGGTCGACTTGGAACGCGAAGCCGAACAGGCGGTGGGCCTGGTGATTCAACGTGACCAATTTCCCGACCGACTGTTCGCTCCGCCGAAGAAACAACAGTTGATGGCCGACGGTGCAAACCCGGTGTATGACAAAGAAATCCACAGCGAAATCTTCAGCCAAGGCACGTTGATGCTGCGACTGGTGATCCAAATCAGCATGCTGTTAGCGATTCCGTTGATGGCTTGGCTGCTCTTCGCCCAGCCCTACCGATGCGCTTGGTATGCGGTCTATGTGATCGTCTTCAACATGCTGATCGGCCCAGTCTTTTTGGCTGGTAGTATGACGGGCGAACGAGAACGCGAGACGCTCGATTTGCTGCTGACCACGACGATCACTCCCGGGCAAATTCTATGGGGCAAGCTGATTGTCGGCTTTCGTGTCTCGGCCGTGCTGACCAGTTTTCTGCTATGGCCGCTGCTGCTTGGCGGCTTGATGGTCAGCGACTTCTGGAGCAACTGGCTGTCGCTGCTGTTGATGTTCGCAATCGTGGGAATGACTTGCGTGACCAACGCGATCGTTGCCATGTTCTGCAGCGCGTTTGCTCGCAAGACCTCGATCAGTCTGATGTCGACCTACGCGGTGCTGCTGTTTTTGTATGCCGCTCCGATGGCGTTGGTGCTGTTGCTGTCGATCCTCGACTTCGACGCAGCCACGATTGCCAAAGCCGAATGGTTTGGGATTGCCAGTCCGTTCAACGCGGCGTTTTCCCTACCGCTCGATGAACAATTAGCCGCCGAAAAGACGGTCCCGGCTAATGTTGGCAATTGGATGCTGGTGATCGGCTATTTTGTGGTTTCCGCAATCCTCAATGGGCTGCTAATGTTGGGAGTGACTTGGCGTTTGAGCGCTCGCCAGCGTTTCGCCGACTGAGTCGACCGAGCGGCTCCGGCGAGCTCGCCTACACGCAGTCAGACCGCACCGACTTTTCTGCTGAATTAGTATAGAATCGACCGCCGCGGCGTCGGCCTGATTGCCGAGCCGTCTTTCTTCGGAGTCCCATTGCACGTGTCCGCACCCGCTTCCACAAAACCCTCGCAGTTCCACGTCAAAGCCATTATGAGTGGCTTGGTATCGGAAACGCAGTGGCAGACGGCGAAGCAAGCCGTGCTGCGGAAAATGGCCGAGCAACGGGCGGCCGAGGGGGGCTCGGGAGTGGACCCGGACAAGCCGAAAGACGGGCTGGACCAACTGCAGGAACGTGACCAGCGGCTGGCCGATTGGCTCGTCCAAACGGGCGTGCTGACTCGGTATCAGGCAATCCAGTTATTGGCCGGTCGCAGCAAGTTAACGCTCGGGCCGTACGTCATCACCGACTGGATCGGCCAAGGCGGGATGGGGCAGGTTTTCAAAGCGGTCCACAAGGTGATGGGACGCGAATCAGCGGTCAAGGTCTTGCCATCGGAACGCTCGACAGCGGAGTCCCGCGAATCCTTCCTACGCGAAATTCGCTTGCAAGCGGGGCTCGATTGCCCTTACTTGGTGCGCGCCTTTGATGCCGGTGAAGATGGCGGCGTCCACTATCTAGTCACCGAATACGTACCAGGGACCGACCTGCGACAACTGGTTCGGCGACGCGGGCCGCTGCCAATGGATGAAGCCGCCTCGGTGATCATGCAAGCCGCTTTGGGGCTCGATTATGCCCACCGCCAGGGCTTGGTCCATCGGGACGTCAAGCCGGGGAACATCCTGGTCACCCCCGATGGCCACGCGAAGGTTTCCGACGTCGGCTTGGCCGCTTGGTCGATGGGGTTGGGTGACGATCCACGTGCTGGCAAGATCGTCGGAACGGTCGACTATATCTCGCCGGAACAAATACGCAGCCCGCTGCAGATCGGACCGGTCAGCGACATCTATTCGCTTGGTTGCACGATGTACTATGCGATCTGCGGCAAAGTCCCCTACCCAGGCGGGGATAGCTTGTCGAAGTGTCGGCGGCACTGCGAGGAGACGCCTTGGCATCCTCGCAAGTTCGTGCCGGAATTGGATGAAGAGCTGGTCGAAATCATCGCTGACATGATGGAAAAAGATCCCGCACGGCGAATCGCGACCGCGGCGGAAGTCGCCGAGCGTCTGGAACCTTGGGCAGGCGGCGTCGCGGGCGTAGTCGAACGGCCATTTGACAATGGTCACTGGGCCACACCGCCGCCTCCAGCGGAAAGCGAATCGTCAGAAGAAACCGCGCCGTCGGGCCCCGAGCTGACGGCCGCCGAAGAGGTCTCGAGCAGCGGACCGGTAGAAATTGGGGCTGCCCCCTCGACGCTGCCTCCCTTGCCCTCCTCTCAACCCTCGGTCGCTTTAGTCGTCGCGATCACACTGGCGATTACGATTCCAGTCTGCCTGTTGGTTGGCGCGATCCTCGGCTTTATCGTCGGCTCGACCCGCTAGTAAAAACAACGCAGCCCGGCAGCAGCTCACACATCGGTGATGCGTCGCTTGGGTCGATGAGGCCCATCGTTTGTTGGCGTTTCGCCGGACGTGCGAAAATGCGGAGCCGGAATCGAAGTTGCGGTGGTTGCGGCCGCGGTGGTTTCTGCTGCAACCGGGGATGCCGCGGCACCACTCGCACCATCCATGTCGCCCAGATACTCGGCGCGGACCTGCGGGTGGCGCTTGACTTCGTCCGGGCTGCCGTCGATCAAGACCTGCCCCTTGGAAATGACATAGCAGCGATCGACCGTCCCCAAGATTTCCCGCGCCGCATGGTCGGTGATCAGCACCGCGATTCCAGCGTCGCGCAGTTGGTGAATCACCCCTTGAATCGACTGGACCGTCACCGGATCGATCCCCGCAAACGGTTCGTCTAACATCACGATGCGAGGATCGGAAACGAGGCAGCGCGCGATTTCCAAGCGGCGTCTTTCGCCTCCCGATAGGCCCGAGGCACGACTGCGTCGAATGTGCGTGATATTGAATTCCTCCAGCAATTGGTCGGTCCGCAATTTCCGTTCGCGTCGACCAACGCCTAACAATTCGAACAGTGCCGAAATGTTTTGCTCCACTGTCAATTTGCGGAACACGCTCGGCTCCTGAGGCAGATAGCCCATCGCACCGTCGCGAGCTCGGCGAAACATCGGCCAATTCGTGACATCTTGGCCACTTAAAAAGACGCGTCCGCGGTCCGGTTCGACCATGCCGCAGATCATCCGAAAACTCGTCGATTTCCCCGCGCCGTTGGGACCCAACAAACCCACAATCTCGGCTTCGCCGACATGCAGGTTGACCCCATCGACAACGCGTCGGCGACCATACGTTTTTTGCAAATCGATCGCTTGCAGGATCGGTTCCGTAGTCATCGTTGCTTCCTTGCAATTCGTGAACGAATCAGAGCGTTATCGAATGAGCTTCATTCGTTTGATGTTGGGCGTGTAAGGCACGGGCCGGTTCCACGGGTGTGGCCAAAAGACCAACAGAGCTTTGCCAACCAACAGATCCCGCGGCACAAAGCTGCTGCGTGCATACATGTATGCATCCTGATCGGGGACCGACGGGAAATAATTGTCCACCCAGCAGCGTGCATCTTTGCTTTCCGGACTGTTGTCACCCATCGGAAAGAATTGATCCGCCTCCAACGGGAACTCGATCATTCGGCGCTGCGCCCACAGAGTCGTGGAATCCCACAGCTCGGGATTTCCCAGCACCGTGTGAATTGCATCGGGAGTCTGCAAGGAGTCGTAATCTTCCATCGGCGAACTGCCATTGGTGGCGATGTAATACTGATCGCGATGCAACTGAAAATGCCCCAGGGTGGCGGTGCCGCCCACAACAGCCAGGCCGACCGGTGCAGCATCGAGCGGATGGGCGACGGTGAAGTGAGGCCGCGAACCATGGTCGGTTGCAAACGTCTCGGGATGGAACGCCGGCGGCGCGTTAAAGACGATCGTTTTGCCATTGACCCACAACCGCAGTTGCTGGTCAACGTTCGAGAAACGCAGTGAGTAACTGCCACCGGCACGCACCTTGGTACTCGCGGCAACGGTCAGCAGGCCCCCGTCGAACATTTCGGCTTGCTCGCCATTGATCGACAGCACCGCGTCTCCGTTCGCCAAGTCGATGTGGCACTGGTAGAGAATACCAGCCTCGACGATCTCAAGAATCAGTTGCTTGGCCGCCGCGTCGGTCTGCAAGTCGGCTTCGAAGGTCAAGTCCCCCACCCAGTGGAAAGCCCCGTTCATGCGTGCGTTGTCGTATGTCCGTCGGGGCAACTCGCCATCTTGGTACTGCATGCTGAAACCATTTACCCCACGGACAAAATTACGGTCAGTGGTGACATAAGAATCGTAAGGATAGAAATCGGTGATCGCTTGGCTGCGATACGGATTCACGCCTTCCAGCCGTTGCCCCAAGTCGACCTGCAATCGCTCGGCATCGGTTGGCAAATTATGGAAGTAACGCAACCATTTGGGCGCGTTGCCAGCCTGCACCGTAGCCGTCAAACCCTCGGGGGTCCGTTTCACCAACCAGGAATCGTTAGGAGGCACCCGGGCGCCGACGTCCCACGGCTGCAGGCGGCTGGGATAGTCGGCCACCAGCAAATCCTCGGCTTGGAAAGCGGTGTCGTACACCAAGTGGGATGTCGGGAGGATTTTATGGTCGGGCTTGCGCGCGATCGTAAACTCGTCGCTGCCGGCAGGTTGCGTCAAGATGTCGCCGTGGTGTACCCGCAGCGTCTCATTGGGTAGTCCGACCAGTCGCTTGATGTAATTCTGCTTCGGATTTCCGGGAAACTTGAAAACAATCACATCCCAGCGCTGCGGTTCTTGCAAGGCGTAGGCAAACTTGCTGACAAGGATGCGATCGCCACTAAAGGTGTCGTGATTCGGCTCGCTCGCCAAGCTAAGCACATTGTTTTTTCGACAATTGGGACACCGACCGGCAACCACGTGCTGGTATTGAGCCTTGTTATTCTGCCCCAGCATCGTTTGGGGGTCGCGCTGTTCGACGCTGGCACCGACGCGAAAGTTGTAGCCGCATTCGTTGCAGAACAGATCTTTATGAGCCCCCATCAACGTCGGAGCCATCGAGCCGGTTGGAATCACGAACGCTTCGGCAACAAAGCTGCGAAAGAGCAGCGCCAGAATGATCGCCACACAAATCGATTCCACCGATTCGCGATACCCGGCCAACGCTATCGACCGCTCGGGTTTCGCAGCCGAATCGCTCGCCGCTTTGGAAGCCACCGCTTTACCGGAACTCGTTTTCTTAGCCATAAATCAAAGCACAAAAGGACGAACAGAAACCCAAATTCTATCCATTTCCCCCCTCCTGCGATACATCATCCACAAAAGGGGACGGGGGTCTTTTTCACGCTATTCGCCGGACGGGCACTGGTCTTGGCAGCCCCCGACGCGTATTGCCAACAAACCGCCTTGCTAGCGTCGTCACGACGCTTCTTTCGCAGCCTGCTGTTCGGCTGCGATCATGTCGTCGATCGATTGTTCGACAACCGCCAGCAGGTTGACAACCTGTTGGCGGTATTGCTCTTGGTGGTAATCCAAGCCGTGGGTGGTTTTGATTTTCTCGAAGAAAACCAGGCTTTGGTCAAACTGTTTTCGAAACGCTAGGTACTCAGGACTGGCCCGCAGACTTTTGGCCTCCGTGTCATGTGTTTGGCCGAACCACTGTCTCACCAGCATCACGCCACGTTGAAAGTGGTGCTCGGCCAACTGATTGAGTTCCGTCAGCGAATCGGGATTCGCTTCCAGCAGGGCGTGGCAAAGAGCCTCATGCCGATCGAAATAAAGCTCGGCGGTGGCATAGTCATTCGTTGCCACACACAGGTCGGCTTTGGACAACAGGTATGTGGCCAAGCTTTGCTGCAACGACTGGCCAGATTTCCCCTGCTGGTTCAATTCCTCGTGCAGCTGAATCGCTTTGGAAATAGCTTCGTTGGCCGCAGCAAAGTTTTCCAGATAACGCTGGACGGTACAGACACGCGAATGCTTGAGCGCTAAATCGACCGCCAGTTCGACACTTGCCGGATCCTGGTTGTACATCTGCTCGATGATCTCCAACGCCTGCTGATACAGCTCGAGCGATTGCTCGACTTGCTCACTGGAGAAGACGATATCGGCGTGCTGGACCAATGTGGATGCGTGCCGTCGTTTAGCCAAGGCATTGTCAGGCTGTGCTTCGCTGGCCGCCTTCGCGAGCGCGACCGTGTTTTCGTAAGACTGGAGCGCCTCGTCCAAACGGCCGAGCAATTCGAGACATCGACTGCGAGTACTCGCCAACCAGATCCGCTGATTCTCGACTTCTTCTTGGTTAGCCTCTTCGGTGGCCGTATCCAACAAGCGGTGCGCTTCGTCTAGCTGCTGGAGACCGGTCTCAAAATCGTTGCTCGCCATCGCCCGCTCAGCCTGCTGTTCGATCCATTGGATCTGCAGGAACAGGCCGTCCCAGTCATCGGCACCGATAAACTGCAGTTGTTCACCAGCCATTGCCAAATACCGAGCATTCTGTTCGGGCTGCTGCAGTTCGCGGTACACGTCGGCCAACGACAAGAGCGTGTCCGCCTTTAGTTTACGGATTTCCGATTTTGCAGCCCCTTGCGACAAGGCGGCGTCGTACAGTTGCAATGATTTTCGATAGCTTGCTTCGGCTGTCTTCAAGTCGCCCAAGTTGTTTTGGTCGTCGCCCCCAGATACCGCCGCGAGTCGCATGTAGGCATAGCCGAGCTGCTTGGTGTACTTGCTGTCGGGCGGCATATCGACAACGCTCGCATCGAGGTAACTCTGTACGCGTTGAATCAGTTCATGTCGATTACTGGTCGTCCCTGCGATCGTATTCAAGTCCGTCAAGTGATCTTGGATCAGCCACTTTGACAACTCGGAACCGTGGTCCGCCAATCGGCGCGTCTTGGCCAACTCCTCGGACAAGACGTTTGTATGCCAAACCAGCCCACCGATCGACAACAGTGTTAGCAACGCGGTGCCGACATATGCCAATGTCCGCGTGGGATTACGCTTGGACCATTTGACCGATCGCTCGAACCAACCTGCCGGTTTGGCGGCGATCGGCACACCCTCTGAATAGCGGCGCAAGTCGTCAAACATCGCCACCGCTGACGAATAGCGTCGGCTAGGATTTTTCTCCAAACACTTCAGGCAAATGGTTTCCAGTTCATGAGGAACATTGGCGACCAAAGCCCGCGGTCGCACCGGTTCGTCAGATAGCACTTGCATCACCGCCTGCAAAGGTTCCGAGGCGGCGAACGGCGGACGCCCGGTCAATAATCGATAGAGAATCGCCCCTAACGCATAGACGTCGCAGGCGGGAGTCAGTGCCTTCACAACACCGCTGGCCTGCTCGGGTGACATATAGCCAGGCGTGCCCAGTATCTCGCCCGTTTGGGTCGCCGAGGAATCGGCATTGATCACTTTGGCCAAACCAAAATCGGCAATCTTCGGCACGAAATTCTCGATGCCGATGGGACTCGCGTCCGAGTAGGCAGTGGCCACTCGCGGTGATGCCTGAGGTGACGCTTGCGGCAACAGAGTCTGATCATTATCGACCGACAGCCCCACAGTCGGTGGCTTGAGGTGTTCGGCTGGAAGGTCGCGCACCGTGGCTACGGATTGACCTGAGGCAATCTGCCCGCCGTCCATCGTGGATGTTTGGCTTGCCAACGGTCGCCGTTGCAGCAACACGTTGGACGGCTTGAGGTCGCGATGCAAAATACCTTGTTGATGACAGTACTCGACCGCCTCGCATAACTGCCCGACGACGCGCGCCGCCAATGGTGGCTTCATCGGCTCACGAGCCAGCTCCTCCAAGGTGCTGCCATTGACGAACTCCATGACAAAGTACGGCAAGCCCTGATAGGTCCCCGCGGAAAACAGTTGCGCGATGTAGGTATGCTGCAGCGCCGCAAGCGCGCGAATTTCGCCTTCGAATCGCTGCCTCACCGCTGCCGTTTTGTGGAAGGTCTGCGAAACGATCTTCACCGCCACCTCCCGCTCCAGCTGCTGATCCTCTGCCAAGAAGACCGCCCCCATTCCGCCCTGCCCGAGCTTGCGCACCATGTGATAGCCATCAATCGCTGGCATTTCAGTGGCGGCAGACGGCGATTGCAGAGGCAGGCGAGGCCGCGCCCGCTGGGTGGCATTCGGGTCCCGCACGGGAGACATTTCAAGATCACCCGGTAAATCCCGACGCCCGCGAGGCTTCAATTCATCTTCGGACATCGATCATTTCTAATGAGGATCGGAATCAAAGGGAAGCATTTTACTCTTGGCAATCATCATAACCAAATGGCCATATACACTTCTCTCGCCCCTTTCGATCGCCCAACGCACCGTCCTTTCGATACCAAGCCTGGAAGACCATCGGCGACGTCGCATGCCGCACCGCCGAAATGCTCAAGATCGCCACGCATGGATCCCACGAAACGGACGACTCCTCAGGCAACGGATTGCACCGGAGCCGCTGCGAATCTTTTCGGGCATGTCACAGTCGTGCCAAGGATGCGTGCGAGAACAGAAACGCACCGACTGCACCTGCTACCGATTGCCCCTGCTGCTTGACAACGGCAAAGTCTAGCGACTTGGTACGTCATTGCTGATGCAAGCGAAGCAGGAACGTACAGGCGCCGGACTCACAGCCGTTTAGACTAAGATAAAGTGCTATCCGAGCGAGCCGCTCTTTCCCTGTTGGTGCCTGATGAATGATGAAATTCCCACTGAAAAAAATTCGCCGGAGTTGCCGCTGCAAGCAACTCCCAAGGTGGACCAAGCTCAACTGACTCGGTTTGTCACGACGATCAAGAACGCGGAACAACAGGTCGGCGGACACATCCTCGAGGCGCTCCAGCACGACGATACCGTGGCCGTCTTGACCACTGTCATCATGGGGGCGGACGGCCAGCAGCGCGTGGTCTCTGCGGCGCTCAATCCTGCTCGACTAGCCCAAGTGAATCAAATTTTGCAAGCAGCCGAAATCGAACGCGAAGACGAAGAAGCCTGCGTCGGGTTCCACTGCCTAATAAAACCCAAGCCTGAAGGATCGGCATCCAACTAAGGAAGGTTT
>CAYZHQ010000066.1:0-30760 GCA_964477385.1 uncultured Pirellulaceae bacterium
TCGTGTAGGTCAGGCAGTCGATGCCGAAGGCGGAAGCGAGGAACTCGAGTCGCTCGCGAATCCACTCTCTGCGATGTTCGAAGCAGCGTCCGGTGGCGGCGTCTGTTCCGCAAAGAAAGGCTTGGCGGACGCAGAACTGGGTGATGTGGAGGATCTGGCGTTCTGTGGGGGAGACGGTTTCTTTTCGAGCCAGTCTAGGCATGGTCTAATCTCCGCAGGCAGGTTAACGAACCCCCAGAGCATGGCCGCTGGAAAAAGAATTGTCAAGCAAAAAATATGGGTGTCCCTGATGAAAAGACTGGCTGTCCCTGTTGGGGAACCGTCAAGCACAAAATGTGGGTGTCCCTGTTGGGGAGCATAAAATGTGGGTGTCCCTGTTGGGGAGCCTTCACTTGGACTCGCCACGGGGCGTGTTGACCGATTCCCGTCCCCGAAGAAGCGTCGTCGGTATAAACGCGGCCGCCCATCGCTTGGAAGTTGCCAAGATGAAGGGCAGCATGCCGACGAGGTTTGCATTTAGCCGACGCTCGCTGGTCGTGCGTCCGGCTCCCACGTCGTTGTAGTTTCCGGTTCCTGCACGCCCGACGGGAAACATTCCATAAGCCGAATGATAATTGTGCAAGCCAAGCCCGAGCTGCTTGATGTTGTTGCCACACTGCATGCAGCGAGCCGCGAATCAGATCGCATCGCTTTGTGGCCGCATGACGACTTTCATTTGATCGGGGTCGCCATCGTGAAGTCGCTTGAACCAAGCGGGCCCTTCCGCCAAGGTGATCTGTTGCGTGATCAAGGGAGCGACTTGGATGGCACCACTTTCCATCATCGCGATGCAGGCTGGGTATTCGCCGTTGCAGCCACAGGTACCACGAAGCGTAATCTCGCGGGTGACAACCGACTGCAAGGGCAGCTCAATGGTGGGACTGACGTTGCCGACCAGGGTCACGTTGCCGCCTTTCCGGACTGCGGCGATGGCGGATTGAATGGTGGCAGTCGCTCCGACGACCTCCAACGCGATGTCGGCGCCGCGGCCCGCGGTCAATTCCGCGACCCGCGCCGAGACATCTTCCGTGGCGGCATTGATTGTGACGTCGGCACCGAGTTGCTTGGCGACAGCGAGTCGTTTGTCATTCACATCGACGGCGATCACACGATTTGCTCCGGCGGCGCGAATGGCTTGCAGCGTTAGCAGGCCGATCATGCCGGTGCCGACAACGACTGCCGTATCGCCCAATTCAACGGGCGTGACATTGGCCGCATGCACTGCCACGGAAACCGCTTCCACCAACGCAGCGTGTTCGAAAGGCAGATTGTCAGGCAACTTGTAGACGATGTGTTGCGGCACGGCGATCCGTTCGGCGAACGCGCCGTGTCGCCGGTACTCGCCGCAGGAGACGCCGAGCACCCGCCGATTGTCACACAAATTGGCTTGGCCGCGACGACAGAAGTGGCAATTGCCACAAGAGACCATCGAGTCAAAGGTGACGCGGTCGCCAGCCGCAAAGGCCTGCACGTTAGGCCCCACCGATTCCACCACCCCGGAGGCTTCGTGCCCCATTACCAGCGGCGGAATTCGCCGACCGGTGCTGCCGTCGTAACCGTGGATGTCACTACCGCAAATCCCGCACGCTTCGACGCGCACCAAAACATCGTCGGGTCCCACTTCGGGCTCGGGGACGTCGGTTACTTCCATTTGTTCGTATTCGGTTAGCAGCAGCGCTTTCATCGAGAGGTCACTCGTGAGTGAAGGTTGGGGGAGGTGAAAATGGCACGCGGTGGAGTCGGCTGTAAACTGGCCAGCGGACCGTACAGCCCAGCTCGCAGGTTCTGATAGGTTAGCGGGCGAGCGGGACGGAACGCTAGCGAGTGACGCCGAGATTCGGCAAAAGCTTTCCTTGCTCTCGACTATGGCGATCGGCAGCCTTTGGCCCCGTTATCCGTTTGCCTCGGCTTTCCCTGGCCTTGAGAAGCAGCCTAGAATAAGGGCTCTCGTCCCTGAATCGCCACTCCCGCCGGCTCCCGCCGGCTCCCGCCCATCCCGAGGACACTCCGCTCATGGCCTTCTTCTCCCGCTCCCGAATCGTTTCCCAGGCTTTTGCTTTTGTCTGCTTGTGCGGGATGCTTTGCTCGTCCACGGCAACATCCGCTGAGCCGATCAAAGTCCTGATCCTTGACGGACAGAATAACCACAATTGGAAAGAAACCACGCCGCTGATCCAGCAAACGCTGGAAGGTAGCGGTCGGTTTGTCTGTGACGTCGCGACGAGCCCCGGCAAGGGTGGCGACATGGCCACTTTTCAACCCAACTTTGCCTCCTATGACGTGGTCGTCTCGAACTACAACGGGGAAATGTGGAGCGACGCGACGCGGGCGGCGTTTGAAAAATTCGTCGCCGCCGGCGGCGGTTTTGTCAGCGTTCATGCTGCCGATAATTCGTTCCCCGGTTGGGAAGCCTACAATCGAATGATCGGCCTGGGCGGTTGGGGTGGACGCAATCAGAAGAGCGGCCCGTATGTCCGTTGGCGCGAAGGCCAGGTCGTCCGCGATACCGCGGCCGGCCGAGGCGGCAGTCACGGTCAACGCCATCCGTTTTTGGTGATCGTACGCGACGCTCAGCACCCGATCACCAAAGGTCTGCCGACCTCTTGGCTGCAGGCACGTGATGAGCTTTATGCCGAACTGCGTGGCCCGGCAGAGAACTTGCATGTCTTGGCGACCGCGATGAGCGATCCCGCGACGGGCGGAACGGGCGAGCACGAGCCGATTCTGTTAACCGTTCATTATGGTCAAGGCCGCGTGTTCCACACCACGATGGGCCACGACCGCGAAGCGATGATGGGCGTCGCCTGCCAAGTCACGCTGCAGCGCGGCACCGAATGGGCAGCGACGGGCAAGGTCACGCTGCCGCCGGTCGACGCGCGGACGTTGACCAGCGACGCGCCGGCAACTCGCGATCCCGCCACGATTGGAACGCCGCAAGATACCGTTTTTAATCACCCGCCGCAGCTTGATGCTCCAGGTTGGGTCAAGATCTTCAACGGTCAAGACACCACCGGTTGGTCTCAGAAAAATGGTACCGCAACCTATCGCGTCGAAGAGGGCGCGGTGGTCGGCAAGACTGCTGTCGGCAGCCCCAACTCGTTCCTCTGCACCGACAAGTCGTACGGCGACTTTGAATTGACCTTCGAAGTCAACGTCGACACCGGCTTGAACTCGGGCGTTCAAATTCGTTCGGCCAGCACGCCGGATTACAAGAACGGCCGCGTTCACGGGCCGCAAGTCGAAATCGAATCGGCACCAGGCGAAGCGGGATACATCTACAGCGAAGGGACCGGTCGCGGCTGGTTGAGCAAAGAGCAGCCAATCAAAGATACATACAACAACGAGCAATGGAACCGCTTCTTGATCCGTGCTGTTGGCAATCGTATTCAGACGTGGGTCAATGGTACCAAGGTCGCCGACCTGTCGGACGATGAGTCCTCCAAGGCGGGCTTTATTGGGTTGCAAGTCCACGGCATCGGGAAAGATACTGGGCCTTACGAAGTTCGCTGGCGTGACATTCAGGTCCGCGAGTTGAGCGGAAAGTAACGGGCAGTCGGCAGATCGCAGCCATACGAAAGCCTAGCCAACGCGGAGGAGTCTCCGCTTCGACTAGGCTTTTTTCTGCCGGCAAAACGACTCCCGATCACTTGATGGAGCGGTCGATCCAGCCGCCGCCCAGCACACGGTCACCGGCAAAGATCACCGCGGCTTGACCAGGCGCGACGCCTTCTTCTGGCTGGTCGAATTCGACTCGGAACGATTCGCCCGCTGTATCTTCCACGGTGACTCGGGCCGGTTTGGGCGCGCTGTTGTAGCGAATCTGAACGCTGCACGGAGTCGCTTTGCCAACCGGCGGCGGGTCGACCAACCAGTTGCAGTCGCTCGCCACCAAGCCGCTGCACAGCAGCGCGGTTCTCGATCCGAGCACGACACTGCAGGTTTCGGGTTCGATGCGAATGACAAAGTGCGGTTCACCCAGCGCGATGCCAAGTCCCTTGCGTTGGCCAACCGTAAAGGCTTCGTAACCGGCATGTTGGCCGACCACGGTTCCATCGAGCGTCACGAACGGGCCGGCCGTCGACGGCGCGTCGGCACCGCGACGGGCGCGGACAAAATCGGAGTGGTGGCCGCTGGTGACAAAGCAGATTTCTTGGCTGTCTTTCTTTTCCGCAACCGACAGACCGACCTTGCCAGCCAGTTCACGAATCCGAGTTTTGGTATAGCCACCGACCGGCAACAGCATGCGAGACAGCCGATCGCGGCGGATCCCGTACAGCACATACGATTGGTCTTTGGTGGCGTCCAAGCCGCGCAGCAGTTGCGGCTCGCCATGATCGTCAGCGATCAGCCGTGCATAGTGCCCGGTGGCCACATAATCGGCTTCCACCCCATCGGCATAATCAAACAGCCGGCCGAATTTGATCCAGTTGTTGCATTGCACGCAGGGATTGGGGGTCCGTCCCCGTGTGTAATCGTCGACAAAGTAATCGACGATCCGCCGAAAGTCGCGTTGGAGGTTCAGCGCGTAGAAGGTGATGCCCAAACGGTCCGCGACACGGCGAGCGTCTGCGGCATCGCTGGCAGTGCAGCAACCTTGCTTGTGGCCGGCTCGCTCGACAACCGGCAGCGCCTGTGGCGAGTCGACTTGGCAGACTTCGGTCGACTCCTCGCCGTGGCGCATAAAGACACCGATCACATCGTGACCTGCTTCACAGAGCAGGTGGGCCGCGACGCTGGAGTCGACGCCACCGCTCATCGCCAAAACAATACGTGCCAACGAACTGTCACCTTCAAAAAAGGGCTAACAACAAGGTTCTTGCGGGGAGGGAGTGTTGATCATTCTCTACTGACGCTATAGTGACAAGAGTTTCCGACGATGGAAACCCAATCAAAAACTGTATTCCGCGAGCCAACCCATGGATGCCGAGCTATACCGCCGCACAGAAGAAATTTCCCAGCGTTTGGTCCAACTACGAGACAGTCTTTGACTACTCTGCCAAGCAGCAGCAGATCGAGAATATCGAAGTTCAGATGAGCGACGCCGATTTTTGGAACGATTCCGAAGCGGCCCAGCAAACGGTCATGAAATTAAAGGGACTGAAGGGAATCGTCGAGCCGATGAAGGGCTTGATGTCGTCGGTCGATGATTTGGCGACGCTGATCGAAATGGCCGAGGAAGAAGCCGAGTTAGCCGGCGAAGTCCGCGCCGAAATTGAGCGGCTCGAAAGCATCCTCGACAGCCTCGAGCTGAAAGCATTGCTCAATGGGCCCAACGATCAAGCCGACGCGTTGGTCACGATTAATGCTCGTGACGGCGGAACGGATGCCAACGATTGGGCCGACATGATGCTGCGGATGTACTCCGCGTGGGCAGTCCAGCACGACTTCAAGATCGAGTTGCTCGACCGTCAAGACAACGAGGAAGCGGGTATCAATCATGCCACGATCGCGGTCCGTGGCCCGATGGCGTACGGCTACTTGAAAGGTGAAGAAGGGATCCACCGGTTGGTGCGGATCAGCCCTTTCAACAGTGAGGGCAAACGCCAAACCAGTTTTGCCGCAGTCGATGTATCGCCCGAAATCGATGATTCGTTCGACATTGACATCCAGGACAAGGATGTGCGTGAAGATCGCTATCGCGCTGGCGGTGCAGGTGGTCAGCACGTCAACAAAACCGATAGTGCGATTCGGTTGACGCATCTACCGACGAATACCGTGGTGCAGTGCCAGAATGAACGCAGCCAACATCAGAACCGCGCTACCGCGTGGAAGATGCTGCGTGCCAAGATGGCTCGAATCGAAGAAGTCAAACGCGAAGCGGAGCAGGCGAGCAGGTACGCCAGCAAGGCGAGCACCGGCTTTGGGTCTCAGATTCGCAATTATTTTTTGCATCCCGATCAACGCGTCAAAGACGCCCGGACGGGACATTACGTCGGCAACTTTCATGCGGTTATGGACGGCAGTGAGTTGCAAGGTTTCTTGGACGCCTTTCTCCGCTGGCGTGCTAAAGAAATGTCCGAAGCTTAGAGCGTCGCGAGCGGTTGTGTTTGCGACACAATCCTGGCAACCGCTTGTTGGATTTACCGTTTGTATGACTCTTCAAATCACTCGTTCATGACCGACCAGCCGACCGACGACCAGCCGACAAAGCCGCTGCCTGCCCTGCATCCTCATCAGCGCCGTGTGCTGGGGGTGTTGGTAGAGAAAGCCAAGACGACACCCGACAGCTATCCGTTGACGCTGAATGCGATCGTGGTGGCTGCGAACCAAAAATCGAATCGTGATCCGCAAATGCAGTTGGATGACGATGATGTGCAGATGGCATTGGATGTCTTGCGCGCCCATGGTGCGGTGGCGGAAATCCAAGGCGGCGGTCGGGTCAACAAATTCCGACACTACGCATACGACTGGTTGGGCGTTAACGGCCAGCAAGCGGCGGTGATGATTGAACTGCTGTTACGTGGTCCGCAAACGCTGGGCGAGTTGCGAGCCCGCGCTTCACGCATGGAGAAACTTCCCGATTTGGAGACGACCACCCAAGTCGTCAATGCGCTGATCGAAAAAGGGCTGGTGATTCCGCTCGGTCGACCCGGTCGCGGTCAGCAGTTTGCACACACCTTGTACCAGCCCGACGAACGGGCGCGGTTACCAGTGGGAGAGGCGTCCGAGCCTGCTCGGTCGCAGGCCATTGCACCGCAACCGTCAACGCCGCAACCTGCGGAGGCCGTGCAAAGCGATGCTGAGGATGAAAATACTGGCAGCGGCCGCACGCTTCAACAGCAGGTCGCTGAGTTGACGGCCCGCGTCGAACGGCTCGAGAAACTTCTCCTCGAAGAATAGCGACAACCATGCCAGCGGCTGGCGCGAGACGGCTCGTCGGCGGAGGTTGCTGACGTTAAGTCGTCAGCGGAAGGGGAGCTTCGTTGATGGCGGCCATGGCGGTCTCCAGTTCGGCAGTCGTCGGGCGCTCCGATCCCCAGGCGACAAGCCAGAGGCGACACTTTTGAATCACCCCTTTTTCTAAAAAATCGCCAAAGATGCGTAGGCGGTAGATGCCCGAATCCGGCGGTAGGGTTCGCGAGGCAGCTTGATCTCGCGGCGTCCGCAGCACCGACAGGTATTGGCCTTCGCATGTGACCAGCTCGCTGCCAGGAGCCAGCGTTTCGATGCTTTCGGCTGCGACGGCGAATTCGATCTCCGGATGACTGTCCAGCAACCGCGTTTGCATCTCGGCAACGCATTCCAGCACTGTGGAGCGCGCCTCGGTCTCGACCAGCGTGGCTTGAAGGGTCAATCCAAAGGCATCGTTTTCGCCTTGAGCCAAGCGGGCAATAAAATCGTTTCCACGAACGTAGCTGTCACCGACCGCCGGCAGCGGTTCCCCCGTGACATCGGTTACCGCAAGCGACGTCGCTTGGGAGCCGGCATGAACTCCCAGGTGGACGCCTGCTTGGCGGCCACGGGCCGAGACGCTTGCCAGTGGCGTGGCCGTGGAATCAAGAAACGTCGCTTGGCCAAGTTGATCGATGTGCCACATGGATAGATCTGCGGGAAGAGGATTCGAAGTGGTAACAGGGAATCGCTTAGGTTCGTGCGACAAAAAAGTGTCGGGTACCTTTTGCGAGGAACTCGCCCTTCGGGTGCTGCGCACAAAAGGTGCCCGACACTTATTTATCACTCATCGCTTACGCGACTTCGCTAGTTGTCGGGCCGCCAGGTTTCGCCGGCGCGTCGCCAGCGACCGTGGTTGCCTCGGGCGCCAGCAGCGGATCGGCCTGAGCAGAATCTTCTGGCAGCCCACGTTCTTCTGGCAGCCCACGAATCGCCATTGCCGTCCGCTTGACTTCACCCATCGCACGGGCCGGCATGCGAACGTGAACGGTAATGACATGTTCGTCGACAATTTGCGACAACACTTCGCCGGTCGCCGCGAGATGGGACAACAGTTTACCATTGGACGGATCGACGTCGACTTCCAAATCGAGAAATTCACTCCCCAGTGCACGTCCGACCGCATCGCTCAAGTCGGGCAGTCCTTTACCGGTGACCGCACTGACCGGAACGGCCAGCGGATAGCGATCGAGCACCCGCTCGAGTTGCTCCGGTGAATCGCTTTGGTCGATTTTATTCAGCACCAGCAGCGTATCTTTTTGCTCGATGCCGATCTCTTCCAGCACTTTATAAACCGCCGTGATCTGCTCGAGTACTTGCGGGTTACTGGCGTCGGCAACGTGCAGCAGCAAGTCGGCTTGGCGTGCTTCTTCCAGCGTCGCTTTAAAGCTGGCGACCAAACCGTGGGGCAGATCGCGAATGAAACCGACCGTGTCGCTTAGCAGCACCGAACCCCAGTTGTTCAAGTGCCAGCGTCGAGTACGCGTATCGAGCGTTGCAAACAAGCGGTTTTCTGCCAGCACGTCCGCATCGGTCAGAGCGTTCATCAGCGTGCTCTTGCCGGCGTTGGTGTAACCAACCAGCGAGACGGTAGCCGTGTCGGACCGCGCGGCGACTTGACGTTCGCGTCGTCGTTCGACCTTTGACAGTTCGGTTTTCAGGTCATGGATACGTTTCAACGCCAAGCGGCGGTCGACTTCCAGTTGCTTTTCACCGGGGCCACGCATGCCGACCCCCATCGATTGACGCGACAAGTGCGTCCACATCCGTTTCAGCCGAGGCAGGGAGTATTCCAACTGAGCCAGCTCGACAGCCAAACGAGCTTCGTACGTTTGGGCTCCGGCGGCAAAGATATCGAGAATCAACTCGGTACGATCGAGAACCTTGGTCTCGATCGCTTTTTCCAAATTGCGGACTTGGCCAGGCGAGAGATCATTATCAACGATGACTAAGTCGGCGTTGCGTTGCTGGACGATGGCAGCCAGTTCTTCGACTTTGCCTTTGCCAAAAAACGTTTTTTGATCGGGCCGAGCGCGGCGTTGAATCAACTGGCCGACGACCTCGGTTCCCGCCGTAACGGCCAAGCCTTCCAGCTCTTCCAACGGATCGCCTGTGATCTGTTGATCAGGCTGGATCAGCCGTGCGAGGACACTCCGTTCATTTTCAACACGACCGAGACTGGTTTCTTCAAGCACGATATCGGGGGGCCTCCGTAAGGATGGATGATTGACTCACACCCCATTATAGACTGCAAGCAAAACGGCTGGAAAGCATCACAGCTCTGGGGCTGGCACCGGCCTGCCCGAAAAGCATCGTAAAAAACGAGGGTTTTCGGGGCGTGGAGGTTCGTGGCCAATAAACGCGAAAATTCTTTTCTTGCGTTGCCAACGTGCATTTGGTGTTGACTGCCAATGAAGGACTGGCCAGATCGGTCCGCGGCTAGCGAATCGCAGCATCGGGCAGCTCCTGTCCGATGCCTTGATCAAGTGGCATCACATCTTCTTGCAGCCCCACTTCGAGCATCACCTTGGCCAATTCGCCGGTCAGTCGCTGGACGGTGGCTTGGTGTTCTGGTTTCTGTGCCAGGTTGACGTCTTCTTCGGGATCGGCCTGGATGTCATACAGTTCCGCCATGTGACGATCGGGGCCGCCGTCGCCATGGGGATAGCGGATGAACTTCCAGCGATCGGTCCGCAAGGCACGCACGTTGGGCGTATACGGAAATTGCTTTTCATAGTTGTAGTAATACAGCACTCCGGAACGCCAGGCGGGATTCTCGCCGGTCACCATCGGGCGTACCGAGCGGCCATGAATGTTTTCAATCGCCGGAGCGCCGCACAGGTCAAGCAGTGTCGGAGCCACGTCCACGGTCAACACTTGTTGTTGAACGCGGCGCGGCCCCGCCGGGGTGAGCTTGGGATAGCGGATGATCATCGGCACGCGCATGCTCGCTTCATGGGCGGTCCGTTTGTCGACCATGCCGTGCTCCCCTTCCAGCAACCCGTTGTCTCCCATGAAGACGAACACGGTGTTGTCCAGTTGGTTCATCTTTTTCAGTTGAGCCACCAAGCGGCCGACGCTGTCATCGACCGACAAAATGGTACCCCAGTAGGCACGGACCATGCGTGCAAAATCGGTGACCCCGGAGGCCTTGTCATTGGGGAAGTCCTTGCGCCAATCGAATAGCGGTCCGTAGATCCCGTGCCATGTCGACAGGCGTTTTTGAATCCAGGCCGGCTTGTCTTCCAGCTCGAAAGACGAATGCGGATAGTTGACTTCGACGTCGTCAAAGGTGTGTTCGTACTTTGGTTCGGGAAAGTAAAAACTGTGGGGTGCTTTTTGGCCCAACATCAGCATGAATGGCTGCGGTTGCGTGTGCTGTTTTTCCATCCAGTCGATGGCCATGTCGGTGACAACCGTGGTGTAATAACCGGGCACGACACGTCGGTCTTGACCATTGAAATTGAATTCGGTGTCGAAGTATTTTCCTTGCCCCTTATGCGTTACAAAATGATCAAA
This sequence comes from uncultured Pirellulaceae bacterium, assembly GCA_964477385.1. Classification (GTDB taxonomy): domain Bacteria; phylum Planctomycetota; class Planctomycetia; order Pirellulales; family Pirellulaceae; genus Roseimaritima. Next base: position 10,450 of record CAYZHQ010000066.1, read on the forward strand.
GCCGGGGCGTGGCAGATCATTTTGCTCGCCCATGTGCCACTTGCCGATGTAGGCGGTGCGGTAACCGTCGGCTTGCAGACGACGCGGAAAACTATCCAGTTCGGCCGGGTAGTCGGTGAAGTTATTGGTGACGCCATGGGCGTGGGCATACAGTCCGCTGAGGATCGACGCGCGACTGGGCGAGCACAAGCTGGTCGTGCAGAACATGTTTTCGAAGTAGACGCCTTCGGCCGCCAATTGATCGATGTGCGGCGTCTTGAGATGCGGATGCCCCGCACAGGACAACGCATCCCAGCGAATGTCATCGCACAACACGACGACAACATTGGGACGGTCGGCAGCCGACAATGGGCCGCCTAGAAAGCCGATGAGGGCGGCCAACAATAGGCAACGGTAGCGGAGCAGCATGATCAGATTTCGGGCACGAGGGAAGGGATGCACTTGCGGGACGTCGAACCCGAAAGTCTACTCGCTCGCTGCCCCAATTGAAAACTTCCCCACCTCGACGAGCCAACTTGGAAACGCTCGGCGGACCAGAGACCCGCGATCCTGTCGACGATTTGACAACACTTAACGCGCCGACGGGGGCGGCAGGGGGTTCCAGCCACTCGGCAGGCTGGGGCTCGCTGCGTTGCCATCGAAGCGGTCTGAAGCCGAAGCTTCGTTGACGTGAATTTGGTTGTCGACACGACTGACACCTGGTTCTAGCTGCATCAGCAAGGCCGCCATCCGGCTGTCGGCTGCGGAGGAAACTTCGCCCGACAGCGTTGCGGTCCGTCCGTCGACCGAAATGTTGGTGCCATTGAATCGGCTTGCGACCGTTTCATTTTGCACGCGACTCCGCAGACGAGCTTCCAGTTGAGCGGGCGGCAATGGCGCGACCGGAACGGCCGAACGCAACCGTGTTCGCACCTGGCGTTGCTGTCCTTGCCCGCCCTGGTTCAGGTTGTTGAAAGCCCCACCGAACAGCCCGCCTAATCCACCAAGTCCTCCGATGCCACCAAATCCACCACCACCACCGCCGCCACCTGCGCCGGTGGCCGTTCCGGCGCCCCCGATGTTGCTGAAACCTTGAACATTCGACGCCGTCGCTCCAACCGTATTGCCGCGGTCGATTGCAAATTCAGCATCGGCGTCGGCTAGCTGGTTTTCAATTCCTGCGACGCCACTTAAACCGCCTGCGCCACCACCACCGGCAGTACCTGCGCCTTGACCGTGCGCGACAGAATTCCCCACCAGGAAGGTTGCGAAGCAGGCGAGTGTGACGAGAGAGCGAAAGGTTGCTCGGAGCATGATTGGTTTCCGTGATTTGGTTAAGGACGACGGAGAGGCCGCGACTGCCGGACCGCCACCTTCATTTTAACCCTCGATTGCCGGCGAAGTTTTGTTTTCATCGGCAAGATACAGACTGTAACAGCGAAAGACCCTGCGGCTCGGCTAGAATCGTTGAAGCCATGTCAGGCCCCCCTAATCTTTGTCTCTATCGTGAAGATGTCCCCATGCGATCCATCATCGTTGCCGCGGTTTTCAGTATTTGGCTCGTTCCAACGGTCCAGGCGGCCGATTCGGCTCGACCCGGCGCTCCGCACCTCTTTCCACACGACGTTTTGGCTTATGCTCGCATCAATGACATGACGGAGCTGAAGCAGACGGTCAAAGAGGGACAGTTCGGGAAATTATTGAACGACCCAGAACTCAAGCCACTCGCGGGCGACTTGTACGCCGGAACAGCCGACTTGTTCCAACAAGTTGGCGAGCGGTTGGGAGTTTCGCTGGATGAATTGCTGAGCATCCCGGAAGGGGAGGTCGCCGTTGGCCTGTTGGCTTTTGATGCCGATGACAGGCAAGATACGACGGCGGATGCACCACAGGGAGATTCGCCGGCAGCGCTTCGTGAACGGATCGAACGTCGGCGTCGCCGCAATGGTAGGATCGGCATGATCGGCATCATGGAGGCGGGCGACCGTAACGGTTTGCTAAAGAGGTTGCTCGATCGCTTATCCGATCGCTTGCTCAATCAAGGCTACGCAGTTCGCGATTCGGAAGCCTTCGACACTCCGATCACCGCGTTTCAATCGCCCGGCGTGGGGCAACCGGGAATTGAGTTTTGTCAGTTGGAAGGGGTGACGATTTTCGGCGTCGGTGACGGCGTCGTCGAAGAGACGCTGGCGCGCTGGAAAGGGACGGACAAAACCAAGTCGCTGGCACAGAATCAAGATTTCGGAGCCGTGATGGGGCCGTGCGTGGGGGCCGAAGCGACCGAGCCGCAGATTACCTTCTTCGTCAATCCGTATGCGATCGGCGAGCGTCTCATCAAGGCACGGGGTGGAGCGGCGGCCCTGGTGTGGCCGCTGATCGAAGACTTGGGAATCGACAAACTGAAGGGAATCGGTGGCAGCAGCTTTAGCGGTGGCGAAACGTTTGACGGTATTTTGCATGTGCACGTTCTGGTGCAGGCTCCGCGAGATGGTTTGTTTTCCGTTGTGCGTCCGGCGAGCGGCGACATCAATCCGCCGAAGTGGGTGCCCGATGACATTTCCAGCTACACAACGCTGTATTGGGATCTGCCCAATTCCTACAAAGGCTTGGGCCGCATCGTCGATCGATTTCAAGGCGAGGACACGCTTGAGCGTCGCGTCGAGGAGCCGCTGCAACGTGAGTTCGGCATCGATGTTCAAGGCGACTTGTTGGAATTGCTAACCGGCCGCGTGACGTTGGCCCGCTGGTACGAGCCACCGGCTCGCATCAACAGCCAATCGCAGTTGTTTGGAATCGAGGTCAAAGACGCTGCCAAAGCGGCCGAGCTGTTGGCGAAACTAGCCGACCGCTTTCCGGAACAGATGAATCGCCAGGACGAGGGTAACGTGGTCGTCTATGCCGGGCGACAGCCTCCCGCCGATCGCTTCCCCGAAAACTTGCGTCGGCCTGAACCGCGTCTTGCTTTGCTGGGAGATCAGATCTTGTTCACAGACAGCTCGTCGTTTCTGCAACGTGCCATTCGAGCTCACGGTGGGGCTCAGCCGCGACTAACCGGGGTGCCGGAATACGATTTAGTGGCTGGTGAAGTGGGCGGCAAACTGGACGGACAACCACCCTTTCTGTTCAGCTTTTCTCGTGCTCAGGAGATGCTGCGTCAGTTCTATGAAATGGCCGCCGCACCGGAGATGAAGGCATCGCTGGCGCGTCAGGCGGAGAACAACCCTGGGATGGCCAGATTGTCGGAGATCATGAACAAGCACGATCTGCCGCCATTCGACGTGCTGTCAAAGTACTTTGCTCCGGGCGGTTCGTTTGCTTACGATTCGCCCACGGGGATTCATTACACCACGTTCAATTTACGACCCATGCCGTAATCACTCAGTTCGCTTGTAACTGTTGAAAGTTGCTGTCGTCGAACAGCTCAAAGTCGACCGGTTTGTTTTCGGTCGGCGGGTCGCCGGGGGAATTCGTTGGCGAGGCGAGTCGTGCGTCTGCCGTCGGGCGTGTGGCGATGCGATCGTTGGCATCGACCTCACGCAGGTGTTCCATCAAAACCCGGCGGACTTCGAGAATCGTTTTACTGTTGGTATGGATCTTCATGTGGTCCGCTTCGACAATGATCTCGCTTTCCGCATCTTTCAAATGGGCACTGGAGTATTCGACCACGCCATCGCCTCCATTGCTGATCCTCCCGAAGAAACTTTCCTTTTCCACCACCCCGACCACATTGTGATATTTCACCCCTGGGGCCCGTTGGGCTCGGAGCATGACCGGAAAGATTGGTGAGTCAGGCGATAAGGAATCGATCGCATTGGAGCACGTCAGCATCTTGGTGTCTTTGAAGAAGCCCGGATTGGCGACGGCTAGCTGGGTGCCGGTGTTGACCGCGAAACTGGGGAGCCGGATGATTTTTCGAGCGAGCCAGCGGGTGTAGTCGTTTGCGAATTCACTGCCGCGATGTGGCGTGGCAATTGTCACCACGCGACGAACCGATTGGTTGGGTTTGAAGAACAAGGCACTGGCCAATTTAGTGCGCGCCCCCTGCGGCCCTTGCAGTTGCTCCACCGGTTTGTTGCTGACGATTTGCCAAAAGTCTTGATTGCTGTTGATCGTTTGCATCTTGCTGACCAAGCCGCCCATGCTGTGTCCGACCAACACCATTTGATCCATCATCGGATCCTGGCGTTGCGGATCGAAGGCTTCGCGAACTTGGGCGATGTCGTTGCGCATCTGCGTCGCACTGACCCAAAACGGCTGGCCCGATGGATACATGTAGAACCAGAATTGGTAGCGATCACGGATCTGAGGAAAGGACCGCAAGTCGTTAAACATGTCCATCCATGTCAGCGGACTGGACCACAGGCCATGGACCATCACCACTGGAATCCGGTTCGGATCATAAGGCTCCAGCATGTACAGCCCACGGACGTCTTGCGATTTTGCAGGGTTCAATAAGCCCTCGGTCGCCTTGTCACGTTTGCGGAATTGAGGGCTGTCGAGGAAGTACGCCAGCGGGGTTGTTAAGTCGGTTTCGAGAGGCGCCCAACGGCCTGCCAGTTCCACCTGGTTATGGCTGAGTGGATCAAAAAACTCGAGCACGCACTTTTGTGGGGGTTCGCCCGGTTTGCGATCTTCGTCGGTGCAGCGCAGTAACGCCGTGACGGCATAGCTGAGCCCTTCGGGATAATACTTCTCACGTTGAGAATCGCCTTCGCGCGGCCGTCGCACCGCCAATAGCGGAACGCCCAAGCCGTAGGTGAGGTGGCGGTTGTTGAGGGTTTCGACGCGAAAGTCACTGACGAACTCGTAGCGTTCAAATTCCTCCGCCGGCCATTTGCCCCGAGCCACAGTGTCGATCGTAAACGACCGCTCGGGCGTCTTGATCGTGTAGCTCTGCCCGGGCCGGAGATCGCTTTCTTCGCACAGTAGTCGCAGGGTGTCTTCGAGCGATTCGTTGTACAAATCACAGGCGCCGCGGAACTGTGGGTCGTACGGGTTGCGAATTTCATTCAGCTCATCGGAAAACAGATACTGATAGCTGCTGGTCATTGCCATGCCGTAGTGGTGCAGCGCGTCGCTGTTCGTGCCCAGACGTTCGGCTTTTTTGCCCTCCACATAAGACAATTCGCCGACGGCAAAGACCAGCTCGTTGTCTTCGTTGGTCGACGCGATTTCGAGCAGTTTCGCGAGCGTCTCGTCCGGTTCACGCTCGTACGATTCGCTCAAACCAAACCGTTGCAGTAACTGCGTCGTCCGGTCGCTCAATGCCGGACCTTGGCGTCGCATCAATTTCAGCGGCACCGCGAGCGCGTTTTCGCGAACCGGCCGAGTCGATATGTAACGTGGGGCGGCACAACCACCGACGCCCACGACCACGATCAACCATCCAGCCAGCCAACTTGCTTGGCGAACCGGTGTCGCGGGTCGATAGGGGCGAGTCGTCTGCATTTTGCCGCGGGGGGATTGGTCTGAGCAGCCAATGAAAAGGCGGCGGGAGCGTAGCTAGATTGGCTGCCGGGTGTCAACGTGAATGCAAAGCGGTGATAGCAAAACCGATGCGATTTCGGCTTACCTCCCTTCGCTAATCGCCCATTTTGTGTTACCAACCGCGTTTCCTCGACAAGATCCGCAGCCATGTTTCGTCTTTCCGATCGACTCGCTCGCAGCCTGCCGTTTTATTACGGCTATTTGATGGTGCCCGTGGCCGTCGTCGCGCAGATCTGTACCAGTCCCGGCCAAACGTTTGCCGTGTCCGCGTTTATGCCGTCGATCCGTGAAACCCTGGCCTTAAGCGATACGCGGATGGCGTTGGCTTACATGTTGGGCACGTTGTTAGCCGCCGTGCCGTTGTCGCTGGTCGGACCGCTAAGCGACCGAGTGGGGCTGCGATGGACAACCGGGGCGGTCGCGATCGGCTTGATTTCGACCTGTTGGGGAGCCAGCTACGTGCAAGGTTTCTGGACGCTGTTGCTCGCCTTTTCGTTGCTCCGTTTTCTAGGGCAAGGCTCGTTGACGCTGTTAAGCGGCAATGTCGTGTCGATGTGGTTTCAGCAAAAGCTGGGCACGGTGACGGCCGTGATGAGCGCCGGTATGGCGGCCGCGTTTGGCTTGGTGCCGCCGACGTTGCTGTGGAGCATCGAAACGTACGGCTGGAGAGAAACGTATCGGTTGGTGGCGGTTGTGATCGCGATCAGTCTGCTGCCGTTAATCGCGTTGGTGTTTCGCAATCGGCCCGAAGATGTCGGGCAATTGCCCGATGGCGAGACCGCGCCGCAAATGCTCGGTGCCGGCTCCGGGCAAGATAGCGACACTGGCGACACTGGCGACACTGGCGACACTGGCGACACTGGCGACGAAGCGGGCATTGATTTCGAAAACGATCTCCGAGACATGGCACAGCCGATCCAGCGGTTGCCGATCCGAGCGGTTTCGTTGCATGAGGCGATGGCGCATCGCACCTACTGGATCCTCGCGATCAGTCTGTCGACGTGGGCGATGATCGGTACCGGATTGGTCTTTTATGCTCTGGAGATTTTTGCCAATCAAGGCATCCCGCCCGATCGCAGCAAAGTCCTGTTCGCCACGTTTTCCACGGCGATGCTGGCGCTGCAGATCGTCGGCGGTTTACTAGCCGATCGCTTGCCCTTGAATCGGCTTTTAGCAGTGGCGTTTGCCTGTTTGACCCTGGGAGCACTGGCGGTTCCGCTGACAAGCCAACCATTGCATATGCATCTATTCGCAGCCTTCTTCGGAGCCGGGCAAGGCTTGGCGATCTCGGTCTCGTCGACGATGTGGGTCCGCTACTACGGTCGCGAGAACTTAGGGAAAATCCGCGGTGCGGTGTGGTGCATGACGGTCGCCGGCAGCGGTTGCGGGCCGTTGATTTTGGGACAACTGTCGGACTTGCTGGACAGTTATCAGATCGGGCTGTGGTTGTTCGTCGCGATGCTCGCGCCGCTCAGCGTGCTGACGTTGTGGGCGACGCCTCCGCCGCCCAACGCACTGCCCGCGTGAGCAAAGAGGCCGATGTCCGGCTAAGGCATCGGCAGCAGTGCTTTTTGCTTTGTGAAAATCAAGGCGGGCCGCTTGGCGAGATCGGTAAAGACGACGGTGCTGATATGCGTCGGCTCTTCTCGCATAAAGAGGCGATTGTGCAGTCGCAGCGGTCCCTCACCGGCTGGTCGCGACCATTCAAAGTACAGCCACACGTACTTGCCACGATCATCGGTCTCATAGCCCACCCAGTGAACTTCGCCGATTTGCTGCTCCGAGCGTTGCGGACGCAGATGCTTGGCGATGTACTTCTTCAGCATGCCGTTGGCATCGGCAGGTTGTAATTTGTCCAGCACGATGCGGCGTTGTTCCTGCGTCGATAACGCGGCATCCAAATCGATCGGGTCGACTCGCAACGAGACCTCATATCTCTCTGATTCCGCATTCCAAGCCACCTCCGCCAAACTGCGGTGGAAGGGATGGAACATGGCAAACAGAATCAGCGTAGCGAACATGTGATCTCGTACGAGTTAGTTACTTCCAAACGTTTGACACGTCGTCGGCCAGCAACGAGAGGAAGTCGTCTTTGTCCTCTTCGCTGTCATCCGATCCGAAATCGATCGGAGTCATGTTCGCCCCATTGGACGAACCGCCGGTCGAGCCACCCGCGTCGATAGCGGGATCCAAGGCTTCACTTTCCAGCGAGCCAAAGACCGAATCGGTTGAGGCAGTGGACAGGTCGGTCGTCGGCGAGCTGATCGGTGGGGCACTCTCCCCTTGGCCACGTGACGCACGGGCTTGGCGGCCGAGGGCATTGATCACTTGCAACGCATCGAAGGGAGTGATTTCCGAGTCCCCGTCGACGTCCGCAAAGACAGTGATGTTCGCTGCCGATTCACCACTAACGTTGCGTGACAAACGGTTCAGCGTGTTGATCACCCCCAAGGCATCGACCGCAGAAACATAGCCGTCGCCATTGACGTCATACGGATTCAGGCCGTTTTGTCTTGCCGATTCGCCGGTCGGAATTGTAATGTCGATCGATTCGACGTCGTAGCGAATCTGCGAGATGCTGACAGGTCCGGGAGGATCGAACAGCAAGGTATCTTGGAACGGCGAGAAGTCCGCCGGATCACCAACAAATCGGAGGTTGCCCGGCCCGATGGCTTCGAAGAACAGCGTCGCCATCAAAGTGGGCTCGCCACCGAGTGGGTTAGCGGTGCCTTGCGTGTCGAGCTGCAGCGTTCCGAATTCGTTGATCAAGCCCGGTGTGGAGCCCACCCCGACGGCAGCCTGTTCATTGAACAGCGGTCCAAAGATGACATCGAACCCAAAGTCGGTGCCCAAGGCATTCGTCGGAACGGCTAGTCCGCGGTCGTAGAGGATGTCGAGGAAGCCGGCGAAGACTCCTTGCACCGACGTTTGCAACGGCGATCGCAAATCATCCAGCAGCACTTGCACGCCGAATTCATCGCCCACGTTCAGCGGTCCGACGATCGGATTTCCGTTAAGATCGACAAACTCAAAATCAATCGCGACGATGTCATCGGCCGCCGCGGCTCCGACCGTCAGAGTCACTTCGGCAGTGCTGCGGAATCCATCGGCAGTCACAATCAGATAGCGGAAGCTATCGACGCCCGTCGTGCCTGCGTCGGCGCGGTAGACGAAGATGTCGTCATTCAGCGTGTCGGTGCCACGATCGTCGATCACGATGTTGCCGCGTGTCGGTGCGGTTACAAGACCACGTTCAGCGATCACGCCGGTAGCACCGAGCAGGTCGTTATCGAACAGCCGGAACCTTGCATCCTGACCCGGCAGGATCAGTTGGCCGAACGAATCTTGAGAGTTGGGGAATGAATCATCCACCGCCTTGGTCGGTGTACCGCCAACTTGACTACGGATCACCAATTCGGCTTTGCCAAACTGCTGCAGGTTAAACGGCACCGCGACGTCGCTGCCCAGCACGAGGACTTCGCTGACCGCCAAGTCCGACGGGTCGGCTTGGAAGACGGCCACGCCTTCGGCGGAAGCTTTCAGACGCACGGTGAACAGTTCGGCGGGACCAACATGATCGACTTCCGCACCGACCGGTTGCGTACCACCGATTTCATTCAGCAAGCCCGGCGTTCCCGCATCGCCGGTTTGGAAGACGTTGCTCGCACCGGTAAACAAAGGCCCGAACGAGATATCAAATGGGAAGCCGTTCGTCGCACCACTCACCGGCACGGTCGACACCAGTTCGTCGGTGTACAGCAAGTCCAAGAACGCACTCGCGACCCCTTCGCGTTGCTGCAATGGCAGATTGCGGAGATCCTCCACAGATACCGTTAGCAAGAATTCATCGCCGACCCGCACGTTATCGATGGCGACATTGTCGTTGGGGTCGGTGATGGCAAAGGAAAAGGCCACGCTTTCGTCCTGCAAGCCGGGCAGCATCTTCACCGTCACGGTCGCCATGCTCGATTGACCACGACTGTCGACGACGGTGTAGTTGAACTGCTCGGTACCCGCAAAGCCGGCCCGAGGATTGTAGATCAGCGATTGCCCGCCGCCGACCAAATCGATCCGGCCGCCTTCACTACCTTGACTGAACGAACCGATTCGCAAACCACCATTGATACTTGCGACGTCATTGTTCAGCACTTCGAGTGGCTGGTTGACGACATTCTGCGGAACCGAGAACGTATCGTCGACAGCGATCGGAACGGCCGTTTGGAAGGTCACGGTAACGCCCACGTTACCCGGCCGAGCAACCTCTACGCCCGTCACCGTATTGCGGACGATATAGGAGAATTGGTCGAGGCCAATGAATCCATTGGGTGGCGTGTAGAGCAGGCTGCGACCGCCATCGGAGATCTGCACCAATCCACGCGGCGTCGGACCGGCCAAACGGACGATCTCCAGCGGCGCGCCGGGCAACTCAAAGTCGTTGGCCAACACATCGAGCGGATTGGCCACACTGTTGCGAGGCACCGAGAACTCGTCAGGATTCACCACCTCCGGCGAAATCTGCACGTTGAAGATGTAATCTTCCACTTCACCACTATCGGCAGGGCCGACCGGCGTCAAACCTGAAGAGTTGCTGTAACGGAAGCGAGCCACCACTTCACCCGGTGTGGCGCTTGGCGGAACTTCAATTTCCAGGACTTGAGGACCGTTGGCTAGCTGCCGATTGATGAGGATGTGCTCGCCGGGGTCGTTGAAGTCGTCGTCACGGTTGAAATCGATCCAGCCTTGCAGGAAGGCTGGGGCACCCGTGTTGTTGGTCGCTGTGACTTCGACTTGCGCCGTCGCGTCAGCGGCGAGGGGACTGAGCAACCGCACGCCATCTTCGTCATCCCGGACGGTGCCGTCGATTTGCAACACACCATTCAAATCATCGAAGTTCGCGCCGGCACTGTGTGTGCCATCCAGTTCACGGTCGACCGAAGCACCGAGGAACAAACCGTCCACAATGCCATGGCTGGGGCCGTTTTCGGAAGAGGTAACGGGGTATCCTAGTGGTGCGTCACCATAATCGCGGGCTGGCAAATTACCGAAGTTGAAGTTGCCATTCAGTACCGAACCGTTGAACGTGACAGCGTGCTCAAAATTACCGGCCGGTCCCGGTAAGGTTTGAAGGAATCCCGGTTCCACGACTTCGCGGATGACGTAATTGCCTGGGCCAGGAAAGTCGATGCTGTAGCTACCGTCGGCAGCCGTCATCGTCCGCGGCTCCCCGATGTCGGGCCGATCATCGCCGTCCAAATCGAGGTAGATAAACACGCCTCCGATGCCCGGTTCGCCGGCATCCATGAAACCGTTGCCATTCAAGTCGGCAAATTTGGTGCCCGTGATATCCGACTGAATGCGGTTGAAACCAAACTGAATCGCCGCGGCTTGGCCGGCAGTGACGATTTGGCTGGTCGGCGTCGTGGCCACGGAAGCGGCCGGCGTTACAACCGCGATCGTTGCCGGACCGGGCGCGACTTGTAAAGTGAACGAACCATCGGCCTCGGAGAGGGTCGATTGCTCGTTGGTGTCGAGCAGACCGTTATTGTTGACGTCGTTAAAGACCGTTACGCCCGCCAAGCCAGAGTCGCCGGTCGACTGGCCGTTGGCATTGGCGTCATTGAAGGCGAAGCCGGTAACCGAGGCGCCAATTTTACCGGTCGACAGTCCAAAAGCGATCGTGTTGGCAACGTCCTGAGCCCCTACCATGATGCCTTCCACGGGCGAGAAGACATCCCAGACAAAATCAATGTCTTGGTCGTCCGCGGTACCAAAAATGCCGTCCAGGCCGACCTCGGTGAAGGCTTCCAGGTCACCCCCTTGGTCCATCAGCGAGAGCCTTGCGTTGGCGTTGTCCTGATGCCAACCGCCAAAGAAGTGTCCCGCTTCATGAGCCGTGACATTGCCGATGAATGTCGCGAACTGTTCGACCCGGCTCACGCCACCGGCGCGAGGAATTGGATCGATGAAGTCCAAGATCCCGTCGAGCAACACGAAGGAGCTTTCCGACGTATTGAAGTTACCGACGTCGATACTCGACGCCAAACCGATGGTGTCGATGCCTGCTTCCTCAGCCGTGCCGCCGATGATCACACGGCTGACGTTGGGCTGGCCATACGGATCGGCATGGTCGCGGCTGTTGAGGATCTCAATACCGAATTCACCGGGAACCCCGGTGTCCGCGAAACTGCCGTTGTTGGCGCTAAGCGGCAATGACTCCAGGAAGTTCTCTTCCATGTTGGCGATGATCGCATCGATGATGCGGTCTTCGTCCTCGGGCAGGATTTGCCATTCGTCGAGGAAAGCCGCCAGGGGCGACAGTCGTGCGGTGCCGGTCGTCGGCAGGCCGGTCACCGGGTCGACAGGCGTTAACTCCGAGCGGGAATAAATCGCGCCGTCGAAATCGAGGAACAGCTTCTGCTGGGTCCCGATCGGTTCGCTTTCTAAAACCGGGCGATACGTCCGCAAGCCGACGGTGTAGTTCCCCGAAAAGCCATTGGGAGCCATTCGTAAGAAGTAACGCCCACTTTCGGGCACCACCTGTGCACCGAGGGATGTCCCGACCGTTTGTAGAGGTGAATTGAACGGATAAGGCGTCGTCACCGGACCGCCACCCGCGAAGTTCACATTTCCCGCGAACCAGAAGTCGCCGCGCTGATAAGGCAATGCCGATTCGAAAAACACGTCGAACTCGCCGACGCCGCCGACCACCGAAATGTCCAGAATATCGCCAGCGTCCAAGTCAAAACTGAACCAATCGACATCCTCAGGGATCCGCTGATTCACGTCGACCAACGACAACGATCCGGTCAAATCGATCGTGCTCTCATCACCCGCACCGGTCCCCAGCGGCAAAAATTCCGCTGTCAGTTTGGTGTCGTTCGTGCCCACCGATCCCAAAGTTTCGGCTTCTCGCGCCTGAAACGCGGGCACGGAGCCGACGTTTCTGGCTTGGGTGAAAGTACGTAATCCAACATCGCTCCCGCCCGTTCCCAGGCCACCGGCTAACAACTGACGAGCCTCAAGCCCCTCCAGCGTTAAACGACGCTTGGCCAACTTGGAACGTCCCGATTGTGCCTGGCGACGGCTGGCTTTTTGTTTGGCTGACTTCACCATCTAGTCCCTGCTCGATTGAACGGAGCATCGCAAGTCGCTGCGATCCATATAGATTTGTCGGAAATGTGCTGTCGGCACACCCAGTAAGCGGTATCGACTGCCGCCTGTTGCCAGTTGCGATAAAATAGGCTAAATCGGGTGTTTGGATAAGTTGTGAGCCCGATTCTAGTTACGGCCCCTACACTGTCAACGAAAGGCTTCCTTTGCGATGCGCCTTTCACCCATGAAGTTCCCCGCGAACCTCCAAATTACTGCCACCAACCGATTAATCGGCATAATTGCAACGGAGGGTGCGGCTAACTCTTGTGGAGACCCGGCCGCGGTTACTTAAGCGGTCAGGTGGCGAACGCAGGCACATCAGCGGCCTTATTCTAGCTTGCGACTTTGAATCTTCGCCACAATTTGGGCGGAAATCATCCGAGGTAGCCAGCGAGTGGCAAGCGTGCCCAAGCGGTTGAACAAGCCGGGGGTCACGTTCCGGCGGCCTTGCCGGTACCCGCGATAGCCTGCTTGGGCGACGACGGTGGCAGATAGCGAGTTCTTGTCAAAAATCCCTAACGAACCGATCCCGCTGCGACTGGCAAATTCGGTCGAGACAGGTCCGGGAGCCAGCGAAGTGACATGGATCGGGGTCTCACGCAGTTCGAATCGCAGCGCATCGGAGAACGACTGGACGTAGGCTTTGGAGGCGTAGTAAACCGCCATGTAGGGTCCTGGCGGAAAGGCGGCAACCGACGAAACGTTTAAGATCCCGCCGCGACGGCGAGCAAGCATGCCCGGCAGCAGGCGATGCGTCAGCTCGGTGAGGGCTGCTACATTGACGGCGATCGTGGCCATTTGCGTCCCCCGCTTCGACTCCGCAAATTTGGACAAGATGCCGAAGCCCGCGTTATTGACCAGCACATCGATCGTTAATTGTCGGTCTTCCATCGCTTGGCATAACTGCTCTGGGCCCGTCGCGGCGGCCAAGTCGATCGGGATGACTTCGACCCGAACGCCAAACTCCGCCCGAAGTTGCTCGGCGAGTTCGACGAGCTGTTCCTCGCGTCGCGCCGCCAGCACCACGGTGGCTCCGTCGGCGGCGAAGCAGCGAGCGATCGCAGCCCCGATGCCGGAGCTGGCGCCGGTAATCAGGACAGTTTCGGAGGAATCAGGCATGCGACTTTAACAAGGAAGTGGAGGGTGAGGCCGCTTGGTGAGGCGCGTTGGAGTGAGCCACACTGGCGCTGTTTCTCGGACGATTCGATGCTTGATCCCTGTTAGGGTGGATCGTGCCCGCCGGGATGCCACGGGTGGCATTTTAAGATCCTGCGTGCGGCCATCCAACAACCGCGAAAGCAGCCGTATTTCCCGAGCGCCAGAATGGCGTATTCGCTGCAACTGGGGGTAAACCGGCAGCAGGGCCCAAACAGAGGACTGATCCCGGTCTGGTAACAGCGAATTAGAAAGATGGCACTTCGGCGGAACATGGTGGCGATCAAACGTTACTTTGCCTCGCGGTTCAGCGGTTCTTCGACCACCAGGGCCGCCGGAAAGTCAGCCGCCTCGTCCCCGCCTCGCTCAGCCCAGCGTTTATTCTGCGAGCCGCCGCTGGGTTGGTTCATCGGCAGGTCCATCCCGCCGGCTTCGCTGAGCATTTCATACAGACGATTTTCCATTTTCTTGGCGATCGGTCGAAATTGGGGCTCGTGAATCAGATTGCGGGTTTCCCCCGGGTCGGCTTGCAGGTCGTACAACTCGTCGGTGTCCCACAATCCGTAATAGGTGATGTACTTGTACTGTTGGCCTCGCAGCGCGAACTGCGTAGGGGACTGGGGGAAGTTCTTTTCCCAGTAATAGACATACAAGAAGTAATCGCGCCACGATTCAGGCGTCTTGTTGGGCATCTCCAGGAAGCTCATCCCGTCCATGTACTGCGGCGTTTCCAATCCGGCGGCCTGCATGATCGTCGGCCCGATATCGATATTGCCGATCACCTGCTCGACAACTTTGCCCCCTTCGTACAAATCGGGGCACTGCATCATCATCGGAACTCGGATCGAAGCCTCGTAGGAGACTCGTTTGTCGATCAAACCGTGTTCGCCAAACATGAATCCGTTGTCGCCCATGTAAACGACCAGTGTGTCGTCGTGGACGCCCATCTTCTTCAGTTGCTGCAGCACTTTGCCGACGCTGTCATCGACGGCCAGCAGCGATTCGCAGTAGCGTCGATAGAGGTAATCCAACCCCTTGTCGCTGTGATACGAAAAGTCGATTCCATGCCAACTGTTGCGTTGATCGCGGACCCAGCGCGGGGCATTGTTTTCGGCCGTAATTTCCTCGCCACGGGGTAAGAAACCGAGGTCGGCGTCGGCGTAACGACCGGCGTGGCGTTCGGCAGGGGTGAAGTTCGCGTGAACCGCTTTGTGCGACAAGTACAAGAAAAACGGTTTGTCGGAAGACTGTTTCTCCAGCCAATCGACGGCATAATCGGTCAGCTCGTCGGTGATGTAGCCTTTCTGTGGGACTCGCTTCCCATTCAGGTTCATCGTGTACTTGGGACCAGGCGATAGGTAGTTGCCTTGGCCGCGAAAGCTGAGCCAATAATCGAAGCCGGGACGCGGGTCGTCGTGATGGCCACCCATGTGCCACTTGCCGATAAACGCGGTCGAGTAGCCGGCACGTTGAAGGTACTGCGGAAAGAACTTCGTGCCGGGCGGGACTTGGCGGTTGTTATCGATCACGCGGTGCCGGTGGGTATACAGACCGGTCAGGATCGAGGCGCGACTGGGCGAGCAGAGCGAAGTGGTAACAAATGCATTTTTCAGATGCACGCCGTTGCTGGCCAAGGAATCGAGATGCGGCGTTTCCAAGAACGGATGGTTCATAAAACCCATCGCGTCGTAACGGTGATCGTCGGTCAAAATGAAGACCACGTTACGCGGCTGCACGCCCTCGATCTTGGCGACCGCGGGCAATGTTTCTTCAACAGCCTGGCAAGGCAACAGACCGATGATGGCCCAAACCAGACTACCACAACCAACACGACCAAACATGCAACACTCCTCAAAAAGGCATTCAAAAGCAGGCCCCGCATGATAACGGGGATCGGGCCAAGCCGCTGCCAAGAATCGCGAGGATCGAGCCGTTCTCTCGGAATTGCGGTGTCCGGTCGCCGCGTCTGCTGATGAACGCCGCGTTGGGGTTACGAAGGGTCGGGAGCCGGCGGTTCGGGTTGGGATGCCGGTTGCTTTGAGCGGATCGGTTCGGGGATCGGTTCGGGGATCGGGGACGGCTCCGCGGGGGTTTCTCCTGCCCACCAGCTACGGAAACTCCCGAGTGTGCGCTCCACCATTCGCCCCGAGAGAAAGTCCTCGGTCCAGGTCACGCGTTCGCCGTCGAAATTGTTCCAAACCGCTTCCAGGTAGGGCGAGCTAGCGGTCGACAGGGTGCTATACAAACCGGCTTCGCGGATCTCCCGCAACGCATCGGTGTAATGCGACAAGACATGTTGGTCCAGCAGATTGCTGGCGACCGTGACCGACGACAGGGCCCCTTTGGAAACCAAAGTTAAACGATTCATGGCAAACATCGTCATCGTGGCACTAACATCGAGCAGCCCCACGTCGGCCGCGGTGGCGGCCGTCTCCATTTCGCTCCACATCCGCGCGATCTCGGATTGTGGCAGGACGTCGGTCGGATCGATGTCGGCAATCGAGTCACGCGTGTGCTGGATCGTTTCGCGCAAACCTTCGATGTTGATCGGAGGTTGGTCCAACACACCGGTGGCTTGCTCGCCCGTTTTTTGCAGTGCGTCGAGCAGGTCCGAGACGTGATCGATCGAGCTCTCGGGATCGATCACACCCTGTTTCTTCAGTTCGACGCTCAGTTGTTTGAGGTAAAAACTGGAGCCGTACGCGATGTCGCTGAAGGCGGCCAGCACGGTCAAGGGCGACAGGTGGAGTGTCGACATGCTGGCGATGTCCAGCATGCCGCCGATCGCTTTGCGAGCCAACTGCGTTTCTTCGATCGTCCCCTCCACGTTGACTGGAGTCGCTGTGACCACGCCGCCAAAATCGTGGACCGCCATGTCGAGCGATTGCTGCACAAACAACGCGTAGCTGCGCGACGAACGGAACGCGGTGGGAATCAGCCTAGCGGCGGTCTCGTGCAGCAAACCTCCGGCGACGGCCGATAAACTTCGCACGGTCCGTTCGGGCAACGATAGACCGTAGAACAGGAAATCGAGCAGCGATTCATCGCCCGTTGGCTCGGCGCCGTCTGGCGGAAGAGGTTCTTCGCTCGGTTCCGGTGCATCAGACGACGTCGGGGGAGCCATACTATTTTCCTTCGATGTAGCGAATCGTGCCCTGGCGCTGGCCTGGGGCTCCAGCTAATTTCGCCAGCACGACGACTTCCTTGCCAACCCACGGCTGAGGATCGACTTTATTTTCGTCCCAACCATCCAGCGGCACCGAAACGTCGGAGTCGATTTGCAGGATCAGCTCGTCGTCGCGCTGCTCCAGCGTGCCGGTGGCCAACAGACCACCGTTATTCTTAATGTCCCCACGCGACACCCAAGGGCTGCCGAATTTGGCCATCGTTTCCAATTGTCCGGCGGCCCGCAGGTCGGCGATCAGCTGAGCATACGCGGTTGCGGCTTCGGGCTGACCCTGCTCACCCACTTCGGCCAAAGCATAATAAAACGGTGCCAGCAATGCGCCTTTGCCTTTTGAATCGCCCGAGTACTCGGCCAGGTCGGTCGAGAGATTCCGCACCCGCTCCATGGTATTCAACAAGGTGGGCGAGATCGGTTGCGGTTGTGGTTCCGCCGCCGGTGCGGGATCGGCGGTGACTTCGGTGACGCTCGGTCCGAGATCATCCGCTGTCGAAGCGTCGACCGTCATCTCCGGTGCGGGCGTGTCAAACGGCGAAGGCACGTCGGAACTGGGAGCCGGCAGGAGATTCTCCAGTGCATCGGGTTGTTCGGAAGAGGCCGTGTCGAACGAACTAGCGTCGTCGGCTGGCAGTTCCGGGATGCTCATCGCGGCGACCTCGTCCGCAGCGGGTTCGGCAACAGCGTCATCTGCCAGTTCGCCGTCTGCCAGTTCGCTGGTCAGGCCCGCAGCCGAATCGTTTTCCGGCATCGCGGGATCGCTAGCCGACTGCGGCACAAAGGTTTCTTCCCTTTGGTTCATCGCGTCGAAGTCCGGCATGGCACCACCACCGAGCTGCCGTCCAGAAGGCCGCGAATCGGCCACAGGTCCCGGCGCGGCGGCCGTCTTTGAGGCTCCTTGAGGCTCGCCAGCCAGGATGCCAATGTCGGGCAGGAAGTCGAATTTCCGCCAGCCCATCGCTTGCACGCCGTACAGAATCGCGGCCGCTAGAGGGATCGATACCACACCGCCGAGCACCATCTGGATCATCGTCTTGAGGGGCGAAGCCGATTTCCTGCCACGTCCTTTGGGACGCGGCAAGGGATTGTCAAACGCGGGTGTGGCCGAATCGTCGACAACGGCTCCCGACATCAAACCGATCGCCTCGCCGTCATTGTTCTCGTCGGAATCGGTGGCGAACGAAAATGTTGACTCTTCTTCCTCGCCATCATCGAAAGTGAAGGCCGGCGCATCGGATGAATCGTTCGACCACCCTGAGGCGGGTTCGTCGTCGACTTCGATATCGGCGAAGCCGTCCGCGGCATGCGTGGCGGTGGCGGAGTGCGCCGCGCCGGCCAGGGCTCCGGCCGAAGCCATGGCCGCACCACTTAAGCCGCCGATCAGCGTTCCCGCCGAATAGGGAATCGCGGTTCCCGTGTTGTCGACCCATTCCAACATCGGTGGCAAGCGATCTTGGAATTCTTCAAACGAATACGTTTCACGACACCAGGGGCAGCGGGCCGACGCGTCTGCCGGAGGTTGGGCGTCGGGGATGCGAATGGTCTCGTTGCAACGCGGGCAGGCGGCTTGGCTCATCAGTTAACTCAGGCGAATAGAGGTTGAAGGATTTCAATTATGGTCTCTGCGGCGGCAAAAGTCAGCAATGTGGTCGCATCCAATGCGGCATAACCAAAAAAGTTAACGGAATGCCCAGCCGAACGCACGGTATCCGCCCTTGCAACCGCTACAGCCGATGCATTCCCCAATTCGCCAGGACCGGCACCCCCTTTGTGGTCTTTCCGCTTCCTAGGTGGTGGCTCGCTCGCTCGTCGTATCCAACGTTTGACAGATCGAACTCTCGATGATTCCGCGCCGCCTGACGGACCGTTTCCATGACACCGACCCGTTCCGCACTTCCTGGAATACCCACCTTTGCAAGTCCTTACGGCGACGAAGAGGACGCCACGTTATTGGCTCCCGCTGGCAGCCCCCGCAGCAATGAACTCGCAGCCACACAAGAGTGCTGCCTGGTGCAAATCTATCCACCCGATATGGTCAACGGCATGCTGTTGCTGGAGCAAGATGTATTTTCGATCGGGCGGGAACCGGAGAACGACTTGTCTCTTCCCGACAGCAGTGTTTCCCGGCGGCACGCTGAATTTCGACGAAGCGGTTGTGGCTACGACTTGGTCGATCAAGGCAGCACCAATGGTTCGCTGGTCAACGGCCAGCCCGTCAGCGTGGCTCGTTTGCAGTCCGGTGACACGGTCAAGCTGGGCCACTACATGTTTAAGTTTCTGTCCGCTGGCAGCGTCGAGTCACAGTATCACGAGACGGTCTATTCCGCGATAACGCGAGACGCATTGACCGGCGCTGTGAACCGACGTTATCTGATGGAAGCTCTGCCGCGAGAGATCGCGCGGAGTGCTCGGCAAGCCTGTCCGCTGGCAGTCATCATGCTGGACATCGATCATTTCAAATCGATCAACGACACACATGGCCATTTGGTAGGAGATGAAGTGCTCCGCGAGTTCGGCAAACGCGTCCAAACGCTCTGTCGCGAAGAGGACCTGTTGGCGCGTTATGGCGGAGAAGAATTCTGCCTGGTCCTGTTTGGCTCCGAGCATGCCGAAGCGATTGAAATGGCCGAGCGTTGTCGCTGCCAAATCGCTTCCCAACGGTTCTCGACGGCGGCCGGCGAACTGCCTGTCACAGCCAGTTTCGGCGTCGCCGTCTTGCAAACCGCTTCCCCGCAAACGCCCCATGACCTCCTCCACCAAGCCGACCAACAGCTCTACAAAGCCAAACACCAAGGCCGCAACCAAGTCTGCTAACAACACACACCAAAAAGGGGACGGGGGTCTTTTTGTCCGTCGTCGCCTCGGGACTCGGCTGAAACCGATCGCTTTTGAGGTGAAAACGAAGCGATGACGAACTCGTCGACACCAAAAAGGGGACGGGGGTCTTTTTGTCCGTCGTCGCCTCGGGACTCGGCTGAAACCGATCGCTTTTGAGGTGAAAACGAAGCGATGACGAACTCGTCGAGGGAGCTGGCTGCAAAAAGACCCCCGCCCCAATCGTGTTCCGTCCCAATCGTGTTCGGCACGGCGATTGATTGACAGTCAAGCGGGTCGATGTTGGTCTTCGGGGCATTGTGCTCCAAGGGGCCAACTCGCAGCGTTGGGCAGGTTCCAGTGGGTCGTCGCAGTTCCAGTGGGTCGTCGCAGCATCAACCCTGGACGGTCCGACCGCAGAGGACTCCCCGAGACGTGGTTAGCCGTTGTTTGCGGTCGCCCGGTCAGGTTGCTGGCGAATCTTCGCTAGGTGAGCCAGCAACACTGGCTCGCTGGCCAAGCCCATGAAGTAGTAGCTGATCA
>CAYZHQ010000067.1:0-13980 GCA_964477385.1 uncultured Pirellulaceae bacterium
CGCCGAGTGGTAATTATGTAGGGCGAGTCCAATTTGTTTGGTGTTATTGCTGCACTGCATACGTCGAGCGGCTTCTCGAGCGGCTTGCACGGCAGGCAGAAGCAAGGCTACCAAGATGCCACCACAAACCAGCAGTGCTGGAACGGCGACTCCAGCGGCAATGAGGCAGCCGATCAGCCAGCCATTGCCGCTCTTTGGTGGTGCCATGTCTGGACCGGTCGGTGGCGCAGGCGATGCCGGAGAAAAGGGATTTTCTGTGCTCATTGGAAAGAGTCGCTTTTGTTTGAGGAGATGGCCCGGCTGAGTTATGGGCAGCTAGGTGTGTGTCTTAAGTGGAGCGAAGATACCAGCAAAGAATGCTCGGCAGGCCTCTGCCGGGCATTCAATAAGTGGCTGATTCGGTCGCAAGTCCGATGATGATTGTATCGATCTTTGCTCATTGCGTTCAGAGGATGTGCGCTCCTTCCGTTCAGAGCATGAACCATCAAGCGGGGTGGAACTTTCGCGTCCTTAGAATCGAGCTTCAGGACGTGGCCAAACGGTGCATAATAGATGGTAGGCGGCCGAGCTTTTCAGTACCAATGGAAGGTTTCTGTGGACGTTGCTTTGTGCCTTTCATTCTTCAATACATGGAGCATTCTCATGATTTTTGTTTACCGGAACCTGGGTTCCCGCTCGACCGGCATCGTTCTGGCGGCCCTCGTTGTATGGGCCTCAGCGAGTGCTAGGGGAATGGCCGATGATCCGGTTGCCGTGGCTCTCCAGGGAAACGTTTCGGCCAACATGCGTAAATTTGTCTACCCCGTGACGGCCAAGGAAGACGTCAGCGACAACTATCACGGGACCGTTGTCAGCGATCCCTATCGATGGCTGGAAGATACCGAGAGCAAGCCCACCGCGGATTGGGTGCAGGCTCAAAATGCCTTGACGCAGGATTACCTCCAGTCTTTGCCGCAGCGCGAGGCGATGCGGGAACGTTTGCGGAAATTGTGGAACTACGAGCGTTTTGATCTGCCGGAGCGGCGTGGTGACACCTACTTTTTCACTCACAACGATGGCTTGCAAGATCAGAGCATTCTCTACAAAGCCACCGGACTAGAGGCGCCGCGAGAGGTGCTGATCGATCCCAATAGCCTCAGCCAGGACGGTACCGTCGCTTTGGCGGGTTGGGCTCCCACAGAGGACGGCACGCTGGTTGCCTATGCCACTGCCGACGGCGGTAGTGACTGGCGTGTCTATCGAGTCCGAGATGTGGCCACGGGCAAGGACTTAGAAGACGAAATTCGCTGGGTCAAATTTAGTGGTGCCGCGTGGAAGCACGATGGCAGCGGCTTCTTTTATGGGCGCTATGATGCCCCAGCCGATGGCGAGGAACTGACGGGCACGAATTACAACCAGAAGTTGTTTTTTCACAAACTTGGTACGTCGCAGTCGGAAGATGTGTTGATTTACGAGAGGCCCGACCACAAGGAATGGGGGTTTCAGCCGGAGGTCTGCGAAGATGGACGTTGGTTGATCATCAACAATTGGAAGGGCAGCGAACCGCAGTCGCAGATCTTCGTCAAAGATTTATCCGACCCGCAGTCGCCGGTGCGCGATTTAATCACTGGCTTTGATGCGGAGTACCTGTTTGTTGCCAGTGATGAACAGACGCTGTATTTTTTGACCGATCATGAGGCCCCACGGAGGCGGCTGATCGCGATCGATGCTCAGAATCCTGCACGAGCCCAGTGGCGAGAGGTGATTTCCGAACAAGAAGAGGTCATCGAGTCAGCTCATCTGTTGGGAAATCGCTTTTTTACCGTCGGTTTAAAGGGAGCAATTAGTGTTGCTCGCGTGCATTCGCTCGATGGGCAGGAAGCCAAGGAGTTAACGCTACCCGGACTGGGGTCGGTTTCAGGATTCGGCGGCCGCCGCGACGGCGAAGAGACATTCTTTCGATTCACCAACTATGTCACGCCGCCTTCCATTTACCGACTCGACCTCGCTGACGACACGTCGGGCTTGTGGCGGCAGCCGGAAGTGGCCTTTGATCCTCAACAGTACGAAACGGTGCAGGCCTTCAGCGTTAGCAAGGATGGCACGCGGGTCCCGATGTTGATCACGCATCGCAAGGGGATGCCGCGAAATGGTGCCAATCCGACCCTTTTATATGCTTATGGGGGATTCAATATTTCCATCACGCCTCAATTTTCTCCCGCGATTGCCGGTTGGTTGGACGCCGGCGGTGTTTATGCGGTGGCAAACTTGCGAGGTGGCGGCGAGTATGGAAGCGATTGGCACGAAGCGGGCATGCGTGAACACAAGCAGCATGTTTTCGACGATTTCATTTCGGCTGCCGAATTTTTAATCGCTCAGCAGTATACACGCAGTGAATGCCTCGGCATTTACGGACGCAGTAACGGAGGCTTGTTGGTCGGGGCGGTGATGACGCAACGGCCCGAGCTGTTTGGCGCCTGTTTGCCAGCGGTCGGCGTGATGGACATGCTGCGTTTTCATAAGTTCACCATCGGCTGGGCTTGGGTGGGTGAGTTCGGCAGCAGTGACGACGCGGACCAGTTTGCCAATCTGTTGAAGTACTCGCCGCTGCACAACATCCGAACCGGGACGTGCTATCCGCCTACGCTGATCACCACGGCTGACCGTGATGACCGCGTGGTGCCGGGGCATAGTTTCAAGTTTGCCGCGGCGATGCAGGCAGCACAGGGATGCGAGAATCCGGTATTGATCCGAATTGAAACACGTGCCGGTCACGGAGCGGGCACGCCGGTGAGCAAATCGATCGAGCAATACGCCGATATGTGGTCGTTTCTGTTAGCGAATTTGCAGCCCTGAGCGAGCGGGACCGTCACGGTGTCTCCGCTTCCGTGTGGCTTCCGTCCGTGCACTTTGATTCGGTGATCCGGGGACGCTCGCGACGATGGCGGAGATGTCGATAGACCCGCCGGCTTGCTTCGCCGGCGAATTCACCGGTCGCCCATACACCGCCTGCCAGCAGCATGCCCGGTGGGCCTCCCACAGCGCCCAGGCAAACGGCGGTACCGGCACCGATCGCACGGCCGGTGTGCCGTCGCCGTTGGGGGTCTTCCAGTCCGACATGGTGTCCGAGGGCTTCGGTCGTCCACTGGGCAGCGTCGGCCAGCAGCATCGCGGGATTGGCGGCCCGCACCGAACCTCCTAAGGCTCGCAGCCCAAGCCTCGTCGCGATGCGAAGCCCGGAACTGGTCGTCGTTTTGATTGCCGCCGCGGCCAGCCTTTCGCAAGCGGTACTGACTTGTCGGCTGTCTGCGCTGCCGAGCACGCACCAGTTGGCGAAGTGTTCGCAATTGTCGAACACCAGGTGATAACCTTGTCGGCCGACACTCTCAATCGCTCGTGTGACAACTTCTTCCGCCGGTAACGGTTGTTCGTGTCGCACAGTGTGCAGCGTGCCTCGACCCTCTGGCGTGAGTTCTTCCCGCGGCGTACGGCCGATTGCAAAGCGGTTCGCATCCATCCCCGGTCCCGCGACACCGCCTGCACCATCGGTGAAATGCACCACGGTGCCATCGCCGATGTCGATCGCATGATGTTGGAACGGGATGCCTCGGTGGCGTCGCCAAACGAATAGGTGGTCGCCTTGTGCCATATCAGCTCTGTTCGTTGTCCAGCCACATTACTTGGTGGCTGGGCGTCGTGATTTTGGAAAAACTAATCAGTACCGCCCCGACGGTGCCGATCGCGACCGCGGCGGCAATCAAGAACATGATTACGATCTGGTAGCGAACCGCATCCAGTGGGGCCACGCCGGCCAGCAGTTGGCCCGTCATCATACCAGGTAAACTGACGATGCCGGCGATCGACATCGTATTGAGAATGGGAATCATCCCTGTCCGTACGGCGTCGACCGCAATGGGGGCCACCGCTTCCCAGCGTGTCGCGCCGAGCATCAGACAGCCTTCGATTTCGACGCGTCGTTGCTGAATGCTTGACACAAACCGGTCAAGTCCCAGTGAAATACCGGTCAGTGCATTGCCGAGAATCATGCCCAGCAGCGGGATCGCCACCTGGGGGCGCCACCAGGGTTGCGGGTCGACAATTAGGTGCAGAGCGATGGCGGTTACCAGCCAGCCACTGACTGCCACGGAGACAATCGCCGCGCTTCGCTTGCCACGAAAGCGAGCTTTGGTCCGACTGGCCGCTGACCAGCCCGCCACGAGCGTCATGATCAATGCGATGCCAGCGACGGCGAGCGGTGATTCGACAGCGAAGATCCCGTTCAGTACAAAGCCGATCAATACCAACTGAATGGTCATCCGGACCGACGCGATGAGCAGGCGACGTTCGAGTCCCAGTTGCAGCGCAACGGAAATGGCTCCATTGATCAGGATCAGGCTTGCCGCGATCGCGACCTGCCACCATTCCAGAGGGATGTACTGGGCATTCATGGGTATTGAAATTTCACCAGTGTGGGGCATTCATGTTAAAGGTGATTGATCCGTTGACGACGCCGCTGAATCGACCTCCGGTGCAAGCAGCTGTCCCGAGTCAAGCACCCAGTGCATGCTGGCAACTCGCTGTCCTTGTAAGTCGTCATGAGTGACCCACAATAGGCTGTGTTTCGAATCATCCGCCCACCACTGCGAAACCCAGCTTTCCGCGATTGCGACGGTGGATGAATCCATCGCGGATGTTGGTTCATCGAGCAGTAGGATGCGAGGTTTCAGTTGGAGGGACCGGAGCAGGGCGACCAACTGCCGTTCGCCACCGCTGAGCCGATCCGCAGGTTGGCTCAAAAAGTCTGCCGTGCGTCCGGTCATGCGAATTGCTTCCACGGTTCGCTCTCGGTCGAACGTTCGGCCGGCCTGACGATGAATCTTCCAGCGATAGGGAAGCGTCAACTGATCCTCGACCGTTCCGGGGATGATCGCGGGCTGTTGTGGCACGATCATGACCTGGGTGCGATAGGTGGGAACGTCGGCAGGTTCGATCGTCTGACCTCGCCAAGTCAGCGTGCCGGAATCGAAAGAGTCCAGCAGCGCCAGGACGCGCAGCAGAAGCGTTTTTCCTCCACCGCTCGGGCCCGTCAGCGCTATCCGTTGTCCCGGCGCGATACACAACGAAACGTTGTTCAGCAGCAAGCGAGACGCCGAGGGGGCTCTTCGCACGATTTGCCTCGCGAATAACAGGTCGGTTTCGCCGGTCATAATGCGGAGACTTGGAGAAGGCGGCTAGGGAGCAGTTCAAAACCTAACGAGTCGGCCATTCGATGTCGACTCGACTTTGCAGCCGAGCGGTTAGTTTGTGGTTGCCACCCAGCGACGCGCGCAGTCGTTGAATGACCGCATCGAGAGGGATCGCTTGGGCCTCATGGACCAAGGAAGCTCGCAATCCAGGGATTATCGCCGCGCTGATGGCGCTGCCGTACGCCGTTTCAATGCTTGGTCGCAGTTCATCCATTTCCCGTTGTGATCCTGCCAGCAATAGCAAGCGTTGCTTTCCGCCCAAATCAAGGAGCGCAGGCCGGATCCGCTTGATGGCCACCTCGATTTTCTCTGGGAGGCTGAGTGCGGTCTGGGCGGCTGATGATTGTCCCGTTGCGGCTAAGAGCGAATGGGCGATCTTTTCTCCGGTCGTCCGTAGTTTTTCGAGGCATTGCGACTCATCCATGGCGGGCGCAGGCTGAAGGATGGGCAGCGTCAGGAGAGTGCCTGACAGTTCGTTATGCATCACATCCGCGTCGGTTTCTAGTTGATGAAGAACCGCTTCGGGCAAGAGACTGCTTAAGGGTTGCAGCGTTTTATCTAGTTGTTGCTTGATCTTTTCAAAAATATTGATTTGTCGCTCCAGCGCTGTTGCTAGTCGAGACAACTCGTGCCGCAGGCAGGCCAGTCGTTGAGTGACCCCTGCCTGTACAGCTTCGTCAAGCAACGATTCTGCAAGCCCAATGCCCCGGCAAAGCAGTTCCTCTATTCGCGATGCCTGCGATTTTGGTGGTGGCTGATTGTTGACCGGAGGAGGCGTCCGGTCCTGGTTGGTCCGTGAGCGTTTCACCATCAACGATTCGACATGTTCGCCGAGGAAACGCACGACCTCTAACGCGATCGTGAGATCGATGCGTCGGTCTTGCAGGCGAAGCGATAACTCGCGACGCAGATTGGCCATCATTCCGGCGATCCATTTATCGTCGGGGCGCACGTTTCGAAGTTCCTCGGTGTCGCCAGCAAGAGCCGATTCCATGCTTCCGCCGCACTGCATGGTATTGATCGGCAGGTCTAAGATGTGTTCGCGAATTTCAAGGCGTCGCTGCTCTGCGAGGCTAGACCAGCGATGCCACTGCGGGAGCTGTAGTGCGTCTTCGCCAAAACCCCAGGGGCCGGCGACGCGTTCCGCCAAGGTCGTTGCCAACCGGCGGGCTTCGTTTGGGTGTCCCAGCCACTGCTGCAGCATTTTGCGCACCAGCATCGCCGCTAGTGACGGCACGTCGGCGCACGCGTCGCTGGACAGGCAGGTCAGGCCAACCGAGCGGGTGGAGGTTTGGATTTGCAGCATTGTCGCGGTGCCCGCAGTTTCTTCTTTCCGCGCGGCGGTCAGCACATGTGCGGCTCCTTGGCTACTAACCCAAAGATAGTCGGCAATTGTTTTGACTGCGCTGGCGTGGCCCTCGTTTGGTTCGCCATTGCTGATCAAGTAGGTGCGATGCAGCGGCGAACGGGCAGCCGGGACACTGGGGAAACCGGCTCCCGCGTCACCACGATAGCTATTTTCTGGTTTGAGATAAAAGGCCAGCTCATTGAGCGCCGCTGCGGCATCGGCGTTACCAATCGGATTCCTCGGATGCGGACAAGCGGAAGTACTTGCAAAGAGTGGAATGATTTCACTCTGCTCGGCGCCGTTTTCGTCCAACAAATGACGCAGCAAGTAGGCGATGTCAAGCAGCATCCCGCTGCCTGTTCCGCCGGTTAACGATCCGATCAAGTAGATTGTCGGTGGAGCAGGAGAATCACCAACCGTCATGATGATCGCCTGCTGCAGGTATTTAAGGATCTCTTGCCCATGATCGACCATCGCCAACCGTCCTAATGGTCGGATGCCTTCAGTCGTTTGACTGCGCGGCACATTATAGATCCAGCGTCGGCTGATGCTCTGCAAACGCTTCGTCCCCGAATCGCGGTATTGCGAGGCGGTGCGCAGCGGAGTGTAAAGCATCTTGCACGGGGAACGCTTATCAGGTCCGTCCAATGCCCGGATGATTTGCAACTTTTCTGAATCGGTGTCGATCAGGACGGAATCGATTCTTTCTGCGGGTTGCTCACCATTTGATTCAATTCGTTTATGGAGCTCCAGCAAGACGTCGGCGCCCGTTCCGCCAATCGCGACAACCAGGCTGTTTGCGGTTCGACTCTCGCTGCCATGAATGACCGAACCGGTCAGCTTAGGAAGATTCTCAATCGGCCGGGCCGCGCCATCAGCGGAAGAGAAGCAACCCGTTTTCGTGTCGCCTCCAATGGCTTGGTGCGTACCAGACGGGGTCACCAGACTGTTCTTTCCGCGAGGCGCGCGCAATGCCTCCACTAGTTCGCGACATGAGGGAAAGCGGCGTTCCGGATCTTTCTCCAACGCTCTGGCAAGGATCGGGCGATCGCTTGGTGGGAGCGGGTTCAGGTTGGGACTGCTGTGGACGTGTTGAGTCGCCAGCTGCGCAATCGTGCGTCCGTCGAACGGCCGAGTGCCAGTGAGTAACTCCTGATACATCACCGCAAGCGAATACTGATCACTGTGATGGCTCGGGCGACCGTCAAAAACTTCCGGCGGGGCGTAGATCGGCGTCAAGCCACCAATCATCGATGCGTTTACATCGCGCAGGTCTTTCAGCAGCCCAAAATCGGCAATTTTCACGTGCCCGCCAACCAGCAGCAGGTTGCCGGGCTTAATATCGAGATGCTGTAGCTGGAACTCGCTGTGCAGGTAATCCAAAGCATCGGCGGCATCGTTTAGGTACGACAATAGGGCCTGACGCGGTAACCCGCAGGAGCCTCGCTCAAACTGTCGGTTAAACACATCCTCCAGCGAACCATCGGCAAGTTCCGATACGATCACCAGTCGATCCTCGATAAATTCGTATCGTTCTAGTGTCAACAGAAAAGGGTGGTTCACTCCCTTCATCAACTCCAACGAGCGGAGTTCTCGGCCGGCTCGTTTTTCACCTTGTGCCCCATACACAAACTTGATGGCTTTAACGAAACCGCCAGGCGCCGTAGCGCTCCACACCTCTCCAAAACCACCTTGTCCGATCGGCTCACGCAGCACATAACCAGGAATTGGTTCGTAGCCGGCAATTAAAGACAGTTTGCTTCCAGACACAGGCGGCGATTTTTTCGGTTCCGCCGAGCCTGCCATAGTGCCAAGGTGATCAGCCGCCGCGTCACCGAAGGGAGTGACTGCTTGTGCGGTGTGAAGCGGATTGGGGTCTTGAGTATTCATCTTTGTGCGGCTGTTGTGGTCGGTGACTCAAGTTACAAAGAGCTGAAATAACTGCGGCAGGCTTTGTCCAGAAACTCAGGGCGAAGCTGAGGAGCTAGTTTGCGATACTTGCAAAAATTGTAAACTTGCGTTAATAAATCCCGCGGATGGCAGCGCCGGCGGGGTCGCCCTTCTTTGCGATACAGGGCCAGCAGGTGTTCCGCGGCTTCGTGTCCATGCAAAAACCCATAGGATTCGGCCACGGCACACGTGATCTCCCGATATTCTTCTTCGGACGGATCGTCCACGAAAATTTTATAAGGCACCCGGCGTAAGAAGGCTTCGTCGACCAATTGATCGGGGTTCAGGTTGGTAGAGAAAATGATCAGTTGTTCGAAAGGGATCTGGATTTTTTTACCGGTCGGCAACGTCAGAAAGTCATGTCGACTTTCCAAAGGGACAATCCATCGGTTGAGTAGTTCTTCCGGTTGAATGCGTTGGCGTCCAAAGTCATCGATCAGCAAGCACCCGCAATTGCTTTTCATCTGCAAAGGGGCCTCGCAGATGTTGCTGCGTTTGTCATGCCGAACTTCCAGGTTGTCCATCACCAATTCGCCACCGACTACCACCGTCGGCCGTTGGATACGAGTCCAGCGATGGTCCCAGTCCTGTGCATTCATGACTCCTTCGCCCTCCGGTACCGGAGCTGGACGGTGAAACGCGTCGTCCTGGAGTTTGATCAGGTTGCCATCATCCAGAATGGCATGAGGGATCCAAACCTCTTGGCCAAGACAGCGCGTCAGGCAGCGAGCCACGGTGGTTTTACCGTTTCCAGGAGGACCGTAAAGGAATAAACCGGAATTACTGTTGATCGCCGGGCCAAGGTGGTCAAGCAGTTCATCCTGGTAAGAAATCTCGCGTAATGCATGCTGTAGCTGGTCTCGGTCGATCGGTTCCAGACCCGCGGCTTGGGCTTCGATGCTGAGTACATAATCCGACAACGTTACTGGAGCGGGACCCGTGTAGGAGCACTGTTGCATGTAAATCTGAGCGCTTCGCTGTCCAGATTCGGTCAGTGAGTAATAGTAGTCGTTAAAAGGTGCCGGCCGTACATGTGTCACCAGTTTACGTGTTCGCAACCGTTCTAAAATCGGCTCGACGACCCGAAAAGGTAGGCCCGTTCGTTCACTGGTGTTGCGACCACTAACGGTTCCAATGCTTGCGATGGTTTTAACGATCAGGGACTCAATAAAAGATTCACTAAGACCCGTTTCGGCAACATCGCGTGGGGTTGCAGGCCAAAACGTGTCGTCAGACAACAGTCCACCGAGCAGGCTTGATTCGATCGTCTGGGTGTCTCGCATCAATGCAGACATGGCTGTAAATCCGCCTTTTTGCTGTGTTTTTTCTTGTGGAAACCGAAGCCGTTCAATCATCGACTGTTTGCTAAGTTTGGCAAAACCGTAGAAACATAGCTCGCCACTGATGGAGTGGATTCCGTCGGGGCCGCATTTTGAAGTCGGCGATCATGACGGCCGTGGGGAATCTTCTTGAATTTTGCCTTCAACCTCAACGCTTGCTTATTTCCGTCCTAAATTTTAGGCAAGTGAGGGAGTTTCTCCTCTGCGCTGCTTCGAGTCGATTTGCCAAGAACTTGGAAAAGGCTGCTGAAAATTTGTTTCGCATTCGACAACGCTGTCGATGTTCTCCAAACAATACCGAATCAATAGAACAACGAATATGAATCCGGCCTCCCTCATATCGACAACCGATTCTTTGCGGCACAGTACCGTTAGCCAACAGGATGTCTGGTTTTTATCGGGCGCGACGCGAGGAGATGAGGAGGTGCGTCATATCCCGGTCGATGAGAATCCTTTCGTCGTTGGTCGCAAGCCGGGCGTTGCCTTGACACTGCATTTTCAGACTGTCAGTGGGCATCATGGCTCTCTCTGGGTCGAAAATGGTGAATTGCTTGTAAGAGACCTCGACAGTACCAACGGCACGTATGTCAACGGAGCACGGATTGATCGACCGACGACGTTGTCCGAAGAAGACCTTATCCATTTCGCGGAGGCTCCATTTCGCGTCCGCCGTCAATCGGCCACAGGCTGTAATGCAGGTACAATTGCGGAAAATGTTTGTGATCAAGCGTTGGCACTGGTGCAGTTTGATCGTCTGATGAGCCAGCGTCTGGTCGTTCCTCACTTCCAACCGATCCTGAATCTTCATAACCGCGCTCTGGTCGGCTTTGAAGTGCTCGGACGTGGGCGAGTGTTTGGTTTGGAATCGGTGGGGGCGATGTTTCAGGCTGCGGAGCAACTAAACCTTGAAGTGGAACTGAGTCGTTTGTTGCGATGGGAGGGAGTCCGGGTAGGTCGTGACTTAATCGATCGGCCGGCGTTGTATGTTAATACCCATCCAAAGGAAATGGTGGGGGATGGCCTGATCGATTCGCTTGGCAAACTGCGAGAGATGGCCGGGAACACGCCAATCGTGCTAGAGATCCATGAAGCTGCCGTAACAGAGCCGGCGATGATGAAAAAATTGCATGCTCGGCTGAAGGACTTTGGCATCCAACTGGCGTACGATGACTTTGGTGCGGGGCAGGCGCGGCTAGCGGAGTTGATCGAAGCGCGGCCCGATTGTCTGAAGTTTGATATTTCCCTGATTCGAAATATCGATTCCGCGGATCCTCATCGCTACCAAATGCTGGAGACGCTGGTGCGGATGGCGCGGGACTTGGACATCGAGGTGCTGGCAGAGGGAATCGAAACCGTTGAAGAAGCTCAAGCTTGTCGGGAAATTGGATTTGACTTGGCACAAGGTTTTTACTTTGGACGTCCCGTTCCGGCCTAGACGCTGTGCCTTCGATTCGCTCAGACTCTGCTACCAAGCCGCGTCAAGCATCGGAACCGCGAAGTTTCCCGGCATGGAGTCGCACAATCACGTCGGCCAATTGGTCGGCTTCACGCTGGCTGTGAGTAACGTGCAGGACGGTCACGCGGGTCTGACGATGAAGCGTTTTTAGCAGATGAATCAACTCGTCTCGCGAATCATCATCCAACGCTCCCAGCGGTTCATCGAGTAGCAGGACGGCAGGCTGGAACGATAAGGCGCGTCCCAAGGCGACACGTTGGGCCTCGCCACCGCTCAGGCCGCGCGGGTAACGGCCGAGCAGTTCTGTCAGGCCCAGCAGTTCAGCCAACTCCGAAGTCCGGTCACGAATTTGAGCCACTGTGGCTCGGCGGAGTCTCATCGCAAATTGCAGATGCGCTTCCACGGTCAGGTTGGGGAACAGGCCAAGATCCTGTGGGACATATCCGAGTTGGCGATCACCCGGTAACCAGTTGGTGACCTCGGTGTCGTGCAGCAAAATTCGGCCACGGCTGATTTTTCGAAGTCCGCAAATCGCTTCCAGGATGGTGGTTTTTCCCTCACCCGAGCGACCCATCAAGACGGTGTATTGCTCTCGCGGTACGAATAATTGCACGTTGTGAAGAGAAAATGTTCCCGCCGTGATAGCCACTTCTTGCAGTTCGATCATTGACTCTTGCCTGGTCCAAACACCTTGAGAATCAATAAGACGACCATCGCTAGTCCCACCATTAAGAGGCTGACCGCCACGGCCGCATCGAGCTGGCCGGTGCTCAGTTCCAGAAATACGGAGGTCGACAAGACTTCCGTCCGCATCCGCGTGACACCCGCAAACACAAGTATCGGGCCGAACTCTCCCAGGGCTCTGGCCCACGCGATGGTCGCTGCTGCCACCATGCCGCGACGCGATTGAGGCATCGCAACCTGTAAGAAGGCTTGGCCTCGGGTGCAACCGAGTGTGCGTGCGACGTCTTCCGCTCGCGGGTCAAGCTGCTCGAATGTGACACGCATGGTTCGAACCGCAAAGGCACAACTCACGGTGAATTGGGCCAGCAGGACGGCGGGCCAGTTATAGGTAATTGCCAGTCCCGCTTCATTGCTAAACCAATGTTCCAGTTTCCAGTGTCCAAAAGGGAGGTGGAACAGAATCAGCAAGCTGAGCCCGAGCACCAGGGGTGGAAGGACGATGGGAATATCCACCAAGGTGTCGATCACCCAGCGGCCGGGAAACCGAAAACGAGCTAACAGATATCCCAGGGGCACCGCGACCCAGAGGCCCATGATGGTTGTGGCACTACAGGAGAGCAACGTCAGACGCACCGATGCGAGGATTTCAGGCTTGGAAATCACGTTGGCGAACTGACCGAAAGAGGCGAACGCAATGTCGGCTAGCAACAGCAAGGCAATCAAAACCACAAACGAAGCCGATAGACCGCCGGTTACCAAGAAAAAACCAATGTCTGATCGACGTGAGCCGACCGACGTGGACTTCGTGTTACAGTCCGCCGCAAGACGGGGCGCTTCCTGGCCAGTCGTTTTAGTCATCATCGGCCAGGCTTTGGAAACCGAATTGCAGGTAAGTTTGTTGTCCGTGCTGTGGAGCTTGCAGATAATCGACGAAAGCGATTGCGGCGTCATGTCGGGATGTGCCTAACACGACGCCCACTTCAATGCGAGACGTTGCCAATTGGAGCGGCATGACGTCGATCGCCTCTAGTTCCGGATAAGACTGGAGCACGGCGTCAAAAATCACGCCAGCATCGGCCGCTCCTAATAGTACGTCATTGGCGACGTCGGTCACCGTGGTGCGATAGGCGGTCGTCGCTTGGTCGAGATCATGCCAGTCTCCTGAAATTCGCAATGTCTCCCGCGTCAGCTTTCCTATTGCTGCGGTCTCTGGGTTGGCTTGAACGAGGCGAACGTCAGGGCGTAGCAGATCTGAAAAGCGGTGAATCGATTTTGGGTTGCCCTTTGGAACGACGACCACGATCCGCATGTTTGCAATGGGAAAGGATTGGCTGACCAAGTGCTTTTCTTTTGCCATGGCGACGTAGCTATCGTCAGCGGGTAGAAAAAGTTCACCACGCCGACTGATTGCCAATTGGGACAATAGGGCTTGGGAAGGCCCGTACTGCGTTTGAACGACGCGTCCGGTGTCTCGCAAGTAATCGGCGACGACCGCTTCCATCACAGCCTGGTTGCTGGCGGCACAATAAATCATAATCCTGCCGTCGCTCCCGCCTTCGTCCTTAACGCGGGCGTGGTTCGCGATCAACCCAATCAAAATCGCCAGGCAGATCAGTGAACCGCCGAGCAGCAGAGCGGTGCGGTGCATCCAGTCGGCCTGTAGGAGGGATTGCGCATGAAAGTTATGGCAAGACAGGCGCGGGGGATTCTCGCCAACGATCTTCGAATCTCAGTATAACGATCACCCTGTTTTACACAGCCCGCCGGTGGGCTCCTCTGAGTCGCCCCAGAGGAGAGGAGAACCTCGGACTTGGCTGTCCGCGGTGGTTACAATAGCGCCCGAGTTCGCTATTCAAATCCCTCGCAAATCCCTCGCAAATCCCTCGCAGATCCCTCGCAAATCCCTCGCAGATCCCTCGCAAATCCCTCGCAAATCCCTCGCAAATCCCTCGCAAATCCCTCGCAAATCCCTCGCAA
>CAYZHQ010000067.1:14080-30730 GCA_964477385.1 uncultured Pirellulaceae bacterium
ATCCCTGCTCAACCCATGCAAGAACCGACTTTGGCTGCCCGTTTCTCCGCAGCGACCTTCATTCCATTGATCAGCTTGATGGTTATCCTGGCTTTGGAGTCGCCAGCATCGGCCCAGTCACCCTCATCCCCGGGGCTCGCGTTCGCCGATCCGCAGCCGCGGCAGTACCAGCTTGAGGCACGTGCGAGTGCGATCGACTCTCGCGTGCAATCGCATCCAGAAATCAACTTCTTGTTGCAATCTGACAAAGGGGTCCCGATGGATGTCCAGCACGCCTCGGTCGACACTCGTGTCGCCCCGCGCGGCAAGTTGGTCATTTGGCTGATGGGCCATAACGGGCAATTATTTGACCGTTTGAACAGCTATGGACTCCATGCGATCCAAGTGCACTATGCCAATCGTTGGTTTTCGATCTGCTGTCAGGAGAATCCTGTCGGTGAACATTGTCGTGGCAACATTCGCCTGGAAGCCGCTACGGGTGAGGACTTCAGTGACGAAGTGGAGATTCCCAAGCCCGACGGGATGATGGAGCGGGCGCTGCAGTTTGTGAAGTGGCTGGCGGCAGAGAACCCGCAAGGGGGTTGGGAGTTCTTTCTCAGTCCGGACGGGAACAGCCTGCGATGGGAAGATGTGATTGTCAGCGGGAGTTCTCACGGGAGCACCACGGCGGCTCGCTTCGCCAAGCATCAGAAGGTCAGTCGTGTGGTCGCGTTTTGTGGTCCCCGTGACCAGCATCAGGCTTGGCAAGCGTTGCCTTCGGCGACACCTCCCAATCGCTACTTTGGGTTCTCGCATGTCTTGGACGGTGGCTGGACGGCGGACCACTACTGCCGCAGTTGGGAACTGATCGGGCTGCATGCCTTTGGCCCCATCGTCAATGTCGATGATCAGGCGGCCCCGTTCGGAAAGACGCGACGACTGGTAACCGATTTTGACGTCGGTGGGGACGCCAGGCGAGCCCACAGCTCGGTGGTGCCCGGCCGGAGTGCATCCAAAAATGCCGCCGGTCAGTACGACCATGAAAGCGTATGGAAATACCTGTTTACGCAGCCTGTCGAAATCACCGGACCGCCGGTTCCAATGGACAGCGACTGCGAAAAAAACCAGCGTTGAAATTAGCGGTCGCGGAGTTGGAGGAGCAACATCAGGGCAGGGGTTCGCTGAGCGGTCAGGGGCTGACTTGCGTCAGGCCCTGCTGCATGGTTGCCCCGCTGCATGGTTGCCGGGCCGTTTCCTCAGGCGATAGCGGCGTCTGTAAACGGCGATGAACGCGGGTCGCAGGCAGGCTTCCCGAGTCCATTCACGGCTTTGTTTCCACTTCAACCTTGGATGCGTTCCTTGACCGATTGGGCCGAATGCATGTTGGCAGGTGCTTTCAGACTCAGCCCCTTGCTGCGACCTCTTCACCGCTTGGGAGCCGCAATCCCAACGGCGACCGGCATTTGGGCATTCCAAATCGACACGTCCAAGCCACGCTTGCCACGCCGGCAATCAAATCGGTAGGACCGCTGGGTGGAAGGAAGGATCAATCGAGAGGCTTGAGGGGAAACAGGGGCGACGCAACGTGCTGGGACTTCAGCATGGCGGCAAGTCGAGCCACCACCTCAGGATGTTCCGCGGCCACGTTCTGCTGCTCGCTGACATCGGCGGCGAGATTGTACAGCTCGATTTCTAAATTGCCTTTGCTCATGTTTTGACGTATCGCTTTCCAGTCCCCGACGCGAATGCTTTGTTGTCCGCCGTAGCTGGGGAATTCTCGATACAAAAAGGGGCGTTCGGGTTGCGATGCTCCAAGCAAAGTCGGTGCCAAGGAAACCCCATCGATGCCGCTGGGAGCCGCTGTTTTGCTGCCGATCAGCTCCAACAGAGTGGGGATCCAGTCCTCGAATCCGCTGACACGGTCGCTGACCGAACCGGCGGAAACCTGTCCCGGCCAGCGCACGATGGTCGGCACACGGACGCCCCCTTCGTACAAAGAACCTTTCAAACCACGTAGTTCACCGACGCTGTTAAAAAACGTGTAGTCGACTTCTTCACCGAGATGCGTGGTCCCGTTGTCGCTGGTGAAAACCACAATGGTGTTGTCGGCAAGTTTCCGTTCCTCCAGCAGCGTGAGCAAATTGCCGATGTAACGATCGAGCCGCGTGATCATGGCCGCGTACGCCGCTCGCGGTGTGAAGTGGGGTGTGTAGCCATAGCCTTTGGCGCGAGTGAAGGGTGGATCGTTCCAGCCCAGAGCAAGGTAGGGCTGCAATTCTTCGTCTGGCACATGTAGCGCAACGTGGGGGATCACCGTGGGGTAATACAGAAAGAAGGGTTGCTCCGCATGGTCACGGATGAATTGCAAGGCTTGGGCGTTGATCCGATCGGGCGCGTAGTCGGATCCTTTGTAGGCCTCGTAGTTAGCAGGGTCGCTTGGATCGGCGTCGTTTGGAAATGCCGCGTGCCCGGGGATCGGCGGATCATTGTCAAGCGCGATGCGTTCGCGGTCGCTCCATAGATAGGATGGATAATAACTGTGCGCGTGACGTTGGCAGTTGTAGCCAAAGAATCGCTCGAAGCCTTGATTCAGCGGTTCGCCATCGGAGCCAGGGCCCCCCAATCCCCATTTGCCGAATCCGCCCGTCGCATAGCCCTCCGCAGAGAGGAGTTCCGCCAGGGTTACTTCGTCGGCGGGAATCGGTTCCTGACCTTCGGGTTTGAATTCTTTGTTACTGCGAATGTAGGCGTGTCCGGGATGTTTGCCCGTCATCAATACGCACCGTGATGGAGCGCACACGGCGTTGCCGCTGTAATGCTGCGTCAACCGCATGCCTTGCTTGGCCAACCGATCAAGGTGCGGCGTTTTGATTTTGAGTTGTCCAAAGCTGCCCAGTTCGTTGTAACCCAGATCATCGGCCAGAATGAACACAATATTTGGCAGCTTAGGAGTTTCGGCCTGGATCGGTTTAGGAGCCAGGAGCACCGCCATAACAGCGATCGACATCGCACACAGGAATGAGAAGGGACTCGATCGCCGAGGCAGGGCATGGACGTTGCGAACAGTGGCGTGCGGATGGTGTGACAGCATCGGTTCTCTCTAGCGATCGTACGGCGAAGCGACGCACGCTGCGTCGCCGCTTGGCTTAGCAATGAGCGATAAATAGTGTCGGGTACCTTTTGTGCGAAGCACCCCAAGGGCGAGTTCCTCGCAAAAGGTACCCGACACTTTTTTGTCGCACGATCCTTATTCTAATCGCATTGCGATACCTGCATCCAGCGCGCCGCAAGGAGCGCCAGTTCGAGCCCTAGCTCGCTTCGGCTTCCAAGGCTTCCCACCGCTGATACGCTTCTGCCAACTGTTGCTCCAGTTGGCTCAGTTGGGCTTGGTTTTTCGCCTGAAGTTCTCCCGGTTCCTTGTAATATTCCGGCTGCGCCATGGTTTCATGCAAACTTGCGATGTCGGCTTCCAAGGTTTCGATCTTTCCGGGCAACCGTTCCAGTTCAAGTTTTTCCTTGTAGCTTAGTCGCCGGGCGGGGGACGCCGTGGCGGACGTTTCGGCGGCAGCCCGCTGCTTGGTTCCGGAGGATGAGGACACCGATCGGGCTGGGGCCATGCTTTTGTTAGCTCGCGAGGACGAGCCCGATTGGCTGGCTGCACTGCCACGTTTTTTGATCGTGCGCTGCCAATCGTCATAGCCACCGACATACTCGTTTAAGCCGTCGGGTTCGTAGACGATCGTGCTGGTGACCACATTGTTCAGAAACGTACGGTCGTGGCTGACGACCAGGACGGTGCCGTTGAACTGCGTGACTTGTTCTTCCAGCATGTCCAGTGTTTCGCTGTCGAGGTCATTGGTCGGTTCGTCCAAGACGATGACATTCGCGGGTTTGGTCATCAGCTTGGCAAGCAAGACTCGATTACGTTCTCCTCCGGAAAGAAAACGGACCGGCGTGCGTGCACGTTCAGGCGTGAAGAGAAAATCCTGAAGGTAGCCGATGATGTGTTTATTCGTATCGCCAACCCGCACCCGGTCACTACCTTCGGCAACATTGTCTTGAACCGATTTCTCGCCGTCGAGTTGGTCGCGCAACTGGTCAAAGTAAGCGACCTCGACGTTGGTTCCCAATCGTACGTTGCCGGTTTGAGGTTCGATCTGTCCGAGGATCAATTTCAGCAACGTCGTCTTGCCAGCGCCGTTGGGTCCGATGATGCCAACTTTATCACCACGCATAATCGTGGTCGAGAAATGCTCGACGATCGGGCGGTCGTCATACGAGAAGGAGATATCTTTGACGTCGGCCACCAGGGCACCGCTGCGCATCGCTTCTTGAATTTTCAGTTTGGCCGTTCCTTCGGACTTGCGCCGCTCGCCACGTTCTGCTCGCATCGCCTCGAGGGCGCGCACGCGGCCTTCATTGCGGGTGCGGCGGGCTTTGATCCCTTTGCGGATCCAGACTTCTTCTTCGGCCAAGCGTTTGTCGAACAATGCGTTCTGTTTTTCTTCCGCCGCCAGGGCCGCTTCTTTGCGTTCCAAGAACGTGGCGTAGTCGCACGACCAGTCAAACAAGCGACCGCGATCGATTTCCCAAATCCGGTTGGCGAGTTTCTGTAGAAAGGAGCGGTCGTGCGTCACGAACAATAGCGTCCCCGGCCAACGCGAGAGAAATTCCTCCAGCCACAAAATCGCATCGATGTCGAGGTGGTTCGTCGGTTCGTCGAGCAGCAGGAGATGCGGTTGGGAGACGAGGGCACGGGCCAGCAGGACGCGGCGTTTCATGCCGCTCGAGAGCGTCTCAAATAGGATTTGCGGATCGAGATTCATCTGCGACAGGATTTTGTCCAGCCGATGGCTCCGCTCCCACTCCTCGCTGCCGTCTTCATCCGTCAGGCCGCCACCGACAATCGCTTCCACACTGCCTGTTAGATCTGACGGAACGTCCTGGACCAAACGGGCGACGCGGGTTCCTGGGTCAAAGACGATTCGCCCTCCGTCGGGCTGGACATCGCCGGTCAGGAGTTTCATCAGCGTCGTCTTGCCCGCGCCATTACGGCCCAGTAAGCCAATCCGCTGGCCAGGCTCAATTTTTGCGGAAACCCCATCAAGCAAGGGCGGGCCGCGAAAGCCAATGGTTAAATCGTCCAGCGTGATCAGGGGCATAGTGTAACGGTACTGGGAAAGCGAGGATAATGTTTGAAAGCGACAATTTTGAAGAAATCGAGTCGATATGACGAGGGGCCTCCGTGACAGCAACGCGGCACCGGCCCTGACGCTAGTCGACCCAGTCGCTAAAACAGCAGACTAGGCGTGGTGGAGTCGTTCGTCGGGCGTGCCGCGTTCCTATTTTCTTTTTAGTGGTGGCTCGATGCGTTTTCAGTTTTGGCGTGATTTTGGTCGCCACCTACGATTCTCCGGTGACGATCAACCGGAGCGGTATCGGTGGCTGCAACGATGCTGGATCGTTAGCTGGTTGTTGCTGTTGGGGGTGACTTGGCGATTGTGGCTCCCACCGAACGAGTTTCCAGCGGTCCCCGTGGTGCCAATAGCAGCGTTTCCGGCGGTGTTGGAATGGAGTCTGTTGGTTGGCGTGGTCACTTCCTTGGTCGTTGCTGGGCTGACTCTCGGCCGCCGCTCCGCAGCCGTTGCACTGTGGGTCTTTATCGGCTGCGGCGTAGCGCTGGTGGTGCTCAATCAGCACCGCTTTCAGCCTTGGTTTTACCAAGCGATTATCTTGGCGCTGCTGTTTGCAACGACCGACCGGCGTCGTGCTTTGGCCGCTGCTGGCTGGCTGGCGATCGGAGTCTACTTCTATTCTTCGCTGGGGAAGTTTGATTTTCAATTCATTCACACGGTGGGACAGCAGTTTTTGGCCACCGCGGCCGGGCTGGTCGGCGTGAATATCGAAACCTGGAGTGAACCGCTGCGATGGGGTGCTGCCTTGGGATTTCCGATCGTGGAGTTGCTGGTCGCGATCGGTTTAGTCTTCCGGTCGACGCGACAGGCCGCGGCGAGTTTGGCGATTGCGATGCATGCCGCGGTGATCCTCTTGCTCAGCCCGCTGGGGCTGGGGCATCAGCCGGGGGTGCTGGCTTGGAATGCGGCGATGATTGGGCAAGCGCTGGTGCTGTTTCTGTGGAAGCCGGCGGCGGCGAGCCGGTCGGCCGATTGGTCGATGGCGGGTGGCCGTCAGGTCGCGCTCGCTTCGTCCGCGCTCGCTTCTCGCGAGTCCGTTTTACTCGGGCCGTCGTGGCTGGCCTTGGCTGTGGTTTGGTTGGCGATGCTGCTGCCGCTAACCGAGCGGTTCGGGATCTGGGATCACTGGCCGTCGTGGGCTCTCTATTCACCACACAGCAGTCGCGTCCGGTTGCAGATTCATGGCTCGTCGGCTGGCAAGTTGCCCGTTGCAATGCGCGAGCGGCTGTCGGTCGCCGATGAGCAAGGCTGGCAAACGCTGCCGCTTGATCGTTGGTCGATCGAGGCCTTGGGAGTGCCGCTCTACCCACAGTCGCGGTTCCAGTTGGGCGTCGCGCAGTGGTTGGTCGATCGCTACAAACTTGACCGTGGCACGCGGATGCATCTTCGAGGCGCCGCCGATCGCTGGACCGGGGCGAGAGAGGACGAACTGGTGATGGGCCGGATGGGGATCGATCATGCCTCGGACCGTTTTTGGCTGAACGTTCAACCGCGGTCCGTCGAGACTCGCTAACGTGTCTCGCTAAGGAACTGCGTGTCGCTCGGATCGTTTGCATCTTATCCCGGTTCGTATCACACTGCTTGGGGCTCGTTATCATGATGGGTTCCCGCTGGTTTACCCGCTAACCTCCCCCTGGCTTCGCGAGACCCACCGCGCGGAGCGTCCCCCGAATTTTCGATCGGA
The DNA here is from genome assembly GCA_964477385.1 of uncultured Pirellulaceae bacterium. GTDB lineage: Bacteria > Planctomycetota > Planctomycetia > Pirellulales > Pirellulaceae > Roseimaritima. Next base: position 20,939 of record CAYZHQ010000067.1, read on the forward strand.
GTTTCCTATGCGTACGCTGCTGACAATCGCTTTTACCATCCTCGTCGCCATGGCTGGTCAAACCAGCGCCCAGTCGGCTGCAGAAATGGAACTGCTGGCAACGGAGAACTTCGAAGCTGGTGCGGAAGCTTGGCAGCCCACCGATGCGGCCAAGTGGAAGGTGGAAGCCGAGTCGGACGGCAATCACGTTTACCACCTGTTGGGCAAGAGCAACTACCAGCCACCGCATCGCAGTCCGCACAGCATCGCCTTGCTGAAGGGGCTCGTCGTGGGAGATTTCGAGTTGACAGCCAAAGTCAAAACGCTGCAGACTTCGCGAGCCCATCGCGACATGTGCGTCTTCTTCGGATACCAGAATCCGGCTCAGTTTTATTACGTTCATCTGGGAGAAAAAACCGATGACCATGCGAATCAGATTTTCGTAGTCGATCAGGCACCTCGTATCAAAATCAGCGAACGCACCAACGCTGGCACGCCTTGGAAGGACGATACCTGGCACGATTTGAAGGTGGTGCGGCGCGTGGCCGATGGCCGGATTGAAATTTACTTCGACGACATGGACAAACCGCATATGGTCGCCCATGACAAGCGTTTTGCTTGGGGGCAGGTCGGCCTGGGATCGTTTGATGACATGGGATTGTGGGATGATGTCACGGTGCGTGGCGTGCGTGTCACACAACCGGCCAAGACGCCATAGCCGGCCGCGCACACTCCGACGCACCTGTCTGAAAAACTTGCCACGCCTGTCGCTTTCTATCGCCGATGTCCGCACCCGATCCTGCCGCTCGTTTTCCACGACCTCACGGTCCGTGGACGATTCTTGCCTCTCACGAGGCCTACCGCGATCCGTGGGTTCGCTTGCGGCGTGACGAGGTGACGCGACCCGATGGGGCGGCGGGCAGTTACGTGGTCGTGCATCTCAAGCCGGGTGTCTGCGTGATCGCTCTAGACGATGAGGGGTATGTCCACCTGACCAGCGAGTTCCACTACGGCGTCGGTCGTGTGACTTTGGAAGGTGTCAGCGGCGGAGTCGAGCCCGGCGACGCATATGAGGCTACGGCACATCGTGAGCTGGAGGAAGAACTAGGCATTGCAGCGGAGCGTTTGACGTCTTTGGGGATGGTCGACCCGTTCACTGCCAACGTGGTGTCACCGACGGCAATGTTTCTGGCCGAAGGGTTGAGCTTTGGCGAACCCGCACCCGAGGGTACCGAGCAAATCACGCGCGTGACCCTCTCTCTCGAGGAGGCGGTCGACCAAGTCATCGATAGCCAGATCACGCATGGGCCGAGTTGCCTAGCGATTCTCAAAACCGCAAGGCTGCGGAGTAAATAAGGATCGTGCGACAAAAAAGTGTCGGGTACCTGTTGCGAGGAACTCGCCCTTCGGGTGCTTCGCACAAAAGGTACCCGACACTTATTTATCGCGCATTGCTAGGGCTACGCGGTGGCTGGTAGATCCAACAGGCGGCGCGCATTGCCGCCGCAAAACAGGTCGATCGTGTCCGCATCGAAACCCAGCGAGCCGACGTGCGAGACCAGCATCGGCATCGTGGCGGCCGAACCGGCCAATTGCCCGCTGTCGTCGAAACGTGGCGCATCGTTTTCGGTGACGCGGACTTGTTGGCCTGCCAAGCAGTAAGTCCCCGGGCCCAATCCCGCTGCAGCGATCGCATCGGTGGTCAGCAAGACGCGCTCGCGAGGAATCAGCCGCAGGTAATTCTCGAGCGCGAACAGCGGGATGTGATGGCCGTCGGCAATCAAGCCAAAATGCAGGTCTTCCCGGCAAGCCAAGGCGCGTTGCACGATATTGTCATGCCGGTGCATCTCGATCGGACAACCGTTGCCCAAATGGGTAAACATCGTCAAGCCGGCATCGATTCCGCGGCGTAAATCGTCCAGCGATGCATTGGTATGGCCGGCGGAAACCAGAACCCCCTGGTCCGCAAGAAAACGCGTCGTCTGGGCCTGTGGGTCGCATTCGGGGGCCAGGGTAAACAGCCGCAGGTGACCCGCGGCGGCGGCGAGTAACCGCTTGGTGATCTCCAGGTTTGCCGGCATCGCATGTTCTGCCGGATGAGCCCCGATGTAGCCCCGCTGCGGACTGAGAAACGGTCCTTCGACATGCAGTCCCACAACCATTCGCGATGCCAACGTATCGGTTTCGATCAGTCGCACCAAGTTGGCGAGGCGACTTTCCATCCGTTCGGCGGCGTCGGTGATGATGGTGGGTAAAAAGTGAGCCACCCCGTCGTCCTGCATCGCCTCGCAGGCGGCGTGCAATGCCTGGCCCGTCAGCGCCGCATCGTTAAAGTCGACGCCGGCGTAACCGTTGACCTGAATATCGACCCAGTCGTTCAAGACGCCTGCTCCTCGGTGGCGGTCGCCCGCGTCGCATCGCTGAGCAGCGATGCCGATGGCGGGTCTAGCAAAATTGTGCAGTCGGGGTGTTTCTGGAGGATGGACGCGGGGACCTGTGGGGTGATCGGTCCCTCCACGGCGTCTCGCGCCGCTGCCGCTTTGCGTTGGTCGGGAACGCTGCACACGATCGTGCGGGCACGCATGATCTGCTGTACCGACATGCTGATCGCATGGGTCGGAACGTCCTCGAGGCTTGCGAACCAGCCTTCCCCGACCTGTTGTTGGCGGCAGGCGGTGTCGAGTTCCACGATCAGATACGGGTCGGTCGCTTCAAAGTCAGCTGGCGGGTCATTAAACGCCAGATGCCCGTTTTCCCCGATGCCGACCAGCGCGACGTCGACCGGTTGAGCGGTTAACAGCCGGCCGGCTCGCTCGATGCTTTTTTCAGGAGCCGCCTCGGCGTCGAGAAACTGAAACGATCCGATGGGAACCTGCTGCACAAATCGCTCTTCCAAATAGCGGCAGAAAGAGGCCGGATGTTTGCGATCGATGCCGATATATTCATCCAAGTGAAACCCGTCGACCAATTGCCAGTCGATATCGGGTTGTTTGGTTAAATGGTCAAGCACGGTGAACTGCGATGCCCCCGTGGCAACAACGATCCGCGCGCGGCGGTTATCGCTGATCGCATCCCTCAAAAGCGCAGCCGCCTGTTCCGCGGCCAGACGACCCATTTGATCCACATCGGAAGCAATGACAATGCGCATGGTGTACCCTATCTCGCATGCAATGGAACGATCAGCAAATGATCAATAAATTTAGAACCAGAGTTTGGCATCCCTAAATGCAGAACGCAACGACCTCAACTCCGCCAGCACGTCGCTCCCCGTTGGATTGGCTCCGTGCCATTGGACCCGCCGTGGTGGTGGCCGCCGTCGTGCTGGGGCCGGGCACGATTACCGTGGCCTCACGCGTCGGATGTACTTACGGTTACGGTGTCAGCTGGATCGTGCTGCTCGCTTCGACCCTGATGACACTCGTCACCGTCGCCGCTTTGTACGTGGGGGTTTCCAGCAAGCAAACGCCGGGCAATCGCTTGCGCCAGCGATTTGGCAAATGGGCGACCATTGCGATCGGACTGGTGTTGTTTTTGATCGTCGCACTCTTCCAGTCGTCGAACAATCGCGCGCTGCTGTTGGCAACGGAATATTTTTGGCCCGCACTCAGTGACTCTCCCAAAGCCGCGATCGGCCTGCTGGTGGTCTTTAATCTGTGTGTGATCGCCTTTTTCTTGTTTGCGAGGAATATCTATCGAATCATCGAAACGGCAATGTTGCTGATGGTCGGATTGATGATCGCGAGCTTTGCGATGAATGCGCTGGTGGGCGGAGTCGAGCCTCTGCAAGCCGCCAAAGGTTTGGTTCCCACGGTCGCTTCGATGAATGCTGTGAGCAGCGGCTTGAGTGGCGACATCCGCGCGTTGCTGGCGACTACGTTTTCCGTCGCGGGGGCTTTCTATCAGTGTTACCTGGTCCGTGAACGACGCTGGACGCCGGGCGAAGTTCGTTTCCGAGCGGTCGACAGTGCGGTTGGAGTTGGAACGCTGGGATTGTTGACGATGCTGATTCTGTGGACCGCCGCGGCCGCTTTGCACGGCTCTACCGATCCGTCGGAGTTGACCGACATCGCGTCGCTGGCGGCCAGCTTGCGGGGCACTTTTGGGCCTTCGGCGACCTTCGTGTTTGCCACCGGAATCATGGCCGGCGCGGTCTCTTCGTTTGTCGGCAATGCCATGATCGGTGGGACGGTGTTCAGCGATTGTCTGGGGGCCGGAAGTAAAGCTTCGCAGACATTTCCGCGGCGTCTGACGGTGGCCGCACTGCTGGTCGGAGCGACGATTGCTTGCCTGTCGGTGTTGGCCATCGAAAGCAACGTCAACTTCATTGTCATTGCACAAGGGCTGACTACGTTGGGCTTGCCGGTGATGGCGCTCGCCCTGTTGTGGCTGCTGATCGACTCTCGGATCGCTCCCAAGTGGTTGATCGGTGGGACGATCTTGGGAGTAGTAGTCACCTTTGGGTTGGCGTTTGCAACCATTGTTAAACTGACCGGCTGGATGGCGTAAGGAAGTCGACCCTTAGAAGTCTTCCGCTCCGTCTGCCGGCATTGGCAACCAAGGCGTGACCGTAACCGTACCGTCGCCATCGATCCGTGTGGTGATGGCTCCTTGCAGGGCGGTCACGTAAACGTCGGCACCGTTCTGTCCCAAGTGTTCCAGCACCGCTTGTCGTCCTGCTCGCTTGCCGCCGCTGACCACCACGGTCCGCGGACGTGCCCAATCGAGTAGCGGCCGGATGTCTTGCTGCAGCGATCCGTGATGCGGCGCCATCAGGACGCCGTTGCCAGGTGGCCGCGGAACACGCAGCAAAGTCTCAGTCCCCGGCAGTTCGATGTCTCCCGGCAGCACCAACGTGCGGCCGCCGTGATCGATTTGCAGTACCAAACTGTTGGCGTTATCGCTACCGTCGATGGGCTGTTGCGGCGGATGTAAGACGGCCATGGGCGAAGTATCATGGCGGACATACAGCGGGACGTTGGCGTGTACCGAGACCACGGGAACGCCCGATTGTTGAATCGCAGCGCGGACGTCGTTCAAGCCCGGTTCGGGAGTGTCCAGCATGCCCGGCGGAGTGATTATCTGGCCGACATGAAACCGCCGCAGTAATCCCGGCAGCCCGTTGTAGTGATCGGAATCGGCGTGCGAGACCACAATCGAGTCAAGCCGGACGATGCCGCGATCCCACAAGACCGATTCGATCGGCCGGCTGCTTTCGGCCGGATCGCCTAAGCGTCCGCAGTCGTATAGCCACACCCTGCCGTCGCCGTGCCGCATCAGCACACTGGTGCCATGTCCCACGTCGACAAACGTGGCTTCCAGCGAATGTTCTGATAAACCGTATTGGTAGTCGCTGCGATAAACGGTCGCCAACGGCAACGCAATGATCAGCCAAATCACACTCCAGCCGAGCAGCAGTTTGACTCGGGGCCACGCTTTAGGCAGCAGCAAACCGCCAGCGAGAACTAGGTAAAAGGCAAGCGTCCACCAGCTCGGCGGAGCGGGCAGCCAATGGTGACCGCCGGGGAGGCTCGCCAAGGCGTCAATAATGGTCGTGATGATCGCCAGGCTGGCGTCGCAGATCGCGGCGGGGACGGCCGCCAAAGGAGCCCAGAGGACGCCGACGACGACAGCCAGCAAGCCGGCGATCAAAGCGAGCATCAAGGGTAACCCCAGCAGCACGTTGGCCAGAATCGAAATCGGCGAGACGATGTGAAACTGGTACCACACCAGCGGCGCACTGACCGCCCAGACCCAAAAACTAAAGCGGAAAGCGACCACGGTTTTGCGGCCCAACACACGGAACATTCTGCGCGTCGATCCCAACCGCGCGTCGATGAGACGATCCAGTGGATCTTCGGCTTGACCGGCTGCTGTCAGCGCCGAAACACTTCGGCTGGCAAAGATCAGCGTCGCCACCGCCAAGAACGATAACTGCACGCCGATCTGGGTGAGGTTGGCAGGGTTCCAGACCAGCAGCAACAATCCCGCCAGCGCCAGCGCGTTCAAGGGATGCACCATCCGCCCTGACCACATGCCCAGCAGGACGGCACCGACCAACAACGCCGCTCGCATCACCGGCGGCCGCCCTCCGGTCAGCGCCGCATACAAAATACAGACCGTCAATATGATCAGGTACTGTTTGTTGAGCGTTAGGTTACTCAGCACCAACAACCACGACGTTGCCAGCGCCACCATCCCCAGGTGCAAGCCGCTGACCGACAGCAGATGGGCGGTCCCCGTTTCAAGCAGCCGGTCGCGTTGGCGGCGATCAACCGCCTCGCGTCGTCCCAGCACGAGCGCCGCCGCCAAGGGGCCGGAGTCGTCTCCCATAAACCGGAGTAAGATTTTTTCGCCAGTGGAGCCAAACGCGGCAAATGGTCGCTGAAGTTGAAATTGACTGCCCAGTCGCCGCAGTTGAGCGACCGAGTCGACGCTCACTCGACCCTGTTGCTGACGCGCCGAATAAACCGGACGCATGTCAGGTGCGCCGGGATTTCGTGGCGGTGGAATCGCTTGAATGTTACCCAGCACTTCGACTTCGTCGCCAGGAAGAAACGCCGTCGCATCGCCGTCCACGTTCACTCTCACGCCGCCGGCAACCGGTTGCCAGTCGGCTCCCACGCGAAGTTCCGTGACGTGTGCATTGAAGATCGATTGCCATTGCGGTCCGCTTCGCCGCAACTTCGCCAACGCACTCGGCCGTCGCTCGACTCGGCTGTCAATCACCAACCGCATGACGGCCGGTTGCCACATTTCGCGAAGATGATGGTTCAGCGATGCCCGGACGACCGCTTGCTGTTGCTGGGAACTGTGTAGGCAAAATCCTGCCGCAACGCAGCAAAGTGCCGCGATCCAACCCAGTCGCGGCACGCCGCTCCGTTTTGAGACGCCCGCCAGCACGATCGCCACCAGCATGGCGAACAGTGCAAAGGGCCAGGACCACACGCCGCCGTGGATGCCTGCCGCCGCCGCCATGGAAAGCGTGATCGCAGGGTAACGCCGCAACAGATGCTGCTCGGTGTTGGTGTCCCGATTGCGAACTCCGATCGGCGAGGGCAGGGGGTCTGGCATTCGCCCATCGTATCGCAATTCCGCACCCTTGCGGACACACCCCACCCACTTGTTTGTATACGCTCGGCCGGCAATCTATGCTTTGAGCTTCCCGCCTCCCACCTTTGTGACTTCTCTCTCCTCCATCTTGTCCCCAGGCAGTTCCTAATGTTCGATCCCGTTTTGCTCGGTGCCGCTGCGACGCACACGGTCTGTAACAAAGGTCTCGCCCCGCCGAGCAGCAAAGCCAACGCGAGCAAAGCTAGTGCGAGCAAAGCTAGTGCGAGCAAAGCTAGTGCGAGCAAAGCCGATCAGGCGGGTTCCGACTGGCTGGCTGTGATTCGTTGTCGCTCGAATAACTGACCGATTCGTCTCTCGCTGGCCGTCGCCTACCACCTTTGTGACTGCAGTGGCAGACTTTCATTTTTTCGCTTTCCAAATAACCGTTTCAACTTGGGGATGATCATGCGCTGCAGATTCCGCCTTCTCTTGACGCCTTTGCTGATGCTGCAGGCGATTCCCGCCTTGGCCGAATTACAAGTCGGTGCGACCGTCGTTGATGTCTCGCCGCCGAACTTTCCGGTGTTGGTTAACGGCGGTTTCGCCAGCCGCAGCGCCACCAAAATCCACACGCCTGTGTCGGCGCGAGCGATCGTGCTGGACGACGGCCAGGAGCGTTTGGCGATCGTGGTTGTCGACAGTTGCATGCTGCCGCGACCGTTGCTCGATGATGCCAAGCAGTTGGCGGCTAGGCGAACACAGATTCAGCCGCAGCGGATGCTCATTTCAGCCACGCATACCCACACCGCGCCGTCTTGTATGGGCGCGCTGGGGACCGATGCCGATACCGCATACATCTCCTTTCTCCGCGAGAAACTGGCCGAGGCAATTGCCCAGGCGGAAGCCAACTTGCGCCCCGCAAGCGTTGGGTTTGGCAGTGGCGATGCGGCACCTTACACCGCCCTGCGGCGTTGGATTCGACGTAGTGATCGTGTGGTCGACGATCCGTTTGGAAATCCTACCGTGCGGGCGAACATGCACGCTGCGAATAACTGGGATGACGTCGTCGGACCATCGGGACCGGAAGACCCCGAACTGTCTGTGATCGCTTTTCAATCACTCGATGGTCAACCGATCGCGGTGCTGGCGAATTTTTCAATGCACTATTTCGGAGACCAACCGATCAGCGCCGACTATTTCGGATTGTTCTGCAATGCGGTGCAAACCCGCCTGTCCGCCGGTGCGACTCCGGCAAAAGACGCCCTCGCTCCGGTGGCTTTGATGTCGCACGGCTGCAGCGGAGACATCTGGCGGCGCGACTATTCGTTGCCGCCCGAAGAACGCGAAGAGCTGTCGATCAACGAATACACCGAGCGACTCGTGGAAATCGCCATGCAGGCTTATCAACAGATCGAGTACGACGCGGACGCGACGCTGGCGATGGCCGAGCGTCGTTTGCCGCTTCGCTACCGGGTGCCCGATGCCGGCCTCCTGCAGTGGGCACGGCAACGCATGGAACAGTTCCAGAGCCAGGCTCAGGCTGAAGGTCAACTCCCCACCAGCCAAGCCGATGTGTATGCGCGCGAGCAAATCCTGTTGCACGAAATGCAAGCCACCGAAGTCGTTGTGCAAGCGGTTCGCATCGGCGACATTGCCATCGCGACCACGCCCAATGAAACGTATGCCATCACCGGTTTGAAGCTGAAATTGCAAAGCCCCCTGCGGCAGACGATGGTGATCGAGCTGGCCAATGGCGGCGATGGCTATATCCCGCCACCGGAGCAGCATCGGTTGGGCGGTTACAACACCTGGCCGGCTCGTTCGGCAGGTTTGGAAATCACCGCCGAACCCAAAATCACCGCCGCAGCCTTGGAGTTACTAGAGCAGGTGACGCAGCAACCGCGGCGCGTCCACGATGTGCCGCTGAGTGACGCGGCGGAGGAAGTCCTGCGTCAGAAGCCGCTGGCGTTTTGGCGCTTGGATGAGTTGAGCGGACCGCATGCGCGCGACACTACGCCGCAACATCGCGATGCGGTGTATGAACCCGGGGTGGTCTTTTTTCTCGACGGTCCTCCCTTGGAGACGAGTCCCGCAGCCGATGCTCGCAATCGCGCGGCCCACTTCGCGGGCGGCCGCTTGAGAGCTCGGATGCCCGAGGTGGGCGATTCCTACAGCGTCGACTTGTGGATTTGGAATGGGATGCCGAACGACGCCCGCGACACGACCGGCTGGTTCTTTTCACGCGATCACGATCGCACCCTCTCGGCCCACGGAGATCACCTCGGTATCGGTGGAACGGCAACGAAACCCGGTTGCTTGATCTTTCAGCAAGGCCGAGGCGTGAGTGACGGCAGCGGCGGAGCAGGGCAGGGCAGCCTGCACGTCGGGAACACGCCGCTGACGCGTTGGAGCTGGAATCGAGTCACCTTGGTGCGAGACGGCGAGCAAGTACAAGTCTATTTGAACGGGGCTGCCAAACCCGAGATCGAAGCCAAAGTCGACCGAGCGATTCGTGCACCGAGCGCCCTGTTTTTCTTCGGCGGCCGCAGTGACAACGAAGCCAACCTAGAGGGGAAGCTAGACGAGATCGCCCTCTTCGGACATCCTCTTCCAGCACCCGATGAATCCTCGGCAGCGGGACCCTACGACCAGCGCTAAAAGTCGTATAAACTGGCAACACCAAGAGCCCTCACAAGGTTCTCCCCACCAGGGCCAGTAGCTCAGTCGGTTAGAGCAGGGAACTCATAATTCCTTGGTCGCGGG
>CAYZHQ010000068.1:0-30701 GCA_964477385.1 uncultured Pirellulaceae bacterium
ATGGGCGGCGGCGGGTTTGCTCGATTGGCGGACAAGTCCATCACGTTATGGTCGTTGGATGGGCAGGCACTTGGACGCGGCGTTAGTGAAGACGTTGAGTACGAGGAGGCGGCGAGCCAGCGGACCAACGGACGCGCGTTCGATTCGATTGACGAACAATCGCAGGGAGCGTTCGTGCCAGCGGCTTCCATGCCGGTCGGCTTCGATCAAGACTGGGGTGCCTTCAGCCTGAGGAACAAGGAGTCAGCAAGTTTCGGGGCAATGTTTGGGGGCCGGATTTCAGGGGACGCGCCCAGTGGATTTGCTCGTTCCGCACTTGACCGTAAAGATTCCTTCCGTCGCGTTGTACCGACAGGACATGACGGTTCGTTTACGCTCGCCTTGCAGTCGCTCATGCCCTCGCTGCCGCCGCCCGCGCAGAAGCCGGCGAAGGCAAGGCCAACCGGTTCGGAGGCCGCGCTTGCGTTGCTCAATTCGATCCTTGGTCGCGAATTTGCGGAGGACGCCGAGTCGTCGGCGGGGCTAGCCGTGCGACGGAACACGCGGAATCTTGATCCTGCTTGGGAGCGTGTCACGCACACAAGCGAGATCACCGAACTCGCTGCGGCCGGGCGATGGTTGTCGGTTAGCCGGTCGCCTGCCTCCGATACGATCGTCCACTGGGCGACGGCAGACGAGCGCGGTGTTTACTCGCGCGCGTTCTCCCTTGGAATGACACGCCCTTCCGTATTAGCAGACGTGAGGTCGCAGACTGTGGGTGAGCGCCCGTTGGCGACCGCGAATGCGTTGGCACAGTATGCCGACTTTGAAGCGAGTATCGAGGCTGCTGGGGAAGGTCGGGTGGCGGTGTGGTTAACCCACCGCCGAGCCCCGCGTCGACGTACTCGCATCACGATCCAGAGCGAACCGGGATACATTGTTTCCATTGAGCAGTGGTACGAAACGACCAGCGACGAACGGCCAGCTCAAACCACTCGTTATGCGGACCACGTCAAGCACAAGAACCTTTGGTGGCCGCAAAGCATCGAACAGTGGAACGCCGAGGGGCAGCGAACCAGCGAGACCCGGCAGCAGGTGACGGTGCTGGAAGCGGCCGCGGTAGCGCAGCGGTTTGCTGCGGAGCTACCCGATCCTACAACGGGTTTGTTATTGACTCACAGCATGCCGTCGGTGCGAGCTGCACGCATCGCGATCCAAAACGGCAATGAGTCGCTCCAGGACCGGATGTTGCTGATGCTCGACGCGTCGGTGGTCCAAGATTGGAAAGAGCTGCTGTACCACTGGACCCATTTCAAAAGGCTTGCATCGGCGAAACCGTGCCTCCCTTGGTTGGAGGCGGCGGTGTCGCGAACGACGCGTCAACATCGCGAGGCACTCGAGATCTATCGCTCCCAAGCAACAAAGTTGGTAGCAAACTCCGATCCGCATGAACGCTACTTGGCATCGTTCCTGATCGACCAAACCAGCCAGCTCGGCGATGCACCGGAGGCGTTGCGAATGATCGACGCGTTACAAGGCGTCTTTGTGCGGCAACAGAGAGACGCTTCGGTAGTCAATGACTGGAAGCAACAGCGCGCGACTTGGCTGCGTATGAGACACCAACCAGAAGCGCTGCCATTGCAGCAGGAACTGGCCGAGCAGATGCCATGGGACGACCGAGCTCAGATCATCTATGCGCAGGATTTAGTGCGCGCTGGCCAGCAAGCCGCAGCCTATGAGTGGCTGGAGAAACAGTTGGCGTCCCGTCCCATGGGCGTTCCCTCGGAAACCATCCGATCACAGATGGCAACCTTGCTGCGCGACGAAGGTCAAGCCGATCGGTTGGTGACGTTTCTCGAGGAGTGGATGGCGACCGAACCGGAAACACGAACGGTTTATGATCAATATCTGTCGGCATTGTTGCTGGCGAAGCGGAGCGAGCAGGCCGACGCATTGGCTTTGCAGTGGCTCCAACAAAGTCAGGTCGCGGGCCCCTTGCCCGGCGACGTGCTGAGCAAGCTGGAGGCCGCGATTCGCTACGCGACCGGTCGTATCTATCAGATGCACCGCTATACGATCGACCGTGAGTGGTTCGCCCCGCTTGCGCAAACGGCTCGTTTTTTCTTGGAAAGTCCGCACCACAACGATGTCTCTGTGCAGATAATCCAGCAATCGAGTTTTAGTAACTCGTTGGCAGCGGAGCGGTTGCTGGGGGAGATCCACAGACACTTGCAGGACGATATTGAACAACTCGACGCAGAGTTCACGCAGCGGTTTGTGGGCTGGACGCTGAGGCTTGAAGCGGTTTCGGATGCAGATTGGCAGCGGGTAGTCGACGCGCTGCGAAGTCGCTGGGAGGTGGCCAGCGATCTAGAGCGATCCCACCTCGCGACCGCGATCGAGATGATTGAACGCCAACGCTTTGGGACTAGCCGCCTGTTGGCGTTCCTCAGAACACGGATCGAGCGAGCCGACCGAGAACTGCGTCATCGCGATGCCGCAAACCTCCGTGAAAGACTCTTTTCCCTGTTACTTGCCCAGCCTTGGGAGCTGGCCATTGAACGCGAAGCTGCGGCGTTGCTGGATTCGCTTGGCGATACGACGAGTCCGTGGGCGCGAGTATCCATCCAGGTTGCGGATTTGATCCTGTTTGTTGACTCGATGCTGGAACGACGGCTGCAGCACGATTTGCGACAGATTCATCAACGGCCCACGGCTCCCGAGCTGACTCGCAACGAATACGTGAAAAAAATCGAAGCCGCTCGGCAGGCCGCGCTGGCAGGTGTGGCCGAGACGTTGGCAATGCATTCCGAAGGTGATGGCGAGCTAGCGGCTTGGGTGCGAATCGAGAAAATGGATCTCGACGTGAAACGTGGACACAGTATCGAATCGGTGATCGCATCCTGCTGGCAGTTGTTGGGAGACAAGCCGGATGGCGGCACGCTGGACGTTAACGTGGATGGTGTGGCGGACGAAGCGGAGGCGGCCGCGGCCTATGGTCGTGTGCATCGCCGTCGGCGTGCACTTGCCATCATCACCTACTTAGCGGGGCGGGCGAATGCGACGCCCGAATTAGTGGAACGATTGTCGCGTTATCTGGAAGCTGGCGCTCAACTGGATGGGGACGTGGCGGAGAGCTGGCGCAAGCGGCAACACGATTGGCTGATCGTGTTGGATCAGCCCGAGCTGCTGCAGCAGAAACTTCGGGAATGGATCGAAGCCGATCCTTTGCCTAGTGCCTGGCAATTGGTAGCGGCCCGCTTGGCAGCCGAAGTGGGGCAGTTGGAACAGGCCATTGCTTTGCTGAACGCCGCCTCGTCGTCGATCCGACTCCGTCCCGCGGACTGGGCGATGCTGGCGGATTGGTACTTGGTGATGGATCAACGCTCGGCTTATGAGCGGACACGGGTTAAACGGTTTGCCCAGATGCAAGATGGAGAGTTATACGCACGTTTACAGTGGAGGCTGAACCAACAGAACAATGCATCGGATTTGCGGACGACCGAGTTGGACGAGGAGGTTTTGTTCGCTATTCAGGCTTTGTTTGCCAAGACAAACCAGCCGGAGAACTACCTGCACTTTCTTCAATCCTTCTACGAAGCCTCACGCGATTTTCGTCTGTTGCAAGAATTGCCAACGATTGTACTGGGGCGGACGGAACAGGAGATCTATCAAGTTCTCGTCGCGTTGCAAAATCACGTGTTGTCCAGCATCGAAAAGGAAGCCACTGCAGACACCATCCTCCGCAGTCTGAAGGCTGCCCGCGAAGCGAACCGTTCACCTGTCGATCGCCGTGCACTCGATCTGTTGGAGGTGCTTGTTGCGCGGCAAGCCGCAACGTTACTGGAGCAGCCGGAGCCGCATGTCGAGCGCGCTATCGCGGCTTTGCAGCGAGCGTTCAAGGATGAATGGGCGGATGGCGAAGTCCGACGGATGACCACGTTTCTGCAGATGTTACAAGGGGCTCAGCCGAGAGCGTTAACCGCCGAACGCATACGATTGTTAAAACGCCTACGCGATGCAACATCCCCGGGCTCCGACGATCGCTTGCGCATCGATTGGCAGATCGCCCGGTCCTACGCCTGGGAGAACAAAGATCAACAAGCCGGTCTGGAGTGGTGGGAGAACGCTTTGCGAGCCTACAGCGCTGCTCATCCGGACGGTTTGCCAAGGTCGGCCAATGGATTTGCATTTGAGTATGTCAGCATGCTGGAAACGGTTCATCGCTTTGTTGACGCCGAGACCTTTCTGGCCAACGCCGAGGAGGCTTCTTCCGACGCCAGCCAGCAACGTGCTTTTGCGCATCGCCGCTTGGCGACGTGCATTCGAGCATTGAAGTTTGACGGACAGGTCTCCCTTGGTACAGGCAAGGCACTTTATGCCAATCTGTTGGCGGCATTGGAGGAGCAACGGGCAGTGGCCGATCGGGATGCAGACAGGCTGGCCATTGCGCGGCAGTATTGCGCGTTGTTTAAGGCGGCGGCAGATAAGGGCTACCTGCGTTTAGGGCCCGACGTGCGAGCATTCGCCGATCAAACGGTGCCCGATCTGTTGGCGAAGCAAACGCTGCATGTCGAGGAAATCCTTCGCGAAGTTTCGGGGATGTTGCTGCAAGTTTCAGGCAAAGCCGTAGCCTTTGCCTGGCTGGTGGAACGCCAAAACGACTCCCCGCCATCGCTTGAATACAGCAATCGCGGAGTGTGGCAGCAGCATGGTTCCAAACTTGCAAGCTGGCGGGAAGAGCTGGGTGAACTGCCTGAAGAGACGGCGGCAAAATTTTTAGATCTAGTGCTGAAGCAGTTGGAACGAGACTTGGCCGGCGGGTTGAGCGCCAACCGTTATGCGTATGGTAACGCTGGTTGGTTTTGGACAGCCAAGGCCGAGCGGTTTGCGGAAGTGGCCGAATCGGTTCACGAGATGTATCGCGACGACCGGCGAGTCGTCGCACGGGTGGCGAGGTATTTTGCGGATGATCTCCGACGGCCAGAGCGAGCCGCGGAAATCATGCTGGCGGCTTATCGCGAAAGCGTGCTGGCGACGGAGCAGCAAAATGACTTGATCGAGTACTTGCATGAAACCGAGCAGTACGAAGTATCGATACCGATTTTGCAATCCTTAGTAATTCGCCGACCGAACGACCTGAGGCATCGCACAGAGTTGCTGACAGCCTATCATCAAACGGATCGCGAGGCGGCGTTCCAAACGCTGTTGGCCGAAACCGACCAACACTTTCGACAAGCCGACCGCTGGACCGAAGGCATGATCGCAGGCCTAGCCACCGCCTGTTTGAAAAACAAGGCTTTTGCAGCGGCCGCAGGGTACTTTCAGCAGGCGATCGCGATGCACAAGCGAACGCCTCAGAATGCGCAACAGAGCAACCTCTACCTGTCGCGTTACTACGCCGATCGGGCCGATGCGTTGGCGGCGGTCGGAGATACCTGGCAAGCGGTCGATTCCGCTTCGGCGGCGATTGTTGTCTGGAGCCGCGAGGCACACCAACGCCGTGATTTTGAGAATCGTTTGCGCGGGGTGCTTGATGTCTCGAAGGATCTGGATGCCTTCATCGAACGATGGAACCAACAGGTCGCCGAAGTGGGGCAAGATAATCCGCTGCTCCGGCAACAACTCGGGTTTCTGCTCGCCGAGCGAGGACAGCCGGAACTCGCGATCATTCAGTTGCGAGCGGCGCTGGAACTGCAACCGTACGACATCGCGACGCATGAAAAGCTGATGGATGTGCTCGATATGACAGGACGGCAGGAGGCTGCGACAAAGCAGTTGCTGGTCCTGATCGATTTTGAACGCCACAACTTAGATCGCTATCGCCAACTGGCCATGCGATTGGCCGACGATCCCGAATGGGCAGAGCGTGCGGTGACGACCATTGTCGAAGCGGCCCCCAACGAAGCCGAACACCATCAGGCATTGGCTGAAATACGTGAATCGAATGATCGCTGGACCGATGCGATAAAGCATTGGCAGCGTGTGGCCGAAATACGATCCCTCGAACCGACCGGATGGCTGCGTCTGGCTCAAGCTCAATTGCACGAAGGGCAGCATGCCGAAGCTCGCCAAACGCTACGAAAACTCAGGCAGACCGATTGGCCGGCGCGGTTCGGAGACCTGGCATACGAGCTTCAACGGCTCGAGCGAGCACTGCATTAAACTTATAAGCATGCAGCCGGGTTATTTCTTGACCAACGACCAGTCGCGTCGTTGGCGGCTGCTGGGGATGCCCATCTTCTTGCGATACTTCGTCACTGTTCGTCGTGCGACCGTCATGCCGACCTTGTGAAGTTCTTCCACGAGGTGTTCATCACTGCAGGGGTTGCTCTTGTCTTCCTTGTCGATCAATTCCTGCAATCGAAGCCGGATTGTGTCCCAGGCAACGTCCTCGCCATCGTCGGTTTGGGTGCCACCGACGAAGAAGCGTTTCATCGGCAGAATGCCCCGCGGCGTCTGCATCCATTTATCGTCCACCGCGCGACTGACCGTGGTTACGTGAACGCCCACTCGATCGGCGATTTGCTGCATCTTCAGCGGCTCGATCGCCTCGGGGCCTTCATCGAGAAAGCGTTTCTGGTGCTCGACGATAGCCTGTGCGACCTTTGTCAGCGTGCTGCGTCGTTGCTCGATTGAATCAATCAACCACTGTGCACCGTTGATTTTCTTTTTGATGAACTCGCGTTCTTCGACCGTACTGGTGGGATCTTGAAGCCGCGTTCGGTAGTACTCGCTGATAAACAACCGCGGTACGCGATCATCATCCAAGCGAACTTTGTATTCGCCGTCTTCATCCTGTTCGACAATCACATCGGGCGTGACGGTAGGGACGTAGGTCTTGGTGAACGCGTTGCCCGGTTTCGGGTTCAGTTTGTGCATCGTTTCGCGTGCGGCTTGGATCGTTTCGATCGTAAAGCCCGTCTTGCGTTGAATGGCCGGCATGCGGTTTTCGGCCAAGTCCTGCAGATGATTGCTGATCAGCGTTTTCATCTCGTCGTAGTACGGCAGCTCGGGTTGGAGCTGAAGCAACAGGCACTCGCGCAAGTCACGAGCGGCGATGCCTGCCGGTTCAAGGGACTGCACCAGAGCGAGAGCCTCCTGAGCCAGTTCGAGATCTTCTTTGGAGTGGTTGGACGTCAGCAAATCGTTCAGTGGCATACGCAGGTAGCCCCCATCACGGGCATCGAGCGTGCTGACGATCCGTTCGGCCATTTGCTCGACTCGGTCGTCGATGTCCATTTCCGCTAACTGATGCAGCAAGAAATCGTTCAACGACTCTGGCCGCATTTCGGCATTAGCCATCAGATCATGTCGACGATCGGCATCATCCTGCATCCGGTTGGACGAACGCCGAAACGAATCGTCGAACGTATTGGGCAGCTCGCTATCCATATTCAGCAAGCGTTCGAAGTCATCCTTGTTGTCGTGATCATTATCGACAACCAATTCTTTTTCGGTTTCCGCTCGCGTGTCATTGGAAGGGAGGTCCGAGTCATCCGATTCGTCGGGAGCCATCGGGTCGCTCTCGAGTTGTTCCAGCAGCGGATTCTCGTTCATTTCCCTCTCGATTCGTTCCTGCAACGCCAGCATGGGCAGTTGCAAAATCTCCATCGACTGGATCATTCGAGGCGCAATTTTCTGAACTTGCAATTGCCGGGCATCGAGGCCCATCGACATGCGCATCAGAGTGTACTCCAGTAGAAAATGGTGAACGCGACGGCATCGGCCAGCGACACGTCACGGAGGGTGAGGATCTAAAGTTTTTGTCTGCCGGTGAGGGCATCCGCCAAAATTTCTTTGTTTGCGTATTCCAGTACGCTGCCCGAAGTGATGCCGCGCGCCAGGCGGGTCACCTCCACGGGAAATTCGCTCAGCAAATTTGATATGAACAGCGAAGTCCCGTCCCCTTCGAGGGTCGGGTTAGTCGCCATGATGACTTCTTGGAAATTGCCCGTGCGGACTCGATCGACCAGCGGATCGATCGTCAGTTGGTCGGGACCAATACCATCGAGCGGCGCGATGCGGCCAAGCAGCACGTGGTACATGCCGCGATAGACTCCCGACTGTTCCAACGACATCAAGTCCCGCGGTTGTTCGACGATGCAGAGACGTGTGTTGTCGCGCGAAACATTGCTGCAGATCTCGCAACTCGGCCCTTCCGACAAATTAAAGCAGATGTCACAGTACCGCACATTTTCACGAACGTTCGTGATCGCGTCGGCCAGTCGCAGCGCTTCCGCCTTGGGGACCCTCAGTAGGTGATAGGTCAGCCGCTCGGCCGTCTTGCGCCCGATTCCCGGCAGCCTGCCAAGCTGCTGCACCAGGTCGACAACGGCACCCGATTCTTCAGCAAACACCGGTCACTGCCCACCGGTAAGGGAAGCGAGGGCACCATCCATGCCTGGCATGTTGTGCAAATTCAATTCATTGGCCAAATCCTTCATCGCCTCACCATACATCTGTTTGGCTTTTGCTTGACCTTCGTTACATGCCTCGAGCACCCACTGCTGCAAGGTCTCGTTGCCGTGTGAAGAACTGTCAAACGTGATCGACTGCATCTCTCCGATGCCGTTGAACTCAGCCACCACGGCACCATCTCCGGCGCTGACTTCGAATCGCTCGTCGCGCAATCGGTCATTCATTTCCGTGATCGCTTGCGGTAGCTTTTGCAAGCCGCCCATCATCGAAGCGATATTTCCGAGCTTAAACATCAACGTCCTTTGTACTGGCCTTACCGTCTTGGTTCATCGATCCGGACAACTTCCGCATCAAAAATCTCCATGCACTTCTGCACCATCGGGTGCGTCTGCAGTTCGCGGTGCTTCTGCCGTCGCTCACTCGATGTGCTAGGCGCCGCAGCGATGGGCTTGGACACCGCCGTTGGGTCTGAGCCAAACTCCAAGAGCACATGCCGTGCCGCAACAGCACTCACCGCATCCTCTAGTTTACTTTTCTGTTCAGGCTTCTCGCAACGGCTCTTCGTTAACTTAAGGTCTGCTGGGAAAAGTACACGGATTTTTCCGGGTTCAATCAGTTCGATTTTACTGAATTGGCGTGCTAGATCGGCTGTCAGGTCGTCGAGCCGGGCCACAGCTAACTTCCATAATTGCTGAACGCCCGCGTCGGTCCACTGCGTGGGAGGGTAGGACGTCGGCAATTCTGCTCGCGGCTCTGCCTGGGGGACGGCCTGTGCAGGGGCGGGATCCTTCGCGTTAGCGGGTTCTGAAGGGGGCGGCTTGTCCTTTGGGGGGCTGCTGGAAGAGAGCGCAGTCGTCCCATTGGTGCCCACTTTGCTGCCGGGCGGCGTGGCGCTGTGCGGCTGGCGCACCGGAGCAGCGACGGCGGAGTTGCTCGGCGCCGTCGACGTGTCAGCGGTCGCGACCGGTCGGGTCTGAAGGGGGGGGGGGTCCTGGGGGGCAGGGGGTGGCTGTGCAGCAATAGCCCCAGGGGTCAGCGATTTAACGTTTTTTTTTTCGCCAGCGGCGCTACCCAGTCGCTTGGTTTCGATACCCGCCAGGACATCGGCGAACCGTTGCAGATCGGGAAGCTGACAGATCTGAATCAGCGCCGCTTCCAGCAGCACCCGTCCATGGACGCTTTGTCGAATTCGCACCAGCGTCTGGTCCAATAAGGACACCACTGCCAAGACGGTTGCGACCCCCCAGGCCGCACCGCGCTGTTTTAGTTCGTCGTGCATGCTCTCGCTACAGTAACGCAGCATTTGCGGTTCACATCCGACCGTGGCCACCAGCAGATCACGAAAGTGCCCCAGCAACTGCTCGCCCAATTGCCCCGCATCGACGCCCGCCAAGATCGCTGCATCGGCTTGTTCAAGCGCCGACTTTGCGTCCCGGGCGATTAGTGCCGTGGTCAGTTTTTGCAAGCGTTCGTCGTCGGCGGTGCCCAGCATCGAATGTACCGACGCCACGGTCAGGGTGCCGGTGGAGAAACTGAGTACCTGCTCGAGCAACGACTGGCTGTCTCGCATCGAACCGGCGGCGCGTCGCGCGATCAACCGCAATGCTTCGTCGTCGGCGGGCGTCTGTTCCGCGTCGACGATCTCTCGCAGTCGCTGCATGATTTCGTCGGTATGCACCGGAGCGAAATCGAAGCGTTGGCAGCGACTGAGAACGGTGATCGGAATTTTTTCCGGATCGGTGGTGCAAAAGATAAACTTGACGTGTTCGGGCGGTTCTTCCAGCGTTTTGAGCAGTGCGTTGAAAGCTGCCTGCGTCAGCATGTGGACTTCGTCGATGATATAAATCTTGAATCGCGAGCGACTTGGACGCACTCCTACGCCGGCGCGCAAGCTGCGAATTTCATCGATCCCACGGTTACTGGCCCCGTCGATTTCCAGTACATCGACATCCTCTCCCGCATCGATGGCTTGACTGACATCACTGTCGCTGTCGGGCGTTGCCGTAGGGCCGCCGGGAGCGTTGAGGGCTTTGGCAAAAATCCTCGCCGTGCTGGTTTTGCCTACCCCACGGGCGCCGGTGAATAGGTATGCGTGTCCCACACGATTGGTTTCGATGGCATTCTTGAGCGCTTGGCCCACGTGGCCTTGCCCGACCAATTCGGCAAAGTTTTTCGGGCGGTACCGCCGTGCAACAACGACATACTTATCTGAAGAGAGGGCGTTTTCAGCCACGGAATCAGGCATAACTTTCGGGCGGACAAGGCCGCTCCACTCGATTGCGAACAATTTTCAAGAGGCGAGTCGAGGCCCGTCAGCGGTGCGACTCGCATGAGATTATACCGTCTTCGCGGTGCAAGCCACCGGTGGGTACGTTCATAAGTTGTGGCGAATGGTCGCCAAGAAGAGACAAACTGCCCGCCGGAGGCGACCCTCACACAAAGGTACCCCGCTTATGGCTGCTCCAGTTAAGGCCTGACCAGGTTCACGGCTCCCCATCGCAAGGGCCGCCACCGCCAGGCAATTTATCTCTGGTTCTCTTTTTCGCTGAATCTCTTTTTCGCTGTCGCTGAACGTTTCGCGTCCGCTCCGAGACGCCGCGAAAGAGAGCAAGTGCCGACACTTCGTGAAATCGCCATCAGGTTCCCAGCGACTGATCGCGAGGCAATCAGGTCGGCCTCTTGAAAAGGCGTTTCCAATCGCTGCCACGAATCTTATCGGGTCCGCCGGGCCTGTCAAACGGGGTGTCGAGCGATCACCAGCGGCATCCTCCCCCAGGAGAGAGGATGCCCCCAATCGCACCGAGCAATTTCTAACCGTTCCCGATGCTAACCGTTCCCGATGCTAACCGTTCCCGATGTCGGTTCCTCGGACTTAGATGTCCGATTGGCCAACAGGGATTTAGAAGCCTGCGGGAGCTTGCTGCTGCTGTGCTGCCACGGCGGCGGCTCCGGCGGCACGCAAGATACCTTCACCGATGATCAAACGCATCGCTTGGCCACGCTCGATCGGATTGGTGATCAGCAGCACGCGATCGGTTTCTTCGCTATTGGTGGCTGCCTGCAGCATTGCGGTGACGACATCATTGGAGTCGATGCGATCGACCATGCGAATGAACGGCGCCAATGCCATGTAGAATTGACCGAGTGGTCGCTTGGTGCCCGCTTCATCCGAAGGAGCGGAATCGATTAACGCCTTCAAACTCGCTTCGGCATCGGCGCCCACAGCAAAGTAGACCGCATCGCTGGCGGTGCCCAACTTGACGACCAGTTCGTCACCCAAGACCTCCTGAGCCTTGTCATCGCTGATGTTGGCAACGATCGAGTGCAAAGTCACTTCCTTGTACTCGCTCTCGTCAAACGAAAACTTCGGAGCTTGCGGATCGTTCTGCAACTGAGCCGCCAGTTCTTTCAGCATGTCGGCGATTTTGGTTCCGTCGGCCACGAAAGCACCGCCCTGCATCTTCAGCCGACCGCTTTCGAGGTCAATCTTCAGCCCCATGTCGACTTTGCCTTCTTCGATTGTCGCAATTCCGAGGTCCGCAATACGACGGACCACCTTGATGACTTCATCTTTCTGCGGCCCACTCAGGTTTTCTTCATTGGCAATTTGACCTCGCAGCACTTGCATCGATTGTTCCAGCGAACTCCGCATTCGTTCAACGGCTTTAGGGCTGACCGATTGCGAAGCGTGGTAGTAGGCTGCCGCATTGGGGTCGATCACCGAAGCGAATTTTGACGGGAGGGGAATCGTGTTGCTATAGATCTCCGCCGTGTCGCTCCCTTCGGTGGCAGTTGAAGCAATGTCGACAAACATACGTGCTCGCTCGGTATCGACCGAAAAACCAAACAGCAATGAATCGGTAAACTGAATTTCGGCTTCGAGTTGCTTCAGCGTTGATTCGGCGACGCGGCGGCCTTCTTCGACATCGCTGCCTTGGCCGGCAATCTGACGCGCCATGCCGGCTTCAAAGCCTTGCTTTAACGCCGCGATCAGCATCTCGCGTTGCTGCGCGGGAACTTGTTGAACATTCACTCGCACTGCGATGTCATAGGTCTTCGGCATATCGCCGAGCAGCGTCAACGGATCTTCCGGTAGGTCCTTGAGGGCGTCACGTCCCTGCGATGCAAACGCCCAGTCGCCGGCTTGCTTGATGTAGAGCAGACTGGGGCCGGCGGCGATCACCATCGTGTTGGGATCTTCTTCCAGTTTTTCCGCGGGGCCGATTCGGCCTTCCATCGTTTTCAAAAACTTGGAGATGTCCGACGACGGGACAAACAACAGGGGGGACGGTGCTCCTTCAACCATCTTCACGACCATGCCCATCGGGCGATCAGGATCGATCCCACGAGTAAAACCGTTGGCCATCGCAGCAAACATCCCGCCTGCTGCAGGCTGGCCCGCCGCATCGGCCAAGAAAATCATTGCATCGCCAACCGCATTCACCCCCGAAACCGAAATGACCGCGACCGGTTGATCGGTTGCGTCCCCCGTTTCAAGCTCCGGTAGATCGGCCGCCGGGGCCTGCCCAAGCAGTGTCTGACTGGGCAGGGGAAAACTTGCTGCGATGGCAAAGGCCGCCGAGCAGACTAGCGTTGAAATAAAACCGCGTTCCATATCAATCCATCCTTAAGGTAATCGTTCGGGTGGTTTGCTCCTGGGCGGAGCCGGTTAGCTGTATTAAACCAAATATTGCTGCTTGCCATCACCCGGGAAATGGCAAAGTTACGTGTCGATACGAGCAATCCGCAACCTATTCGCCGCAAAGCAGCTAAAATTGCCTTTCGCCTCAAAACACCACGTTTCGTTTGCTGCCTGGACAGAGCTGCAGGCCGGAGAGGCCGCTCCTGCAGCGGTTCGATTGCATTGCGGATCTTGCTCATTGCAGATTTGATGCCTGTCGAGGCCCTTTTCCCGCCAG
The DNA here is from genome assembly GCA_964477385.1 of uncultured Pirellulaceae bacterium. Lineage (GTDB taxonomy): Bacteria > Planctomycetota > Planctomycetia > Pirellulales > Pirellulaceae > Roseimaritima. The sequence continues at coordinate 13,320 of CAYZHQ010000068.1, forward strand.
GTTCATCCTCGCATTGACTTTGTAATCCTCCCCTTTTCGGAAAACCGGAGACCCCTCATGCGTTTCTCACTCCTTGGGCTGTTGCTGCCTGCGTTCTGTTTGTTTCCCCTCGCGACGGCTCTAGCGGAGGTCTCCTCGGAGCCGTTCGGCAAGACGGCGGACGGGCAGGCGGTCGAGCGTTACACATTGACCAATGCGAAGGGGATGACGGCAAAGATCATCACTCGTGGTGCCACTTTGCAGTCTCTGTTGGTGCCCGACAACGAAGGCCAGATGGACGACGTCGTGTTGGGATTCGACGACGTGGCGGGCTATGAGTCCGACGCGAACCAGTATTTTGGTTGCACTGTGGGACGGGTTTGCAATCGCATCGGCAAGGCCCAGTTTGAACTGCACGGCCAAACCTACAAGTTGGCTGCCAACGATGGCAACAATACGCTGCACGGTGGCGGAGCGAAGAGTTTGGACAAGGTCGTTTGGGAGGCTTCGATTCCGGACGACCAGCCGGCCGCCATCGAGTTCCGTTACTTCAGCACCGACGGCGAAGAGGGCTTTCCTGGCAATGTGCATTTCTCGGTCCGTTACGCGCTGACCGACTCCAACGCTTTGGCGATCTCTTACAAGGCGACGACCGACTTGGAGACACCGATCAACATGACCAACCACGCCTACTTCAATCTAAGCGGAGCCGGCGCGGAGACGATCTTGGATCACGTGTTGCAGATCGATGCCGATCGTTACACCCCGACCGACGAGGAACTGATTCCAACGGGTGAGCTGGCCGATGTCGAAGGTACGGTGCTCGATTTTCGTCAGCCCACGGTGATTGGGAAGCGGATCGATGCGGTCGATAAGACGGCTGCGATCGGTTACGACCACAACTGGGTGCTGAATCGTCAAAACCGCGGCGTCCGCCCTGTCGCGACGCTGCGTCATCCGAGTAACGGTCGCGTCCTCACGGTCTTGACCGATCAACCGGGGCTCCAGTTCTACAGCGGCAATTTTCTAAAAGGCCAAACGGGCAAAGGTGGCACGACCTACGCACATCGCAGCGGATTGTGCTTGGAAGCCCAGCACTATCCCGACAGTGTCCATCACGAAGACTTTCCGTCGATCTGGGTGATCCCTGGAGACACTTACTCGCAGACGACGGTCTACAAGTTCAGCGTCGAAAAGTAGCGCTGGATTGCGGAGCGTTTGATGCTGTTCAATGCTTGACAGTTTGCGTCCCCATCGCGGGGCTGGCACTGCGGTGATCCCACCGAGTGCCAGCAGCGGCCCGTGAACGGTTGCTCGATCGACGAAGAGATTATTTCCGCGGCGAGTAATCGGTCGGCACCAGGTACCGGACTTCGTTGCCGTTGCCGCGGCCTTTGGGCAAGTTCGGGTGCGAAGCCCGATAAGCTTCCATAAAGCCTCGAAAGTCCGCGAAGAAGCCTTTCCAAGACGCTTCCGCGGCCGCTTTGTTTTTGTGTGCCAGCAGATAGATGAAAGCACTGTTATCGGTCGCGGTCCAGAACTTGACCGTTTCCATGCCATTCTTGGTGAACAGTTCCTTTTCACCCGATCCAAATCGTTCCACGGTGTGAGGCACGCGTTCGGGCCCGTCATTGTACTGCCGCAATTCCCACAGTCGCGCCGGCGCGTCGGAGTCTTTGTTGACCGGTTCGTCGATGGCGGAGAACTCCGCTTCGCGCATGAAGATCGCGCGGGGACGTTTGGCTAAGATTTTGCCATTTTCTTCGGACTTGGCCGCGACGGCTTTCCATTCCGGATCGTTGATGAAGGCTTTCCAGGAGGCGTCTTTGGCCGCTTCGTCTTTGTGAGCGATGACGTAGACCAACATGTTGTCGGCATCGGCGCCATCTTCCTTGGTCCCTTGCGAGACATTCCAGTAGATGATGTTCTCCATGCCGTGTTTCTCGAACAGCTTCATCGTGTGGTCTCGGAAGCGCGCATGAAGGTCGGGCAGTTTGCCGGGATGGGTTGTATAGAACCGCAGTTCATACAGCTTGCCGGTTTTTTCGGTCGCGGGATCCGCGGCACCGGCCGAGCCGAGAAAGGTCAAGGCGATGCTGGCGACCAGCAGTTGGGACGCGAGGCGAGGGAGCGTAAGCATGGAGGTGTCCTAGGAAAGCGAACAGGAAGGTGGGAGGCGAGCAAACCGCGAGTCGCCGAACTTCCGGAACCGTCACGTGATCGCGGTTCGGTAGCGGCTCGCCTGCTACACAATGGCTGTAGCTTACCAGAGCCCGCCGTGGAACTCACCTACCGTGGAACTCAGCTACCAGTAGGGCCCGCAAACCGATCGCGCCTGCTTGCTCGGCGATTCCAGCGGTAAGCAGAGCCGCACAGCAAACGCGGGCTTTACAGCACCCCTTTGGTGCTCGGCACGGCATCGCTGCGCGGGTCGCTTTCGACCGCCATCCGAATCGCCCGCGCGGTGGCTTTGAAGACCCCTTCGGAGATGTGATGCCCATTGCGACCGTAGTGCATTAAGACATGCAAATTGCAGCGTGCGTTGGCTGCGAAGCTCTGCCAGAAGTGCTCCACCAATTCGCTATCGAAGCTGCCGATTTTGGGCGCGGCGATCGGGGCTCGGTACTCGAACGCATAGCGTCCACCCAGATCGACCGCCGAGGTGATCAGGACTTCGTCCATCGGCAAGGTGAAGTGACCGTAGCGGCGAATACCCGCCCGGTTGCCGAGCGCTTGATCGATTGCTTGCCCGAGACAAATGCCGACATCTTCGGCCGTGTGGTGGTCGTCGACATGCAGGTCGCCCGTCGCCGTCACGGTTAAATCGATCAACGCGTGCTTGGCAAGCAGGTCCAGCATATGATCCAGAAATCCGATGCCCGTTTCTCGCTTGCCTTCGCCTTGGCCATCCAAGTCGATCGCTAAACGAATGTCGGTTTCCCCGGTCTGGCGAGCGATTTCGGTTTTTCTTGACATCGTGTTCCGTGCTTAGGATCGTGCGACAAAAAAGTGTCGGGTACCTTTTGCGAGGAACTCGCCCTGCGGGTGCTTCGCACAAAAGGTACCCGACACTTATTGATCGCGCATTGCTTACATCTGCGACAACAGCATCAGACACGCCTCGGCCTGATCCTCGGTGCCTACACTTATACGCAACCCGTCGCCCCACTGGGGGAAATTCATATAGCGGATCAAGATTTGGCTGCGTTTCAGTTGGTCGTACAACTCTTTGTGCGATTTGTGCGGATGCTGACACCAGACAAAGTTCGCTTGCGAAGGAGTGACCTCGAAACCCATCTCCGCCAGCCGAGTCTCCATCTTCTGCCGCGTGGCTTTGATCTTGGCCACATTCTCAGCCAGCCACGCGGTACTGCTGATCGCCGCGGTGGCAGCGGCAATGGAAAGGGCATCGCAGTTGTAGCTGTCCTTGATCTTTTGCAGTTCGGAGATCAGTTGGGGCTGTGCGACGACGAAGCCGAACCGCAAGCCCGCCAGCGCGTAAGATTTGCTGAGCGTTCGCGTGACCAGAATCTTGTCGCTCCGCTGGACCAGTTCCAAGCAATTGGTTTCCGCAAAATCAGCGTACGCTTCATCGACCACCAATGGGCAAGGCAAACGCTCGGCCAGTTCTAAAACCTCGGCCGGCGACAGCATCGTTCCGCTGGGACTGTTCGGGTTGGGCAAGAACGCCAAGCGTAGTTCCTCGTCACCTTCGGCAAACGCGGCCGGCAATTTCCATTGCGGGTCAAATGGCGTCTGCTCCCAGCAGGCACCCTGAATATCGGCGAGGGTGCGGTACAGGATGTAGCTGGGGTAGGGCAACCGCAAGCGTTGGCCTTCGCCGACCATGGCGCGGACCAAGATGGTGAGGATTTCGTCGCTCCCGTTACCGGTGAGAATCCAATCGGGGCCGGGCAATCCGAGCACTTCCGCGGCTCGTCGTCGAAACGAAGAGGCCGTCGGATCGGGGTAGCGTTGCAAGCCGGCTTGTGCGGTTTGGCAGATCGCGTCGACAACTGCTTGCGGCGCGGGGTACGGATTTTCGTTCGTGTTCAGCTTGATGAACTTGCCACCCTGCGGTTGCTCGCCCGGAACGTAGGGCTGCATCTTGGCAAGAGCGGGACGGAACGGATTGGAGCGAGTGGAAGGCGGCATCCGGGAAGGCTTTTGAGCAATGAAAGGAAAGAGTTGTCTTGGAAATTAACGGTTGCGATCGGAGCGACGCAGCGCGACGCTTTCGGCGTGAGCGGTCAAGCCTTCCCGAGCTGCCAAGCGTTCGACATCCTCGGCGATCTGGTCCAGCGCGGGGGAATCGAATTCGATCACGCTGCCACTGCGGAGAAAATCGTTCGCCGACAATCCGGCCGCCCAGGTGGCGGTGCCTCCGGTCGGCAGGACGTGGCTGGGGCCGGCCGCATAGTCGCCCAGCGCAACGGGCGTGAAATGCCCCAAGAACGCTGCTCCGCTGTTGCGGATGTTTGCCAATTGGTCGCGCGGATTGGCCGTTTGGATGTGCAAGTGCTCGGGAGCAAATTGGTCGGTCAACTCGCAGGCCTGAGCCGCGTCCCGCACCAGAATCAAAGCGGCGAAAGCTTCCAGGCTATCGATCGTCAAGTCCGCGCGATCCAGCCCCGCGACTTGTCGCTCCAGTTCGGCCTGCACCGCGTCTAGCAGAGGTTCGTGCCACGTAATCAAGATCGCCGAACCGGGCGAGTGTTCGGCTTGGGCCAGCAGGTCGGCGGCGATGAAATCGGGACGAGCCGTCTCGTCGGCGATCACAATCACCTCGCTGGGACCGGCGATCGAATCGATGTCGACCGTTCCGTACACGTGCTTCTTGGCCAGAGCGACAAACAGGTTGCCCGGACCAACAATTTTGTCGACCTGCGGCACCACGTCGCAGCCATACGCCAGGGCCGCGACCGCTTGCGCGCCGCCCATCCGGTAGACTTCGGTCACGCCTAACTGGTGACAGGTCGCCAGCATATCGGTGTTGTAAGCACCAAAGGGGGTCGGCGGCGCGACCACGGCGATCTGTTCGACGCCGGCGACCTGAGCCGGCACGACCGTCATCAGGACCGTCGACGGGTAGGCCGCCGCGCCGCCGGGGACGCAAACGCCGATGCGTCGCAGCGGGACGTAACGCTGCTGCAAGCGGACTCCACTGCGCGGCTGGACATCGACATCGTGATGCAAGATCGCGGTCTGGAATTCGCGGATGTTGTTGCGAATGCGACGAATCGTGTCCAGCAAGGCAGGGTCGGCTTGGCGGCTGGCCGCTTCCAAATCGGCTTGCGGCACCCGCAATTGGTCGGCCGTTAAGTCGGCTTGATCGAGTGCCGCACCGTAACGAAGCAACGCGGCGGTCCCTTCCTTTGCCACATCGCCGCAAATTCGCGAGACCACGTCGATCGGAGCGAGCGGCTGGCCGAACACCTGCTCGGTCAATGCCCGCCCACGGGGGCTGACGACATCGCCTTGGGGGCTGAGTTTGTTGCGCAATTCCTGCAAGACGCCGTCGGCCGAATCGGTCCGGGCATTGACGCGGGGAATTTGGAGAGGAGCACGGGTGGAATCGGTTGCGGTCATAACTTCTTCGCGGACAAAGCTTCGCAGGCAGGGAACAGAGTACGTTATCTTAGGCCAAAGACCACCTTTCGCCAGCGTGGTTGGAGGGACCGGGTGGCTGTGGCAGAATCTCGACCGTGACGGGGACCATTCCGCTTGGAGGTTGCTGGTGGGCGCGTTCCGAAAATAAAGAACATTGGCTGCTTATTTCAGGGTGACTTGCGATGATCGATCTGCGAAGTGATACCGTGACCCGGCCCACCCCGGCAATGCGCCAAGCGATGGCCGAAGCGGTGGTGGGAGATGATGTGATCGACGTCGACCCGACGGTCGAAGCACTCGAGCATCGCACGGCGGAGGTCTTGGGAAAAGAAGCCGCGTTGTTCATGCCGAGCGGTTCGATGGCCAACCAGATCGCGGTCCGAGTCCACTGTGATCGTGGGACCGAATTTTTGTGCGAAGCGGATTGTCATATCTACCATTACGAACAAGCGGCCTTCGCACAGCTTTCCGGGCTGGTTGCTCGAACGGTCCAAGGCGAAGCGGGCGTCCTGCAGCCCACGCAACTGCACGGGCTGGTCCGTCCCCATAACGATCATATGGTTCGCACCCGGTTGGTCAGTTTAGAGAACACGCACAATCGCGGTGGCGGCACGATCCAGCCGATCAACGTGGTCGCGGAGATTTGCCAGTGGGCGGCGGAGAATGATCTGCGGCGGCATCTCGACGGGGCCAGGTTGTGGAATGCGGTGGCGGCCACAGGAATCTGCGAAGCCGACTGGGCGGCGCATTTTGATTCGGTCAGCGTCTGCTTCAGCAAAGGCCTGGGGGCTCCGGTCGGTTCGGTGCTGGTTGGGACAAAAGCTTTTATCGCCGAGGCTCGGCGGGCGCGGAAGTTGTTCGGGGGTGGCATGCGGCAGGCCGGGATCATCGCCGCGGGCGCGTTGTTCGCGCTCGAGCATCATCGCGAACGTTTGGCCGAAGACCACCGGCACGCCACGCGACTCGCAGCGGCGATCGAGGCCAGCCCGCTGCTGTCGCTGGGTGTGGGCGGCGTGCAAACCAACATCGTGCTCGCACATCTTGATCCCTCTTGGGGAACGGCGGCACAGTTCGCTGCGACGTTGGAGCAAGCAGGCGTGCAATGCTTCGCCATCGGTCCGCAGTCGATCCGCTTGGTAACGCATTTGGATGTTTCTTCGGCCGACGTCCAACGAGCGGCGGAGTTGCTGACCGAAGTTGCCGCGACGCCGCTGACGACGCCTCCGCCTGCGGTTCAGCCGACGATATGAGCTGCTCGCTGCCCGCCGGGGAAAATTCAAAACGCTCGCTGACAACGAACCGCGGGACGGCGAGCGAACGCTCCTCGAGCGGCTTCGTTGCACCGGCCTCATGGCAAGTCCTGGCGAGTGCCGCAATCGCGATGACATGCTTGGCGGTCGCGGTGCGTTGGCCGTGGTGCGGCGAAAGTTTGTGGGTCGATGAGTTGCACACGGCGTGGACCGTCTCGGGGCCGCTTTCCGATGTCGCTTCGCGGGCTGCGGCGGGCAACCAAACGCCCTGGTATTTCTGGGGCATGTGGCTGTGGATGCAGATCACCGGCGGCAGTGATCGCGAAACTCAAGAGCTGCTGCTAAGGCTACCATCGGTGCTGGCAGTAGCAGCAACAGGCGGTCTGTTGGTGATCGCTGCAACGCGTTTGACGGGACGCCTAGTGATCGGCCTTCTGGCTGGCGGAATGTTAGCCGTCGAATCGAACGCATTGTTCTTTGGCACCGAAGCCCGCCCGTATGGGATCGTGATGCTGCTGACGACGTTGGCCGCGTGGGGCTGGGCGGAGTCGCTCGGGCAATCCGGCTCGCTCGGGCAATCCGCAGGCAGCCCAGCCTCCACTGCTCGCGATGCTCCGGCGGCGAAAGCGACACGCCCGTGGCGGTGGCTGATTTGGAGTAGTACTTTCGCGGCGATTTTGATGCATCCGACGGCCGGATTGTCGGTGGCGATCTTGGCGTTGGTAGCAGCGGTATGGTCGAGCGGCTCGAGACGTCGCGACGCGGTCACCACGGCCGTTGGCAGCGCGGTGGCGTGTGCGCTCGCGCTGCTGGTCAACGGCGTAACGGTTCGCCAAGTTTGGCAAGTCCGCCATAACTGGCTGCAGTTTGGCGTACCGGAATCTCCGCGTGATCTGTGGACGATGTGGCCGTGGGAAGTCGCGCTGTTGCCGGTGCTTATCAGCGGAGTCGTGTGGCTGGCAACCCGCAACCGAACCGAATCTGCCATGACACGTCACCCGGGAAAGTCGATGGGACGGCTGGTCGGTTGGTTGCTGTCGGTCGTGCTGCTAGTGACCTGCGTCTGCTGGTCGATGGCCAGTCTTGGAGTCGTTCCGATTTGGCACCGTCGGTACATCATCGGAGTCTTGCCGCTGTTGTGTTGGGGCGGTGCGGCTGCCTGGACATTGCCAATCAATTGGTTCGCGAGGCGCCTGCAAAACCGCTTCGTCGTTGGGTCGGCCGGTGCTGTGCTGCTTGCTGCCGGGGTGCTGGGGCTGGTCTGGAGGCAAGAATCTTGGCGTCTTTGGCAGCCGGCTCCGCAACGGGCAATGCTGCGCGGAGAAAACTGGCGGGACGCGATCGAGTGGCTGAATGCCCGGCGGAAGCCCCACGAACCTGTGTATGTCGGCGCCGAGTTGATCGAATCGGACGGCTTGCATGAATGGGCCGCGGACGACCCTCGTGCTGCGGCGCTCCGCCGGTATCTCTTGTTTCCCGTTGAGGGCTTCTACACCGTCGATGGAGCCTCGCCGTTGGGACACGCTGCGACTAGCCTGCGCCGTGACTTGCAGCAGATGCTGGAGCCGCCAGCGCCGACACCTACAGCGGCCGATGGGCCCGACCGAGTCCGCGTTCGCTGGCTGGTTTATCGATTGCCAGAGCCTTATGTGGTGGCAGCATACAATGCAGCCAACTCGCCGACGCTCGCCAGCCCCGCGATTGCTTTCACAACTGGCACCACGCAAGCCTTTCCCGGTATCACGATTGTTCGGCTGCAGACCGATTGGCCCGACAGCGAATAGCGGAGCAACCGGCGAAGTCATGTTTTCATGGAATGAATGAGGGCGGGCACGAGACGTTACATTCTCGTAACAATCGCGAAGGTCTTGATTGGACTAGAATGCTTTTTCTAGTCACTGATTTTGGGCGATTGATTCATGGCAGCTTCGGCTCGGATTTTGATCATCGAAGACGACGCGGCGATTCGCCGGGGAGTCCGCGATGCGCTTCGGCATGCCGGATACGAACCGCATGAGGCGGCCGATGGGCGGATGGGTTTAGAGCAGCTCCGCGTTCACGCCTGCGACCTCGTATTGCTCGACATGATTCTGCCCGACATCGACGGGATGGAAGTCCTGCAATCGCTGCGTCAGACCAGTCCTGCTTTGCCGGTGATTTTCCTGACCGCGTGCGGAACGGAACCGCAACGTGTCGCCGGTTTGCGACACGGTGCGGATGATTATGTCGTCAAGCCGTTCAGCGTGGTCGAATTGTTGGCGCGGATCGAAGCGGTGTTGCGACGCTCCGCGCCGGGCGCCAATTCGCACCAACCGTTCTCTGTTGGTCCTCTCGAATTGGACCTGCCGGGGCTGAGGCTACGCGATGTCGCGACGGGGTGTGAGGTGACGCTATCGCAGCGCGAGTGCGACCTGCTGTCGTTCTTCGTTTCGGCCGTCGGCCAAACGGTTTCCCGTCAGCAACTGCTGCGGGGCGTCTGGCAGCTTGATCCTCGCGGCATCCAAACGCGCACCGTTGATGTCCACGTCGCGCGGGTAAGAGAGAAACTGTCGGGGTTAACCGAGTCCATTGAGATTCAAACCGTGCATGGCCGAGGCTACAAGCTGTTGATCCACGGCATCAGCGGGACCGCCAGATGAACCGCAATCGCTTGGCAGTGCTGACGATCCTGTTCGCCGGTGTGATTGGCGTGCTGGCCATGGCATCGGTGACGCGCAACGCTTGGCTGGCCGACGGGGCGTGGCGGAGCGAAAAGCAGCGTGCCGATCAGCAGGAGGCGATTCGATTGGCACTGTGGCGATTGGATGTCGCCGCTACGGAAGTCTTGTCGCAAGAGTCGGCTCGCGCGCCACAGTTCTACCAACTGCTGGAGGCTGAGGAGCCTGCTGGAAAAGGGCCCGCAGAGCCGCCGGCGGCCACCACACCTATCACGGCCATCGCGGTACAGCGTCCGGAAAACGCTTCGAATTGGTGTCGCCGCTTTTTCGCGATACCGGTGAACGCCGGGGGATTGGCGGTGGAGGCCGCGGCATTTCCTGAAGATTTGCGACACGATTTTCGGCAACTCGTCGCGATCAGCCCTAAGCTGCCGACCAGCCTAGCGGTGGAAGAACTCGACCGCGAAGGGGAATTGCTTGCCTCCGAGCAATCTCAGACCGGTCGCTCACGTAATGAGTTCTCGGCGCGGAATCGCACGTTTCAACAACAGATTGTCGGATACGCCAATGTCAACGCGCTGATGCCCGTTGCCAGTCCGCTTCAGATGACCCCGATGCAGCCGCATTGGTTCGGCGACGAGCGGTTGATCTTGTTGCGAAGGGTCGGTGATGCCGCTTCGGATGCGCAGCAACTGCATGTTGTCGAAATGGACTGGCCGCGGATGCGGAGCGATTTGCTGGCCGGAGTGACGGATCTGTTGCCCACCGCCCAGTTGCAGCCGCTCGATCGAACCGAGGATGTCGCCGAGGAGGGCACGCGGATGGCGGCGTTGCCGTTAAGGCTACTTGCCGGTCCGCCATCGACGCTCAGCCTTAAGACAGAGCCAAGTAGCTTGTTTCCGCTGGTGATCGCGTGGATCGCCGTTGTCGCCGCCTTGACGCTCGCCGGCGTGCTGGTCGCACGCATTATCGGGCTATCGCGTCGGCGTGCCGAATTTGCGACGGCGGTGACCCATGAATTGCGCACGCCGCTGACGACGATGAAGATGTACACCGAAATGCTGGTGGCGGGGATGGTTCCGCAAGACCAACAAACCGATTATTTAAATACCATTCGCGACCAATCCGAACGGCTCTCTCGGCTGGTCGAAAACGTGCTCGCCTATTCAAGACTGGAGCGAGGCCGTTCGGCTGGTGAGCCGCGGACGCACGTCTTGTCTGAATTGCTGGAGCGCATGCTGCCGCGGCTGCGCGCTCAAGCCGCCAATCATGAGCTGCAACTCATTGCACCGGAGATGGATTCGTTCGCTTTTTCGACCGTAATGGGAGATGCCCTGGTGGTCGAGCAGATCTTGATGAATTTGGTGGACAACGCCGGTAAGTACGCCAAGCCGAGCGAATCGGCTTGTGTCGATTTAACGGTCTCGTGCAGCGGCAAGGACGTGCTGATCGGCTTGCGCGATTACGGCCCCGGTTTGCCTAGTTCGGAACGCGGAAGCTTGTTCATTCCGTTTTCCAAATCGGCACAGCAGGCGGCGAAAACGGCGCCGGGCATCGGCCTGGGGCTGGCCCTGTCGCGTCGTCTGGCAAAAACCCAAGCGGGGCGGCTCGACTATTTCGATGCTCGACCGGGCTGTCACTTCCAGTTGCGACTGGTCGCCGCCGGACGTCCTATTCGTCGGCCGCGCGCATGAAGCGAGCCAGTTCCTGTTCGCTGTCGCAGAATTCCGTTTCACCGAAATACAATGCCAGTTCCCGTTCCGCCGATTCAGGGCTGTCCGACGCGTGGACAAGGTTCATTTGTCGGCTGGAACTGAAGTCGCCACGGATCGTTCCTGGTGCGGCCTTCAGACCGTTGGTGGCGCCTAGCATTTCCCGCACGACGCTGATCGCTTCCAAGCCTTCCAGAGCCAAGGCGACCACTGGCGCGGAAGTGATGAACTCTTCCAAGCTAGGGTAGAACGGCTTTTCAGCATGCTCCGCGTAGTGCTTTGCCGACAGTTCCGGAGTGATTTGGATCAGCTTCATCGCCACAATGTTCAGCCCTTTTCTTTCGAAACGAGCGATGATTTCGCCGACCAAGCGGCGTTGGAAACAGTCAGGCTTGAGCAGGATCAGCGTGCGTTGCATTTCTGGTCTCTTTACGAAAACAATCGGACCCGGCGGCAAACAGTCGGACCGGGAGGGAGCCGCACCTGGCATGGAATCCTGTCCCGTCGTGGCCGAACATCGGTCGAGCACGGGACAGGGCACTGGGTACGGGAATTCACAGGCCACGATTGTGAACGCAAATCGGTTCAGCGCGAAGACGGCAAGCCGCGAGGGGAGCGTGTCGCGTGAAGGTTACCGGTTGGCAGCGGCGCGCTGACGTGCCAGTCGCTCAGAGGCGGAAATGCGTCGCGGCATGCCCGCCACGGGCTCGCGGATGTGGTGGCGGCGAGCCGCTTGATCGTCTAGCAATAGGTCTCCCGGTTCCTCGGCGGTCGGTGGCGGCAATCCTTCCAGTAAGGGATCGATGGTTTGTGATCGGTCGCGCGGTGGGAAAGGCTCCCTCGGCAAGCTGTCCAGCAGGTCGGCTTCGAGTAAGTCGGCCGTCTGCGATGGGTTTTCCAGCAAGAGGTCGCTCGTGCTAAACTCTTCCTCCAAAGTACTGCCGCCCAGTGCGTCTTGAGACGACTGCAGGGGATCGGACACGTTCGCTCGAGTGTCGGCGTTCCCCTGTTCGTCGTCCTTTAATTCTTGCAGCATGCTGTCGAGCTGGTTGACTGGTGGCGAGGGCGCCGCTCGCAGAGACGGATTGACCGACCGGTTGTTCGTCCCGGGAGCTCGTGTTGCCAGTGGAGGCAATGCGTTGGGGGAGGATGCGGTTGAAGGTCGTTCTTGCTGTGGCGCCACGTCCGACGGCACCTTGCGGTCGACGTCGCGTGGTAAGTTCTCCAGTTCCTCCAAGACCGATGGTGGAACGGGGAACTGAGGCCGATTCGGTGAACCGCTATGGCCGTACTGCCTGCCGGCTTCCGGCGACGGAAACGCACGCGGGTGAGCTTGCCAACCGTACATCGGATGCGTTTGTGCGGCAGCCTGCCAGTGTTGGTGACCAGACTGGTTTGGGTGCCGATGAAGGGAGTGCTGAGCCGCATACGATCGTGGAGGCAGGTCGGCCACGGGCGAGCGACTGTCACGGCTGCAAGCGTGGTAGCCATCGCCCCAACCGACCCCCATTGCTCGGCCCAATCGTTGCAGCGGTTCGAATGGATTGGAAAGCGAAGGATCTTGCGCACCGGCAGGCACCGACACCGCCCATGGAACGGCCAAACATGCCAGCGTCATTACACCAAGCCAACGTCGCATCGATATATCCTTCATGGAATGCCAACTACTAAGGATCGTGCGATAAATAAGTGTCGGGTACCTTTTGCGAGGAACGCGCCCTTCGGGTGCTTCGCACAAAAGGTACCCGACACTTATTTATCGCTCATTGCTAACTGGAAAACGCCACTTCGACTCAACCGTTTTGGCGATAGCCACGGGGCTTGCGACGTCGTCCCACGGACACCATCGCATCCGACACCCATCCTCGGACCGACGGGCATGCTGCTACGCCAATCGCATTGGCGACCGGCTCGCCATGAATGCGAATCGTCGCCCGACGACATGTCGGATGAGTGCGAAGGAGATTCTCCCGCTCGCAACGCTACGGGGAAGCCAAGCGGCTGGCTCTGTGCTAACGATTGAAGGAGTCATTCTGGCAACGCGGCTCATGCGGGCAAAGGTAAAAGTGATTGGGAGAGGATTGTCATGGAACCCCCTTGCAGAGCCGCTTTGAAAGCTAGTTTTTTTTCAGACAGGTTGCCGGAATGCTCGGCAGCCATACAGGCAATCTTCATCTTTCAACAACGAGCCTCACGATGGCAAAACGCAAGCGTGTCTTAATCGATTCCGAGGTTCAGTGGGCAATCGGACGCCGTCTGATGCTGCACTGGTTATTATTCCTGGCTTGTTTGCTGAGCATCAACACTTTCTTGTTGGCGGTTGTTTCATTGGGCGAACAAGGCCTGGGCGCCGCCATAAAAATGGGATTGAAGGCCCAGTTGCCGCTCGTTTCGGTCATGCTGGTTTTGTTGCCGGTTTTTGTTTATGACACGATGAAATTGAGCAATCGATTTGCTGGTCCCATGTATCGCCTGCGGATCAGTATTGCGGAGCTCGCCCGCGGAAAACCGACGCGACCGGTTAGGTTTCGTGATGGAGACTTTTGGCTGCGGGCGGCTAACGAATTCAACGAACTGCGGGATCGTGTCGAGTCTCTGGAGGCGCGGAATCAAACGCTCGAGCAAGAATTGAAAGCTAGACAAGAGCCAGCGGACCTGGCTCGAGTCTAGCCACTGGCCGGGTCTAGCCACGGCCCAAGTGCTGATTGCCAAGCAACGGCTGGGTTCGTACCATGCGTGATGTTCCCTGCTAACCCCGCGGGCAGCGAGCCGTGTCGAGGGACCGATCTCGGTCTCCACACCATGCCGCTGTTCCGCACATGCCGAAAGTAATTGTCACCTTGGAATCCACCGGCCCCTCCGATTATCCGCTCGCCTCGCCTGTCCCCGGCACGATGATTGACGCGTTTGTGTTTGAACGCAGTGATCAATTGGCCTCCCATGTGGCCCTCCTCGTGGCGGACGAAATTCGACAGCGCACCGCTCTTGGACAGCCGACCGTGATCGGCGTCGCCACTGGCTCAACGCCCGCGGGGACTTACCGCGAACTGATTCGACTGCACCGCGAAGAGGGGCTGGACTTCAGCGGCGTGGTGCTGTTTCTGCTGGGAGAGTATGTCGGCCTATCGCCCGACAGCCCGCAAAGCCACGCGCAGTGGATCTCGCAGCATCTGACCGAACACGTCAATATCGCGCCCGAAAACATCCATGTCCCCGACGTGTCGGCGGGCGGTGATGAACTGCTTGCGGCTTGCCGTCGCCACGAAGAAAAACTGATCGATGCGGGGGGATTAGATCTGGTCGTCTGCGGTATCGGACGCAATGGGCATCTCGCGTTCAACGAACCGTTCAGCGTGCGTCACAGTCGAACACGGTTGTGCACCCTTGATCCAGTGACCCGACGTGCCGCGGCCAGCGACTTCTTTGGGCTGGACTACGTCCCCACGCATGCGGTCACGATGGGTATGTCCACCCTGCTGGAAGCGCATAAGATTCTGCTGCTGGCGATCGGTGAACATAAAGCCAACATCGTGTGCGAAGCCTTCGAAGGGGTCGCTACCGATCGCGTCCCCGCTAGCTATCTCCAAGATCACCCCGGGGCGACCCTGTTCCTCGATCAACCGGCGGCCAGTCGGTTCACCGGCGTCGTCGCACCGTGGCAACTTGGCAATATCCAGTGGGACGAGCAACGGATCAAAAAGGCTGTGCTGTGGCTGTGTCAACAAACCGGCAAGGCGCTGCTCAAGCTGGACGATGATGATTTTCGAGACCACGATTTACACCAATTGTTACGACACCACGGACCAGCGCAACGGCTCGCACACCGCGTCTTCCGTTGGATGATGGACACGATCGAGTACCATCCCGCGGGTCGTGAACGAAAGGTCTGCCTCTGCTTCAGCCCGCATCCCGATGACGATGTGATCAGTATGGGAGGCACCCTGATTCGACTGAATCAAGACGGCCATGAGACGCATATCGCTTACATGACCAATGGGAACATCGCGGTCTTCGATCACGATGCCATGCAGATCGCCGACCTGGTCACCGAGTATCACCGACTGTTCAATATCGACGCCGCTGTGTCGCGGCAAATCAAGCAACAGGTCGAGGACGCGTTGCGTGATAAGACACCCGGCCAGCCCGATGCACCGGAGATTCAGAAGATCAAAGGTTTGATCCGCTGGTCAGAAGCCCGCGCCGGTGGAAAACATGTCGGGTGCGTCGAAGAAAACCTGCACTTCCTAGATTTGCCCTTCTATCGAACGGGCACGGTTCATAAACGTCCTGTCGGTGAAGATGACATCCGCATCATCATCGATTTGCTCCGTAAGGTTCAACCCGATGTGGCCTTTGTGGCAGGGGACCTGGCCGACCCGCACGGGACGCATCGCGTTTGTGCACAAGCAATCTTGCAAGCCATCAACCAGATGCGCGGCGAGGGCGAGAAGACTCCCGAGGTGCTGCTTTATCGTGGCGCTTGGCAGGAATATGCACTGCACGAAATCGAAATCGCCGTGCCGCTCAGCCCCAGTGACATGTCGGTCAAACGCAAAGCGATTTTCATGCACGAGAGCCAAAAGGATGAGGCACTCTTTCCGGGAAGTGATCCGCGAGAATTTTGGCAACGAGCCGAAGATCGCAACCGGATGACAGCCGATGGCTACAACCAGATTGGTTTGCCCGAATATTTCTCGCTCGAAGCCTTCACACGCTGGGATGGTAAACCGATCTAGCCGCTCAGTTGGTGCCGCTGGGTAGGGCTGCTAATCCGCGTTCGCCCCGATGCAGCAATTGCAACGCATCTTCGACCGTCTGTGCACGCCAACCAGGCGATGACGGACAAAAGCTCTCCTTCAGCCGCTGCTTGGCCCAACGTGCGACGGTCGACGCATCGGTGCTCCAATGATGAGCCTGGTTTTCGGCTCGCAGCGCACCGAGGACGTGAATGGGATCGTAGGTCCCTACCTCGGCACAGGCATAGAGATAGTTGGCGGCCCAACCTTGGCTGACACACCACTTGCCAAAACTGCCGCGAGTCGGATAAGCCACTTCGCTTTCCGCACCGATCTCGAAGGAGTCCGAACCAAACCAATCGCTCAGCCGCTGCCGCTGAAACGCGGTTAACTCGTAGTCGATCAGCAGCTTGGAATCACCCCATCGCCCCAGGCCGGTGTGAATATCAAGATGCAGCACGTCTTGAACGCCCTCCAGCCACCTTGGCAAATGCGCTGCCAGCCATCGAGAGGTTGCCGACGGTGCAAGGCCACCGAAAAAGAGCCCTTGCGGGAACTCGTATTGCCCTGCCGCAATGGTTTGCCGCAAGGAGTTCATTCCTTGGCCCGCGACAGCCAACAACGCTTTCAAGCGAAACGGTTCCCAACGCGAGGGCGGGCATTTGGGATTCAGCAAGCCGTCGAGTGCGGCGTAACCTTCCGGCGCACCCGCGTAAGGCTCGCCGGGTAGCAAGAAGTTGCGATTTAAGTCGACGTTGTCTTCGGTGAACCGTCGCAGCCAGGCAAAGCCGTAAGGATTGAGCCCATGCAGAAAGAGGTAGCGGATGCCGGTGTCGGCTAACCGGCGCTGGCTTTCCAAGAAGGCTAGTTGGACGGCGGAACCGAAGAAACCTTCGACGCCGTGCAAGCCGCTGGAAATGATGATCGCCTTGTCGGTGCCTGTCACCGGAGAATACGCAGCGTCCCAAAAAAGTTCGCAGTCGTCGGGGCCCACGTTCTCGACCGCCTGCGAATCAAGGCTCCAGCCACGCGCAGTGGCGGCGTTGCGGAATCGTTGTCGCGCCGTCACGTAATTAGGCGAGAAAGCCGTCACGCCGTTCACCATCGTCGGACTCCATCAACACGCACCAAGGCTGCTTCCGGAACACCCACCTAAAACATCTTCAGACGCCACTGCGCCCATGGCCGTTTTTGGCAAGCTTACCGTCTTGCGGACCGGGTCGCAATCAACGACACCGATCCGCTGGTGAGGATTGGGGAAACGCCGCTCAGGACTGGCTGCCGTCGTGGGTTGGGGGTCCCGCGGCAAAGCCAACCTGAGACGCCCCTGGCAGCGTCTGCTCGGCAAACCCGGCTAGCCTGGATTATTGATAACCCGACGCTTAACGGCTCGTTGATTTAGTCATGTTTCGCGGTCTGAGATATGCGCTATCATAGC
>CAYZHQ010000069.1:0-26973 GCA_964477385.1 uncultured Pirellulaceae bacterium
GGTCTGCCCGTATCGGGGTAAGTGGTGATTTTCGCGTTACAAAAAGGCGCTAGCCGAAACGGCTTGGCGGTGCAGGACCATACCCCTACGCCGCGCGGTCCTCTTCGACTGCCTCGGGAGGTGTCTCGTTGGCGTTGTAGTAGCCCGGTTCGTCTTGACCGTCGCCGTCCCAGTCTCCCGCGATTGGCTGTGCGTTTTGGTTTGGCATGGGGAGCCGGATGGTTTCGTCTCGTTCGGTTAGCTTTCGGTCGCCATCCGAATCGAGGATCCAAAGGTCCCCCACGACGACGCCCAAGTTATCGATGCCATCCCCATTCCAGTCGCCGACGACAGGCTTTGCGCCTGACGGGCCAAATTCGACTTCGCCATCCTCGGGTGTCCAGCGTCCGTCCCCGTTTTGATCGAGCCGCCAGACTCCGGCGCGGAACACCGCGATCGCATCGATGCCGTCGCCGTTCCAATCGCCCACCAAAGGCGTATCCTGGTGTTCTCCGTAGCGGAAAACGTGATCGATCAAGTCCGATCGCATTGGTTCCCGACTGCGGCGCATGCCGCGCTGTCCGTCGGTCGCTTCGGGAACGGTCGGCGGCACGTTTTTGGGACGCGAATAGCGTCGATTCGCAGGCGAAGGCAAACCGGGATCATTGACGATTGCTTGAGGGTCGCGTTGCCATTGTCGACCAAAGATTCCCACGTCGTCTTTGCCGTCTCCGTCCCAGTCACCGACGACGGGGCGATCGAGATCGGTACCGAGGGCGATCAACAGGTCGCCGGCATCCCAACGGCCGTTGCCATTCAGATCGACAAACCACTGGCCACCGACAAAGATGGCCACTTCATCGCGTCCATCGCCGTCGAAGTCGCCCGCGAGTGCCGTCGCATCGGGATCTCCGAGCGTCAGCGCGACGGACCGTTCGAGGCGCTCGCCATCGCGAGTGAACAGCGTCCACTGTCCCGAGCGATGCTTGGACTCATCAAAATCGGGATCGGTTTCCGCGCCGACTTGTTGGATCACCGCGTTGCCTTGTCCGTCGGCCTCACGAAGATCGCCGGCGTTGATGACGCTTAAGTGCCAGGTCACCGGGTATGCCAAATCATAGAAGGCGGGTGGCTTGAAATATTGCGGCACCGCGTAACCAACCAAACGCATGGTTGTCGGGAACGGTTGAACATTCACGACCGGAATGATCGGCGGCGGGTTCTCGATCGGTGGCAGCGGAGGTGGAGGCATGTCGGGCACAATCACGATTTCACTGAAATTATTTCCTGTCGATTCGCCACCAGGGGCTAATGACAAATTCAAAATCGCATCCTGACCGGGATCGGTAGCGTCACTCGCAGCCAACGTCTGAACAATGAACTGCAGTTCGATGTCGTCCGGAATATCCGCGGCGTTGATAGGCTTGCCACCGGTGCTGCCCGCGGTATCGAGTCCGTCGATAAAGTCACCCGGTTGGACTTGATAAACGTGGTAGGTACCGGGACGCAAACCGGTGAACTGATAAAAGCCATTTTCGTCGGTGACGACCTGAATCGTGTCGGTGACGTAAGTGCCCGGCAAGGCGCGGGCAGACGAAAACGGGGTTCCGAGCACCGTCCGAAGTTCTAACTGAACGCCGGCGATAGGAAGATCGTCATCGGTGCGAAGCCCATCGCGGAATTCTCGCAACGTTTCCGGCGACGGAGGCGCGTCGCCGGTCAGCGCCGGACCGTCTTGAAAGACGTATCCCGAAATCGTGGCGGGGGGTATTTCAGGAAAGTCGTAACGCAGGCCGACTTGGCTGCCCCCGACGGTGATCTCGCTCAACAGGTCATCGCCGCCAACCCGTCCGCCCAGCGTGCCGACGACTTCGCCGCCATGGAAGAAGCCGTCGGGTTGCGATTCGCGAATGCTGTAGACGCCCGGTGCGAGATCGTTAAAGACGTATTCCCCGCTCGTCGACGTGTTGGTCCGTGCAACCACATCGCCCGAGGCGTCGAGCAATTCAATCAGCACGCCGGGGACCGGTGTTTCGCCGCTATCGAAGGTCCCGTTAAGGTCGATCTCGGACCACACGCGTCCGCTGAGCGAACCGCCTTCGAGTTCGAAGAAGTCATAATCGGTCAGCGTCTGCCCGGGACCAATGTCGATCTGCCCCAGCCAGTCGTCCGCCAGCACCACGCCGCCGCCGTCCCCAACCAGTTGTCCGCCGTGATAGTAGCCTTGGGGTTGCAGTTCGCGAACGCTGAACCTGCCGGGAGCGAGGTTTTCGAATCGGTAGCGGCCGTTGCCTTGCGTGAAGGTGCGCTGCACGATCTCGCCGGCGTCGTTCAGCAGTTGCACTTCCACGCCGCCGAGCGGCTCTTCGTCGGGATCGAAAACGCTGTCGCTGTCGCGGTCAACAAACACCATGCCGCCCAGCGACGACGGTTGGACTTCGCAGAAGTTGTAATCGGTCAGCCGGTCGCCGAACCCGATCGGGATCGCCGAAATCCAATCGTCGACCGAATCATCGCCACCGGCCGAACCGGCGAGTTGTCCGCCTTGCAGGAATCCTAGCGGTTGCGTCTCGCGGACGGTGTACTGTCCAGCGCTCAGGTTCGTAAATTGATACCGACCGGCCGCGTCGGTGAAGGCGGTCGCCAGGATCGTGCCGTTGGCATCGAGCAGGTCAACTCGCACCCCTTCGATCGCTTGCTCGCTGGGATGGAATAAGCAGTCGCCATTGACATCGGCAAACACGAAACCTGAAATCTCGGCAGGCGGATGTTCGCAGAAGTCATAATCCACGGCGACTTCGCCCGAAGTCAAGTCGATATCGGCGATGCGGTTGACCCCCGAATCATCGCCACCGGCGGTGCCCGCCGATTGTCCACCGTCGAAGTAGCCTTCGGGTTGTAACTGCACGACGGTGTAACGTCCCGGCACCAGCCCCTCAAAGCGATAGCGGCCGTCCGCACCGGTGCGAGTTTCGGTGACGAACTCTCCGTCGGCATCAAACAATTGGATCACGACCCCCTCGAGTAACTCTTCGCCAGGATCGATCTCGCAATCGCTGTCGGTGTCGGCATGCACGCTGCCAGCCAGACTGGCCGGGCGCAATTCACCGAAGTCAAAGTCGACGCCCGTTTGTCCTTGCCGCAATTCGACAAACCGAATCGCGTCGCCTGGATTGGTGGCTTGCCCCGTCGTCACCCCATCGACGGTACCCGCGGTGTCCAAGCCATCAATGAAATCAGCGGGCTGGATTTCGCGAATCGAATAGACGCCTGGCAGGACATCCTCAAAGACATAATGTCCATTCGCATCGGTGCGGGCGCTGCCGACGGTTTGTCCGCTGGCATCGATCAGTTCGACCGTTACGTTCGGAATCGCTTCCTCGCCCGTTTCGCGTTGTCCATCGTTGTCGCGATCGTGATAGACTTGGCCGCTGACCGACGCTGGGGCGGCTTCGCAGAAGTTGTACTGCACCGCATTTCCACCGGCCGACAGCAGAATGCTTTCGATCCGGCCACCTCCGATCGCATCGCCGACCGTCACACTGCCGATGCGTCCGGCGTGCGCATCCCCATCAAGCAGACCATCGGGAGTGAACTCGAGAATGGTGTAGTTCCCTTTAGCGAGATTACCGAACCGGTATTCTCCATTGCCGTCGGTCCGAGTTTCGGTCACGGTGTTGCCGTTTTCATCTTGCAACACGACGCGTACGCCCGGCAACGGTTGATCGAGCCCTTCGTCAAAGCCATCGCAGTCATGACCGGGTGCCGACAGATAAACCAAACCGGAGATGCTTCCCAGCGGTAGCTCGCCGAAGTTGTATTCCTGGCCCGTTTGATTGCCCGCCAGCACCACGCCGTCGATGGAATCGCCTGGATTGTTTGCCGTCCCAACGGTGCGTCCGTTAATCTTCCCCGCCGTGTCGAGTCCATCGGAAAGGTTGTTGGGCTGGTCAATTTCTTCGATGCGATATTGCCCCGGCGAGAGGTTTTCAAAACTGTAGGACCCGTTGGCGTCGGTCGTTGCGATCAAAGTTGCCTGCGATCCCAGGGTATCGACGGGAACCAACCGCACGCGCACGTTGCCGATGCCCGGTTCGCCTGGATCCCGCACGCCATCATCACTGTCGTCGCGATAGACGAACCCCGAAACGGCGGCGGGTTGAGCTTCGGCAAAGTCATAATCGACCGCGTGGAGGTCTCCCTTGGGAATCAAAATGCCGGTCAGAATGTCGGCGTTCAACGAAGAACCTGCCTGCGCACCGGCGGTACCTGCCTGCGCACCGGCGATGTGACCAGGCACCGAACCGACACTGAAGTAACCTACCGGTTGAGTCTGTTTGACTTGGAAAGTGCCGGGCAGCAAACCAAGGTCGGTTTCAAATTTGTAGCGACCCTGAGCATCGGATTGGGTAATGAAGCCGGTATCAACGAACTGCCCGGTCGATTCATCGAGTTGGAACAGGGTCAAGTCGACTCCCGCCAATCCGCGTTCGTTGGCATCGCGTTGCAAGTTCAAATTATTGTCGACCCAAACCGTGCCGGAGATCGAAATCGGCTTGGGAGTTTGCAGAGTCGACGCGATCGCCGCTGCCGAACGGTTGGGACGGCTATCGATACCGACACCCTCATCGGGCGGAATATCCAATCCCAAACCCGCCGTAACGTTATCAAACTCGTCGAGGAACAACGCATCGGCATGGGCGGGCTCGAAATGCGGGGCTTCAAAGCGGGCATCAAGGATCGAGTCCTCGAACTCTTTGCCCGAAGCGATCACGTCGATTTTCGAGTTAACCGAGTCGACATAGTTAGGCGAACCGGGTTCTTCCAGGATGCGCAAGGCCTCATCCACGTCGAGGGAAAATTCCAGTCGATCGCCGGCATGAAAGCCCTTCAAGCGGATGATCAATTCTTGTCCGCCATCCTCCACCGTGGCGGTGACCTCGACCGGATCATCCGACTGCACACGTGTGACTTCAAAGGGATGGCTGCCTTTGAAACCCAAGCCACCCGGCTCGGTATCAAAAATCAAATCGGCATTGGTCAACCCATCGCCGTCTTTGTCGGTCCGTACTCGGAACTCGGTCAGTTCAGTCCCGTCGGCACCCCCGGTGAACGACAAAATAAAGCGATCAGGACGAGCGTCACTCCGATTGTCCGAGTCGGATTCGAGGTAATCGGTTTCGATATAAACCAAGCCGACGTGAATCGGATCGGCCGCCATCAACACGCGCGGCTCGAGCGACTCGGCAGCCATCGATCGGCGGATCGATGGAGCGGTCGGGCGAGTTCGAGGACGTCGTTCTTTTCGTTCCCACACAGTGCGCACCTCCGTGTGCGTAAATCTGAATAGCATTGTTTTGTAGCGTTTCGTTCTATCAGCGAACCGGATTTCAGCGCACCGGCTGTGGGGTCTCGTCGGGTCGCTGCACCGTCCGCGGTTGCTGGAGGATTTGCTCCAGCGACCAACGTCGAATCGTGGCGTCGAAACTGCCTGAGAAGAGATACTTACTGTTGGCTTTCAAGACCGCGATCGATCCGGTGTGACCGGTGAGCGTCTGCTGAACGGTCCCCCGACTGACATCGACGATCCGAATCTGGTTGGAGGCGCCTCCGACGGCAACGCGTGTCGAATCGAGTGCCGCAACGGTGAACAGTTTGCAGCCTTGAATCGGAATCGTATGCAGGACTTCGCCGTTGAGCGAATCAAAGACGACGACGTTGCGATCTTCGGAAACGCTGACCATCGTGTCCGAACCGGGCATGAAGACGAGGTCACGGATGCGATCCTTGTGGAGCTCGAATTCGCCGGCCGATTCGCCGGTACCGGGATCAAAAAAGTGAGCGAGCCCCGAGCGGCCTGCCGCCACGACCAGCCGCATGTTGGGGCTGAATTCCACAACACGCATGTCATTGCAACCGCACTGCAACACCGGTCGCCGGGCGGCACCTTGTTGCAGCAAGAACAGTTGCGGGTGAAAACCAACCGCTGCCAACATCCCGCCTTGAGGAGAAAAACGGACGCAAGCCAGCGCCGGAGCTCCCTGCAGGGTTTGTTGAATCTGCCAGTCTTGCTTGCCGTCCCAGAGGATGACTTGCCCGTCGTTCCCGGCCGAAACGAGAATGCGATCGGCGGCACGAAAGTCCATCGAGCGGACCCAGTCCTGATGCTTGCGCAACACGCGGACTTCTTCAAATTGCTCTTGATGGATGACCCGGATCGTGTGGTCGTCACCGGCAGCGGTGAGGAACTCGCCTCGCGGATCGATCGCCAGCGAGGTGACGACCGGCGCTGCCGGATTCCCGTCTTGAGGCTTCAAGCGGAGGACTCTGCTGGCCCCCGCCGATTGAGCGTGAACGTTGGAAACGGTTGCGACGGCAATCGTGACCGCCGCCCAACCCCATAGCAATGTTTGTTTTGACACCGATTTTTCCCCTGTTAGGCGCACTCGCTCTAATGCGAGATATCGGAATCATCGGCACAACCGGCCAAGTTGCCTGAGCGTAATCGCAGAACTAGCGAACCTAACCGACAAAGTCGAATGCTAGCAACCAGTTACTCCGCAGCATCTAACTGAACAGCGGTCGGTCGAAGGGGCGTCGAAAATCGGTCTTTCGATGGGGGCCCCAACGGTGCTATTGTCCAAACTCGAATAGGACTTCCACTCGGTGCGGCCGTTACCTTACTCGGTTCGCATGGCTCTTGATTGATTGGCTGATGGCCAGAAAGGCGTTAAGGATGACGCGTTTTTTGATTGCTGCCGCTTCGCTCGCATTCGCAGTAAGTTCCGCGATGGCTCAAGCCCCTGCCGGAACCGCAGCGGGAGGCTACCGGCCCCAAGCAACCGCGGGCCAGCCTACCGGCCGACAACCGGGCGCAGCACAGGCTTTGACCCCAGCACAACAACACCAACTCGCTCAACAGCGGGCGGCTCAACAACAGGCTCGCCAGCAGCAGATGGCACAGCAAGCCGCTGGCGGCCAGCCTGCCGGCCAAGCCAGCACCGCTCGTCCCGCTGCAGCTCAAGCTCCGTTTGCTCCGTTAACTCCGCAGCAAGAAGCGGAACTGACGCAGATGCTGTTGGCGTGGGAAGGCCAAAGCAAGAAGGTCGTCCGTTTGGAATGCGACTTTACTCGCTGGCACTACGATATCACCGAAGCCCCGAAAGGTGTCCACTCTACTTGGGCCAAAGGCGAAATTCGTTACGCCGCCCCCGACAAAGGAATGTTCAAGGTTACCGACCTGAAGTTCTACAAAGGGATGGTCGACGAGAAACCGAATTACGATTCGATCGAAGGGATGTTTGGCGAATACTGGGTTTGCAACGGACAACAGGTACTGGACTTTGACCGCAGCGAGAAAGTCTGCACGATTCAGGATTTACCTCCCGAGATGCAAGGCACACAGATTTTTGAAAGCCCGTTGCCATTCGTATTCAACTTGGACGCAAAAAAGATCCGTGAGCGTTATTGGGTGCGGATGGGCCAGACGACTCAGCCGGGAACGTACTTGATCGAAGCGTGGCCCAAGCGTCAGGAAGATCGCTCGCAGTATCGGTTGGTCCAGATCGTGATCGACCAAAAAACGTTTTTACCACAAGGCTTGCGGATGTATCCGCCCAACTTTGACCCGGTCTCCGCCCCTGGATTTGACCACTATGAATTCAGCAACGTGAGAGCGAATTCCTTTATCGGCGGCGTGAAAGACTTCGTCGACAAGTTCATCGAGAAACCGGACAACAGTTGGACGATCATCCGTGAACGTTGGCAGCCGCCGGCACCGAACGATGGGCAGGGACTGCAACAAGCCCAACT
Organism: uncultured Pirellulaceae bacterium; assembly: GCA_964477385.1. GTDB lineage: Bacteria > Planctomycetota > Planctomycetia > Pirellulales > Pirellulaceae > Roseimaritima. The sequence goes on from CAYZHQ010000069.1 coordinate 7,792, forward strand.
GCCTGGTCAACCGACGCGGCAATAGCTCGCCGCGGCCGAGATGGCACGCGTCGCGTTTACCGCAGCTTCACGACTACCGCAGCTTAGCGGCCGCTTCGGCGGCCGCTTTCCGCACATCACGGTCGAGCGATTCGTCAGCGGCAACAGCGTTCAGGGCGGGCAGCGCCGACACGGCTGCGGGACCGATTTCACCGAGTGCCGCTGCGGCTTCGATTTGAACCAACGGATTGGTCATCGCTAGACCTTGGATTAAGACTGGGACGACGGTTGTGATCGTCGCCGGATCATCGGCAGCGACCTTGACCAACGCCCAAGCCGCGGCAACCGATTCGAAGTCGATTTCGGCCAGCCCAGCTCTTGCCAGCAGCGGTTCTTTGGCAACCGACGCTGCGGGACCAATATTGCCGATCGCAAGAATCGCACTGATGCGCGTCGCAGGGTCATCGCTTTGCAACGAACGGACCAGCTCGGGCACCGCTGGTGCGGCTGCCGGACCGACATCTCCCAACACCGCCTGCAACTTTTGACGGAACTCACCTGTTGCATCGGCAAGCAGCGAAACCAATTGGGGAACCGCGACAGCCGCTTTGGGCCCTAACCGTTCCAGTACCTCGAAAGCCAAGCCGCGCAGTTCTTCGGTCGCCAACGCCATGGCGGCTCGCTCCGCCGCCGGTTCGCCCAAACTGGCGAACGCTTCGGCGATATGGTAGCCAACGACGGCATCCTTTTCATTCAGGACAGCGGTCAGACGAGGCACTACCAATTCGGGGTCGGCCTGCAGCAACTGCAGCCCTTTGGCCGCCATCATCCGTAGGGTGGGATCTTCATCGGTCAGACCTTCGATCAGCGTTTCGACCGCCAAGGCTTGGCCCTCTTCATTGTCAGGATAGATCTTCGCCAGCGCCCAGACCGACTCCATGGCGACCAGTTTATCGTTCGATTTCGTGTTCGCGATTAGTGCGTCTTTGGCCTGCGTGATGCGGAGCGTTCCGGCCGCGAAGGCTGCGGCGGTTTTCACCGGAGCTGTATTTTCGGCGGCTAACGAAGCGATCATTTCAGGATAGGCTTGGACACCGATCGGCCCCAATTTGGCGATCGCCAAAATCGCCTGCACTCGCAACTGCTGGTCCTCGGTGTTGGCGACCACCATCCGCAGTTCGGGCAGTGTTTCGGCGGCCTGCGGACCGATTTCCTCGATCGCGAGACTCGCCCAGTAAGCGGCTCGTTCGTTCTTCAAAGCCTCTTTCAAAAAAGGGACCGCCTTGGGGCCGCGGATGACTAATGCTTCGACCGCACGGCTGGCCAACAGTTGGTCTTCATGGGCGAGCAGTTCCGACGCCAACGGAACCAGCTTGGCAGGATCGGAAACCAATTGTCGGATGGAACTGACGGCGACCAAACGATTACGAGTATCGGGATCGCCGACCGCTTTCATCAACGCCTCGATCACGCGCTCGCTGTCGTCACCCGCAGTTCCCAAGGCTTCGGCAGCGGCACGCCGCACGTCGGAGTCTTCGGCTTGGAGAGCGGCGATCAATGCGTCGACATCGCCCTCCACGGCAGCCGCACTGCCCAAAACGTCCTGGGCAAAGCTGTGCTGGGAAACTTGGCACAGTCCCAAAGACGTGGCCAGGGTGAGAACGGGGACAAGTTTCCGGCGAGCAAAAATCGCTTGAATCATCGCGTGAATCATGGTGTGGTCAACTGGAGAAGCGGGTTGCTGAGCGTGAGCGAAGAGAACAACAGCGGGCAGGCGAACGATTACTGGTAATCGGACTTGAGTTCGGTATCCAAACGATTCAAAAAGCGTGCCGCTTCGCGAGCATCATTTTTGGTAAAGGGAGGTTGAGGCTGGACCAAATCGCGACGCCACTCGTTCAGCAGCAGCGACGTCTGCATGTACTCGGTACTGCTGAGCGTGCCGGTTTTGGCCCGTTTGGCAAACGCCTTATCAACGACCTCACGGGCCTCGGCATATTTGGGCTGGGCCAAGATCGGTAACCAAGTCACATTGCCGGTGTCTTGATACAACTCCGAACTGGTCAACGGCGGTTGCTTGACCTCTTGCATGTAGGCAGCCAACTTGCGGCGCGACTCGGCATGCTTTTCCTCGCGATACTCGTCGGAGATCTTCTTGTTGGCCATGTAGGTCTGAGCCGCCAAGGCGCGATTCTGCAAATAGGTCGTGCGAGCATTTTCCAACTGCCCGATCGCCGCGGCGTTGGTGTAGTTAGCTTGCGACTGCGAGCGAATCAAATCGGCCACGCCGCGAGCATGGCTTTCGCCCACCGTGGCCGCCTTGTTGTCGGTAAACCCAAAGAATTGGGCGGTTGCAGTTTGTGGCGGTGCGATCATCGCCCAGACGACCGTCAAGAGCGGAGCCTGCCAGAGCCCCCCCGAGCAGAAAGACTTATACAACTGTCTTGGACGACCAAACATTAAACTCAACCCAATGCCATGCCATGGAAATCAAACGCTGCGAAGGCGGTCACCCCGATTCTCGGGCGAACACGCATTCGGCGGATTTCCAATAGTAACTCTGCGGGTTGGGGACGGCAACTAAAACGGGTTGCCGAAGACGGGAAAACAGCCCGCCCGGTAGCCTCGAAAAGGCCACCTAGGAGGGTCGAATCGTTTATGCCACAACGAGCGAGCGATTGGGCTCGGGCCGGCTAGGCTTGGTCGAGCCGGAAAATGGTCACCCCCAGCGGCGGCAGAGTCGCTTGGATGCTGTCGGGTCGCCCGTGATGCCCCTGACCGGTCGTCTGTCGACCGGGGAAGTTCCCCAGGTTCGTGCCGCCATACGTTTTCGAATCGCTGTTGAGCAACTCTCGCCAGTGGCCGCTGAACGGCACACCGATCCGGTAGTCCTCACGTGGCACGGGAGTGAAGTTACAGCAGACCAACAATGGCGGCGCGTCGGGGGCTTTGCGGAGATATACCAACACGCTGGCCTCGTGATTCATGCAGTCGACCCATTCGAACCCTTCCCCGGAGTGGTCCTCGGCGTGCAATGCGGGATTTTCGATAACTAACTTATTGAGGTCCGACACTAAGTTCTGCACACCCCGATGGGTTTCAAAGTCAAGCAGTTCCCACTGCGGTCCGTGGTCATGGTGCCACTCGGTCCACTGCGCGATTTCGTTCCCCATGAACAGCATTTTCTTGCCCGGGTGCGTCCACATGTACGAATAGAGCAGCCGTAGGTTGGCGAATTTTTGCCACATGTCGCCGGGCATCTGCGAGATCAACGAGCCTTTACCGTGCACGACTTCGTCATGCGACAGCGGCAACGCAAAGTTCTCCGTGAAAGCATAGATCAAGCTGAACGTCAGTTCGTCTTGGTGGAACTTGCGATGGACCGGCTCGTTGCGCATGTAACGCAGCGTGTCATTCATCCAGCCCATGTTCCACTTGAACGTAAAGCCTAACCCGCCGTCGTAGGTGGGCCGCGAAACGCCCGGCCAAGCGGTCGACTCTTCCGCCACCGTGACGGCTCCGGGGAACTTCTCATGGACCGCGATGTTGAATTCGCGAATGAAGTCGATCGCTTCCAAATTCTCGCGACCGCCGTACTGGTTTGGCACCCATTCGCCCCCTTCGCGGCTGTAATCGAGGTACAGCATCGAAGCGACCGCGTCGACGCGCAGGCCGTCGATGTGATACTTGTCCAACCAGAAGAGCGCGTTTGCAACCAGGAAATTGCGGACTTCGTTGCGTCCGTAATTAAAGATCATCGTGCCCCAGTCGGGATGCTCTCCCTGTCGCGGATCGGCGTGCTCGTAAAGCGGCGAACCGTCAAATCGCCGCAGCCCGTGAGCGTCTTTGGGAAAGTGCGCCGGCACCCAATCGATGATCACACCGATACCGTTTTGATGCATGTAATCGACGAAGAACATAAAATCTTCGGGCGACCCGTGGCGGCTGGTTGGAGCGAAGTAGCCGACCGTTTGATAACCCCATGATCCGGTGAAAGGATGCTCGCTGACCGGCATCAACTCCACATGCGTAAAGTTCATGCGGTGGCAATAATCGACCAAACGTTTGGCGAGGTCGCGGTAATCCAGCCACCCGTGGGCTCGTCCGGGACCTTGCTGCCAACTTCCCAGATGAACTTCGTAGGCATTGAAGGGTTGACGCAACGGATCGACGTCGGCGCGGGCTCGCATCCAATCGTTGTCTTGCCATTGATATTGGTTCAGGTCCGCCACGATCGAAGCGGTCAAGGGCGGCAGTTCGGCGGCAAAGCCCAACGGATCGGACTTGTCGACCCACTCGCCATGCTCGGTTTGGATGCGAAACTTATAGCGATCGCCCGCCTTGGCACCAGGAATGAACAGCTCCCAAATGCCCATGTAGGGATGGACCCGCATCACCGACTGGCGACCGTCCCATGCGTTGAAATCCCCCACCACCTGAACCGTTCGGGCATTCGGAGCCCAAACGGCAAAGTTCACGCCGGCTCCCGCGGGATCGTCACCCACCGTGCGGACCTGCGCGCCTAAGCGGTTGTACAGTTCGTGGTGATTGCCTTCGCCGATGAGGTATCGGTCAAAGTCAGTCAGGATCGTTGGAACGGCGTAAGGATCTTGCATGTCAACAATTTCACCAGTTCGGCGGGCGACTTGAAAGGTGTAACCAGGATGGTTGCCGGCGGCTGCGGAGGGGTCTGTTTCGGGGCCGTGCGAGGCACCCCGCTGAGTAAACACATCCGGTGCCAACTCCGCGGGACAGATCGCTTCGAAAAACCCCGCGGGGTGGATCTTCTGCATCGGTCGACGAGTACCCGCCGCGCGATCCACCACCCACATCGCTTGCGAATCAGGTTGGAAACTGCGGACGGCAACCGCCGGTCGACCCTGGTAGTCTATCCCATGCGGTCCCAAGATCGATCCAGGGTCCGGACAAGTACCAGAAACCAAGCTGCCAATTTGGGAGAGCGTTAATTCGGTATGCATGGCAATCCATAGCCAACGGGCCAAGCCCGAGTGTGAAAGGTAAAACGTAAGTAGATCAAGGGGGCAGCCGGCGGATCACGCGGGGAGGGTTAGCGGATCCACCGACCGGACGAAGGGTTGCGGAGAATCAAGCAAGCGCCAAATCGGCTGGCCCATATCGGCGTTTTGGCGCTTGCGAGCCGCACTGCGAGAGCAACCAGCGACGCAAACGGTCGGCCGGCATGGCCGCGGCGCGTGACGGTTGCGGCGTGACCGCGGCGGGCGACCGACCGGCTGGCGTCAATTCCGCCCCCGTATCGCCCGGCACCGTGGGCTCGTATCCCGTGACTTTGGTTGCCGACACTAGGCAGGCATGCACCTGGTGGAATCGCAACGCGTGATCCACGCGACGCCACAGGTCCGCATTCTCCACCGGAACAATGCGACCAAAGTTCTCCCATTGAAACCCATTTTCTCGCCAACGGTGCAGCGAATCTCGCAGCCCGCGAATGACATATCGGCTGGTCGAGATCAATGTCACGCTGGCGGCGCCTTCGATCGCTTCCAGACCACGCACGACGGCCAACAACGCTAACCGGTTGGGACTGCCAAACTCTTTTTCCTGGATGTCCAACTGCGTTTCGCCGACGGCGGTCTCGAGCGTAAAACGCCAAGAGCCAACGGTATCGGATGCAGGGATTGCTTCACAAACGAGCAAGTATTCGGAAAGAGCGGGCGTCTCTGCGGCTGCGGATGGATCACCGTCAGTTGCGGGATCAGCGGAAAGCGGAAGTTGAGAGTTGGAAAATTGACGGAATGCGACCACGAATTCGTTCCCCTTTAGCGATTGACTCGGATCCATCCGCAACACTTCGTCCAGCGGCTCCCCAAGCGGGAACCAGCTGCGTACAGGGTTTCATCGACGGACACGGCAAAACCACGCAACCCAACTGCACGAAAAACCTTGCCCAGTCGGAAGCGACGCCCTACCGCACATACTTTCCGCAAAACCCGCAGCCGAACCGTTCGAAACGCATTACAATGGATCCTTTCACCCGCCTCTTTACACCTCACCTCTACCCGATTGAAAGAGCCCCGTCCATGCAACTTCGCCAACTTGATCGTCGCGACTTTCTGCGATTTTCCTCCGCAGCGGCCGCCGCGGTGACCTGTGCCGGCTCGCTGGTCAGCCGCGGTTGGGCTGACAAACCGGCTTCTGGTGCAGCCCCCTTCAAGATCTCGCTCGCCCAGTGGTCGCTGCACCGCTCGCTACGTGGCGGCAAACTGGACAACCTCGACTTCGCCAAAACGACCAAAGACGCCTTCGGCATCGATGCGGTGGAATACGTCAATCAGTTCTTCAAGGACAAGGCTCGCGATCAAAAGTACTTGGCCGACATGAAACAACGCGCCGCGGACAACGGCGTCCGCAGTCTGCTGATCATGTGCGATGGCGAAGGCCAACTGGGCGATGCCAACGAAGACCGACGCAAGCAAGCGGTCGAGAACCATTACAAGTGGGTCGAAGCGGCCAAGTTCCTCGGCTGTCACTCGATCCGCGTCAACGCCGGCTCAAGCGGCACCTACGAAGAACAGCAGCAGCGGGCCGCCGATGGCTTGCGGGCGCTGAGCGAATTTGCCAAACCGATGGGCTTGAACGTGATCGTCGAAAACCACGGCGGCCTGAGCAGCAACGGCAAGTGGTTGGCGTCGGTGATCAAGTCGGTCGGCTTGGATAACTGCGGGACGCTGCCCGACTTTGGCAACTTCCGTATTCGTGGTGGCGACAAGCCGGAAATCTACGATCGCTACCTGGGGGTCCAAGAATTGATGCCGTACGCCAAAGCGGTCAGCGCGAAGACGTACGACTTTGACGAAGAGGGCAACGAGAAGTCGATCGATTATGAAAAGATGATGGACATCGTGCTGGCTCACAACTACCACGGCTATGTCGGCATCGAATACGAAGGCAGACGTTTGGACGAGTTCGAAGGGATCAAACTCAGCAAGGCGCTGCTCCAGCGCGTTGCGAATCGCGTCCCCGCCTAAGCAGCCGACGTCGACCTTGACGTCAACGACATCGATTTGCTGCCAAGAACGCCTGCCATGCTTGCCGCGGCAGGCGTTCGTTGCATTTTGCATCGCCCACTAGGCCGTCTTTCTGGAAGCCCTCCGATGATCCGCCGGATGCTTTGCTGCTTGCTGTTGCTGACCGAGTTCACTGTCGTCGAGGCGCTCGAGCCGGAAGACTCCGAACGTCTGTTTGTCACCAAGCTTCAACCCCTGCTGATCAGCAAGTGCGGTGGTTGTCATGGCGAGGACACGGAGGACTTGAAGGGTCAGTTCGACATGCGGTCGCGGGCGGCGATGCTGGCCGGCGGTGAATCAGAAACGCCGGCCATCGTGCCGGGCAAGGCGGCCGAAAGCCTGTTGGTCAAGGCGATCGAGTGGCGCGAAGGCTGGGAGATGCCGCCCAAAGAAAATGATCGCTTGACGACACAACAAATCGATTGGGTCCGGCAATGGATCGACGCGGGGGCTCCCTGGCCCACCGACAAAGCGGCCGCGGAAATCATGCGAGCGGCTGCCGACTCCGCGACCGATGCCGACGGGGTGTTGGTTTCGACCAGCGGAGGCACGACCGATAGTTGGACGACGCGACGGTACGCCCCGGAGGACCTGTGGGCGTATCAGCCCCTGCAAGATAGCGAAGTGCCTTGGGAGTTTGCCAACGGTTCAACCAATCCGATCGATGCGTTCATCAATCGTGAGTTGGCCGCCGCGGAGATGGAACCGCTACCGCCAGCAGACGATGCCACGCTGCTGCGGCGTTTGACGTATGACTTGACCGGTTTACCACCCACCGCCGCCGAACTGGCTTCCTTTGATACCTCCTCCGCGGCCGCCTATCGTCGCCGCGTGGAAGAACTGCTCGCGCGGCCGCAGTACGGCGAACGTTGGGCACAGCATTGGCTCGACGTGGTGCGCTATGCCGATACGGCGGGCTTTGCCAACGATCATCTGCGACCGCATGCGTGGCGCTATCGCGACTATGTCATCCGAGCCTTCAACAATGACAAACCGTATGATCAATTCATTCGCGAACAAATCGCCGGCGATGAAATCGATCCTTCCAATCCCGAACATCTGATCGCCGTCGGGTTCTTGCGGATGGGGCCGTGGGAACATACGGCGATGAGTGTCCCCGCGGTCACGCGTCAGCAATTCCTCGATGACGTCACCAACAGCGTCGGAGTCACGTTTCTGGGACATGAACTGCGTTGTGCCAAGTGCCACGACCACAAGTTCGACCCGATCCCAACGCGTGACTACTACGGCATGCAAGCTATCTTTTCTCCGGTGCAATTCACAGATCGGGACGTGCCGTTTTTGCCGGAAGAAAACCTTGCGGGCTTTGAGAGCGGCCGCCAGCGGATCGCCAGCCTGCAGCAGGTGCCCGGCGTGCAGAGCCTGCGGACGCTTCCCAAAGCGGAGTGGCCGGTGGAGTCCTTTGATGAGGACACCGACCAAAAGGGACGCGATAAAGTTCGCCGCAAACGGACACAGGCTCTCGAGCGAGAAGCGGCAAGGTTTCTGCCGCGGGCGATGAGTGTCTACAGCGGCCCGCCGCGTCCCTACAGTTCGAATCAGACGCACCACCCATTGCCACCGCGGGCAAAACGGCAGGGCAACGCGGAGCCAACTCATATCCTGACCGGCGGTTCGATTGAAACGCCGGCCGAAGCGGTCCAGCCGGCGGTGTTGAGCGTTGTGCGCATCGACGACGAACCGTTCAAAGTTCCTGACTCGCTGGTCGGGCGCCGAGCCGCGCTGGCCGAGTGGCTGACCGCGGGCGAAAACCCGTTGACCGCGCGGGTGATGGTGAACCGAGTCTGGCAAGCCCACTTTGGAACCGCACTGGCGGGTAACCCGAATAACTTTGGTGCCACGGGCAAGAAACCGACCCACCCGGAACTACTCGACTTCTTGGCGAAAGAGTTTGTTCGCCATGGTTGGTCGATCAAGAAACTGCACGAACGGATCGTGACCAGCGACGCGTGGCGGCGATCGAGCGGTCCGCTACCCGATGCCGCGGCGACACGCGATCCCGAAAATCGACTGCTCTCGGTTTTCCCACCGCGACGGCTGACGGCGGAAGAACTGCGAGACACAATGTTAATGGCTTCGGGCGAACTGAATCTCCAAGGCGGCGGCTTGCCGGCTCGTCCCGAGATCCACCTGGAAGTGGCGATGCAGCCGCGGCACATCATGGGCTCGGTCGCGCCGGCTTATCAAGCCGCGGCGACGCCCGCACAGCGTCACCAACGCACGGTCTATACCGAACGGATTCGCACGCTGCGCGATCCACTGCTGGAGGTCTTCAATCAACCGGGACCCGATGTGTCGTGTGAACGCCGCGATGCCTCGACCATCACACCGCAAGCATTCACGTTGCTGAACAGCCAAAACAGTTTCGACCGCGCGCTGGCTCTGGCCGATCGAGTTCGCCGGTATTGCGAAGAGGGACCGCGAGCCGCCAAGCCGGCACGACAGATTGCCCAAGCGTTCCTCTGGACACTCGGACGCCAACCAACCGACGCCGAAGCAACCGCCTGTCTGGCGCATTTTCAGGCCATGCTTGCCGTCCACCAACAAACGGCGCCGACGAAAACCGAATTGCCGATGCACGTGGTACGGGAGATGGTCGAAGAGATGACCGGTTTGACTTTCTACTGGGTGGAAGACCTCGACCTGTATCACCACTTTACGCCAGATCTAAAACCGACCGATGTCGATGCCGCCACGCGTGCGCTGGCGGAAGTCGCGTTGGTGCTGTTTAACAGCAACGAGTTTGCCTACCTCTATTAATACCTCCGTTGGTGGTTGCTTTTCATGCCTTGTTTGCCCTACTCGCGACGTGAATTCCTGTATGGCTTGGGTGCCTCGCTGGGCAGTCTGGCGCTGACCGATGCGCTGGCACTTGATACTGCGGTCGTGCAATCGGCAGGACCGCTGGCCCCTAAAGAACCCCATCTGCCGGCCAAAGCCAAGGCCTGCATCATGCTGTACATGGCGGGCGGGCCGAGCCACATCGATACCTTTGACCCGAAGCCGAAGCTGGATGAACTGGACGGGCAGAAATTCGTTCGCAACGACAAATTTGCCTCCGCGATGGCTTCGGGACAACGCTACTTCGTGCGCAGCCCCTTCAAGACGCGGCAGGTCGGCGAGTCGGGCATGTGGATGTCGGCTCCGTTTGAGCATCTGCCGCGAGTGGCCGATGAGTTGTGTTTGTACCGCGGTTGCCAAGCCGAATCGATCAACCATCCGACGGCCAACTACCACATGAACACCGGCAATCGCTTCGGTGGCGATCCCGGCTTGGGCGCTTGGGTGACCTACGGTTTGGGTTCGGAAAACCAAGACCTTCCCGGCTACATCGTGTTGCCCGAAGTAGCCTATCCACAGGGCGGCGCGGCGAACTGGTCCAACGGATTCTTGCCGCCCTATTTCCAAGGCACCACCTTGCGACCAACCGGCTCGCCGATCCTTGACCTGTTCCCGCCCGCCGGCGTTTCTCGCGAGCGACAACGCAAGAACCTCGACCTGCTGGCGGAGCTGAATCATCGACATGCCCAGCAGCATCCCGAACACGCCGAACTCGAAGCCCGCATCGCCAACTACGAGTTGACTTTTCGGATGCAGATGGAAGTCCCCGGTATTCTCGACTTGAAGCAAGAGACGGCCGAGACGCGGCGACGCTACGGTTTGGAAAATCCGCAGACCCGCGATTTCGGTCGACGCTGTCTGCTGGCGCGGCGGCTGGTCGAACAAGGCGTCCGATTCGTGCAGGTTTACACCGCCGGCTGGGATTCCCACGACTACATCGAGCGCGCGCATTCGCAGCGCATTCTGGCGATCGATCAACCGTTCACCGCCTTGATCGAAGACCTCAAGATGCGCGACATGCTGGACGAAACGCTGGTTGTTTGGACCGGCGAGTTCGGACGTAGCCCCGACAATGGCCAGCGCGGGGGCGGGCAACGCGCCGGACGTGACCACAATGCCAAAGCGATGTCGATGCTGCTGGCCGGGGGCGGAGTGAACGCCGGAGCGGTCGTCGGGGCGACCGATGAAATCGGGCAGGAGGCGGTGGAGTGCGTCCATCCGATTCGCGACCTGCACGTCACGCTGCTGCGGCTGTTGGGGTTGGATGACAACAAGCTGACCTATTTCCATGGCGGTCGGTATAAGCAATTGTCGCAGACCGGTGGCCAGCCGATCGCGGAGCTGCTGCGGTCTTGAACCACCAGTCTTGAACCACCGATCCGCAAGCGACTGGGGGCACGCGGATACCGTCGCCGCAGCAGCCTTGCCCGAGCGGTTGGCGACAGCGACTACAATGCAGCTTCGTCACGCTCTGCTTGCTTGGCAGGGAATCTTTCTGCTCTGCTCTGCTCTGCTCTGCTTTGTTCAGCTCTGCTCAGGACGACTTTATGCACCTTCCAATTCTTCGTTATGTTGTGGTCTGTATCGTGGGAACGCTTTATGGGGCGATGGGCCACGCGATGAACACACTGGACGCCCAATCGCCCGACACTCCGTCGGGTAAGCCGCGGTGGTCGATTGCCATTCATGGCGGTGCCGGTGGCGCGTCCGACAAGTGGACCGACGAGCGACGGCAAGCGCGACGCGAGGGGTTGGAAAAGGCCCTGCAGATCGGCCGCGACCTGTTAGCCGATGGTCGGCCGTCGCTCGAAGCGGTTGAAGCGGTGATTCGTTCGCTGGAAGACAACGCACGCTTTAATGCCGGCCGCGGCGCCGTGCTGACCAACGCGGGCCGAGCCGAACTGGATGCGTCGATCATGGATGGAGCGACCGCCAAGTGTGGCGCGGTCGCTGGCGTGACCGCCGTTCAAAATCCGATTTCGCTGGCGCGGATGGTGATGACCGACACGCCGCACGTGCTGTTGGCCGGACCGGGTGCGGATGCCTTTGCCGTCGCTCAAAACGTTCCCCAGGTGCCGCCCGATTACTTTCTCAGCTACCGCTTTCCTGGCGCCGATAACGACGATGATCGCGACGACTTTCACCTGGGGACCGTCGGTTGCGTGGCACTCGACACGATGGGCAATTTAGCGGCGGGAACCAGCACCGGCGGGACTTCGAAAAAGCTGCCGGGTCGGATTGGCGATTCTCCGATCGTCGGTGCGGGAACGTTTGCCGACAATCAAACGTGTGCCGTGTCGGGAACCGGGATCGGCGAAGAATTCATTCGACATGCCGTGGCCTACGACATCGCCGCACAGATGCGGTACGCCGGCAAATCGTTGGAAGCGGCCGTCACCCACGTGATGACGCAGCGTTTGAAAGCGAACGACGGCGGCGTCATCGGTGTTGCTCGCGACGGAACGGTGGTGATGCAGCACAACACGCCGGGAATGAGCTGTGGGATGGCCGACAGCAGCGGCCGGTTTGCCGTTTTCTTCGCACTCGAAAACGGAGGGCGCCCCTTCACGTCGGGACCCGATCGAGGAACAACCGACGCGCCGGAGACCGCTTTGGCGGCTGGTGAAGATCCCGATATCAAGGAAATCACGCTGCTAATCCAGCGGCAACAGCGCGACTGGAACGCAGGCAACATCGACCACTTTATGGACGCCTATTGGCGGAGCGAAGAACTGACGTTCTCGTCCGGTGGGCAAGTCACGCGAGGCTGGGACGCCACCATCGCGCGTTACAAAAAGCGCTATCCCGATGCCCAAACGATGGGCCAAGTCCGATTCAGCGAACTTGAGTTTTTGCGATTGGACGGCGCGGCGATGCAAGTCCAAGGCGTGTGGCAACTGAGCCGCGAAGCCGAACCGATCAGCGGACGATTTACGCTGATCTTTCGCAAGCAACAGGCGGGCTGGCGGATCGTGCACGACCACACCTCCGTCCAGGCCGACTAAGCAGCGGAGCGCTCTGCTTGGTCTCCGGCAAAGCTGCCGCGTGCCCTCTCTATTGGACGACCGTTGCTTGAGAAAGTCAGCCTCTGGCCTCGTTTCACGTTGTGCACCGCCGAAACCTGCAGGCTGTCAATGTCACCGCGGCTAACGCCAATGCGGCTCATCTACCCGATGACTCCAGTCTGCCGTCTGTTAGCGCGCGATTAACGGAACGGAGCCGGACGCGAACGCATTCTGGCAGATTCAATCCACCGCCAACGGTCGCAGAAGCACTATGATATTGCGAATCAGTCTCAACAAGTGTTGCAACGCCGGTCGTTTTACGCAACAATCGGTGCGTAAAAGCCGTTAGCTGACCCTTCTGCCCTCGCACCGCTGACCGATACGTTGGAGATCATGACGGACAAACCCCTCGACTTGCCGCCGGCCACCCCTGCTGCCGTCGGCGGCGGGAGTGCAAATCCGCTGTTACCGAAAATCATCCGATTCAATGAACTTTCGCGGTGCGGAGATGAGATCTGGATTGAGAACGAAGGGCAACTTTACCGGTTGCGTCGAACGCGGCAGGGCAAACTGATTCTCACCAAGTAGCCTTCCGCCAGTTAAGCGATTTACGTGCACGAGTCGCTGCTCTACGGCACGCCGTTTGCGATCCCCTGGACCTTCGTAACGCTGAACTCGGAACGTCGTTTCTGCACAGTTTGACGGCACCATCCTGAAAGATCGGCAGTGTCGACTTTCCATTGAGCAAGCGGCTCGTTTTCGATGGGCTTGACTGCCTAGCACTGACGACCAAAGCGGACGGCGTTGCGCTGGATTGTCCATCAAGGCAGATGCAATCACCAAGTTACGCGTGATGCTAAAGGAAACGTGAATGACCAAGCTGGAGTTGCCCCGCCCGAAATCGTCACAGCCAACGTGGCTCCCCAGTCCACTGGAGATTCAAACGGAGTGCGCCAAAATTCGCGCCACCTGGAGTGAACTCGAAAGGGAGCGGCGGTTTGTGGGACGATGCGACCAAGTGGATGACACCGAGTCTTCTTCGCCAAACGACCGCCTGGCAACGCCTCTCAATGCTTCAGCCTGAGAAAACTCCCTGGGCGTTTGACTTCATCACCAGGCTGCCGGCGGTGCTCAACAAGAACTTCATCGTTCGAGGCTCAGGATTTCGGCCCGAGCGAAGCTGCACAGTGTCCACTGGATTAACCGACCAGCATTAGCCGCCGTTTTGGGCAGCGAGAACCGTGGCTATCGCCAATAGGGCTGCCCCGCGTGCGGCTTTTCGGCTATCGACTCTTTCAGGGCAGCGAGAACTGCCTGGTCAGCACGCTGTGGATGCTGGTAACAAGCGCCGAAACGGGAATGGGTTTCAAATGATAAGGCTCGATCGGACGGTCAAAGTAATGGGGACTGCGACGCGATAACGCAATCACGGGAACGCGGGGAAACCCCTGTTCGTCAAGGCAAGCACTCAACACATGCTGCCCCCGGTCGTCAGGCAAAACAGGTTCCAAGATCAACAAGTCGGGCGGGTTCCACCACAGCCTCTCAAGACAGACGCTGGGACTGTTCGTGCTGAAGACACTGAAACCGCAACGTTGCAAATAGCGACGAAAGGTACAGAGCAGATCATCATCTGAATCTAAATGCATCAATTCAATGGCCACAACATCGCCCTTCGAGCCCCAACAGTGGAAACAAACCAGCGAGATCCGGGAAAGCAAACCGTATGCCGCCGGCAGCGGCAGGTATTCAACCGTAGGTTTTCGCAGGCTTTTCGTTCAGCCAACGGGCTTGCTCGCAGCAACAGAGCGTGCCGCAATGCACATCTGCACGCTTTTCTTAAAAAAATGAGGCGATTGCCGCACGCCAAGCAGAGAAACCGAAGCACCCCGTTGCAACTACGTCGGTGCCGGGGCTCTGTTCCGGTGGAAAGCACCGCGGCGAGTACCCCGCGCTGAGTCATCCTGGACGACTGGCAACCCGCAGCGAAACGTCGGTGCGACTTACTCAGACCGAATGGATCGTTTCGAGTTCTGGCATTTCGACGCACGCCGGGATCGGCGATTGGGTGGCCAGGGGCAAGGTAATCAGGAAAGAAGCTCCCCCCGAGAACCGGCGATCGATTTCCAATTCTCCATGGTGCAGTGCCACGATCCGTTTGCTGATCGCCAGCCCCAGTCCGGTCCCTTCTTGTTTTGTCGTGTAAAACGGTTCGAAGGCTTTGCTTCGCTGTTGCTCGGTAAAGCCTGGCCCGTTGTCGCGAAAGGTCAGCTCCAATGCCGGCAGGCCATGCAGCGTCGAGCGGCTGGTCGCAACCGAAATGACCGGCTGGGTATCGCAAGCCGCCATCGCGTTTTCTATCAGGTTACGAAAGACTTGTTCGATCCGATGAGGGTCCAACTGGCATGCGAAGTCCTCTCCTTGGAAACGAAGCGACGCATTGTGTTGCTCGGCGGCCGGCTGCACGCTTTCCCAACTTTTCCAAATCACTTCTTGAATCGAGCAAGTTTCGCAGCGCAGTTTGAGCGGACCGCTGAAGGCCCTCAGTTCCTCAAACATCCGGCAGAGACTTTGGTTGGCCGAATCGATTCCCAAGATATCTTCCAGCAGATCGGAATCGTCTTCGACGCTCAGCTTGAGCAGATCGACGCGAGCCTGGATGCGCTGCAGTGCGTTGCGACTTTCGTGAGCCACCGATGCGACGGCTTGCCCGACCGCCGCCAGCCGTTCGGCTTGAGCGGCCCGTTGCCGCGCTTCGGCCAATTCCTTCACCCGTTGCAAGCTAGCGCGGAGGCTGGCGGGATGGATCGGTTTCAGGATATAGTCCGACGCGCCGTGTCGCAGTGCGTTGATACTGCCTTCTAAATCGGCATGCCCGGTGACGATGATGCGTGCCGTTTCCGGAGCGCGAGTTGTCAATTGAGGCAACAAGCCGTCCGCCATGTCATCGGGCAGCCGCCGATCGAGGACAATGGCAAGGAATTGGTCCAGGTCGGGATGGGCCAAGGTCTGCGCCGCCGTGCTCACTCCCGTCACGGTATATCCATCAAGCGCTAAAATGTCGCACAGATTTTCGCGAGTGTCCGAGTCGTCTTCAACAACAAGCACGCGATAGGTGGTTGAAGGGAGCGAGTGAAACATGGGAAAAACCTTAGGAAGAAGCAAACAAAATGGTAAAAATCTCAAAAACGCCAGCTTGAGCGGACTCCGTCAGACAGGGTGAACTTTTCCCTAAGTTGCTTCGATACACGGACCGGATGGACACGGACCGGACTGTTCCTCAGTCGACCACGGACCCAATACTCCGCAAGATTTCTGGAAAATCGACCGGCTTACGGACGACCTGCCGGATCCCGGCTCGCAACGCGTCCTCCGCAACCCCATCGCCGGCGAATGCGGTCACCAAAAAAGCCGCCGTGTTGGGCTGAAGGCTACGGATGTTTCGATACAGCGTCAGGCCATCCATACCGGGCATTTTCATGTCCAGCAAAGCGATGTCGAATCGGTATTGCCGCACCAGTTCCAGCGCCGTCGGGCCATCGGCCGCGGTACTGGTTTGGTATCCCAGATCGCAAAGAATGTCCGAGACGTTGGTGCGGATGTCTTCGTCGTCGTCGACAATCAAAACCGATGTCATCGAGGTACGCATCTTAACTCCTCCCTTTGAAGTGAAGCGAATTCTAACGGCAGTTCCACCACGAACTCGCTTCCCCAATCCACTCGGCTGGTAACGGACAAACAGCCGTCGTGCCGTTGCACAACCGCTTCGCAGATGGCCAGTCCCAAACCAATCGCGTGTTTCTTCGTCGTAAACAGCGGATCTATAATCCGATGCAAATCTTGCTGGGCGATACCAACGCCGGTGTCTGCTATCAGCAACCGGACTTTACCCCCCACCGACTGCAAAATCAAACGCAGTGTCCCCCCACCCGGCATCGCCTCTTTGGCATTTCGAATCAAGTGCGCCATCATGACCGACATCTGCTCAACGTCGAAGCAGCCCTCCGGCAAGGCCGGATCGAAGTGCATGATAACGTCAATATCGGAGGGCAGATTCTGTTCGCTGATCGCTTGTTTAAGTTGTGCCGCCAAATCGACCGGCTGGGGCGTACCGCTGGGCAGAGTCGCAAAGTCTTGCAGCGAGCGAATCGTCGTTTCCGCCGCCTCGGCTTGACGCCGAATACGGCCTAGCTGCTCTCCCAGCTTTTCCGGTCTCAGCGGTACCTCGCGGACAAGGTAATACGTCGACGTCATTAACATGTTCAGCGGGCTGCGGAGTTCGACGGCGATTTCAAAGGCCATCTGCCGCAACGCCTCGAGTCGCTGCTCTCTTTGCTCACGCTGCTGTTGGGCCGTCCGGAAGGCTTCTTGTATCAACGCGGCCTCGAGTTCGAATCGCACCGCCAGTGCCGACTCGTCGCCGTCGGCTTGCGCGGCCGGACCGCCAACGCCGATGCGGAATTGGCGCTGAACTTGCCCGCGAAGCTCCAGCAACGCCATCTGCAGACGCAGCGGAGTGAACTGCATGCCAGCGTGCAAGTAGCCTAATTGGCAGCAACGCGCCGCATCGCGATCATCGCTAGGGGGGGTCCGCAGCATTGCCTCCAACCAGTCTGCAACCGCACTGATCAGCCGGCTCGCTGCGGCATTCGGTGGATCGAAACATCCGGAATCAACACAACCGCATGCCGCCAGACGCGCGACATACCTCCGCGCCCACTCGCTAATCATCCCTTGCGGAATGCTTGCGTCGCAAAATTCTTGCAGTTCCGCCCGACGACTCCAGCCCAGCTCGCGGAGGCAATCCCGATAAGTCTCCCCGATGTCTTGCCCACAAGAGGCGCTACCACCGACTCGAAAAGCGTGCCCTGGCAACGCAAGGGAAGCGATTTCTTGACCACCATCGGTTGGCCAACTATCGCCCTGCAGAGCCTCAAGCATTTTTTCGCCTGGGTTCAACACATCGCGGGATTCACCGTCCTGGCCACAATTAAACAAGCTCCGATCTCCGTTTCTCAATTTCGCTTGCCGAAGAATATGACAGCCATGTCCTCGGGCTCAACTGCGGTCATTTTAAGTCGCATTCGGTGATCCCCAAGTCACAAACAACCTCCACGGTCTGCCAGACTTTTCCTTTGCATCTTGTAAGGAATTTCCCGACCCTAACGGAACCCCTGGGGATCTGCTAATATCGACTCCTATTCCATGGACAGCACTCGTTTCACGGAAGCTTGCTGAACGCCTTAGCCCCTGCCTCCAACCGGTTCCCTTCGCTCCCGAGACTTTCGGTCGACAACCGTTCGAATCGGTTCTTCGAATACAGTCGGCAACGGCGAGAATCGTAGGACGGCTGCCGTTGGCTCGCCAAGCATTTTGCGGCCGGCGTTTTGGCGGTACGCACTGCCCGTTGAAGGACGAAGGACGATGAACCACGGTGCAACTCTACCTGACGCCGCGTCATCAGGCGATGATCATTCAAGTCAATCCGCCCTTGCGGAACAGGCCATTCGAGCGGCGATTATGGATCGGCTTGGATCCTGCCCAACTTTTTTCATGCTTGGCAGAGTAGCGACCTCCGTGGTCGAAAATCTGTGGCGACAAACTGAATTTGCCTACCTCGACAATCCGCTTCCCGAGGGCCTCAAGGAACGACTGTTCACATACCTGTCGCGTTACTGCCAATCACCCTACTGCGTTGCCCGACATGCCGCCTCCTTGACGAAACTTCACGCGGCGTTTGAAGCCAGCAACGACGTGGAACCACAATCGCTAAACGAACCTCCAGCACACCTGACCGCCACCGGGATCGTGGCGATGCTGAACCAGCCGGCGCGATCGGCAGACGAGTTGGATGAAGACATTGCCTGCCTGGCCAAGCTGTCTGAGCCGCTGGCACAATGGCCCGAAGAGGGCTCCGAAACCGCGAACAGTCTGTTCCACTGCGCGGTGTCGATCTTTCTTGGCGATGCGTCGTCAAGCAAATGCCAAACCGCCATTGGCCAAGCTCTGGACGACTCGCTGCAACCGTGGTTATTGGTTTTTCTCTCGTTTGTTCGATCCGCACATTTCTGGGTCGAAACGCACAGCGAGCTGCGGCTTGAACCGGAGCTTGAGCAATTCCTGCGGCAGCAACCTTTGTTGGCCCAGTGGATCGAAACCTACCGCGAACGGGTCACAAGCGAACGCCTGGACAGCATCGGGGAAGAAAACCGAGCGCTGAAACAGCAATGCGATGCCGCGGAGCAACTACTGTTCGTGCAGGAACGTGCGATGGCGTCGACGTCCAACGG
>CAYZHQ010000069.1:27073-30686 GCA_964477385.1 uncultured Pirellulaceae bacterium
TTCGAGGATGTCGTTCGTTCCATTCCCGAAGCGCTGTTGTTGTCCGACCTTGATTGCGGCATTACCTTCTGCAATCCCAGCGTCAGGGAACTGTTTGGTTACGACCCCGGAGAACTGATCGGTCGACCGGCATCGCTCCTCTACGCCAACCAAGCGGAGTACGAGTGGCACGGGCAGTTTCGCTATTGTGAACGAGAAACGGTGCGCACGACACCAAGGGAAATCGCGATGCGGCGCAAGGATGGTTCATCGTTCATCGCCGAAGTCACTTCGACGCCATTGCCGACCGATAACGGGCAGCCTTCGGGATACTTAGTCATTATCCGGGACGTCACCGAACGCAAACACTTTGAAGCCGAACAGCGTCGTTACTACCGCGTGCTGGAAGCTTTATCGAGCGACAGCGAACTGGCCGACGTGCTGAAGCTGGTGTTGCGGTTGGCACAAGAAAACATTCCGTCGATGGTTGGCAGCGTTTATCTCTTGGACGAATCGGGCCATTACCTGCAGCGCGGCTACACCGCCGATTTACCTGAATTCTTTACCGCCGCGATCCTCAGCGCACCGGTCGGCGCAGGCGTTAGCCCCTGCAGCATGAGTGTTCAACGGGACGAGCTCGTGATCGTCGAAGATATTTGCACCGACCCGTCGTGGACCGATTATCTGAAGCCGGCGGAAACGGCCGGAATAAGAGCTTGCTGGTCGATTCCCATCCATTCGCCCGAACGCGAAGTCGTGGGTGCGCTGACAATGTACTTTCGGCGTCCCCAGACCCCTACGCCCGCCGAACACAGTCTACTGTATCAAACCGCACAGTTGGCGGGATTGGTGATCGATCGGGCGAGAAAAAACCAGCGGCTAAGGGAAAGCGAGCAACGCTACCGTAGCGTCGTCATGGCATCGTCTTCGATCGTTTGGTCGATGAATTCAGGCGGTGAATTTGTCACGCCGCAGGTCTCTTGGCAGAGATACACCGGACAGAGCTGGGACCAGTATTACGGCTGGGGCTGGGCGGTGATGATCCATCCTGATGATCGACAGTTTTTTGAGCAAGAATGGCGCAGGAACCTTTCCAGCCCGGCCTTCTTTCAGATTGAATGCCGCATCTGGAATGCCGCCAGCTTGGCCTTTCATCACACGGAATTCCGCGCCATTCCCATTTTTCACGACGACGGAACGGTGCGAGAATGGATCGGCACCACGACCGACATCCATCAGCGAACCCTGGACCGAGAACAGTTGGCCCAACAGGAATACGAATTTCGGATGCTCGCCGACAACGTCCCCGAGCTTTTTTCCTACATCGACGCTCAGTGCCGGTACGTGTTTGTGAACCGGCAATATGAAATCGTGCATAACAAACCGCGGGACCAAATCATCGGCTTGACCGTGGCGGAATTGATTGGAGAAGAGGTGTTTGAGCGTTCGATACGCGAACCGATGCAGCGTGCGCTGGCCGGCGAGCGAGTGACGATTGAAAACCGAATTCATTGCGACGCTGGCGAGCGCTGGATGTCGGCGGCGTTGATTCCGGATCAGAACGAAGATGCTCCGATTCAGGGGGTCTTTGTACTGATCCGCGATGTCACGGAACGCCGCAATTCCGAGGAAGCGTTACGGATCAACGAGGAGCGACTAAGTCTTGCCTTGCGGGCGACCAACGACGCCATCTGGGACTGCGACTTACTGACCGGCAAAGTTTGGTGGAACGAAGTCTATACGGGCCAATTCGGGCGTCCGAGCGAAGCGAACATCGGGCGAGGTTGGTGGCAAGAGCGACTTCATCCCGATGATCGCGAACGGGTATTAAGTTCGCTTGATGCGTTTGCCGCAGGTGCCGGAGAATCGAGTCGTTGGACGGCGGAGTACCAGTTTCGCAGAACCGACGGCAGCTACGCAATCGTTCGCGATCGAGCGTTGTTGGCGGGCAATCAGAATGGCAAGCCGACCCGAATGCTGGGGGCGATGATCGATATTTCCGAGCAACGTGCGTTGGAAAAAAAAGTGCTTGACATCGCGGCCGATGAATCGCGGCGAATCGGGAATGACCTGCATGATGGCATCGGCCAGGAGTTGACAGGCTTGGCAATGATGGCCGATACGCTGGTCACCACCCTGATGCGCAAAGAGATGCCCGAGGCTTCCCTGGCAAAGAAAATTGAAACGGCCGCGCGGCGTACGCTGCAAGAAGCCCGCAAGCTGGCACGCGGCATGAACCCTGTCGATGTCGACGCGCATGGATTGATGTCCGCATTGTCGGAAATGTGCGGCCGTATGCGAGAGTGGTACGACGTCGATTGCGAATTCGAGTGTCAGACGCCGGTGCTGCTGCGCGATAATCAATCGGCGACACAACTGTTTCGGATCGCTCAGGAAGCCGCCACCAATGCGGTCAAGCATGGCAAAGCCCGCCGGATTCGTGTCCGCTTACAGTTGGCCGGAGACCAACCACAGTTGAGCGTCTCGGACAATGGACAGGGAATCGATCGGCAGACCGATTCCACCACCGGCATGGGAATGCGTATCATGGGGTACCGGGCAGGCATTGCGGGGGGTGACTTGCAGATCCATGGGGCTCCCGGTGGGGGCACCGAAGTGATCTGCAAATTGCCGCGAGAAGCAATTCGCGATGCGATTGGATAACCACAATAACGGAGGGCAGCTGCATGGCACGCATCGCCATCATTGACGACCACCCTTCGACGCGCGATGGTCTGATGACCCGCATCGCGCTCGAATCTGACTTGGAGGTCTGCGGAGAAGCGGCCGATTTCGACGGTGCGTTGCAGTTGATTCGGAACACACGGCCCGATCTGGCGGTGATCGATGTCTCCCTAAAAACCGGCAATGGTGTCGAATTAATCAAGCTGGTCAAAGCCGAACAGTTGAAGACGCGGATGCTTGTCTGGTCGATGTACGAAGATTCCCTGTACGCCGAACGCGCGCTCCGTGCCGGAGCGATGGGCTATATCAACAAAGTCCATGTGACGGGGATGATCATCGACGCGATTCGCAAAGTTCTCGGTGGTGAAATCTTTCTCAGCCCCGAAATGTCGGCCAAACTGTTGCATCGTGTCGTCACCGGTGGGCCCGCAGTCAGCAAATCTCCGGTCGATGCGTTATCAGATCGTGAATTGCAAACTTTCGAATTGATTGGCAACGGTTTAAAGACAGCCGACATTGCCGCCCGGATGCAACTGAGCCCGAAGACGATCGAAACCTATCGGGCGAGGATCAAGGAAAAACTGGACCTTGAGGACATGGCGTCGCTGACTCGCGAAGCCGTGAAATGGACCCTCGATAACGGGTGAGACCCCCTGTCGGTTTGCAAATCTGACAAACGGATTGTGAATCGTTCACCATCCCGAGCCGCTCTGCAGGAAATTTCCTGACAGGGATGACGGGCTTTTCTCGACGCTCGAAAGGCGATTTTTCGGACTTCTTAAGGTGTTTGCAAAACGCCACACTAAGGGCCTTTCGACAACCACCGGCGAAACCGCATCGCTGGCACGCCGGTTGCCTTTCACCGTCCGTTCCCGGCAACTTAGCAATGAGCGCTAAATAAGTGTCGGGTACCTTTTGTGCGAAGCACCCGAAGGGCGAGTTCCTCGCA
>CAYZHQ010000070.1:0-9337 GCA_964477385.1 uncultured Pirellulaceae bacterium
CCCTTCGGGTGCTTCGCACAAAAGGTACCCGACACTTATTTATCGCTCATTGCTAAATGCCGGTCACGAGATGCTGGTCGCCATTTTTACGTAGCCACCACCAATGATGAAGCTGCCACAGCGACTGCCCAACGTTCTGATGCTCGTGCTTTGGGTCGGCATCGGATGGACCGTGATGACCATCACGCATGAACTTGGTCACGTCGCCGGCGGCTGGCTCTCCGGCGCACACCTCACCCAGTTGGAACTGTCCCCGTGGGGACTCCCATTTTCCATCTACCATCCCGATCCTTATCCGCTGGCCACCCTGTGGGCGGGGCCCGGCCTTGGCTGTGCGATCCCGCTGGTCGGTTGGCTGCTGATGCCGCACCGCTGCGTCGCCTTCGTTGCCGCCTTCTGCTTGATCGCCAACGGCAGCTACCTCCTGCTGGGCTTGGTCGCCGATGGCAGAGAACTCGATACCGCCAAAATCCTCGCCGCCGGCTGTCCTGTGTGGCTGGTCGTACTGCTTGCCTCCCCCGTTACGCTGGCAGGCTACATTTGGATACGAAGTTGTTCGATCGCCCAACTTTCACCGGTTCTAGGCTTGCTATCGGCAGGGCAAATCAGGTCGCTCGGTTGGACTGCGTTTTTCTGGGCCACGCTAATGACGATCCAATGGACGCTCGATCGGTTTTGACGATTCTGCGGTACAATCTTTTGGAACGATCCGGTTTTGAGGGTTACAATAGAAGCCTCCCGCCAACGCTATGCCGACCCAACCTCCCGCCGGTTGGGCGTGATCTACAATGGAGCATCCCAAAGCTCTTTCATTTCATGGAACCCATTGATGAAGTACCGTTTCCCGCATTGCTCTCGTAGTCGCCTGTGCGCCAGCTTCGCAGCCACGCTGCTGCTTGCGCTCGGATGGACCTCCGGTGCGGTCGCGCAAGGCGACCTACCGGCATTCGATAAAGTCTCCGAAGGCTACTCGGAAATCAAATCGTCCGACCAACAAAATGCGAAAGGACTTTTCAAAGTCTGGAAGCATGAGAAAGACAGTCAACTGATCGGCGAACTGCCCAAGAACTTCGCCTCCAAGCGTTACTTCCTCGCGCTGACGGTCAGCAGTGGCGATCGCTACGCGGGCCTGCAGGCTGGCGACTGGGTTATCCAGTGGCGTCGCTACAATAATCGCCTCGCTCTGATCGCTCCGAATCTTTCGATCCGAGCGACCGGAGAAGAAGAAGCCAAAGCGTCGGTCAAGCGACTGTTCACCGATCAAGTCCTGCTCGATGTGCCGATCTTGGCGATCGGACCTAGCGGTGGCCCAGTGATTGATCTCGATGCCCTGCTGGTCGGCAACGCCACCCAGTTCTTCGGCTCGTCGGTGCGTGTGACAAATTCACGAATCATGGCGATCGACAAAGCCAAAGTCTTTCCCGAAAATATTGAACTTGCATTCGAGATCGTGGGACGGACCGGCAACTTTCAAAGCCTCCACTATTCGATCAGCGAAGTCCCCGCTACCAGCGGCGGATTTTCTCCGCGTGTCGCCGATCAACGCGTCGGGTACTTCACCACCACCTTCTCCGACCTCGGCAAGTATGACGACGAGGAAACGCGTATTCGTTACATCAACCGCTGGCGGCTTGAGAAACGCGACCCCAAGCTCAAGCTGAGCCCTCCCAAGGAACCGATTCGGTTCTTCATTGAACACACCACGCCGGTTCGTTATCGACGCTGGGTAAAGGAAGGCGTCGAGTACTGGAATAAGGCGTTCGAAAAAGTGGGTCTGATCGACGCCATCGTCGTCGAATATCAAGACGCCGCGAGTGGCGTTCACATGGAAAAGGACCCCGAAGATGTCAACTACAACTTCATTCGTTGGTTGAACAATGACATCGGAACGGCCATCGGCCCCAGCCGCACCCATCCCGATACGGGTGAAATCCTCGATGCCGACATCGTGTTAACCGATGGCTGGATCCGCCACTTCCGCTTCAATTACCACGACCTGATGCCGCAACTGGCAATGGAAGGTATGAGCGCCGAAACACTCGCCTGGTTGGGCAAAAACCCAAACTGGGATCCGCGTGTTCGCTTTGCGCTGCCCAGCCAAGCCAACCAACGCCGCGCCCAAAGTCGGCATCAAGCCAATCAGCCGCTCGCCGGCAATGCTTTCAGCGCCGCCGATGCGTTCCTGATCGGGGACGATGAGTACGACGGACTGCACGGCCGCATCAGCCAGAAAAATGGCCACTGCATGGCCGCCAGCAGCCGCAGCCTTGACCTCGCGCTGGCCCGGATGAGCTGGGCGCTGACGTTGATGGACGACAAACCGGCGTCCGAAGATAAGAAACGTCAGGAAGAAAAGGACAAGGAAGACGCCGCGGCGAAGGCCGAAAAAACCGACAAGCCGGAGGACTCGGCAGAGCCCAAGGAAGAGAAGGCTGACGATGAAGATGCCGACAAAGACGAGAAATCGGACTCGGAGAAAGAAGCCTCCAAGACGCCCGATGAGGAACTGCTCGATGGCATGCCGGAATGGTTCGTCGGGCCGCTGCTCGCCGACTTAGTCGCACACGAAGTTGGACATACCCTTGGCCTGCGCCACAACTTCAAAGCGTCCGCCCTCTACACCATGGACGAAATTAACAGTGACAAAGTGAAAGGCAAGAAAACCATTACCGCATCGGTCATGGACTATACCCCGATCAACTATCGCTACGAATCGGGCGACTCGCAGGGGGACTATGCCATGATCGGACTCGGGCCCTACGACTTCTGGGCGATCGAGTATGGCTATACCTTCGACGATAAAAAACTAGGCGACATCCTCAAGCGATGCTCCGAACCCGAATTGCAATTCGCCACCGACGAGGACACCACTGGTCCCGATCCGCTGGCGCGGCGCTATGACTTCGGACGCGACCCGTTGGCTTACGCGAACGAACAACTGAAGCTGATTCAGTTGTACCGCGAACGGATCCTCGAAGAATTTGTCGACGAAGGCGATAGCTGGGCCAAGTCACGCCGTGGTTACGAACTGACCCTCGGTCTGCAGTCCCGTGCCGTCAGCATGATGGCAAACTGGGTGGGTGGTGCGTTCATCCATCGCGACAAGAAGGGCGATCCCGGAGATCGCTCGCCAGTCGAAGTGGTGCCCACCGAGCAACAGCGGGCCGCTCTTGATTTCGTCATCGAGCAAACGTTTCGCGACGAAGCCTATGGCCTGACGCCTGAATTGCTTGCTCGGATGGCAGCCGATAGCTGGCTGGAAGATGTGCCTCGCGGTTCGATCGCTTCCGAAGGCACTTGGCCGATTCACGATCGTATCCTCGGCATCCAAGCCTCCGCGCTGACGATGCTGATGAATCCCACCACGCTGCGACGCGTCTACGACAACGAACTCCGCGTCTCCGCCGAAACCGACATGCTCACGCTGCCTGAACTGCTCAGCAAAGTTAGCTCGTCGGTGTGGGGGGAGCTCGATCAGGAATGCCCCGCCGATCGTAACGATCGCAAACCGATGATCAGCAGCCTGCGTCGCAACTTGCAACGCGAGCACCTTGAACGGCTGTTGGATTTGGTTTTGAAGGATTCGACCGACACGGCGGCTTACAAGCCGATCAGTACCTTGGCACGGATGCAACTGCGCGAACTGCAGGGCAAAATCCAAAAGTCCCTGCAAACCTGCGGTGACAAGATGGACGCCTACACCAAGGCCCACCTGACGGAATTGGACGAGCGAATCGGAAGTGCGCTGAAGGCTAGCTACGTCTACAATGGGCAATCCGCTAACAGCGGAGTGATGATGCTTTTCGGTCGAGAAACCCCACCGACCGGCGACAACTTGGCAACGCCACAGTAATCAGCACGGCATCCTAACCGACCCTCCCACAAGCGGGAGGGTCGGGCACCGTCGCGTCCGGACAAGCTGCCAGTGAGCCGTCTTGGCGGTAGCCGCCAGAGTGAGCCGCTTTAGCGCCAGCCGCGGGCCTACCGCCAGCCGCAGCCGCGCGACCATCCTGCCCGCCTGGGAGGGAGCCTCGCGCGGCAGTCCCGTCAATCCTCTTCGCGGTACTCGACGGGAGTATCCCCAGGGTCCCCTTCGAATGGCAAGCCGTTCTCCTCATCCAGCCACCGGCCCAGATCGATCAACTGACAACGCTCGCTGCAAAACGGCGGCGTTTCCGTTTCATCCAATAGAAAACGTCTGCCGCACGTCGAGCACGTGACATAGACCGACGGTTGGTTCGACCAGTTCGCCACAGCTTAATTCCTCTGTAAGTTTCTCAACGTATTGCCCAAGTCGGCATGGACTTCGGAAGTCGCACGTACGACCAACGCTCGCTTCAAAGCGAAGTAATAAATCGTACCCGGTCCGCCGGTGCTGTCCCAGAAGCCGGGAGAGATGGTTTGCTGGATCAGTTCGACCAACTGCCAGCCGTTGTCCAGCAATCCCCCCGCGGCGGCTCCTAACGAATCGTCGGACGACGGAGACGATACCGCGGGAGGCAACTCGTTCGCTCTGCGTATCGCCGCCGAGGTGGAGGGAATCCAAGCCGGTTGCTCGACATCCGCCCTCCGTAATTGGCCTTC
Source organism: uncultured Pirellulaceae bacterium (assembly GCA_964477385.1). Lineage (GTDB taxonomy): Bacteria > Planctomycetota > Planctomycetia > Pirellulales > Pirellulaceae > Roseimaritima. Next base: position 4,585 of record CAYZHQ010000070.1, read on the forward strand.
GAGCGTCCGCGCGACATCGAGTAACCGCCGTCGCAGTCTGATCGCCAATTTTTGCAGCATGTCGCTGTCAATCAACCGCTCATCACCACGAATCTCGGCGTGCAGATCACATAGTCGCGTCACCGCTGCGGCATAGCGCTCGTTCAGCTTCCCCGAAGCGTCCATCCGGTTGGTTCGCCGCAGCATCGCTTCCTCACGCAAGGCCACCGAAACGGCTCGCTTTTGTTTCGTTTTGCCGATCGTTCCAGCGTCCTCCTCGGTGATCGCGTCCTCGTTGGCAGCTTGTGCAAACCCTTGTCCCGGCAAAACGGCCGACAGCCAAGCTGTCAGCAAACACGAAATCAGCACACGCATGCGAAGTCCCTCTAGCATCAATGGAAAAAATTCGCCCCGCTCCGTTACTGCATGTAGGGTAATCGGCGGCCTTGCCGGCGAGCACTGGAAAGCTGTTGCTCCAAGTCATCGAGCGGCACCGCCTGACGCGAAATCGTCAGCAGCGAATCACTGTCGATTTCCAACCCCTCCTGACGATTGATGACCAGCTCGACCTCTTCTTCCAACGCTTCCAGCCAATCCGGCAGGTCCAGCCCCGCTCCGGCAGGCCGCTCGGTCAGCATGTTGGCCTCTTTTTGCAGCAGCGAAAATTCCGTCATGCCGCCCCCTTTCCGAGCACTCTGGATCGCCGGTTCGACCAACCCACGCATCCGATCAATCGTCATCGGCTGCACGAATCGCTCGAGAATCCGATCGGCTACCGACGGCATCCGCATCGAGTACTGTTGCTGCAGGCCCCGCAATCGTTTGACGTAGATCTCCGCTTCTTCGCCGATCCGATCCGACAGCGAGCGTTGCCACTGCATTGCCGCGCCTTCGAATCCATCGCGAACCAGAATCTCATGTGCCCACATCACCGGCCGCAGATTCCAAGCGATCCGGTCGTAGCGGACTCGCAGTCGAAGAAAATCGAGGAACATGTAAATCAACTCCCCGCGGTCACTCTGCGTCGTCGTGCTGGTGTAATCAAGGTACTCCGAATGGTGATCGAGAATCGCCTCAAACACCATCGTCAAGTGCTTTTGGGCCTCTGCCAACTCCAGCTTCGTGCCCAAGTCTTCAATCAGCTTCGATCCCGCCAGGGCGCCTGGATCTTCTTGCAATTGCCCCAACCAGTTCCCCACCCCCTGATGCAGGACGGCACGGATATTCCCCAACCCCAAGAACGTCTGGCAAAACAACGGATCGCCATACTGCTGCACAAACTGAACGAGTTTCTCCCAGCGTTTAGGATCGGACACGGTTTCCAGAGCCGATAATCGCAGCGAGCGACTGTGCGTCAACCAACTTGCCAACAGCGTCTCGGTCATCGACTCCAAGACCGGAATGAGCGTTTCAGTCTGCTCTTGTTTGCTCAGCCCTTCCCAGTGCTTCGCCGCATGGGTGGTCGCTTGCACCAAAGCTCGGAAACCGATTTTGAACAAGCCATCGAATTCGGTGACCGCGCCGGGGCCGATCGGGTTTTGTTGCTCCATCATCCGGGAGGCTTCGAGCAACTGACAGGATTCGAAAATCAAGCCGCGTCGTGGCAGCCACCGCAGCAGATGGATCAACACGCGTTGACGCAGGCGTGCGACAAAAATTTTCACCGGGTCGCCGCCACGCACCAGCGGGATATACAGCAAGCTCTTGGTGCGCACCGCCCGCAGCATCGGCGGAAACTCATTTCGGACGCGTTCGCTGTCGCCGGCCACCAGCGCGGCATACAACCGCACCGCTTGCTGGTCGTCTTCGCCCATGCCTTCCAGCAGATCAGCATCGAACGGGATCGCTTGCGGACCGGGATCGGCAGCCGGTGTCTTCTCCGCGACGGTGACCATCGGCCCATCCGCACCACCGCGCGAACGATGCTCAGCCAACAACACCCCAACCAGCAACCGCCGGGCGTCGCTCGATTCGACCGTCGTGGCAATGATCCGCTCCAGTAACGCATCGCGAACCACACGCTGCCGATCGTAACGCGTCATCGCCGCGTTATCGGTTCCCGATGGTCGCACGCGGTAACTGCGCACCGCATCGAGCAACTTCAGTAGACCTTGCCGATTGATCGCAGCCTGTGCCGCCCACTCTTTTAGTTTCTCTTCACGCTCGCGTGGCAGTTCGGCATTGCCTGTCGCGATCGCCTCCTGCTTTGCCGCCGGGCCCATATCGCCCGCCATCACCCACATCCTGGCCATCGCCACGTGGAATTCCAAATGGTCTCCCACACGTCGCGATTCCGACTCCAAGCTGTCTTGATGATCGTCGTCGGCGTTCGAAGGATCGTAGATCGAACTTTCCATGCCGTCGTCGGTGCTGTCCTCAAACGTCATGTCTTCGTAAGCCGCGTCGTACAACCCCCGCTGCGGATCGTCTTCCTCCGCATCGTCGTCGTTGGGCAGCTCCGCATCGAGATCGGCCAGGGTGCGGTCCCAATCACGTTCGGGTGTTTTGCCACCCATCGAAAATTGCGGCGGGTTCCAAAAATCTTCCGCGTTGGCTTCGACCAAATCAAAAAACCGTCGTGCCAGAGACCACGGACGATCGATCGCCGCTTCGGGACGTGTCGCCGCTGTTTCCGGCGGACTGTCCAGACTCGAGTCAAGCGTCTGGGACTCTTGACGTAACCGATATAGCCACCGCTGTGCCAACATCGGCCAAGAGCTGTTGCCGCGCCGAAAACCGACCTCTTCGGCGTTGGCCAACCAATGAATCAGCAAGGCGCGGGAGGCGACGAAGTCGTGGCGTTCCAGCAACGCGTCAATCACCAAGGCATAGGCTCGCGGCGAATCAAACATCGCCGCGTGCTCCGCCCAAAAACTGACGTCCCCCGCGGCGGCGCCGCCGCGGTGCCAAACCAGCAACCCCTTGGCGACCAGTTGAGCCGAGTCGTAGGACTCCAGCGGATCGGTCGCCTGCAAGTCTTCGATCGTGTGAGCCGAAAATTGCCGCCACCATTCGGCCGTTTCGCGATAGGTGGCCGCCAGTTGATCGTAACGCCGCTTATCGTCCCGCGCCGCCGCTTCGCTCCAAACCCGCGCCATATAACCGAACAGGTAGTCGGTCAGTTGAATCATTTCATCGACACGGTGGTCGTGCACCGCGCTCTCGGCACAGTGGAATCTCGCATAATTCCCGCCAAAGCCCAAGATGTCCCAGGGGTCGACCAACGCCCCGCAGCCAATTCCCCGCTTCATCAATTCGACGATCTTATCCGGCATCTTTGCCGCCGCATCCAAGTCACCTCGACGTAGTGCCGACAAGCCTTCCATCAACAGGCAATCGATCCGGCACATGATCCGTGCCGAAGGCGCGTTGACCGTGTCGGCTTCGTCGTTCGCCGCTTCGGTATAGCCCATCCGAGCATACAAGCGTGCCAGATGCGCGTGCTGCTGTTGGCCGGCCCGTTGACTAGCCAGGGCAGCGTTCAGATGCTGCCGCGCCGCACCAAAGGGCTGCTGACGAAGCTGCTGCTCGGCGCGCAGCCGAATCGCGTGCTCGCCCGACATCTTCGACAACAAGTCGCCGTAAAACGCATCGCGAAATCGTGCGATCGGGGCGATTAACTTGCTGAGCGTCACTTCACTGGTGTACGCACTCGGCCCCCAGCCACTCACACCCGATGCCATTAACATCGTGCCAGCCAACACCGCGGCCGCTTCGAAATGAATCTCATCTCGCGGCACCTCTTGGTTCGGATCGTCCAAGCGACTGAGCAAGGCGTCCAATGTCACTTGCTGGACGACAAACCGACGGTAGTAACCTTCGGCATCGATCGAGTGCGGATCCCACTGACCGAACTGGTAATTCGGTCGTTTGTTCACCGGATGGTCGAAATCGTACGCCCGCGGATCGATCGCCAACTCGCTCAGGCGTTCGACGTCAAAGCTGGCCGCTCGCAAGATGTCCGGATCGGTCCCCTTCAGGATCTCGAGCACTTGATGAAACAGCCGACGATAGGAGCCTTCACTGAAGCCGGCATCCTGGATGTACATCGGGATCGGAGCGACCCATTCATTTGGATATGGTTCGCTAACGCGGTTTTCCAACTGTGGCACCGGCCGATAACCGACGAAATCATTCAGCCGCTCAATCGACCGCTCGACCACCACCGCGTCATCGCTTTCGTCGCCAATCAATTCCAACACGATCTCGGCGCAGCGTCCCAAGAAGAAACCGTTGAATAACAACTCCGGTTCCTGGTGAAACAACAGGTCTTTGTGAAAGTCCAAGTAGGCCGGCGGCAGGAGACTGAAGACAATCTGAACCGCTCGTCGAGCTTGGGAAACATCCGCAAACGCGGGTGAAGTTCCCTCGCAGGCGTCCAGCGTCTCGGTCAACCAAACCTTGACTTCGAACCACGCCGGCTGCCCGACCAGCACCGGACCGGCCGCCGCGGCGGCATGCAAGGCGTTCAGATTCTTCAACGTCACCGGGTCGCGCAAACCCGAAGAGAAGTTCAGATAGCCCGCAACTTGCAGGAGTTTTTCGCGATGCGATGACGAAAGCGGCGTCATGATGGATGGCTTATTGCCAAGTGGTATGGTTACGAACGGCGAACAGCAACCATGTTTCAACTGGCGGGATCGTCGGCAAGAACTTGTCGCCTTCCGCTGGCGGCCTTTCATCACAATCTAAGAAAGCGATCTATTCTGGTCTAGGCGTCGTCATGTCGACTTGGCTGACCTTGTTGCCCCTGCATTGCGACTTGGGGACACTG
>CAYZHQ010000070.1:9437-22236 GCA_964477385.1 uncultured Pirellulaceae bacterium
TGCGACTTGGGGACACTGACTGCGACTCGGGGACACTGACAGCCTCGCCGTTGCGATCGGTCGCTCTACCGCCCTGCTCGCCTCCCAGGCATTCACAACGCGCAGGCTCATAAAACGAGCGTGCCCAGGCATTTCCAACCACTCTGCCAGCGATTCCTCGGTTCCAAGATACTCCGGCAAAGCCCTTGCGGACGCGGCACGATCCGATGCGCAGGTTCCCGTGGAATCAGGCAAAAACAGGGGTTCAAGCGGCCATTGTCAGAAAAAGTCGGCTTTCCGAGCAAAACCGCTCCGATGGCCCAAAAACCACGCATTGCCCAGAAAACACGGGCAAAAATGTCTACCGGCATGCCACGGACGACACCACAATGTCCAGCGGGGGGCCTTTATGTCGTCAATAATCGCCCTCTGAGGAAGATAGTTGGCCGTTGCCAGGCCTCGACGCCGGCCGAATATCGTGTCCACATCGCAACCTCTTTGCGGAGCCGAATACGGCGAAGGCTGCAAAATTCAAGGAAAACATGGGTTTTGCGGGCTCAACCGGGTTGCCAAGGAGGAACCAAGGGCCTTAAATCTGTCCAGCCTCAGCCGAACGAGTTGGCTGCTAACCGAATCCGTCAATTTCCCAACCAGATCACGCCCCTGAAAGGTCCAACATGGCAAAAGTTCCACCAAAGCCACTGACAAAAACTCAGATCATGACCAACCTGTCGGAAGAAACCGAACTGTCCAAGAAGGACGTTGCGGCTGTTTTCGATGCCCTGTCCGATGAGATCGGTAAGTCACTGAAGGCGTCGGGTCAGTTCACGATTCCAGGTCTGTGCAAGATCACCCTGAAAGACGTGCCAGCAAAACCAAAACGCAAGGGCCGCAATCCTGCGACTGGCGAAGAAATCTGGCTCTCGCCAAAACCAGCCAGCAAGAAGCTGACGATTCGCCCGCTGAAGAATCTGAAGGACATGGTTTAATCACCAAGTCCCCGGTTGTCGAAGAATCAAAAGGTCGCGTGGTCCCACTCACGCGGCCTTTTTTCATACCCGCCCTCGGATCGTTGGCAGCCACCGGCAGGTTCCACATAGCAATGAGCGATAAATAAGTGTCGGGACCCTTTTGTGCGAAGCACCCGAAGGGCGAGTTCCTCGCAAAAGGGTCCCGACACTTTTTTGTCGCACGATTTCTAGCCACAACCCGGAACGGCTCGCAGCGACCGCAGCGGTCATGGCATTAATTCTTTCTTGATGTCTGCTATAACCAACCGTCTCCCCTCGGAAAAACTCTTTCCTCGCCTCCCCCACGTCCTCGCCTCCCCACCGGACCTGCTTGATGAGCTCGACCGATTCCTTTCCCGCCTTCGTTGTTGACGAATCCAAACAGGGAGCGGTGACCCAGTTGAGCCTCGCGGATCTGCCTCCCGGAGAGGTGGTGATCCGGGCATCGTATTCGTCGCTGAACTTCAAGGATGCCCTCGCGGCTACCGCCCACCCCGGCGTTGCCCGACAGTTGCCTCACGTTCCCGGCATCGACGTGGTGGGGGTGGTCGAAAGCAGCGAAGACGAACGCTTTCAACCGGGAGACCAGGTGTTCGTAACCGGTTATGAAATGGGTGCCCCGCGCTGGGGCGGTTGGTCGGCGTTCGTGCGCGTTCCAGCCGACTGGATTGTACGCTTGCCTCGTCCCGATCTGGCGATCTACGCGATCGGTTTGGGCACGGCGGGCTTTACCGCGGCACAGTCGGTTGCCTCGCTGCAGCTACATTCCATTGCACCGGAGAATGGTGAGGTATTGGTGACCGGTGCCACGGGCGGCGTGGGATCGCTGGCCCTGCGTTTGCTAAGCCAGCTCGGTTATCAAGTCGTCGCCATGACGGGCAAGCCAGAATACGAAGACCAATTGCTGCAGTGGGGCGCAACCCGCGTATTGCCGCGTGAGGCGCTCGACGTGTCCAGCGAAAAACCGCTGCTCAAAGCGACTTGGGCGGCCGCCGTCGATACCGTGGGCGGGCCGGTTCTCGCTGCGGTGATCAAACAGATCGAGCATCGCGGTTGTGTGGCAACGTGCGGCAATGTCGCGGGGACGGAACTTCCGCTGACAGTGTTTCCGTTTATCTTGCGCGGCGTCAAACTGGATGGGATCGATTCCGCCATGTGCCCGCGGACGGAACGTGAGGCGATCTGGGATCGTCTGTTCGGAGAGTGGTACAGTGAACAACTGATCGACGGAACGCGAATCGTGCCGCTTGCACAGATCGACCAGGAAGTCCGTTCGATGCTGCGTGGCGAAAGCCTCGGTCGCGTGATCGTGGACGTCCATTCGGCAACCTCCTAAACCGCTGTCAAAACCTCAAGCATGGGGAGTCCCTCCGATGCAGGCCAATACCACAAATCGTATGCTTCGAGATGTTCGCAGGGGGTCGCCAGACACTCGGGTCCGCCGGCGCGTCAGCTTTCGATTGCTGGCCATCCTGGCACTTATCCTCCTGAAGCCATCGGCGCAGCGCTGCGCCGCCCAGGACGCCGCCCAGGACGCCGCCGATCCCGCCGCCGCGGTGCAAGGATTACTAGCCGAAGCGATCGAAGCTGGCCAAATGGCCGGCGCGGTCGTGATGGTTTCCCGTCGCCACGAAGTCCTCTTTTCGACCGCCGTCGGCGATGCACAATCGCTTCCCCATCGCCGGCCGATGCGACTCGACACGGTATTTGATTTGGCTTCGCTGACCAAACCGATTGCTACAGCCACGTCGATCGCCTGTCTCGTCGATGCCGGAAAAGTCGACTTCGATCGCCCCGTTGCGGACTATTGGCCGGCGTTTGCCGCGGAGGGAAAGGCAGGCATTACGATCGCCGACCTGTTGCTGCATCGAGGCGGCTTGATCGCTGACAACGCACTGTCGGACTACAACAACGGCGATGCCGCGACGTGGAACCGGATCGCTGCGTTAAAACCGGTCGCTCCGAGAGGCGCACGGTTTATCTACTCCGATGTGGGCTTTTTGGTGCTCGGTAAAGTGGTCGCCGAAGTTTCGGGACAGTCTCTCGACCAGTATGCCAGCGAGCATATTTTTGCACCCTTACAGATGACCGAAACCGGTTTTTTGCCGACGGCCGCATGTCAATCGCGGGCCGCGGCGACCGAACAACGCAACGGTGAATGGTTGGTCGGCACCGTCCACGACCCACGCGCCGCACGACTTGGTGGAGTGGCGGGGCATGCGGGCCTCTTCTCAACCGCCACCGATCTGATTCGTTTTGGCGAAGCGTTGCTCCAGGACGACGGAAAACTATTCAAGGCAGCGACGCGCGACGTGCTGTTGCAACCTCGCCAGGTACCACGCGGACAACGCGCCTACGGTTGGGATATTCGCTCGCCTTACTCCAGCAATCGACCGAGCTCCTTTTCAGAGCACGCGTTTGGCCACGGAGGCTTCACCGGCACGGTGCTCTGGATCGACCCTGACCAGCAAACGGTGTTCGTGTTCCTCAGCAATCGCCTGCACCCCGACGGAACTGGCAGCGTGAACCGACTGGCAGCGCAAATCGCCGATACCCTCCTACCTTCAGCAAAAAGGGGACGGGGGTCTTTTAAGAAGCCCCCCGTCCTTAAGACTCCTACCAGCGACCGGTGTAGCGGTCGGAGCGGACGATTTGTTGGGCTGCGGCGCTGAGCCCGTACGGAACGTTGGGCTGGTTGAGCTCTAGGAAGACGGTGAACTTTTGATGGTTCGCGTCGTTGTACATGATCGGCGCACGTGTCAGCTTGAGCAGCCCTGATGGCACGCCATTCCAACGCACCGTGTACACACCGGCATCCAACGTGGGTTCGGGGACCATCCGGTAGTGCGTCTGCATGGTCTGCATGATCTCGGTGGGATCGCCCACAAATCCATGAATATTGACGCGCTGCATCTGGCCGCTGTGATCAAAGTAATAGGTGATCGTGCCGGCGACATCGCTGGGATCGGTACCGGTCACCAACGGCACGCGTAAACCATCCAGTTGCAAGTCGGCAAGCACCGTCGTGACTCGGGCAAAATGCTGCGAGACCCACATCGGTGTGATGTCGAACCGCAACACGTCGCGCAGGTCGTGTACCGGTCCTCCGACCAAAGAGACTCCCGGCGTCGGAGCTCCCACACTGCCGCTATTCGTCGCCGGTCGGCCCAACGAACCATCCCACAACGCTTCGGTTTGGTAGTGTGCGTGATAGGGGCCTTCGGTCGACGGCGCATGAAAATCTTGTGTCCGCGCGGTGTCACTAGAGACGCTGGTGACCATCGACGAGACGCGGGAAGTCGCGTCTCGCCCCAATTCGGTTTCGGTAGCGACGTAGGGGCCACCAATCGCGGCAGCCGCTATTACCGCTGCGGTCAATCGCCGTGCCATGAGTCGGATCCTTGGTTCATTTAAGGGGGAGGTTCACTCTCTATGATCGACGGCAACCGCCCGAAAACCTTGGCTAAAACACCTCCCCTGCGGTGACCGCTGCATTCGCGCAAAGCCGACAAACCAACCCATTCGGAAGCAACCGTGACCGGTCGCACACGCTGATGCAGCAACCTGTTTAGAGCAACAGATTGCCGACGTCGGGCATGCGGCCGTAGGCATAGGCCAGCAGTTTGACCGGATGGACGACGGCACTGTCGACGCCATGCTCGATCTGCATCCGACAGGCGGTGCATTCGCTCGCAGCGAGCTGCACCTGCGCGGCGCGCATGGCGGAGATCACCGGCCATCCGATCCGCAGGCTGTTGCGATAATTCTTGCGGTGCAAGCCCCACGTACCGGCCATACCGCTACAACCGGCATTGATTGGCTTGACCGTCAAGCCTGGGATCAGCCCCATCAGCAGCGGCCCCGGTTGCCCATCATCGATCGCTCGCACATGACACGGTTGATGATAAGCGACCGACGCCGAAACCGGTCGAAAGTCAAGCGTCAGCTCATTGCGACGATGCATGTCCCACAGAAATCGGCAGGCTTCGTAAGTGTTGTCCGCAACCAAACGAGCATCCTCGTCGTCGACCAGGTTCAGGTACTCGCGTTTCAGACACAGGGCGGCCGATGGTTCGGTGGTGATCACCGTATAGCCTTGTCGCACCGCGTCGGCCAGCAAACGGATGTTAATCAGTGCCAGCTTCCTCGCCGATTTCAGATCTCCCGCGGCGATGTGCGACATGCCGCTGTAGACCTGCTTGGGCGGCACATAAACACCGATTCGGTTTTGCAGGAGGACTTCGATCAACGCGCGACCGATCGAGGTGTCGTGATAGTTGGCGAAGTAATCGGTGAAGTAGACCACCTTGGGGCCACTTTGCCGGATCGGTCGCGTCAGCTTGCGTCGCGCGGCATAGCGCATGAAGGTTCGACTTTCGAAAGCGGGCAGACGCCGCGCCGCGGACAGCCCAAACAGTCGCTCTAAAAACCAACGCGACAATTTGTTGGTCATCAAGTTATTGCTAAGCCACGGCAAGCGAGAAAAGACCGGCGCCCAACTGTCAAGCCGGCAGAGCAACATGTCGGACAATCGCAAACCGTTGGTGGCGACATGCTGGCCTTTGATCTCATTGACCAGCTTCGGGATGTCAACCGACGCGGGGCATTCCAGCCGACACTGGTGGCAATTGAAACAGAGGTCCGCGATTTCTTTGCTGCGTTCGGAAGCGAGCGTTTTCGGATCAAGTTCCCCCGTCAGCACGCCACGCAACAGGTTCGCTTTCGCCCTCGGCGAGGCCTCTTCTTTGGGCAGGGCACGAAACACCGGGCATTGCCGCTGCTCCGGCGCCGTCGTCCGGCAACGCCCACATCCGTTGCATTGCCGCGTGGCACGATCGATGCTCTCCTCATCGCTCCAGACTTGCAGCACCGACAAGCGGCGATTGGCAAGCGACTCCTCGTCCAGCGGAGCAGGATCGGTGCTAACCTGCGTCGGCTTCAGTTCGCTGACCAGTTCGATCCGAGCTTCCACGGGGCGCAGGTTCTCGTTGCTAAGCTGCAGACTGGCGCCGGTGATTTTGCCGGGGTTAAAACGGTTACTCGGATCGAACAACCGTTTGATTTCGGGCATTGCCCGCCACAGTTCGCCGTATTGCCGAGGCAACAACCACGACCGACTGAGCCCCGATGCGTGCTCACTGGACAACGTGCCGCCATGCCGCCACGTCGCTTCGCTGATTCGTTCCGACAGGGAACGCAAACGCTGCTGGTCTTGCGGATCGGCTAAGTCGAGAAACGGTCGAATGTGCAGTTGACCGTGACCGGCATGAGCGAACACGAACGCCGTCGTCTGTTCGGTTTGGAGGGCCGCTTGGATTTCGGTCAGCACCGCCGGCAAAGCTTCCAGCGGGACGGATAGGTCTTCCACAAACGGCAGGGCCCGCGAGGTCCCCTTCAGTCGATAGACGCGTGGAATCACGCGGCGACACAGCCGCCAGTACATGTCGCGTTCGCGTTGCTGGACGGTCGTGACGGCAGCAAACGCCAACTGCATTTCGTCCCGCAGTTCGCTGACCAACGCGGCCAAGCGATCGCGGAGTTCCAGCATCGAGTCGCCTTGAAGCTCGACCAGGATCATCGCCTCGGCGTCGCGCGGCACCAGCTCTTCGTACCGCGGTTCGATCTCACGGGCGATTTCCAGCAACCGCCGATCCATCAAGTCACACGCCACCACGCCTTGTCGAACCGCGGCGATCGCACCGCGAGCGGCCGCGTCGAGCCGGTGAAAGAACAGCAGCGCGACGCCGCGGTGTCCCGGTACCGGTTCGGTCCGCACGGTCGCTTCGGTGATCAACGCCAACGTCCCCTCGCTGCCGGTCAGCAACTTCGCCAAGTCAATCCGGTCGCCTTGTTGACAATCATCCAGCCGATAGCCGCCACGAAGCTTTCGCCCCGACGCGAGCTGTTTTTCTAACGCCACGGCGTTGCGATCAAGCACATGGCGAACCCCGGCGGCCAGCATTCCAGCCGTCCCCGCTTCGCCCGGCCGATGTTGATTCAATTCGACGATTTCGCCTTGGCTGGTCACCACCTGAAGCGAAGCGACCGTGTCGCGCGCCGAACCGTAACGCAAGTAGTGGCTGCCCGATGCATCGACGGCGATCACGCTGCCCATCGTCGTCACGCTGCGTGTCGCCGGATCGGGACCGTACATCCGCCGCTGAAGCCGCAATTCGCGATTGACCGCAGCCAACACCGCCCCCGGTTGCACCCGGACTTGGGCACCGTCATCGAGCGTTTGCCAGCGGCGCATGTAGCAGGAGAAGTCGAGCACCAGACCGCGGCCCAACGATTCGCCCGAGACGCCACTTCCCGCGCCGCGAGCGTGCAGCGTCAGATGATTCTCGTTGGCATATCGCACGCAGATGGCCACATCTTCGGCACTGCGAGGCCGGACCACCCCTAAGGGACGCATCTGATAGATACTTGCGTCACTTGCGTAGAGCTGGGACGTGGTGACATCGCACAGCACATCGCCGGCAAGGGTGCCGCGAAGGTCGTCCTGAATGCGTTGCCGTTCTACGTCCATTCTGCCCTCGGTTTCATTCGCCGAATCGCGAAGCTCCGTTCAGGATAACCGGGATCCATGCCAAGCTGATGCCGGCAACGAGAAACAGGGCCAGAACGGCCGTTGCAGTCCGCGCGTTCAGGCCGCCCGCCGCAGTCGACCTCGAAGCCGTCTTCGTGCCGGCCGCAACGTCCGAGTCGGCGCTGTCCGCGACCGTTTTTGCGACCGTTTGCACACCACGCCACACGCAAATCGCGGCGATTGTTTCGGCTGGCAAGACCAGCATTGCGATCGGAACGGGTAAGTGCAGCGGACGCTCTTGGAACGCATAAATAACCATCAGCGACAACACCAAGAACACCAACAACCCGCAGGCAGTCGCTGATAAAACGTGCCAGCGTCGCCGTGCTTCCGAAGTGCCAAGGTCATAAATCCGCGACCCCGCGGCCAGCGCGACAGCAGCTAAACCGAGGCTGCAGGTGTGGTGCGCCGCCAAGGCTGCCGAGAGACTCGAAACTTCCGTCGCCGATGACTCGACTGCGAACATCGCCAGCCAACTCAACCCGCTGCAGACGATCAACACATAGGAGTGAGGCCCACCCCCGACGGACAACACCATCGCGGCGAAGAGTGGAAACCAAGCCCACGCGATGGGTCGGCCGGAACCGGGGAGCGTTTCCGACAGGCCCCCCGCGCCAAGATCGCCGTACAAGGCAGCTAGGGTAAACACAAACCCGATCAGCGGCAGCAAAATCAAGCCGCGAAAGGTGCGTCGTACTTCGAATCCAGCCAGCGCAGCGACAGCCAAGATCGCGAGCATCAGGTAAGAAAGCAACAGCAGGCTCAAGGCCAACATCCCATCGATAAGTCTTGCGGTTTGCTAGTCACCAGCACCACGGCAGCCTCCGCTTTCTGGCGCTGCCGGCCTGAACGGCTCCCCTTCGAACGCAATGCCCTTCCACGGCCTTTCGACAGTAACGGGGATCTGTCCCACTACGCTTCGGCGACGTTGACAAAGACCTTCAGTGCCTGATCGTCCTCGACCAGCAACCGCATCATCTCATTGTAGTTGTCCAAGCCATCCACGGGGCTGGTCAGAATCTTTTCCAGTACCCCTGGAAACATCATTTCGCCGAGCGCTAAATCGCGGATCCCCAGCTCAAAGTGCTCGCTGTTCGCGTTGACACTTCCCAACAACAGCTTGTTGCCCAGCACCCACTCGATATTCACCTTGTCGCTCGGCACTTCGATCTTGCGTTCGCCCCCGGTGATACTGGTCCAAACCACCACGCCGTTGTGTCCGATTAACTCCATGGCGTCGAAAGACAGTCCGCTGTGACCGGTCGCATCGACGACTAAATCAGGCCGCCCGGTCTGCTTGACCAAATCCTGCAAAGACGTCTCTTTGGTGCTGACGTAGTGGGCCTCGAAACCCTCCACGATGGAGGACTTCAAGTGCGGACTCGGCGCGCGAGCGATGGTATGGACTTGCAACCCGCGAAGCCGCAAAGCCAGCGTCGTCAGCAGCCCGATTTGCCCACTGCCCAGCACGTAAGCCAACTTCGGCCGCCAGACCTTCATCCGGCGCTGTGCCTCGTAAGCTTGCTGCACTGCTTTAGCGGCACAACTCATCGGCTCCATCAGCACGTGCAGGTGCGAGAGGCCTTGTGGTACCCGCACGATGTACTCTTGGTCGTCGACAAAGTACTCGGTCAAGAAACCGTGACGCAGGTTGATGCCACGTTCGTAGTAGGTCTCTTCGCTGGTCATGTCGTAAGTCCCGATCTGGTCGTAGATCGATCCTCCGGGACGACGCACCGTCGCGGTGACGAAATCGCCGACGCGGATGTTCGTGACGTTCGGTCCGACCGCTTCGACCACTCCAAACGACTCGTGGCCGATCACCAAATAATCGTCACCCTCAGGCGCATTTCCGTACAGAGCGTCATTGATCTCACGGTCGGTTGCATCGACACCGACTTTCAAGACGCGAACCAGCACGCCGGTGCCACCTGAAATATCATCCAGGGAGGGCATCGGAATTTCTTCCATGTGGACACTGTTGGGTTTTCCAGGCGTTACCGCGACCGCTTTCATTGCAAAAAACTCGGAGGTGGGGGGCTGGGCCTGCGGGGACCGCCAAAGCGGTGTCAACAGGCGTAAGATGCAGAGCCTCGGGGCTTTCGAGCAACCACAAGGCGAGAAAATTTAGGCACTCAACGACAAAATCCTAGCAACCACGCCGAATCGATGGCAGAGGGGCAAACCTAATCCACGCGGGTACAGGACGAGCCGCGCGGCACCGACGAGCCATAAATCACGATCAGGCCAACGGCGCGCGATACCTTCAAGAAGATAAAGGGCGATAACCAGCAAGGTTTCGAGCCGTCAAAGTTTCAAGCCATCGGGGAGCCGCATGGCGAGCTCGTGAGCCGGAGCCGGAGAGGAACTGCCACGAGGTCGCGAACCGTAGCGGGATGTTTCATCGTTCGCCTTGCTCATCCTGTGCGCTTTGAGCCTCTTGAAGTCGGTAGCCGGCGGTTTTGTCTGGCACGGCCGCTTGTACCTTGCCCGTGCAGCCGCCGGCTCGATCACAGCGCCCGCTCGCGATAAGCAGTCGTCCCCCCGACAGTCCCTCGATCCCCAGCGAACAATCAAGCTCGTGCCGATTGACCCGTTCGAAGTTGGCGTCGGTGACGAGCAGGATCTTCGGCGTACCATAGCAGCCGAACCACCAACGGTCGTGCGCGAACGTGGCGGTCTGGATCCCTAAATGCGTGTGACCACTCTTGATTACGTGCTTCTTCAAAAACTTGAAATCGCTGTCGTACTCATAGACATAGTTCTCCGCGACGGCATCGGGCAAACCGCCCACCACGAAATAGTGCCCATCGCGATAGCCGATTCCCCCCGCGCCGTGGAAGACCTCCTGTGTCTCGTGCCGAGCGAGTTCCTCCAGCGATTCGGCATCGTAGACGTAGACCCATGAGTCGGCATTGCCCCGCGGATCGTTGAACTTGCCAAGGTTCACGGCGACCGAAAGTTTGCCATCGTGGAGGCATAGATCGCCGTGGTGGTTGGCCACGGCGATTTTCTTTAGGACGTTGCCTTGCATGTCGGTCTTCACAAGCGTTGTCGTGAAAGACCAATAGATCGCTTGCTCGTCCGTACAAATGCCTTGCAGGTGATGTGGATAGTTCCCCTGGCAAGCGACATTCAACGGAGCGTCAACGCGAGCCGGAATTTCCTCGGCAGCCAGAGCCGTTCCGCCGATCAACAGTAGCATCAGCATGGTTTGTAAAATCATTTCGTCGATTCCTTGATTTAATTCGGTGATGAGCAGGAGTGAATCGGTTCTACGAATGCTTTCAACTTGACGGGTAAACGCGAGTTGTGGGCCAGCCCATTTCTTGCGGCGAACGGGAACCGATATAGCGGATTGTTCGTCGTTACAGCAAAGCACCTTCATTTAACGCTTTCTGGAGTCTAATCTCATGTCTGCACGGTTGGTCGCGGCTATCTGTCTGTTTGTAAGTTTCTCTGCGGTGGTGCCCGCTGCAGCGGCAGCGGTAGAGCCGACCGCAACCTGGTCCGGCAAAGTTAAAGATCGGTCGCTGCTCGAACGGGCTCCATCATCGGGCTTCATTGCCGACGTTAAGATTTGGGAGAAGCTTTGGAAGGCATGGCGACCGGAAGAGCCTGTCCCCAAGGTTGATTTCGCCAAGGAACTGATCATCGTTGCCACAGTATTGGGACCCAACCGAGTCATTATGGTCCCTAGCATCGATGACGAAGGAAACTTGGTATTCGCGGCCGCTGGCACAAAAATGTTCGGACCGGGCTTCGGCTACACGCTGCTCAAGATCGGCAGAGAGGGTGTGAAGACTGTCAACGGAACGGCTGTACCCGCTGCCCAATCTGCTGACGGCAATCCAGACGAACCATCGGCGTCACCGCTGGCAGCCGAAGTCGGTCGAGAAAACAGTCGAGTTCAGTTCTTTGCGACGGGCGAGAAAACGATCATCGATATCACCAGTGAATTTGGAATCGACAAAGGGACCGTCCGGCGAACGTCATCGACGTGGCCCAAAGAGATGACGGTGCGTCTACACTTGCGCGGGCTGGAACGATTCCTGGTCGGCAACGGGGAAACTTCGGTCGCTTGGTCGGTCGCCAGTACTGGCAATCACCAGTCGACCGTAAGCCTGCGAAGCGGCACCGAAGAAACTCCGCTCGACAAACGCAGCCCCTATTACACCGAAGTTCAGATCGTCGGTGGCAACGGATCATTTCCCCTCAAAACCGGCTACTTCGAGGTCGCCCTACCTGCTAAGTTGCTCGCGTCCAACCCGGAGCAGATCACGCTTCAATGGATCGATTTTTATCGCAATTAACAGCAGCCGAAATGCAAACGTACGATTCCTTCGCATACGCCAGCAGACGTTTGGAAATGAAACAGCGATTACGCGACCTCGTGAGTGGTCGCATTGGCCGGCAAGGAACGATGCAATGACTCATGCTGTCGATCCTCGCATTGCGAACTGGCAAACCGAAGAGTACGAATTGGGGACGTTGGTTTTCTCCGCAACCGAGCACGCGGAAAGTCTATTTCCCTTTTACGATTTACCAGCCGAAGCAACCTTTCTGGGGCTGCTGGAAGATGACGCGCTGTGCCTGTTGCCTGACGGATCGCTGGCCGTATACGACCACGAATCGAACGGCCGCATCTTGTGCCCCGCTGCACAGGATCAAGCCCATTTCCTGGCCGCGATGGAGGTCTTGGAACGTCATCTCGAACGTTGCGATCACGACGAACAGTACTGGGATGATGAAGCCGCCGGCTGGGCGGTGCGAGGCGAATGCACCAAACTGGCCGGAGGCAAACCGTTTAAAGCGTTCTTTTCGATGCTGATCGGCGTGTAAGGCGGTCGACGCTTCAGCCGAACCAGCCGTGCAGCATCCAGTGGGCGTTTCCGAGCTGGCGAAAGACCCACAGCCATTGCCCGGTTTCGGTTTCAATCCGATAGTAATCGCGGCGAATCGAAGGCCCCTGCCACCAACCCGTTTCAATCCGCTCGGGCCCCCAAGCACGCACCACACTTTGAGGTGCCTGCCAATGCGGTAGTTTGACCGTCAGCGGCCAGCCGTCGGTATGCCTAGCGGTAACGGCAATTGCACGGGGCTGGGGCAGCAGATCGAGCGGACGTCGCAAAGGAGCCCCCGGGGATGCGGTGGTCTCCGGTGATCGCAGGGGCGCAGCCGATCGGTGGTTGCCAGCCTCCCTGCCCTGTTTACGGTTCTG
>CAYZHQ010000070.1:22336-30588 GCA_964477385.1 uncultured Pirellulaceae bacterium
CTGTTTACGGTTCTGCTTGCTGTCGCGTTTTTTGGAAGCACCGACCCGTCGCCCGGTCAGCGGTGTCGCTTGAAAAGCTTGCTCGGGTAATGGATTGTTCGAGCGTCGTATTCCCAACACACGTTGTCGGCCAAGTCGACTGCTCAGCCCATCGACCAAGCGTGCAAGATGCATCGCATCGCCCGAGGAATCGCCGGCGTCGAGCAACGCCGGTTGATGCATCCGCAACGGTCCGGTCAACGGAGTCGCAATGACGATGCGGTGTGCTTTGGCAGGCAAACGCTGTTGCTCGAACACGCCATGCAGCAACGATGTTAAGTGCTTCGCGTCCGCCGTGGGTGCGAACAACCCCAACTGCATCATGTGCGGCGGACGTTGCTCTAAATCAAAGCGGCACGTCAATCGCAAGACGCCGGTCTGGCGTTGCTTCAGTTGTGCCGCCAATTGCCCGGTCAGTTGCTCGATGCGATGCTTCAACAAGTCGGTCGCATAGCTGGGGTATTCCAAGTCGAGCGTCACGACATTCTCCGGTGCAGCGTGGTGTATCGGCAACGCTTGATCGGTCGTGCCTAGCGCTTGATCGATCCGCTGCAGGACTTCCGGTCCCAATCGTGACGTCAAACCACCGCGTGGCAGCCGCAGCAATTCGCCAATACTCCCAATCCCCAGCCGATGCAGTTTTTGAGCGGCGTCAACAGGCAGCCGTAGCGACGTAACCGGCAAGCCCTCCAGAGCAAGCGGCGTGTCATCGGCCGGCACAAGCCACCCCGCGCAGGCCGAACCGTCTGCGCAGGCCGAATCATCCGCGCAGGCCGAATCATCCGCGCAGGCCTGATCATCCGCCGAGCCTGCGTCTTCTGCGGGAATCGCGAACCGGCAGCGGCTGCGATCAGTGGCCGCGTAATGCGCCATCGCCCAAGCCGAGCCGACACTCGAGGTCAACGCTAAGCGGCCGCTCCAGTGACCGTCTTCCAAGATCGTGGCGGCTTGCCGCAACAACGTTTCCTCATCACCAAACAGCTCGCCGATGCCGGTCACATCCAACAGCAGCGAATCGGGTTGATGCAGTAACTGTCCGGCCCACCGCGCGCGCTCCAGCGGCTCGGTGGCGACCAGCGGGCTGATCGTTTGAGCCAACGTCTCGGCCAGCTCACGCAGCGCCGCCAGATCGGCCGCCGGATCGTACTCTGCGATCACCGGAGCCGCTTGGCAAGCGTCGGTCGCGGTGCGCGGCAGCAAACTGCGGGCTTCGACAAGCGGCATCTGCGAACGAACCCCGCGCCGTTGTGCCGGCTCCGAAGCGGCCACGACGATACGGCCGCGGCGTGGATCGACCGACCACAGCACCAACGATGACTCAGGCGGAAGTTCTTCTTCGACGCTCCACCGTTGGATGGGCCAATTGGGCAGCCAGATGCACATTCGTCGCGGGGTTCGACGCGGCGACAGGGGAAGCGAACGAGGCATGGGCTTGGTCGTCAATGGTTCCATGTTCGGTGATAGTAAAAACAGCCGAGCGCTCCACTTGGCCGCCGCGACAACGGGCTAAGGTGGCTTGCAGCACACGCCCGCGCATTGCCTGCAGCGACGGCAGTTCCGTCTGCGGAGGATTCTGCGACAGGGCTGCGTTGACCGGGGCGACCCCGCGCACATGCCAGCGGATTTCGGCAAAGCTCGGCTGTCCCATGACGGCTGCCGGCCGAACCAACAGACCAACCGTATTGCCCGCTTCGGCAGCAAGCTGAAAGCGGCGCGCATCGCGGTCGTCTAACCACGCCCCCAGCGGACTCCAGACCGCCGCGACTGCCGGACAGCGTAGTGCTTGATCGATCGCCCACACCTGATCGCTACGGTCGTGCGGCCGAACCCACACGATCCGGTCCGGGTCGATCCCCAGAGACAACGCCGCCGGAGGATAGAAACTGCCCGCGCTATCGACGACGACCAACCAACCACGACGGGCTTTGACAATTTCCGCCGCCGCCAGCATGGCCAGTAACCGCGCACCGCCACCGGGTGCAGCCGCAATCCATTCGGTCACCGCTGCCGGCGGCAGACCTCCCTGAGGCAACAACCGATCGAGCGCCGCACCGCCGCAAGAGGTCGGTGGCAAAGCCGCTTGGACCGGACGGTGATGCTCCAGTCGCTGGACCTGCCGCCGCAGTTGCTGCAGCACGCTGGGGGGCTCCACCGTCGACTTGCTGACGGGCGATTCGCTGCCGGGTGGCTTGCAAGTTGGCGGCTTGTTGACCAACACTGGCTGCGAAAGCTGCTCTAAACTTCGGTCCGACTGGGGCTCCCAGAAAGCTAATTGGGTGGCCATTACTCTCTCCTGTTCCCTCGTGAAACAATCTGCATATACATCCGTATCGTACCTGGAAGGTGCTAGCATTGCACTGATTCTAGGTCCGCGGAGAGAAAATTAGCCAACTTGCTGGACACCTTCGGTCAAAACGCATGCAGAAAACGTGTTACGATTACGGCATGCTTCACAAACTAAAGATCGTTTTTCTGCTGCTGCTGCTGGTTGTCCTGATCGTTTTTGGATTGCTGAACCGCGATCCCACCGAAATCGATCTGTTGTTCACCCGAGCTTCTCTATCGACCACGCTGCTGGTGTTTTTGACCGCAGCGATCGGTTTTGCGTTGGGCTGTTTAACCACCGTCCTGTGGATGCATCGACGGACCAAACGAGCCAAAGCAAAAGCCGACGCGTTGGCAGCGAAGAAAGCAGCCACGTCCTAGGCGACCGGGAGTGGGCGGAAAAAGTTGCGAGTTGCGAGTTGCGAGAAGGGCAGTAGGGGAAGAAGGGCAGTAGGCAGACCCCAGACCCACCTCGCCTCGCGCAGCGGGGCGGGGTCGGACGCCGTAGCGGCCGGGAGGGGCTTCCAACGACAACCGATGGCTGACCAAAATCCAAGCCCCAGCCCACCCTTTCCCACCGGAAAACTGCAAACCGTTTCGCTGAAAAACTTCTGCTCCTCTGCTGGGCGACGAAACGGGCAAGACCGTTTAAACTCGTCGTTTTCCTTGCCCAGCCTCCTTGCTTGCTGACCGATTCGATCATGAATGACCTCCCGACCGCCGTATTTATCTCCGGTGGAGGAACGACCCTAAAAAACCTCATTCGTGTTCGTGATGAAGGCAAGTTACCGATCGACTTGCGGTTGGTGATCAGCAGCTCGCCCACGGCCGGAGGCCTGCGCTTCGCCGAGCAGGCGGGAATCGCCACGCGTGTTGTCCGAAAAAACGATTACTCAGGCGACGACGCCTACCGCTCGGCCATGTTTGACCCTTGTCGCGAAGCGGGCGTGCGGTTGGTCGTGATGGCGGGCTTCCTCAAGCACGTGCTGATCCCGGACGATTTTGCTGGCCGCGTGATCAACATCCACCCATCACTGATTCCATCGTTTTGCGGTCCCGGCATGTATGGCCAACGCGTGCATCAAGCGGCGATTGACAAAGGGGTCAAGGTGACCGGCTGCACGGTACACTTCGTTGACAATCATTACGACAACGGACCGATCATCTTGCAGCGAACTTGTCCCGTGCTGGAATCCGATACCGCGGAAACGCTCGCCGCACGGGTGTTTGAGCAAGAATGCGAAGCGCTGCCCGATGCGATTCGACAAATCACTCTCGATCTGTTGTAGCCAACTCGAATCTGGACACAACGCGGATGCATCGAAGCCGCTCGCGCATGGCTTGGTTTACGAATCGACAATCCACTCCAGCACGATCAACACCACCACCAACACCGGTGCGGCGACGGCGATAAACTTGCCGCGCGAAACGCCCAGCCACTGCGGAAACGTCAGCTTGCCACGTCGGCCCCAAGTGCTGACCGTGCCGCTGCTGAATTTCGAAGAGAGCGCGAATAGGTAGGACCCCAAGATCAGCCCCAGCACGCCAACAAGTGCATCGAGGTTTCCTTGGCCGACCGCGGCCGCATTCGTTCCCGGACAATAGGCAAGCAACCCGAATCCAATGCCGAAAATAAAACCACCGACAATGGTCGCGCCAAAGATTGTTTCTTTGATCTGCAGCTCCACCACTTCCCAACGGTGCAGCAGGTGGACGCCGACCATGCCGACGATGATGGCCGACAACATGACTTTCACGACGGTAAAGTTCTCCAGCAACAGCACGCCGATCAAGATATCGAATTTGGCGACGCCCCCTTTCTGCAACAGAAATCCAAACGCGACGCCAAACAGCAAACCGAGCAGAAGCTGCTTGGTCGAAACGCCCAACCAAGGCCAAGGCTTGCGATCGGTTTCGCGCTTTTGATCGGGCTGTCGTTCGGTCGTCGCCTCTTCCCCGGTGGTCGAAGCGGGTTCACGTGGCGTGTCATTCATGCGGTGACTCTCTGTTTGATGGGAACGTTCTCACAGCCGATAGAGGAGCATCGCGGTGACGATTCCGCCGATGAAAAAACAGCAGACCGCGACCCACGATCCAACGGCTAACTGCAGCGTGCCACTGATGCCGTGCCCGCTGGTACAGCCGCCCGCAAGCCGAGCGCCGTACCCCATGGCCGCACCGCCAATGATCGCCACAATTGTCCGTAAGACTCCGCTATCCATACCGAATCGAGCTACCCACAAGTCCTGCAGATAATACCCCGTCAGTTCTCCGCCCGACCAAGCCGCTAACCACGAGCCGCCGATCGCTCCGATGACGAACACCAAGGTCCAACTGACCGCGGGCGGATGTTCTTGGTAGTAGCGAAGCGAGCCGACGTGCCGCGGTGCGAACAGCCGCCCGAGCATTCCCGCTAGGTCGGAATAGGCGCTCGATGCCCCCACCGGTTTTGTGGAAAAGGTCAGCGTCAGCATCGTCAGGACTCCGATCAAGGCACCCACCAGATACGGTGACCATGCCGGCTCGGGATAAGGATAATCGGGCGATACATCACGGACCGTTTGAGCTGCCGCGCTCAATGGTCGCCACAGCCATACCAATCCCATCCCGACGAAGCTTTGCCAAGGTAGCGTTTTTGTCATTGTCATCTCGATTCACCTGATTCGGTTTGCTCCACTTCATAGCCCTGCGTCGTCCAAGCTTGCCAACTGCCCGGCACGTTGCGAACGTCGGCGTAACCGCGACGCTGCAGCAAACTGGCCGCGATGCTGGCTCGATAGCCGCTGCCGCAATAGGCTGCCACCGGTTTTTGTTTATCCAGACCTTCCACGCCATCGCTTTGCGTCCGGAGGTCGGCGACATACAGATGCCGCGCACCTGGAATGTGCCCGCTGTTCCATTCCTCGGGAGCTCGAACATCAAGCACCTGCAGATCCTCGGTTTGATCCTTCAATTCCTGCACGGTCGTTTGCTGTAGTCGCTGCAAAGGCAAACCGGCGTTCTCCCATGCTTTCATGCCGCCGGCCAGATAGCCCGCGAAGTTCGTGAACCCGGTGTCGGCTAATTGCCAAACCAGCCTGTCCAGCGTCGTTTCGTCTTCGACGACTAGCAGAATCGGGCGTTCGTAATCGAGCATTTGCCCTGCCCAAACCGATATCTCAGGCCGAGAGCCGATGTTGATCGCCCCAGCAATGTGCCCGCCACCAAAGGCCAGCATTTGCCGCGTGTCGACCAACTGGGCTTCGTCATTATCCACCGCGCGCTGAAACGCTTTAGGCGGCATGCCGGGGACCGCGGGTGGACTGGTCAAGATCGGTGGTCCCTGCGAATTGACTTGCTTCAAATGTTTGTAGTGATGCGGTGCCGGGGGCGCCCCCTCATGCACAAATGCTTTGAAGGATTCGAAGCCTTCATAGTGAAGAAACGGGTTGGTCCGTCGCTCATATCCGATCGAGCTCATCGGACGCTCGCCGATGTCCGCACCGCACGCTGAACCGGCACCATGACAGGGATAGACGAGCACTCCGTCGGACAACTTCAGGTAGTATTCTCTCAAGGTCTGAAACAGCTGTTGCGTCAGCGCTTCGGTCTGCTCGTCTCCCAACAGATCGGGCCGGCCTGCCGAACCGACGAACAACGAATCTCCGGTGAAGACACTCCAAGGATCCCCCGGCTTCGTCTTCTCCGCGACCTCGTAACTGAGATGCTCGGGCGTGTGTCCCGGGGTATGACGAGCCGTCAGCAGCACCGAGCCGAAATCAAAACGATCGCCGTCACGAATACGCTGCAGATCGAAGCCGTACGCCGCGTCGGATTCGCCACTCGCACACAACACGGCCGACCCGAGACGCGACACCAACGTGCGCGCTCCGCTCATAAAATCTGCATGAATGTGCGTTTCGAAAACATGGGTAATTGCAACCCCATGAGCGCGCGCGATCGAGAGATAAACCTCAACATTGGGCCGAGGATCGATCACCGCAGCGGTGCCGCTGCTGTCGTCTCCGATCAGGTAGGAAATCTGCGCGATGCCCTGGGTTTGAATGCGTTCAAAAACCATCGTCATGTAAAAACTCCTGCACGGATCCAACCGAGGAAGGTATCGAAGTCAAGGCGAGAAAGCTGCCGCAAGTACCTTCTGCAAATCGAGCGCCGCCGAGACCTCCCGCCGATTTTCCAAGGCAAACCGGTGCATGATTTGCTCGTCTGCCGGTCGGTTTGTCGCTCGGCAAGCCCCGAAATCGGACTGTGTGTCTAACCGGACTGTGTGTCTAACTGAACTGTGTGTCTAACTGAACAGAGCCTTCCTTCTCCACTCCCGCTACGAGACCATGTATCCAAATCGATTTGACTGGCCAACCGCCTTGCTTCTCTGCCTGCTGCCCGCCGTTGTCGCGCCGGCGAAACTTGCTGCACAGGATCCTGGTGCCGAGCAGTCCCGGACTGACGAAGCGGAGCCACCGTTCGGCGAGCTGCAACTCGAACCGATCGGCGATGGCTTGACGGCACCGCACTACTTGACCACGCCGCCGGCCGACGATCGCCGCTTTGTGCTCGACCTGACCGGGCAGATTATCATCCTGAATGATCAGGGCGCACCGCTCGCCGAGCCCTTTCTCGATCTGAGTGATCGCATGGTCGACCTGAATCCAAGCTACGACGAACGCGGCCTGCTGGGACTGGCCTTTCATCCGCAGTACGCACAGAACGGCCGTTTCTTTGTCTACTACAGTGCTCCGCTGCAAGACTCGGCACCGAGCGACTGGAACCACACCAGTCATCTGTCGGAGTTTCGCGTTTCCGACGACCCCAATCGAGCCGACCCGGATAGCGAGCGGGTGATGCTGCGAATTGATCAGCCGCAAATGAATCACAACGGCGGACGCATCGTGTTCGGCGCGGATGGACTGCTGTTCGTTGGCCTGGGAGATGGTGGCGCAGCGGGCGACCTGGGCGTTGGCCATCCACCGCTGGGCAATGGGCAGGATGTGACCACGCTGCTTGGCAGTGTGTTGCGAATCAACGTCGAGCAACAACCGTATGCGATTCCCGACGACAATCCATTGGTCGGCAAGACGCTGCCAGCAGACAAGAACTATGCCGGAGATACCCTCCGCACAGAGATCTGGGCGTGGGGTGTTCGCAATGCGTGGGGGATGGCTTTGGACCGAAAAACGGGCGATCTGTACTATGCCGATGTAGGCCAAGGCTTGTGGGAAGAAGTCAATCAGATCACCAAACCGGGAAACTACGGCTGGCACCTACAAGAAGGAACGCATGGCTTTGATCCACAAAACATGCACCGCATCCTTCCTGACGGACCGGAAACGGGAGCGTTGGGCGAACCGCTGATCGATCCGGTGATCGAATATAAAAACCAACGAGGCCATCCCGAGGGCCTGGGTGTTTGCGTCGTCGGCGGTTACATCTATCGCGGTCAAACCATCAAGCCGCTGCAAGGGCAGTACGTGTTCGGCGACTGGAACCAACGCCCTGGTGAACCCTCCGGTGTCGTGTTGGTCGCGCGGCCGACACCTAAAAAGTCCGAATTGTGGCCGATCGCGACAGCGGTGGAGCACGATCAGTACATCCTCGGCTTCGGAGAAGACGCCGACGGCGAGCTGTACGTCCTTTCCAGCGACCAACGAGGACCGACCGGAGACACAGGCCGCATCTTTCGAATCACAGCCAAACGCTAAGCCACCTCTAGCCGCGACCCGTGAACCTCAGACGCTAGCCGTGGGCCCGTGTTCCTGCCGTCGCTTTGCGACTGACGCTTCCACCCTGATTGGCACCACGGACTCACGTCCGTGGCTACAACCTGCCATGGCTTCGCCATTGAAGCGACCAGCGCTAGCCGTGGCCCGTGAACCTCAGACGCTAGCCGT
>CAYZHQ010000071.1:0-29974 GCA_964477385.1 uncultured Pirellulaceae bacterium
GCCGTGGCCCGTGAACCTCAGACGCTAGCCGTGGCCCGTGAACCTCAGGCGCTAGTGTTTGCTCCCAAACGCAAAGCTTCCAACCTGCTTGTCACCACGGACTCACCTCCGTGGCTACAGCCTGCCATGGCTTCGCCATTGAAGCGAATCCATCCTGCGCAATTCCAAATCGCCGCAACCTCGAAGTTTTAGCGGCACAGGCTAGCATCCAAACCTGCTTAGCAAAGTCTCGCGAAAGGAATCATGCAAAGCTGCTTAGCACCCAAATGGCAAGCGACGTTCCGTAGAAAACCAGATCAAATCTGGTCAGCGGGCAGCCTCCCGTGCGGATAACCGCGCGACACTCCCCAGTGATCATGCTGACCATCCAACGACTGCCCTACCGAAGTCCATCTGTAAGGTTTAACCAATCTACGGCAGGCTGGGCGATCTATGAAACCCCCGTTCTACGCCGATCTGGTCTGGAAGGGCCCCAACTGGTCAAAAAGTAAGCTAAATCGTCCTAGCGGAGCATCGTTTACAACGCGAGACTCCCACTTGAACCTTCCACTGGACTTTCCGGTCGTTTGACGAGTCAAATTCTGTTGATGATGTCACGATTAACATTCCACGCGCTGTTTACAGACACCGCGGCTTTACGGGGCAACCATGCTTGACGCAGAACTTCTACAAGAGTTTGTCGAGGAAGCTCGCGAACATCTAGGCGACATCGAAATGCAATTGCTTCAAATCGAAGCAATGGGTGCCGATATCAATGACGCTCTCGTGAATACCGTCTTCCGCGCGATTCACTCGATCAAAGGTGCGGCAGGCTTTCTGGGACTGACACAAATCAACAACGTTTCCCACCGACTGGAAAACGTCCTAGGCAAGGTCCGAGATCACCAGTTGATCCCCACGCCCCAGAATGTGGATGTGATGCTGAAGTCCGCCGACCGCCTTCGCAAATTGATCGAATCCGTCGACTCGAGCAACGAGACCGATAATAGCGAACTGTGCGAAAAGTTGGACGCATTGCTGCAGAACAAGCCCTCCGAAGCAAGCTCATCAGTGAAGGCCGAAGCATCCAGCGCAACTGCCGAGAAAAAATCAACGGGCTCCAAGAAACGGACCAGAACGACAAAAGCTAGCCCTGCGAGCTCCAAACCTCCGGCCCCCAAAGCAACTCGCGGCCGAAAGCCTAAAGCTTCATCGAGTGGCGCTAAGTCTCCTGCTTCGAAAGGCAGAGGAGGTGCAGGCACGACAGGAAGTCGCTCGACGGCCGCTGCAGCAACTCCGGTCGCGAGCGTGGAACAGCAACTCGATGCCGTCCAGCAAGGCATGGCGGATGCAACCGCAGATACACCACCCAAAGCCTCCACCACCCTCCCTTCAAAACCAAGCCCAGCTTCAGCAGTGGTCGCCAACTCGCCCGTCACCGAATCATCCATTCGTGTCAACGTGCGCGTGTTGGACCAGCTAATGAATTTGGCTGGCGAGTTAGTGCTCAGCCGCAATCAGTTGTTGCGAGTCCTTGGCGAGCAACCGCGTGGCAACAATCTCGATTCAATCGCCAGTGGACTGGATCAGGTAACCACCGAACTGCAAGAAACGATCATGCAGACACGGATGCAACCGATCGGAAATGTGTTTAACAAATTTCCTCGCGTTGCCCGTGACCTTTCGGCAACTTTAGGCAAAAACATTGTGCTAAAGATGGAAGGTGCCGAAGTTGAAACCGATAAAACGATCGTCGAAGCGATCGCCGACCCATTGACCCACTTGGTTCGCAATGCGTGCGACCATGGTATCGAATCACCTGCCGCTCGAGCCTCAGCCGGAAAGCCCGTTGAGGGAACTGTGCATCTGCGGGCGTTCCATCAAGCTGGCAAGGTGATGATCGAAATCATCGATGATGGAGCCGGCATCAACCCACACCGACTGCGCGAAAAGGCCGTCGAAAAAGGGGTCATCACCGCGGACGTCGCGGAGAAGATGAGTGATCGCGATGTTGTCAATCTAATTTTTGCACCCGGTTTCTCGACCGCGGAGACGATCTCAGACGTCAGTGGTCGTGGTGTCGGAATGGATGTGGTGAGAACCAACATCGAAAAAATCGGTGGCAATGTCGAAGTCGATTCGGAACTGGGGTTCGGATCGACGATTCGAATCACGTTGCCACTGACCCTGGCAATCGTGCCTTCCATGATCGTCTCGCAAAGCAATCTGCGATACGCCTTGCCGCAAGCCAATATCGTCGAACTGGTACAAACCGGTGGCGCTGAAAAACGGATCGAGCGAGTCAGCAACGCGGAAGTCTTGCGACTCCGCGGATCCCTTATCCCACTGGTTCGACTACGGGACGCTCTGGGACTGGACGAGGGCTCGGAAGCAAAGCTCAACTCGGCGGAACAACAACTGGTTGTTGTCGAAGCGGGACGCATTCGATTTGCCTTGGCAGTCGACCGCGTGCTCGACAGCGAAGAAATTGTCGTCAAGCCTCTCGGACGTCATCTCTCCAGCCTGCCGTTACTGGCAGGGTCGACCATTCTAGGAGATGGTCGAGTCGCCATGATTTTAGATGCCGCGGGAATTGCCAGCCAAACGGCGATTATGACCGATGGCGATTCACAGCAAGAGATCAAAAACCGCTGCTCCGAATCGGAGAAAGCCTCCGACCTACAGCGAATGGTATTGCTATCGGTCAGCGACTCGGATCACTTCGCGGTTTCCATGGACATCGTCAGTCGCATCGAACGGGTTCGACGGGAATCCTTGGATCGAGTCGGAGACCGCCAAGTCCTGCAATACCGTGGAGGCACTTTGCCACTGCTGAGCATCGATGAGGTGGTTCCGGTCAGCCATACCGATGAGACCGAAAGCGTGCATGTCGTGGTCTTCCGCGTGTACGGCCATGAAGTCGGACTGATTGCACAACACCTCGATGATATCTGTGACTGCGACATCAGTCTCAGCAACGACGCCGTGGGGCAACCTGGTGTGGCGGGTGTTTCGGTTATCGATGATTGCACCACGCGCATCCTCGACCTGTACGGCCTGACCGAGATCGCCCGGCCTGAATGGTTCGAAGCCCGTGGCTCGTTCGGCAGCGAACAAGAAGAGAAACGTAGCTTGAAGATTTTGGTCTGCGAGGACAGCCCGTTCTTTCGCAACTTCTTGACCAAAACATTGGTCGAAGAAGGCCACAAAGTCTCCGCGCATGAAGATGGCGAGCAGGGTTGGACGACTCTCAACGAATTCCCAAACGAATTCGACCTGTTGCTGACCGACCTGGAAATGCCTGAACTAGGCGGCCTGGATCTGACACGACGGGTTCGAGCCGACGGTCGCTTTACGGACCTGCCAATCGTCGCCCTCACCAGCTTGGCAGATGATGCGACTCGTCAACAAGGCGTCGAAGCTGGCGTGAACGACTACCAAGTAAAAATGAACAAACCTGAACTACTAGCCAGTATCAAAAAACAAACCTCGGGAGTCTCCTCATGAGCCAAGCCACTTTGCAAACCATCGAAGCACCGCCCGAATTAGTTCAGCTGGTGACCTTCCGCGTCAACGAAGTCGTTCTAGGTGTCGACATCGCATATGTCCAAGAAATTAACCGTCACCTCGAGGTCACTCGCGTCCCCGGAGCATCGGCAATGATCCATGGCGTCGTCAACCTTCGTGGCGAAGTGGTCACGGTCCTCGACCCGCATCGGATCTTTGGCCTACCCGCCAGCAAATCGCCCGAACAGCGCAGGAATCTGATCCTCAACGTGGCGGGCGAGCGCATTGGTGTTTTGGTAGACCAAGTCTCTGATATTCTCACGGTGCGCCAAAACGAATTGTCTCGGCGCCCCTCAAATGTCCGCTCAATCGATCGACAGTTCATCGAGGCGGTTCACCTTCGCAATGAGGAAATTGTCGTTGTGCTGAGCGCGACCGAACTACTCAAGGCCATCGACCAAAGCAGCACTTCCGGAAAATCAGTTGCCTAGTAAGTCGAGCCAATGTTGCCGTCGATTCGCTGGGCCCTTTCGCACCGACCGAGGCCAAAACGTTTGGTTTTCCCTGATTATTTTGACAAGAGGGCACGACCTGGAAATCGTTTTTTAACAACACCACAGCCCTTCATCATGAGATATCAAAATGCGTATTCGCGGTCGATTATTAGTCGCTTTCTTGGCATGTGGGCTTGTCCCCATGCTCCTGATCTCGACATTGAACATCTGGAAGTCGAATCAGGGAAGCCAAGAGCTTAGCCAGCATGCAACGGACGACATGCGACAAAAAACCAAACAGCAGCTAGTCGCTGTCCGTGACCTTAAGCGTTCGGAAATCGAAGACTACTTCGGAACGATTCGTGATCAAGTCATCACCTTTAGCAATGACGTGATGATCATCGACGCAATGCGAGACATGTCGTCGGCGTTCAATAGTGCCGTAGAAGATCGAAACCTTGACGCGGCTCAGATCCAGGACATGCGTCAAGAGTTACTTTGCTACTACGAGCAGAACTTTGCCCAAAAGGTACCCGACACTGATTGATCGCGCATTGCTTACCTGCTCGATGCAGGCTTTTTGTTTTGAAGAGAGCGTTGTTGCTCTCAGGCTTCCTGACAGCTCCGAAACGAGACAAAGAACTTCGCATGACTATCCGTGCTATCGTCGTCGACGATTCGACAATTTTCCGAAAGGTGATCCGAGACAGCTTGTCTGAG
The DNA here is from genome assembly GCA_964477385.1 of uncultured Pirellulaceae bacterium. GTDB lineage: Bacteria > Planctomycetota > Planctomycetia > Pirellulales > Pirellulaceae > Roseimaritima. Next base: position 4,701 of record CAYZHQ010000071.1, read on the forward strand.
CTTCGCGATGTGACGGTCATTGATGTTGCCAGAGACGGCGTCGCCGCCATTGAAAAGATCAAGCGACATCGCCCCGAACTGGTGACCCTGGACATTGAAATGCCCGGCATGGACGGCCTGCAGGTGCTGGAAGCATTGCAAAGAGAAAAGATTGACACGCATGTCATCATTGTCAGCTCCCACACGCAACGCGGCGCAACCACGACCACCCGGGCTTTGCAAATGGGTGCCTTTGACTTCATCCTGAAACCCGATCAGAGAGATTCAAGCAGCAATTCGCAGATTCTTCAAAAGCAACTTGCCAGCAAGCTTGAAGTTCTCCGGCGACGCCAGCCTCCTGCTCCAGGTGCCAGATCGGTCGCCACCTCGCAGTCGGTCGTGCGCAGAACCACACCCCGAGTTTCTCACTCCGCTGTCACCAAAAATGTGGACGCCATATGCATCGGCATTTCCACCGGTGGCCCCAAAGCGCTTGGGCAGTTGCTGCCCAAACTGTCCGAGCAAACGAATGTGCCGATCTTAATTGTCCAACATATGCCTCCCTTGTTCACCGCGACGATGGCAGCCAGCCTGAACGAGCAGTCAAGCCTGCGAGTCGTTGAAGCCTGTCAGGGAATGATGCTTGAGGGAGGAACGGCCTACGTCGCTCCAGGAGGTAGGCAAATGCGAGTCGCTGGTTTCCCAGGAGCCTGGAGCATCGAGATTACCGATGACCCAGCCCTCAAAAGCTGTAAGCCAAGTGTCGACTATCTGTTCGCATCGGCAGCGCGTTACTTTGGCGACCGTTTGCTTTCCATCGTCATGACGGGCATGGGAGATGATGGACTGGACGGTTGCCATGAGATTGCCAAGCAAGGCGGTCAGATCTGGGCACAGGACGAAGCCACCTCCACCGTCTACGGGATGCCTCGAAAAGTTGCCGAGGCAGGCTTAGCCCACCAAATCCTTTCTCTTACGGAGATTGGAACGGGCATCAATCGAATGTGCAGCCGTGCTCACGCGGCGCTATAGCCCACTACTTTTTGGAGCAGGACGCGGTCCTGCAAAAAAGCTACCCCTTTGGTGGTTAGGATCGTGCGACAAAAAAGTGTCGGGTACCTTTTGCGAGGAACTCGCCTTTCGGGTGCTTCGCACAAAAGGTGCCCGACACTTATTGATCGCTCATTGCTTAGCACCCCAAGAACGGTTTCCGGCGACAGAGTCGGCTCAGTATTTTCCACTCAATGCTTAGTTTGCTTCCTTTGGAATGAATGAAATGTCATTACCGCTTCAGACCGCTAACCACGAACCTCGCAAACCGATGGTTTCAAAAGTTCATTTCGAACTGCCAGAAATTCGGCTACTGTGCATGCGAATGCACGAATGGTGCGGAATTACCCTGGATGAGTCCAAGTCCTATTTGATTACTAATCGACTGGCAAGCATCGTAAAAGAGCTGGAGGCTTCCAGCCTGAGTGAAGTCATCCGCAGAGCAGAATCGTCGCAAGGCATGGCTCTCCGTGACCGTTTGATCGATTCACTGACAACGCATGAGACGCTCTTTTTTCGTGACCAGTCTCCGTTTGAAGCGCTAACAAAGCAGATCGTCCCGAACATTCGCAGTGCGACCACAAGCGGACAGCCTCGTTTGAGAATCTGGTCGGCAGCATGCAGCACAGGCCAAGAGCCATACAGCATCGCGATCAAGCTGCTGGAATCGGTTCCCGATATCGCCAACTGGTCCGTTTCGATCCTGGCTACCGATGTCGCCAGCGCAACGGTCGAAAAGGCGAAGCAAGGCATTTTCCAGGACTACGAAATTAGGCGTGGTGTGACGCCCTCCTTAGAAGCCAAATATTTCACCGCTCAGGGAAACCGTCGGCAAATCAGTGATCGTGTGCGTCGGATGGTGACTTTCCAAGTCAGCAACCTCAGTAGCACCATGCAGCCGGGCGGACCATTTGACGTGATTTTCCTACGCAATGTGCTGATCTACTTCCAACCGGAGGATGCTCGCAAGATTCTGCGACAGGTCTCAAGCCGAATGAGCGGTAGCGGACGATTATTCGTGGGATGCAGCGAGGTCCTTACTGGTGTCAATGATTTCTTGACCAGCGAACTGATGGGTTCGGCAACCTGCTACCGTAAAAACTGCTAAACAACCGCTCCTCTGGCAGTGACGGGCCCGCCTTTTTTGGTACTACAACTGCTAAATCCGAAGAATGCAAAACTTTGCAGATGATAATAGGTGAAGAGTCCCGAAAGTATCTCCCCTATCCCCTGGAGGCAAGACAACTTACAGGTGGAGTGAAGAGTATCCAACGAGATCAGCTGTTTCCGTCCGCGATACGTAGGGGCACGTGTTATGCAGGCTACCAATCGGGTGCGCGTACCGCTAGATGAAATCATTTCTGGGACGGCATGCAGCATTAATATTTATGATGACGAAGGAACGATCGTCATTGGCAAAGACCAACCGCTTACCGACGAAGGTCGAGAAGCGCTGAAGGTTCGCGGCATCTCCTACTTGGAGCTTCGTCCGGAAGCACTCGCGGCTTTAAAAGCCAGTGGAGCACTGCATGCCAAGGATCCGCAGGCGACGGCGCAGGAAAGTTCGAGTGCTCCCTGTCTAGCCAAACGCATAGATCGGAGCAACGAAACGTATTGCCAAGAGAGGCAGGCTGCCTTTCAAAGCCAGCTCGCCACGTCCGTGGGAGTCATCTCCAAAGTGGGAAAAGGGGTGGAACGCATTTCCAACGCCGAAGCAGGAAGTCTCTGTGAGATTCCGGTAGAACTGCTGGCGATGCTACTGCAGGATGCTGACCAATCGATCGCTGTCTTTAACGACCAGGCACCGACAAATTCTCTTGCACACCGATGTGCTCGGCTGTCCGCGCTGGCAATCAACACGGGTGTCGAACTGGGCTTGCCGGAAGGGGAAGTCGTTCAATTAGGCACGGCGGGTTTGTTGCACGACATCGGCATTTTCATGCTTGAAGAAAAGTTACGCGATCCGACGACGACTCTGACACGTCAGGAGATGCTGGAGTTTAAACAGCATCCCATCCTCAGTGCGGAGCCGCTAAGAGGATTAGCAGCCGTTTCACAAGATGTCCTCGACATCATCCAACAGGTTCATGAACGACCTGATGGTACAGGCTACCCTCGAGGACTGAAAGCAAAGACGATTCACCACCTGACACCTATCTTGAGTATCGTCGACTGCTATTTGACGCTGATCGAACCGGGGCCGAACCGGCCTTCATTATGTCCCCATGACGCCCTCGCGCTGATGTTGGTTGCTGGTCGATCGGGACGTTTTGACGCCCGTGCGATGCGAGCTTTCTTAAGGCAAATCACGCTGTTTCCGATCGGTAGCCTGGTAGAGCTCGATAACGGCTGGCAGGCCACGGTCTTGCGACGCGACTGTGATCATTACGATCTGCCGATCGTGAGTGTTCACGACGATGTCACGGAGGATTTCCTACCATTACGGGGCTCTGGACGCAAAATCGCGCGTCCACTCACCGCCAAGCACCCGACGCAAATCAGGATTCCCTTCCGGGAAATGGAATCCGTCCGCCTGGAGAAATTAGTCCCGCGTTTGTAAATCAAAATACCAGCGAGACCGATCGAGGGAGTGGCAAGGCTTGCAAAACTCAATAACGAGTGATGGTTTCGTGCAGGTTCAAAATGACGCGGCAGACCTGCGACCATGCCGCCAAGGTAGCCGCGTCGGCACCGCTACTAGAACCTGCACCTGAGTCCCGAGAACCGACCGCAAGATGCTGTTCGGCTTCGGAATGATGCTCCTCGAAGTACGCCAACTGCCGTTCATAAAGGCCTCGCAACGCTTCCGCTTCGGCACCTGTTGGAGGACGCGAAACGGCACTCAAAAAGGCGACCGACAAGTTGTCTTCAAAATCGTTCCCGTACGACGATGCCAGCAACCGGGCTGCCATCGCATGAGCGGCCTCGACAAAGGAGGTATCATTCAGCAAAGTCAAAGCTTGCTGAGGACTGTTCGACAGCGAACGATCGGCAGCGCATTCGTCGCGTGACGGAGCATCAAAGTTGACCAGCATGGGATGCAAAAACGTTCGTTGCCAATGCATGTAAACGCCGCGACGGTATTGGCGAAAGTCCTCACTAGCTCGGTACGTTCGATTGGGAAACTGCAGGTTCCCGTAATAACCGGCCGGTTGATACGGAAAGACGCTCGGACCACCGACGTAATCGGCCTGCAACAATCCAGAAATCGCCAGCGCATTGTCCCGGATGGTTTCCGCTTCCAAGCGACGAGCCGATTGCTGAGCTAACCGGCGATTGTAGGGATCGGTCGCCTGTAAATCCTGCCGCGTCGCAGCGGTTTGCTGATAGGTCTGGCTGCTGACGATCAAGCGAACCAGATGCTTCACGTCCCAGTCGCTGTCAATGAACTCGGCCGCCAACCAATCGAGCAACTGCGGGTGACTGGGCCATTCACCTTGATTTCCGAGGTCATCAAGCTTTGCAGATAACCCGGTGCCAAAGAACTGCTTCCAGGTGCGGTTAACAAAATGTCGCGACGTGAGAGGATTTTCCTTCGCCGTCAACCAATCGGCCAAGTCCAATCGAGTCAATCGTTGCTGGCCGTTGGATAGCTTCGCGGGCAGGAAGTGCGGGAAACCGGGCGGTGCGGCTTCACCCGATTCGTCTTGCCAGTCTCCTCGCGGCCGCACACGACTGTCAGGAATCTGATCTGCCGGCAGCGACTGGGTGACGAGCGTCATCGCCAGTCCAGCCCGCCGGGCAAGAATCCTGTCACGGTATTCACGGCTAGCAGGAGACTGTTCTTGAAAGGCCACCGTCGAGCGGTGGAAAGCGCCGATCAGTCGCGTGCGATCTTGTTCGGTACGCTTGGGTGCGGGAGCGAAAACGGCGGTTCGCAGCGCATCCGAAGCGGCTGACCAACCTGCGACGGCGCCGGCCAGCGGAGTGACCGACAGTCGCACCCGTCCCACATCGCTGCTACGAAGCTGGATCACTAGTCGATCCGTGGGCGCCAGTTCGACCGGACGATCCAAATGATAGACCGCCGTGTGGGGTCGCGTTGCCTCATCACTTGGCAATTGCCAACGCCCAGGCCCCGATTGCCAAACCTCTTCGAGGACCAGAGGTTCTCGTCCATTGCTGTACCGCGCGGGTGTCCGGCGGTCAGCTTCGGCCCACGCAATGCCCAGCGGCTGCGAGGTGTCGCGAGTCACCTCTGAAGGGATTGCCACGGAAACGGAGGGCTTGGGAACCGCGGGATTCAGAACTTGCAAGGGTTGCCGCTCGGCATCGAGCAAGACCAGTCGAAAGCCCTTCAAACGATCGGAGTAATTGCCATCCGTGCGGTTCCACACCACGATCTTTTCCACAGCGCGCGCTGCGTCCAAGTCGACTTCCCACCACGGATTGTCACCATCCAGACTGGTATGCGTGACCGATTTGGAACGATGGTATTCGCCATCGGTATTGCCATCGATGGCGACCGCGGCTTCACCGGAACTGTAGTTGGTCGACTGGCTGGCGGTGCCTCGGGTCGCCCAATTCACCAATTCATTGCGATCATCTTTGCCAAACACTTCCACTTCCGCGAGCGACAACACTTTATCGGCGCCGGTCAGTTCAATGCGGACAAACCGCGGACGATTGGCGACCTTCCGCGGCCCTTGCTCGGCATTGCGAGCGATCGAGGCCGAAAGGCCGACGCGGAAACGCCCTTGCTCGTCCCGTCCGATAAATCCGCGGTGGCTTTCGTCCGGCAAGACTTCCAAGCGGAGCGCGTTCAGCAGCAGCGGTTCGGTGACCTGCGAAGTGAGTGTGATCGTCTCGCCCGCTTGCGGTGTTCCGTTCAGCAGCACGCTGCCGTCAGCCAAAATCTGACCGGTGGTTTCCTTGCTGGTGGAGACCTCCTCCGCCGTTGTCACCTTCCAGCCATCGGGGTTTGATTCCAACCAGCGAGTCAAACCCGCGGTCCAGTCCTGAAACGAATCGGATGCCAAGATATCGTCCCCGAGTTGCTGACGAAGCAGCGTGTCACGTTCCCGTTGCAGGCTGCGGATTTCGGCTCGCAGCGAAGGACTTTCCACACGCATTTCGGGCGGGAACGGATAATCGTTATTGAATCCCTTCAAGTCCTCATTGGGCGTGTAGCCGTAACTGGAATAGACTCCCCACTGCCGAATGTCGTCGAAGAAGGCGCCCAAGGCGTAAAAATCTTTGGCGGTATAGGGATCGTATTTGTGGTTGTGGCATTCACAGCAGCCCAGCGTGGCGCCCAACCAGGCCGTCCCTAAAGTCCGCACCCGGTCGGCTTTGTACTTGGCAAGGTACTCGCCCGGCTGGGCCCCGCCTTCTCGCGTCACCATGTTCAGTCGCAGCATTCCGGTTGCGGTTAGCTGCTCGGGCGTCGGATTGGGCAACAGATCCCCCGCAAGTTGCTCACGGGTGAATTCATCAAAGGGCTTGTTGGTGTTGAAGGCGTTGATGACATAATCGCGATAGGCAAAGTTGCGAAGATTCTGGTCACCGTGAAAGCCCACCGTATCGGCGAAGCGGACAATGTCCAGCCAAGAAATGGCCATCCGTTCGCCAAAGTGCTTGGAGTTCAACAAGCGTTCGACTTGACGAGCATACGCATCCTCCGAATCATCGGCGAGGAAGGCTCGCAATTCCTCGACCGTGGGAGGCAATCCGATCAGGTCGAGACTCAGGCGACGCAGCAAGGTCGCCTTATCCGCCGGGGGTGACGGCTCGATTCCGGCCGACTCTAACGGTGCCAAGACGAAGGGATCGATGGAGTTGCCGACGTGATCCGCAAACCGATTCAACGCTGGAATCTCAGGGCGTTGCACCGGAGCGTACGACCAATGCTGCTCATACTCAGCACCTTGCTCAATCCACTTCCGAAACAATGCCTTGTCGTAATCGCTCAACTGGTGCCGGAAATGGCTCGGCGGCATCGACTCCCCATCGCTCTTGCCAATGATTCGCAAATAGACTTCGGATTCCATCGGTTTGCCGGGCTGGATCCCGACCAAGTCTTCATCCGAAGGCAGGGAACCGGTCGCCGCGGCGAAAGAATCGATCTGAAACTCGCTTTCGTTCTCCTCTTCGTCGGGGCCGTGGCAAGTGAAGCAAGTGTTCGACATCAAAGGTCGAATGTGCGCGTTGAAGCTAACTCGCTCCGGCAGCGATGGAGAGGATGCGTCAGGCGTCTGGGCGTTGCCGTTCAGACAGCAACCGCAAACCACGGCGGCGAACAGAAACGTTGCGATTCGATGACGACGAAAAACGTTGGCAAACATAAAAAAGTGACTTCAAGGGAAAGCGTGTGACGAGGGAGCGCTCAGGGAATTTACTCAAGGACATCCCTTAAGTAATGATGTCGCGGACAACACGCGATGGTTCGACGCCGGTTAACTTCAGATCCAAACCCTGGAACTGAACTCGCAGTTTTTCGTGATCGACGCCGAAGAGGTGCAGCATCGTGGCATGCAGATCATGCACCGAGACGACATCCTCGACCGAGCGGTACCCGAGTTCATCGGTCGCTCCGTACGCCATGCCACCCTTCACCCCACCGCCAGCCATCCAAACGCTAAAGGCGTTGATATGGTGGTCACGTCCGCTGCCTTGGGCCATTGGAGTCCGGCCGAATTCGCCACCCCAGATCACCAGCGTATCTTCCAACATGCCGCGATCTTTTAAATCTTGGACAAGGGCGGCGGTCGGGCGGTCGGTCGCCTGAGCCGCCTTCGTAAAGTTGGGTTCGAGGTTACTGTGATGGTCCCACGCACGGTGATAGAGCTGGACAAATCGGACGCCACGCTCGAGCAACCGTCGCGCGAGCAAACAGTTCGACCCATACGATCCGTCGCCCGGTTGCTTGACACCGTAAGCATCGAGCGTCGATTGCGGTTCCTGCCGCATGTCGGTCAACTCAGGCACCGCCGCCTGCATTTTGAAAGCCATCTCATACTGCGCAATCCGCGTTTCGATTTCGGGATCGACGTGCCGCTCGGCCAACATCCCATTCAGTCGCTGGACTTCATCGATGACTTGTCGCTGCGTCGACTGGCAGACACCGTCCGGGTTGCCAATGTAGTGGACCGGGGCACCACTGGACTGAAAGGCGACGCCTTGAAACTTGCTGGGCAAGCAACCGGCGCTCCACTGTCGGGCCGAAACGGGTTGTGCCCCTGGGCCGGAGGAGGTCATCACCACATAGCCGGGAAGATTGGCTGTTTCGGCACCGAGCCCATACAGCATCCATGATCCCATGCTGGGGCGACCTTTGATGATCGAGCCGCTGTTCATGAAGGCATGCGCGGTGTCGTGATTGATCTGCTCGGTCGTCATGCTGCGAATGACACACAGGTCATCGGCCAAGGCTCCGGTGTGCGGAAATAGCTCCGACATTTCCAGACCCGACTCGCCCCACTTCTTGAATTTGACAAACGACTTCCGCGCCTTCAGCTCGGCATTTTGGAGCTGTGCCAACTGCTGTCCCGCCGTAAAGGAAGCGGGGAAGGGCTGGCCGTCGATCCGATCGAGTTCAGGTTTGGGATCGAGCGACTCCAAGTGGGAGGGCCCCCCCGCCATACACAGATGAACGATCCGCTTGGCTTTGGGAGCGTGATTCGGAAATCCAGTCAGAGGGGGCCAAGGGTGATCGCTGGCCAAGGCTTGATTATTCGGTGAAGTCCCCGCACGCAGTCGCTCGCCGCCAAACAGCGAGGCGAGTGCGAACGAACCAATCCCCGCAAAGGAGCGTGACAGGAAAGTGCGTCGCGCCCAATCGAGTTTTTGATCGCGCATGAAATTGCCCTTAAAAGAATGACCGTCAAGCGTCCGCCTGCGGATGTGATTTGCGTGCCAATCTCGGCCGTCTGGCCAAGTTTTGACAAAGCCAAGAAGGCTTATGTAGCGGGATCTTGATTATACACGAGAGCCAATCGTCGTGAACCAAATTCGATCGGCGGTGCGACCGTTGACAAGCCGCAGAGGGGGAACCGTTTATCACGGCTTGCCTTCCCGATTTTCGGCTTGGTTTTTGAGGCAGCGGCGTCAACGCAGCTCGGGCGGCGTCAACGCAGCTCGGGCGGGATCGGCGGCGTCGCCCCCGCTTGAGAACAGACGAACGCCGCCACCCGTGTGGCTCGTTGGTTGATTACCGGCAGCGGTTCACCGGCCAACAACCCGACCACGAGCGCAGCGGTAAAAGCGTCTCCGGCGCCGACCGTGTCGACAACTTCGGTTTCGACGGCAGCCGACTGGTGGACTTCGTCGTCGCGAATCAACAAGGCTCCGTCAGAACCACGCGTCAGAGCCACGCAACGCAGCTCACACTGCGCTGCCAAGCGTTGCAGGACTTCGATTTCCGAGCCCTCACAGCCGTAAATTTTTTGCAGTACCGGCAACTCGTCATCGTTCAGCTTCAGCACGTTGGCTCGCTGTAACGATTGCTGAATTATTTCGTCACTAAAAAACGGAGGACGCAGGTTGATGTCGAACACCTTCAAAGCATCGCTTCGCATGGCGTCGAGGAACCTTGCAATCGTGGTGCGAGAAGCTTCACTGCGTTGGCCTAAAGTCCCAAAACAGACAGCGTCGGCTTGCTCTGCCAAAGTTTGCAAAGACGGTTCCCAGTGCAGGTGGTCCCAGGCCACATCGTTGACAAATTCGTAGCTCGCCTTGCCTTCTTCATCCAACGTCACATGGACCTGTCCGGTGGGCTGAGAGGCGACTTGGACGCACCGCGTGTCGACATGTTTCTCTTCCAGAACCTGCCGTGCGTCGGCTCCCAAGCGATCGTTGCCGAGACTGCTGACCATCCAAACCCGCGCTGCGTCATCCACCAAACTAGCCGCACTGCAAGCAAAATTGGCTGGCGCGCCTCCAAATCGAGGGCCATCGGGAAAGACATCCCACAAGACCTCGCCCAACCCGACAATGACTGAATGCTTATTCACCTAGCGCTCCTTGTTGTTCCTGCAAGTTCTTGGCGTTCCTACAAGTTGCCCAACGTCGACGTCATGCTGCGTGCTCCACCCAAATAAAACAGGAGCGATTCTCTGCTTGAAAGTTCCCGCTTGAAGTCCCCGCATAAAGCGTTCCCGACTGCCGTGGAGGCTGATTCATCCCACTGCTTGCGAAGCGGTCTGGTCAAGGCAACCGCCGTTCAAGGTAGGCGCAAACCGTCTGTGCCGAAACAGGGTTGCAAAGCAAAAAGGCTTCCCCCCTGCCGACCAATCGGTGTCAGCGGGCAAGGTTTCACCCCAACGGGCAAGGTGCGGTGGCGTTCGCGATCGCTTGCCAAAGCTCGGTTTCGTCGGTCGCAGAGGTGGGCAGCGTCCACAAACCGGGCCGAGCCCCCACGGCCAAGCGTCCGCAATCGGACTGCCCCAGCGCGTCGGCACCCCACAGGGTGGCCATCTTCAAAACCGACTCCACCGTCACGGCGGGCACCGTTGCCAATACGTGCCGAACTTCTTCCCACAGTTTCAGATCGGGATTGCTCGCCCGGGAATCGGTCCCCAATCCGACGCGAACGCCCGCCTCAAGCAGCCGCGAGAGCGGATACGGGTCGTGCTGAAAAAAAGCGTGTGTGCGAGGACAAAAGATGACGCTCATCTGAGGCTGCGTGGCCAGGAAGGTGATTTGGTCATCGGTCAAATAATTGCCGTGTACGACCAAACAGCGAGGCGCCCGAGCCAACCGCTTTAAGCATTCTCCAACGCCACCGGGCTGTGGGAAAGCATCTGCCTGCCATGCCCCAAGCGACTCCAAGACCTCGCGAAAGGGACCGCGCCCCTCGTCCAGCAACTGCAGCTCTTCACGCGACTCGGCGAGGTGCATCGCCAGCGGCAACCGAAAACGACACGCTTGTGACACGCAACGGTCGACCAGTTCCAGCGAGGTCGAATAAGGAGCGTGAGGGCTGTATCCAAACGAAATATTCCGCCCTAACGATCGGCGGGACATCGACTGGCGGATCCAGTCCTCGGCCGCCTGAAAGGTTTGGTTTGCCCGCTCGGAACGCAGCCCCAGCGTCTCGGCAAAGGCGATAATCCGCAGTTCCTCCGCCGTCGCTGCGGTTGCCGCGTCACCCTCCAGCCACGGCAGGGTGGCGATTTCTCCGAGCAACCGTACCCCCGCAGCGGTCGACTCCGCACATCCCGCCACGATTGCCGAGGCGCGCCGCTGCGCGATTACCGATGGCGAATCGGTCGCTTGAGCCAGTCGGTGCCGGACGACCGTGGCGACCCAAGCGGGCAACGCACCTCCCGGCTCTCCCAGCGGCGACGGCAAATCGGAAAACTCCAGATGGGTGTGGCAATTCACCAATCCGGGCAGCACCGCGACATCGCCCAGATCGATACAATCGCCCGGAGGCGACGAGGCTTCGAGGGCTACAACTTTTCCCTGCTCGACGCGCAGCCAGCCGCCACAAATCGGCCGCTGGCAAACGGGAACAAGCCAACGTGCGGTGAAGGTTCCTGTCGGGCAGGGCATCGCAATTTCAAGAAAGGCGTAACGTGGTGTCTGGCGAATGGCCAATGCAAACTTTGCAACGGAACGATCGACCATTCTACGCCCAGCGACCGCAAACGGTGGCGCGGCAACTGCTGGGAATGGCGCTGCTGCGGCGCGACGAGCATGGGCAACTGTGCGGTGGCTGGATCGTCGAAACGGAAGCCTACTTGGCACATGGCGATTCGGCCAGCCATAGCCACCGTGGGCAATCACCGCGCAATGCATCGATGTTCGCCACTCCCGGCACGCTGTACGTGTACAGCATTCACGCCAAGTTCTGCATGAACGTTTCGACCGAAGCTGCGGACATCGGCAGCGCGGTGCTGATCCGCGCGATCGAACCGGCGTGGGGAATCGAAACGATGAGCCACCGTCGGGGCGTCGCAGGAACCGAGCGTCGACTGACCGGCGGACCGGCCATGCTGTGCCAAGCGCTCGACGTGACCAAACAACAGGACGGCCAAGACCTCATCGCCAGCGATACGGTTTGGATCGCAACGGTGGCGAACCCGCCAAGCTTCCGCCTGCAACGCACGCCACGCATCGGAGTGACTTCGGCGACCACGGCACGACTGCGTTACTTCATTGATGGCAATCCGTTTGTCAGCGGCCGCCGGGGTGATCATTCGCAAACCGCCTTCCGGCGGTTGCATGAAGATTTGTGACGCGGGGGCGCAGCATAACACTCTCATGAATCGGCACTTACAATGCGGCCTGCCTTCGTCTGTTTCCGCCCTTCCTCTCGGAGCATCTTCGCGTGAATTGGTCTGTTTCTCTGCCGGTTGCCATTCGGGTTTTCATCGTGGGACTGCTGCTGCCCGCCTGCTTCGGATCGGCACAATCCACCGCGAGCGTCGCCCCCGAAAAAATCCGAGTCGCGACGTTTAACACTTCGCTCTACCGCGATGCTGCGGGGGAACTGACCACGGAACTAACCACCGGCACCTCCCGACAGGCGCGTCACTTAGCGGCAATCTTGCAAACGGTGCGACCCGATATCGTGTTGCTCAATGAAATCGATTACCAACGCGATCATGCAGCGGTGAAACGGTTTGTCGAAGATTACCTCGCCAAACCGAGCGAGACTTCGACCGTCCAGGGCGTGCTACAACCGCTGGCGTATCCGTACTTTTTCGCCGCACCGGTGAACACGGGCGTCGATAGCGGGTTGGACCTCGATGGCGATGGGAAGCAACATGGCTTAGGCGACAACTTCGGTTTTGGACGTTACGCGGGACAATACGGCATGGCGATCCTCAGCCGTTTTCCGATCGACGAGTCGCAGGTCCGAACGTTTCAGAACATGAAATGGTCGGACCTGCCCGACGCCCTGGTGCCTATCGATCCCGACACCAATCAGCCCTATTACTCCACCACTGCCTGGCAAGCGCTGCGACTGTCTTCGAAGAGCCACTGGGACGTTCCGATTCGGATCGGCGAGCGGACCTTGCACCTGCTAGCCAGCCATCCGACACCTCCCGCCTTTGATGGCCCCGAAGACCGTAATGGTTGTCGCAATCACGATGAGATCCGGTTTTGGCTCGATTATCTCGATCCCCATCGCGGATCAGGATTGCAAGACGACTCCGGTGCAATGGTCGGTCTGCCTCCAGGGGCCATGTTTGTCATCGCCGGTGATTTGAACGCCGATCCTCAAGACGGCTCGGGACGGAGCGCCGCAATCCGCCAGTTGCTGGCTGCCGATCGCGTGCAAGACACTGCCCCGCGGAGCGCTGGCGCGGCCGCCGCGGGCATCCGACTGGGCGGCAAGAATGCGACGCATTGCGGCGAGCACGCGCTGGACACCGCGCGTTTCAGTCCGCGTGGGGTCGGCAACCTGCGTGTTGATTATGTCTTGCCAAGTTCCAACCTAGACGTGCTTGGCAGTGGAGTTTTTTGGCCGCTGGACGACGATCCGCGAGCGGCTTGGCTGACCGCGACCGACCATCGTTTGGTGTGGGCGGATCTTCGCTGGTAAGCTTTCGGCTAGGCCTCACCGGCTGGCAACGCGTCCCGCGTGACGAACCATTGCAGCCCCTCGTGCTGCGGCGGAATCAACTGCGAAGGTGCCACAGCGGGCTGGAAAGGGCCATTCCAAACTTGATCCAGCGCCGCGCGTTTGCCTGCTCCCGCGATGAAGAACCAGATGTTCCGTGCCGAGCGAAGGGCCGGCGCGGTTAACGTGTAACGGTAGGTGTCCAGCTTGGGAACCCAATTTTCCACAAACCACCGCTCGGTTTCATCGATCGCCTTGGTTTCAGGAAACAGCGACGCGGTGTGCGCGTCGTCGCCCATCCCCTGCAGGGCTAGGTCCCACGTCGGAAACGAATCGCCCACGAATTGCGCTCGCAGCGTGACCTCGTAGGCGGCAGCCGCAGCGGCAGGATCGGCGACGTTGACCGGCACCGGAAAGACCGTTTCAGGAGCGGCCCCGATGGAATCCAGCAAGGCCTCGTGAACCATTCGACAATTACTGTCGTTGTGGCTGTGGGGCACATTCCGTTCGTCTCCCCAAAACCAATGAATCTGATGCCAGGGGAGCGATTTCTGGGCTAGCAATTGATAAAGCCGGCGCGGGGTGGAGCCTCCCGATAACGAAACCGTAAAGCGGCCTCGCTGCTCGATGGCCTCGCTTGCCAACTTGCAAAACGCGTCACAGGCCGCCGCACTCAGGGCTTCGGCATCGGGAAAAACTTGTAAGCGATCAGGCGTCATCAAACCATTTCCTTAGAGAAATCAAGCAGTCTGCCTACGTTTTAACCGCGAGCGGGCAGAATGAGTAGCCGCAGGCGGGCATGACAAGTCGCCGCAGGCTGAAGCGAGCCGTCGCCACGGGCGGGTGGATGGACGCTTGCGGTGGGTCGGCTAACATGAACAGGCGCTGGCGTCGCTCGCCCGCCACCCATTCTCAAACTTCGTTTCCTCTGAGAGAAATCAGTCTTGTCTGCCGCTGATCCATCCTCTAGTCTCCGCGCGGCCGATCAAGCGGGTTGGTTTCAGCGATTGGTGTGGTTTGTGGCCGCGGTCGTCTTGGCAGGATTGCTGGTGACGGCTTGGCGACTGCATCCCGCCTCCGAAGGCATGGGAACGCACCAGCAACTGGGATTACCTCCGTGCACGGCTGTCGTCTTATGGGGCGTACGTTGTCCGGCGTGTGGCATGACCACATCCTGGGCTTACTACACCGAAGGGCGATGGATGAGCAGTTTTGTGACCAACGCAGGCGGTTTTGCGTTTGCAGTAATCGCGACGTTTGCCGTTCCGTTACTCGGTTATTTGGCGATAACGGGGCAGCAGGCCCGAGCCTGGATGTTGCCGACACTCGCGATCGTGATGATCGTCGCCCTGACGATCACCTTGGTCGACTGGACGATCCGGCTGTATGCCTGACGGTTCATCCTCAACAAAGACTTTACTGAAACAGACGCCTGCGTGCGAAAGGATTCGCGATGCAACTGGTGACTCGAAATCGACTGTATGTGCTGCTGGTGATCGTCGCTTCGGCGGTTACACAAACGGGCTGTGTCGGCATGTTAGCCCAACTGCTGCACGGCGCCGGTGCGGACTTGATTCCGGCCGAATACGATGGCTTGGAAGAGCAACGCGTGGCGATCATCACGGTGACCGACAGCAGTCAATACAGCGATGATATCGCAGCCAAGATGGTCAGCCGCGAAGTTAGCCAGATCTTGGAAACCGAAGTCGAAAAGATCACGATCGTTCGCGAAGAAGAGATCGACGATTGGCGTGACAACAACGGCTGGGACAAGCTCGATTTTGTCACCGTCGGACGTGGCGTCAAAGCGGACAAGGTGATCGCCATCGAATTGACAGGGCTCCGCCTGCGTGACGGAGCAACGCTGTATCGCGGTCAAGTTAGCGCGACAACAACGGTCTATGACGTGGCGACGGGCAAACGTGCTTTCCGCAGGCATGTCGACGATTTCTCTTATCCCGTCACCGGTGGACAGTACACCAGCGAAACAACCGAAGCAAAATTTCGTCGCGTCTTCCTGCATCGCCTCAGCGAAGTCCTGGCACGCTACTTCCATCGCTACGATTTCCGTGACAGCGTGGCGTTGGATGCCGAACTGCTTTAGTCCACCGCTATACCCTCCCGCCAACTCGGTCACTGTGTAGGGCTTCCGCGATGCCAGCCACCACCGCGCCTCCGCCGTTCGTCGACATCCATTGCCACCTGTTACCCGGCATCGATGATGGCTCACGCAGTTGGGAGGAGTCGCTCGAGATGGCTCAGCAGATGGTCGCCGACGGCACCGACACGGTCGTCGTGACGCCGCATCAGTTGGGCAATCACACCGCCACGACCGGGCAGACGATCCGGCACCGGACGCAGCAGTTACAGCAGTGGCTGCAGACCAACCGCGTGCCGCTGCGGGTCTTGCCGGGTGCCGATGTCCGCATCGACTCCGACATGATTGCTCGACTTCAGTCTGGCGATTGCCTGTCTCTGGCAGATCAACGCCGACACGTGTTGCTGGAATTGCCACACGAACTGTATCAACCGCTCGAACCGATCTTGGAGCAGCTTGAGCGGATCGGCATGGTCGGCATCCTCAGCCACCCGGAACGCAATCGCGGGATCATGCGTCAGCCGCAAGTCATCGAGCCGCTCGTGCGGGCGGGTTGTTTGATGCAGGTCACCGCAGATAGTTTTGTCGGCGAATTTGGGCCGGAACCGGAGCAACTGGCACATTACATTGTCGACAACGGTTGGTGCCATTTCCTGGCAACCGATGCTCACGGCAGTCGCAAACGATCGCCGCAATTAGGGCGAGCCTATGAACTGGCGGTCGAGCGAGTGGGTTATCCGCTGGCGGTCGCCATGTGCTGCGACAATCCTCTGGCGGTCGCTGAAGGTCGCGACCTCGACGCCCTGCCACCGAGTCAACCATCGCAAACGTGGCTGCAGCGAGCCAGCGGACTTTTCAGGGGGCGACAAGCCGGATGATGCGTGTTGTTTTCTTGTGGTTACTGCTGGCGGCCTGGTGTGGTGTATTGCCCGCCGCCGACCCCGCAGTGCAGGCGAATCGGATCAGCCCTCAGGCTCCGTCGCGGTGGCCCTATGAATCACAAGTCGGTCACTTCCTGGTGCACTCCGACTACGACGTCACACCCCGAGCCAACCTGCTGAATCAGTTGGCAAACCTCCGAGCCGAACTGTCGCAACAGCTTCAAATTCGGATTCACGACGAGCCGGTCCATCTGATCCTGTTCGCACAACATGCCAACTATCGCGGTTACCTGCGGCTGCATTTCCCCAAAATCCCCGACCGCCAAGCCTTGTTCGTCAAGCGACGCGGCCCGGGTATGGTGTTTGCCTATGAAAACCGTTCCATGGAAGTGGACTTGCGGCATGAAACGACGCACGCCTTGCTGAATGCCTCGCTGCCGTACGTCCCGCTGTGGCTGGACGAAGGCCTAGCGGAGTACTTCGAGGTGGTCGCGACCGAACGCGCCACCGGCAGCCCGCATCATCGCTTGGTCCAAATGGCTGCGTTGGTCGGTCGCGTTCCCGATGTGCAAAAACTGGAAGACATCGGCGGAGTCGGCGAGATGGGACCGGCACAGTATCGGGATGCCTGGGCCTGGGTTCATTTCTTGCTGCATGAGAGCGAGCAATCGCGTGGCGTCCTGATTCGCTTCTTGCGAGAGCTGCAGGCGCACTCGCCGCCGGGCTCGTTGGCACGCCGCCTAGCTGCCGAGATGCCTGATTATCGCCAACGGTTCGCAAGGCATTTCCGCTGAGCGTACGTGACAACGGGACCGACGGTGTCAAGGCTCGCCCCAATCAGCACCCTCTGCCGAACTTGCGGATGTTTCCAACCGATGCCCCGTTTAGGGAACTGGCTCGCTCGGCCCCACTGTTGGTAGATTAATCGTCCATTGGTTCAGGGAACGATTTAATAGCGTTTTTACTGGGCGCCACAGTGGACCGTGGCTTGTAGTTACTTTATCGCGGAGCCCTCAGGTGACAAAGCTGATCAAAGATCACGGCGAGATCCCGCTTTCGATTCATTCCAGTGTGACCGGCCCCATCGGATCGCTTTCGTTCCTCAAGAAAGCCCTCCTGTTCGCCGAATTGGCAATGATTTCCTACAACGATGAGGCGGAAGCTCGTCAGGCCGCGACGGCGGCTGGGTTTCCCGATGTCACGCTATTCGATAACGATGGCGCCCAGGCATTTCGATTCCGCAATGATCGTGACTGCGTGATCGCCTGCCGCGGAACCGAACCGAATGAATGGAATGATATCCAAGCCGACGTCGACGCGACCGCCGTCCTGGCGGAAACGGTGGGCAAAGTCCATCGCGGATTCAAAAGCGAAGTCGACCACCTATGGCCGGAACTGGAAACGGCACTGACCGACAATGATCTACCACTTTGGTTTTGCGGTCACTCCCTCGGCGGGGCGATGGCCACGATCTGTGCCGGACGCTGCTTCTTGTCTCATATCGCCTCCAACCCCGAAGGCCTCTTTAGCTACGGCAGCCCGCGTGTTGGCGACCACGCATACGTCAATTACGTCGCCTTGGATCACTATCGGTTTGTCAACAACAACGACGTCGTGACGCGGGTTCCGCCGCCCTGGATGGGATACCGTCATGCGGGCCAAGAAGTTTACTTCGATAGCGTGGGCCGAATCCGAAAGCTGGATGGCGCCCGTAAGCGGCTAGACCGTTGGCGCGGTTTCTTTCGTTCCCTCCGCCTCTTCAAAGTCGACCACTTCAGCGACCATTCCGTCCACGGCTACATCGAGGTCTTATTGCAAGCTGTTCAAGAGGACCAGGAAGACATTTGTCACGGCGAAGATGCCACGCAGGCAGATGAGTTGGCTATGCCCGCGCCTCCACCACCGGCGGAATCCGGAGCGTAACGACCTGCACGTTGAGACCAAAGATTCGCCGCTTACTCGTCGCCCGTGCTGAGCACCGACATGAAGGCCTTTTGGCTGATCTCGACGCTCCCGACCGCCTTCATCCGTTTCTTGCCTTCCTTTTGCTTCTGCAGCAACTTTCGCTTTCGCGTGATGTCACCACCGTAACATTTCGCGGTTACATTTTTCCGCATCGCGGCCACCGTTTCGCGTGCGATCACACGACTGCCGATCGCCGCCTGCACGGCGACTTCAAACATGTGACGGTCGATCTCTGACTTCAGTTTCTTCACCACCGCCCGGCCACGTCGATCGGCATCCGCGCGATGACAGACGACACTCAACGCATCGACACGGTTGCCGTTGACCAAGATATCCATCCGCACCAAATCGGCCGACTCGTAGCCGAGCATCTCGTAATCGAGTGTCCCGTAGCCGCGTGTGCAGCTTTTGATCTTGTCATGCAAGTCGTAGATCACTTCGGCCAACGGGATGTCATACGTCAGCATCGCACGGGTGGGACCAAGGTATTCCTGGCCGTGCTGGATGCCGCGACGTTCCTGACACAGCTTGATCACCGCTCCGATGTAATCGGTCGGAACCACGATGTTACAGCGCACGATCGGTTGTCGAAAGTCCTCGATGTCGCCAGGGTCGGGGACGTCCTGAGGCTTATGAATCATCAACGTTTGACCACTCTTGGTGAGGATCTCGTAGGTCACGTTGGGCGCGGTTTGAACGAGATCGACGTCCGATTCCTGTTCCAGTCGTTGCTGCACGATTTCCATGTGCAGTAATCCGAGGAAACCGCAGCGAAAACCAAACCCCAGCGCGTCGCTCGTTTCGGGCTCGAACTCGAAACTAGGATCGTTGATCGACAATTTGCTCAACGCATCC
Organism: uncultured Pirellulaceae bacterium; assembly: GCA_964477385.1. Taxonomy (GTDB): domain Bacteria; phylum Planctomycetota; class Planctomycetia; order Pirellulales; family Pirellulaceae; genus Roseimaritima. Next base: position 24,040 of record CAYZHQ010000071.1, read on the forward strand.
CGCAATTCTGAAAAGTCTTGGCCGTCGCTGGGAAACAACCCACAGTAGACCATCCGCTTGGGACGCGAGTATCCGGTTAATGGATTCGCGCCGTGCTGACCGGGGACGCTGACCGTATCTCCGATATGCACATCCTTCAGCGACTTGATATTGCAGATCAAATAACCGACCTGGCCCGCTTCCAATTTGTCGCAAGCCTCACGACGCGGTCGGAACTGGCCCATCTCCACCACCTCGTGTTCCGTCCCGGCACGCAGGAAGCGGATCTTCTGCCCTTTGCGCACCGTCCCGCTCATCACGCGAATGTAGGTGATCGCTCCTCGGTAATCGTCGTAGTTCGAATCGAAAACCATCGCTTGCAGCGGAGCGTCTGCCGCACCGGTTGGCGGCGGAATCTTTTCGATGATCGTCGCCAGCAATTCATCGATTCCAATGCCCGCTTTGGCACTCACCTTCACGATCGCTTCAGGATCACTGCCGAGCGACTGCTCCATCTCGTCGGCGACCTCATCGGGCCGTGCATAAGTTAAGTCAATTTTGTTGATGACCGGAATGATCGCCAAATCGTGTTCCATCGCCGCGTAGGCATTCGCGACCGTCTGCGCTTCGACGCCTTGAAACGCATCGACCAGCAGCAGCGCTCCCTCGCAACAGGCCAGCGACCGCGAGACTTCGTATTGAAAGTCAACGTGGCCCGGCGTGTCGATCAGATTCAACTCGTACTGTTCGCCTTGATACTTGTAACGCATCGAAACCGCGCGGGCTTTGATCGTAATCCCACGTTGGCGTTCCAGCGCCAAGTCATCAAGCAACTGTTCCTTCATTTCGCGTAGCGTCACCGTGCCGGTATGTTCCAGCAGGCGATCCGCCAGGGTGCTCTTGCCGTGGTCGATGTGAGCGATGATGCAAAAATTGCGAACCTGCATAGAGGTGTCTTAACGGGTTGGATGGCTTGTGGACATGAAAGGGCAACAGGGAGTCGAGCAACAAAGAGAACCGCAAACCAAACGACTACGATTCGGCGGCAGTTTGACGATGGACCGCCCGCGCGTAGCCCGCCGCACCGAGGTATCCAGCCGCTCCGGCGAGCGTGGCAAAATCTAAAGTCGTTCCTTCGTAAACGTTATCGAACGTGCGCATGCGAAACTCCTGACGAATCGAATCGAGAAACCGTCGACCGATCGGTGACGACAAACCGCCGAAGTTCATTGCGCCGCCCAACACGACCAGCCCTGGATCGAGCGTGTGGACCAGCGTGGTCACGCCAATGCCCAGCCACCGCGCCGTCTCGTCGATCATTTCATTGGCCAAAGCGTCTCCCTGTTCGGCGGCCAGAAACACCTGTTTCGCCGTCAGTTCATTATCGCCCCCCCCCAACATACCGGCCAACTCGCTGGAGGCTCCTTCGGTTAAACGTTCACGCGTTCGTTGCACGACCGCACTGGCCGAGGCGTAGGCTTCCAATTGCCCGCGACCGCCGCCCCAAACGCACAAATTTGCGTCGGCCGCGGAGTCGACCAGGATGTGACCGCACTCGCTGCCAAAACTGTTCACCCCGTTCACCAATTCGCCATTGACGATAATCCCGCCTCCGACCCCGGTGCCCAGCGTCAGCATGATCATCGAATCATACGCACGGCCGGCTCCCAGCCAATACTCACCGAACGCCGCCGCGTTGGCGTCATTGATAAACGATACGGGCCGTTCTAGGGCCGCAGCCAGCGAGTCGCGAATCGGAAAGTGCCACCAGCCGGGCAAATTCGGAGGCTCGACCAACATTCCGGCCGCCAAATCCATGCTACCGGGTGTCCCCAGACCCACGCGAGGAATCTGGGCACGCGGGAGCCCTAAATTCTGCTCCATTTTTGCGATCTCGTTGGCCACACGGTTCACAGCCGCCTGCGGGCCAAGCGAAACTTCGGTCGAAATTTTCTCAAAAGCGAGGGTCTGACCGGCATCATCGACCAAACCGATCTTTACATTGGTACCGCCGACGTCGACGCCCCAAAACAAGGGTTGGGTCGCTTGGCCGCTGTCAATAATAGGCAGATGATCAGGCATTTCGTACTTGTGGCAGGGTTCCGTCGTGAAGCGCAGTCAGCGAGTATAGAAACGCTACAGAAAACCCACAACGAGCGACTTTCTCCGCGATGCGAATTGCCTATCTGACCGCTGGTGCCGCCGGGATGTATTGCGGCAGTTGCATGCATGACAACGCCCTCGCTCGGCAACTGCAAAAGCAGGGCGTGGAGTGCATCCTGCAGCCGATCTATACCCCGATTCGGACCGACGAGCAGGACGTCAGTAATGGCCAAGTCTTCTTTGGGGGAGTGAACGTTTATCTATCTCAAAAACTGCCGTTGCTGCGTTTCCTGCCGCAAGGCTTCCGCCGTTGGCTCGATTCACCGCTGCTGCTGCGTTGGGCCACGCGGGGCGGCGGGGCGGCAAGTGCCAAGCTGCTGGGACAGCTAACCGTCTCCATGCTGCAAGGACTGGACGGACGGCAGGGTGAGGAGGTCAAACGGCTGGTCCACTGGCTGGCAGACGATCTCCAGCCCACCACGGTCGTGCTGAGCAACCTGTTGATTGGCGGCGCGATTCCGGCGATCCGCGCCGCGATGCCCAACACCTCGATCGTCGTGACCCTCCAGGGCGACGACATTTTCCTCGACTACCTCCAGCCCCCTTACCGCCAACAAGCGATCAACCAAATGCGACTGTTGGTGGCTTCGATCGATCGGGTGATCGTTCACAGCCAGTTTTACGCTACCAAGATGGCGAAACTGCTGCGGATCCCCGACGAGAAACTGGTCGTGCTGCCGCTGGCGATCGATGCTGACCCGTTTTTATGGGAGGCACCGCGAGGCGAATCATCGGGCATGGTGCTGCCCGCCGAACAGGTCCATATCGGCTACCTGGCGCGACTGGCACCCGAGAAGGGCCTGCACCATTTGATCGATGCGTTTATCGACATCCGGTCACGCGAGTCGGGCAAACAGGCGCGGCTGCACATTGCCGGCTGGGAAGGCGACCAACACCGCGGCTATGTGGCGGACTTGAAACACAGACTCTCCACCGCTGGAGCAACCGCACACGTTCAATTTCACGGCAGCCCCGATCTGGATGGCAAACGAAACTTCCTCCGACAACTCGACCTGTTGTGCGTGCCGACCGACTACCACGACCCCAAGGGGCTGTTCGTGCTGGAAGCTTGGGCGGCCGGAGTTCCCGTCGTGCAACCCGACCACGGTGCGTTCCCCGAAATGATCGCCGCCTCGGGAGGGGGATGGATTGTGCCGCCAGGAAATCCGCAAGCGCTCGCCGAGCAACTGCATGTCCTGCTGGCGGACGCCGCAACGCGAAAACGCTATGGAGAAGCGGGCCGACAATACGTTTTATCCAAGGCCACCATTGCCCACCAAGCGACTCAATTGCTCGAGGCGATCGCCGCCATCGAGACGGCGCCCAAGCAGGGTGCGAGATCGCCCGTGCAGTCGCTAGAATGAACTTCAACAGCAGCGGACGAACGCGACGAACGCATCGACTATTGGGAGCAGAGCATCGTGAAAGTTGGCAGTGGCGGCGGCTTTCGAGCCATCTGGTATACGTGGAAAAAAGGCCGCGAAGCGGGCGGCGTTTGGAAACTGTACAAAGCGATGCGGACGCGCAACGCGTGTAAGACGTGCGCGCTGGGCATGGGCGGCCAACAGGGCGGCATGGTCAACGAAGCCGGCTCGTTCCCCGAAGTCTGCAAGAAAAGCCTCCAGGCGATGGTTGCCGACATGCAGCCCGGCATCTTGCCGACCTTCTGGGCGCAGAACTCCGTCGAGCACATGCAGACGCTCACTCCGCGCGAACTGGAACATTGCGGCCGCTTGGTCCAGCCCGTGCTATATGAAAAAGGCCAGTCGCACTACCGGCCTATCACTTGGGAAGATGCCTTCGCCCGGATCGCAGCCAAGCTGAAACAGGTCACGCCCGACGAATCATTCTGGTACTTCAGCGGACGCAGCAGCAACGAAGCGGGTTTCCTGCTGCAACTGATGGCCCGCATGTACGGCACCAACAATGTCAACAATTGCAGCTTCTATTGCCATCAAGCCAGCGGCGTGGGACTGCAGTCGTCGGTCGGCAGCGGCACCGCGACAATCGTCTTGGAAGATGTCGAACATGCGGACTGCGTCTTCCTGATCGGCGGTAATCCGGCCAGCAATCACCCGCGATTGATGACCAGCCTGATGAACGTCCGGCGGCGCGGTGGCAAGGTGATCGTGATCAACCCGGTGGTCGAAACGGGGCTGGTCAAGTTCCGCGTCCCCAGTCATCCCGTGTCGTTGATGCTGGGCACGAAGATCGCCACGCAATACATCCAGCCGCACATCGGTGGTGACTTGGCGCTGTTGTGGGGGATCGCCAAAGCGGTCTTTGAAGCGGGCGCTGAAGATGCCCCCTTCCTTGCCAATCATTGCCGCGATAGCGAAGCCTATCGCGAAACGGTCGAACAACTTTCCTGGGACGAAATCGAAACCAAGTCGGGCGTCGCTCGTCCGGAGATCGAAGCGATCGCCAAGACCTACGCTGGGGCAAAGAAAGCGATCTTCTCCTGGACGATGGGGATCACACACCACGCCCACGGCGTGCAAAACGTACAGGCGATCGCCAACCTCGCGATGGTCCGCGGCATGCTGGGACGCCCAGGCTGTGGCTTGATGCCGATTCGCGGTCACAGCAATGTGCAGGGAATCGGTTCGGTCGGTGTGACTCCGAAACTGAAAGATGCGATCTTTGATTCGCTCAAGTCCAAGTTCAACGTCGACCTGCCGACCTCGCCCGGACTCGATACGCTGGCCTGCATGGACGCCGCTGCCGAAGGAAGAATCAAGGTTGGATTCTGCCTCGGTGGTAACCTGTACGGGTCGAACCCTGACTCCACGTTCGCCGATCAAGCGCTCTCGAATCTTGACCTGAATGTCATGCTCAGCACGACGCTGAACACCGGGCACGCCCACGGCTTGGCCGCCGAAACGATCATCCTGCCCGTGCTCGCGCGCGACGAAGAACCTCAAGCGACAACGCAAGAATCGATGTTCAATTTCGTCCGCCTCAGTGATGGCGGGCCGACACGCCTACCGGGCCCACGCAGCGAGGTGGAAGTGATCGCCACCATCGGACAGCACGTGGTCGGCGAAGGCCGTGGCGTCGATTGGCAAGCGATGCGACAAACCTCCACCATCCGTGACTGGATCGGGGCGGTCGTTCCCGGTTACCAACAGATCACTGAAATCGACAAAACCAAACAGGAATTTCAGCTCGCCGGTCGGACCTTCCACAAACCAAAATTTGGCACCGAGGATGGTCGCGCCGTGCTGCATCAACACGAACTGCCCGCGCTGCAAGGCGACGCAAACCAATTGCGGATGATGACGGTTCGCAGCGAAGGCCAATTCAATACGGTGGTCTACGAAGAAGAAGACCTGTATCGCAATCAAGATCGCCGCGACGTCATTCTGATGCACCCCGACGACCTGCGACGACTGGGGCTGAACCACGATCAACGGGTCACCGTCCGCAGCGAAACGGGAGCCATGGAAGGCATTCTGGCGCGAGGCTACGAATCGATTCGTGCCGGCAACGCGTTGATGTACTACCCCGAATCCAACGTGCTGGTTTCCAAAACGGTGGACCCCGCGAGCAAGACGCCAGCGTTCAAGTGCGTGCTTGTCACGATCACCCCCTAGCAGTCGCCGAACGCGACCCTAAGGGGGACAGCACCACGTTCGCATTCGGAGCTAGCCAACGGCTTCGTGCCGAGATGTCCGTTATACCGGAGGCCTCTTTAGCGAAGTCCGTGCAATGCCCAGCCTCTGGGATGACAGCGGCGCCCTCCCCGTAAAAGACCCTCTTCAAACTAGTTCTCTGTTTTTGAAACGCTGAA
>CAYZHQ010000072.1:0-29954 GCA_964477385.1 uncultured Pirellulaceae bacterium
TTCGGGTGCTTCGCACAAAAGGTACCCGACACTTATTTATCGCTCATTGCTAAACTGCTTGAAACACCGCCCCGGATAGCATCGCAAACGCTCTACGGCGTCAGATGCTCGGTCGTCTCGTCAGCGTATTTTTCCCACAACGCGTCGAGCCGCGTGGCGATTTCCGCTTCGCTGCCAACGACCAGCCAATAGCGGTAACGGTAGGTCGACCGCGGGTGCAGCGCGACGGTGTCTAGCGGCGCGACGTGCAGGCAGGGTCCTCCCACAGGATCGTCCGAACGTCCTTTGCCGTGTGGTCCAAAATTCCAAGCCGTCGTTGCGGCGGGAGAAAAAACGGCGATTCCCTGGCCTTGATCGTTCAAACAAACCATCGCCTTGCGCGGCGGAATAGCGGTCCCCCACGGCGGGCCAGGCGGTTGTGTTTCGTCACGCCACCGAGCGTTGCCGAGGTAGCTTTTGACGACATGAAAGTTGCGGGTGAAGTAACAAGCGGGGATCTCTTGGTGCCGCCGCAGCGGCACGCCCCAGCGGTCGCCCGGTTCACGTTGGGAAACGAATTCGCAGCGTACGACAATCACATTGGGCATGCTAGGCTCGAAGGCCGTCCATTGGCGCATCGTCGCTGCGGCAGGTTCTTCCGGCATGTCCCATAGATTGGGAATCGTTTCGCTAAACAGCACGGGGCCAGTGTCGGTTTTCCCTGCTTCAGGATCCGGCACATCGCGGATACGGGCCGCGGTGACACGAGACCACGAGCCGACGCCGCCACCTTGGATCGGGTTCCACGTCCAGGGACTCCACGCCGCGTGCTGGCCTTCCGCTTGCCGGTTCAGCGATTTACCAGCGTAATAAGACTGCTGAATCAGCCGCCCGGGATCGGCGATGTTGACCACGTTTTGTGGATAGCCTTGCCAGGCGAGCCAAGTGATCGCCGCCCCTTTGTCGCGGTCGATGCCGATTTGAACGACGCCGTTGTCCAGTCGCAGCAAGTCCTCAGCCAAGCCGTTTGGGGCAGCGAGTAACCACAGCAACACAAAATAACGATAAGGTGCGTGAACCATCTCAGACGATCAAAGGGGACGGCGGGCGGGGCAAGCAAGGTAGGCCAAGCGATCAGGCAGGCGAGCGATCACTTGTCCGTTGCTGCCGGGGACTCGGTCGCTTCGGTGACCGGTACGATGCGGCCGAACAGGTGACCGCCCTTCTCGCCGTGGTCCCACGTGCCGGCGTAGCGACCATGATGGATGACGACCCGCGTGGAGAACGTTCCCAGTCCCGGCAGCCACATATCTTCCAACGTAATCACCGGCGTCTTGCCAGCCCACTGCACGGGCAAGTCGAGCGGCAATTCGGTGTCGGTATCGCCGTATCGAATCCGAGCCGTAAAACGAAACAGATCCCCTTCCGGCAATTTTTCACACTTGCGGATCGTGTATTCTTCTTCGGGCATTTTGCCGTCGGCTTGACCAACGATCGTAAACCGCCCGATGAATTTCGCACCCGACATGTACTTGGCGAATCGCGCATTCCGCTCCGCTTCGGTTTCCTTACCACCATTTCCAGCCTCTTCCGCAGCGTCGGAAACCGCTTTGGTTGGTGCGGCGGGATCTTGCGCATGCAGCACCGAACGCGAATCCAGCACGCTATCGACCAGCCCAGCAGCGACCAGCACGTAAGCGAGCCCGAGCAAGAGCGTTCTTGGGAATGGTAACAATGGCATGGGAAGCTCCAGGTGGGTTAGGAATACGAGACAAAAATGATCGCTGCCAGCTACTTGATTGGCTGTCGGTTCTACGTGGATGTTCTTTTTAAGACGATTTACACTGGTCGGCAATCGATCCTTTGAGCATATTGTGAGATTCGAGGTGTGAAGAGTTTACCCCACGCCGGCCTGTGACCGGTAATTTCTCTGTTGTTGAGTGGACGGCTTTGAACGAATCGATCACCGTTCGAAAAATCGACTGGAGCGATCCCGACGACGCTCTGATCGCTATTGAACTACTCGATGAGTACTCTCATCATCCGATGGGCGACAGCGGTCCTTTGCGTCCCAGTGTGCTGTCGCGGTTGCGAAATTTGATGCTCAACCAGCAGGACGCCTGTGCTTTGGTGGCCTTCGATGAAACCCAAACTGCCGTGGGATTGGCCGTCTGCCTGCCCAGTTTGTCGACTTTCAAAGCGGCCTTGAGGATCAACATTCACGATCTGTTCGTGCGTCCGGACTCGCGTCATCAAGGCGTCGGTCAGCGGTTGTTGCAAGCGGCGGCCGACGAGGCTCGGCAGCGCGGGGCCTGTGCGGTGACGCTAGAGGTGCGTGCCGATAACAAGGCCGCCTGTCAGCTCTATTCTTCCTTCGGCTTTACCGGCATCGGGCAGCCAACGCCGCCGCTGGTCCCAGGCGACGATCCGGTTTACTTTTTTGGCACGTTACTGATCGAGACATCTTGAGCGGTTTTTTCATCGATGCTCTCCGTCGCCAAAGGCACGCCCGCGGTCGCTTGCGGTGGTACACCCGCTTGGGGTGGGGCGACGCGAACCGGCATCGGTCGCCCCGCGCAATTGATGGCCAGTGGTTCTAAACGCAGCCCAATCGCGCCGTAGATCTGATTGAACTGCGCCACGAAAGCCTCTTGCCCCACCTCCGGCAAACGCACCGGAGCATCTTCGGAAGCGGAATGCAAAATGATGGCGTCGTGCGGTTCCGCCGAGCGATTACTGCTCATCCATGAAGCTCCTGGTCATCCAATGTCAAAGTTTTTTGCCACGCCCCGGCGACGCAGCTTTGCGAGCACGACGATTCCGATCGGTCCACCCAGTCCCAGCCAAGCACCCAGCAGCGGTAGATAAGAAAGATGACCGGCCAGCCGGGTCAGGAGTAGGTTCTGCCTTCGGAGCCCGTTGACGACCCCCACCAAGGCCGTCACTGTCAAAATCAAATTCAGCAAGCCGAGCGGAATATTGTAGGGGAAAATCACGTTTGTCCAGCCGACAATCGTTGCCACGACGCCACCGATGAGGCTGACCGATTCCCCTGTGGTCGCCTCAAACACCGTTACCCCCAAGACAAATAGCAGAAAAATAGCCCATGTCAGGTTGCTCCACAGCAACAGCGTCAGCGAAGGGCGGAGGGCGCGCTCGGTGACCTGCAGGCGATTGGGGATCATCAACCGCGCGTGTTGGTCAAGTTCCCCGGATGACAGACCGGAGGCTAGCGGTTTGGAAAAAGGATTGTCGCTCACAAGGTCTCTGCGAAAGAAAAGCGAAACGAGGCCCAAAACGTCCCAGCCCGCAGTATAGCGTCCATTGCCCCCGTGGCCACAATGTCGCATCCCGTGGCGAAGAAGGCTATGCTGAATCGACAGGCCTGAGAGGACTCGTGCCTAAGCAGGTTTGCAGGAATCCTTCCGCAGAACTCTGCTTAGCCGTTGGGGCGATAGCCCCGGTTGTATTCAGGAACCGCGGCTATCGCCGAGGCGGCTCATTGACCCGATGACTCCAGCCAGCCTGCCTGCTTAATCTTTTCTCCGCTTTGCTTGTCGAACTTAATGATTCAGTACCTTGTTCGCTTCGGTTCTTTTGGAACGTTGTATCGCTGCCACACTCCCGATCCGGTCGGGTATGCGAGGGGCCAGCGCGTCATCTGCCGGACGCCCCGCGGCACCGAGATCGGCGTGGTGACGGCGGTGATCGATCCCGTCGTACAGGAAAATGACTCCACAGAAAACACCGCTGCGGTGGACGTTGAAGGGCGGATCATTCGCCGGACGACGACGGAAGACGAACTGCTGGTCGATCGGCTGGAGAAGCATCGGGTCCAAGCGGTCGTTCGCTGCCAAGCGATGCTTGCCGCGGCCGGTTCCGATGCGACCTTGCTTGAAGTCGATCCCCTGTTCGATGGTCGAACGTTGCTGTTCTTTTTTCTCGGCCCGGTCGGTGATGAGGTGCAAGCGTTAACCGATGAATTGACTGCCGAATACGAACGCAATGTGCGCAGCAAGCACTTTGCCAAACTGCTGGCGGAAGGCTGCGGCCCTGGTTGCGGCACAGACGAAAAGGCGGGGGGCGGTTGTAGCGGTGGTTGTGCGGTCTGCGTCGTCGCCGCCGCTTGTGCGCGGCCCGCTTGATCGAGACGTTGCTCAGGCGACCGCCGCTCAAGCCGTTTCGGTGTTCGCTTGCACCAAGTCCAGAACGCGCTGGAGCACTTCTTGGGGTTGCATCCCGTCGGTGTTTAAGATGATCGCATCCGGAGCCGGTCGCAGGCTGCCGACAGCCCTCAGCCGGTCCTCGAGGTCGCGTTGGTTTTGATCGGCCAGCACCTCCGCGATCGTGACCGTTTCGCCGGCCGCGCGCAGTTGCTGTTGCCGCCGCGCGGCACGTTCCTCGGGCGAGGCGGTCAGGAAAATCTTGCACTCGGCGTGGGGAAAGACTTCGGAGCCCTGGTCACGGCCTTCGGTGACGATGTTCTTGCCGCGCGCGATCCGTCGTTGCTGCTCGTTGAGGCAATCGCGAATTCCCGGATGATCGGCGACGAAACGAATATGGCGTGTGACCTCGGGCATGCGGATCACGTCGCCGACATCTCGACCGTTGAGCAACACGCTGCCATCGGCGAAGTCGATTTCCGCTTGCCGAGATACCGCCAGCAACCCTTCGGTATCGGTAAAGTCGACCCCGTCGCGCAGGGCCGCGTAGGTCACGCACCGGTACATCGCTCCGGTATCAAGAAACGCGAACTGCAATTGCTTGGCGGCTAGTCTTGCGATGCTGCTTTTGCCGGCACCCGCCGGACCATCAATCGTCACAATCACGCCGACACCTCCGCCGGGTTGGCAAGTTGTTCGACGGCGTTGTGAAGCTCCCGTATCGATTCCAGAACGTCTGGAGAAGTGGCCGTCGATTCGGGAAGCCTACCAAAACGGATCGAATAATACAGGTCGGTTAGCCGTCGCAGTGGCGAAGCGAGGGCGGTCGTGTCGGCAGTGCGCAGTTGAGGCCGTTCCGGCAGGCTGTGCAGTGCACGAGCGATCCATTCGCGCGGCGTCTCGGTGGCCTCCCGCTCCATCCCCAGTCTCCGTAACTGTTCGCAGACATCGGCGTAGAAATCGAGCTGTGGTGCGACGTGCGTTGCCGCCGTCCCGTGGCGGGACGCACGCTTCCAACGCCACTTCGGCAGCTTGACACGATAGAAAATGATCGCTCCGAGTGCCGCGACGATACCGAACATGGCCGCCGGCAAAGAGAACCACTTTCCTGCGGCCAGCGATCCGCCTCCTAGTTCCCCCGTGGTAAGCTGCCGAAGTTTCAGCGCAAAGCCACGAAGCAGAAGACTGAACGAACCGCCCACCCCCGCTTCTCCCAATCCCGCGTCGCGTTGCCGTTTGCCGTTCATGTCGATCACCCACTGCTCCCATAGGTTTTGCATGTGGTCGACCGCCTGCGTGACCTGATCCTCATCGGACGCGTTTGCCGCGGGTGTGGGATCCAATCGCATCCACACCGGTCCGGCTTGAGGTTGCCCATACAGGACCGTTTCGTCTGGGACTTGCGTTTCGTTGAGGTACGCTTCGACCCACGCGTGCGCATGCGACTGCCGAACGATATACCGTTGGCTGAAAGGGCTGTATTCGTTCGTCTTGTAGCCGACCACCAACCGTGATGGGATGCCTTGGCTGCGTAACATCAGTGCCAGTGCCGAAGCAAAGTATTGACAATGTCCGGCTCGATTGATCGTGAGGAATTCTTCCACAGGATCGAGGTCCGGATCGTGTTTCATCGTCAGGTCCAACGTGTAACGCAAGCCGGCTTCTTGGGCAACAAATTGACTCAAGCGACGCGCGATGGCATGTGGCTGACGCGTCTCCGGCGGCATCGAATCGACGACCGCCTTGGCCGTTTTAGCCAACTCCGGCAGTTTATGCCTATCAAACCGTGCATCCTCCCGACGCCACAAAGAAAGTCCTTCCTCGATCGGCGAACGAGGCAGGTAAACCTCTTCGCCGGGAGCGTAGCAGCGCAACAGATCACTGTCGGTGCCGTTGTGATAGGCGTGCGTTCCAAACCGATAGGTAATACGACTGCGCGAGACGGTATTTTCGTCGTCGGCGCGGAGCAGCAACCACCTCTCCAGCATGTGGCGGACTTCGGGGGCCGGCCCAATGGCGTAGTAAGGAGGGATGGAAAAGGCCGCCTTGGTGCTGAGCGGTTGTTGGGAAATGGTCACATTCACGCGATCAAAAAACAGATTGTCGGTCGTCCGCTGAGGAAAGTATTCGCGGGGCAGCGGCTGGATGTGCATCTGCCCGGGCGGCTTTGTCGCCTGCCATTGGCCGGACGAGTGAATGAAATCGTAGGCATTTAAGGTGCGGCCACGCAGGTACATTTCCCCGTTCAGCATGTAGGGCTGTTCGGTGGTTGCGTCGGCCAAGGCGACACGCATCACGATCGATTTATTTTGCTGCAGGCCACCGATTTGCTGCAACGAAATCGCGTCTGAAAAACCGACCTGCGGGGCGGCGCCTAGACTGACACCGTCGCTCTCCGCGGTGCGGGGAATGGCGTAAAAAAAGACCATCCCAACGAGCAGGACCGCGGGGCCTAGGGAGGCGATTGCGGGGCGTGGAAGTTGCAGCCCGGCGACGGTCAACCTTCGGACAGACGAGGGCGATGCGGTTTGCGCCCAGTCGTGCGCCCCGTTTACTGCTCCGTGTTTGGGCCTCAACCGTGCATTGCCCATCCAGGCATGCGGCGTCGGAATCGCTGGCGAAGCGAGCGGCTTCGTCAGTGGCTGTGCCAGGGAATAGGCCTGCAGCAAGACGAGCGCACTCAGCCCGATCAAGGCAATTGGAACAAAGAGCATCGCAAAGGTCAGGGCATGATTAAAGACCGCCGCCACGACGATCTCTAGCAAACAAAAGATCCCGATCTGCTCGAAGGTCCGGCGTGTTTTCTGCTGCAGCATTAACACCGCTTGGACCAGCACCAATAACTGGGCCACGGCAATGAGCTGGCGGTTGTTGGCGGGGCTGAGCGGAATGAATTCGCCGATGCAGTAGGCCGCGATAGCGCCCATTGCCAAATAGCCGAGTACCGGTGGCAACGCGAACAGCTTTAGCCAATCGACAAAGACAAACGCGAACAGCGACGTCAAGACGGCGATCGCCGGCAGCGATCCGCTCTGTTCTCCAAACCCCAGCAGCAGACCGCCCAGCGCTGCCAGGAGAGCAAAGTGGATTTGCAAGTAAAATTCAAGCCGTCGCATCGAGGGCGTCTCCTACGATCAGTGCCTGTGCCGCGCCGCCATCCATACCCAGCCACCGCAAGTCTAGCTGGTCGGCTCGCAGTTCTAACGCACTCGACGTCAAGCGATCTTCGTCGGGAGTGTGGGGGCTGACGACCAAGATCGGCCGACCGCTGCCGGCCAACCCCAGTCCGGTTGCTAGCGCGGGCACGAGGTTGGTCACCGGTGCCGGCGCGACTTCGGCCAGCAGACGCATTGCATCACGGAGCGAGTGGGGAGCGCTGGTGACGACCATCTGCTTGGTCTCTCGACCGACGACGACCAACGTAATACGGTTCGAGGGGACTTGGGAAAGCTTCATGACCAAGGTCGCCGCTAATCGAATCGCTCGCTCGACCTGTTGCTCCGCCGCCCCTTGCTCCGCCGCCCCTTGCTCCGCCGTGGCGAGGAAAGAAGCATCCAGCAGCAGGCACATTTCGTGGCGTCGCTGTTGTTCGAATTGGCGAACCGCCAGTTGGTCCAGGCGAGCCGTGGTGCGCCAATGGACCCAGCGTCGACTATCGCCGTGCTGCCATTCACGAAGGCCATAGAAGTCCCCCTCGCTGACGCCCGAACGTTTGGATGTAGAGGCTAGGCCGCCACTGCGTGAGTCGATAATACGTTGCCACTGCGGCGAAAGATTCAGCAACCGCGGGTAAATGTAGACATCGGCTTCCTGCCCACCGGGACGCTTGCGAGCGGTGGAGAAGCCGAACGGAAATCCCGTGCTCAGCTTGGTCGGCCCCAAGTGATAGCGTCCACGTTGGTGGATCACACACTGATACTGGCACTCGCGCCGACTGTTGGGCAGCAGAAAACCGACGCCGCATTGCCCCGCGACCGGTTGGAGGTGTTTCAGTTCGGCGGGCGGCGAGATTTTATCCTCCAGTAAAATCAGCCAAGCGGGAATCCAACGGCTGAGGTTGGAGACCGTAAAGATCAGCGTAAACGGCGTCCCCGAAAAGGCATCGCTAGGCTCGATCCGGGTCAGTTTCAACAGTTCCACGATCCGTCGCGAGAAACGCCACTGCAGAATTAAGGCACCCACCAGTAACCCAGCCACAATCAACAACAGGTTGAAACCTCGCAGGGCACCACCGAGGACGGCAAAGATGGCGATGAAGCCGACATGCAACCCCAATCGACTTAGCCGACTGGCGACGGCGGCTTCCTGTTCGCTGTGAGGTTGGCGTTTTCTAAACAAAATCGGCGTTCCCAGCGACAAACAGGTAAAAAAACAAGCAACACCCAAAGCCAACAGCTTAGCAAATTCCCCTTGCAATCGCTTGACTAGACGCCTCTTCATTCAAGATTTGCCGATTTTGCCGTCTTCACCGGCAAAACGGGCTGAACCTTTACGATCCTCTGGACCGATACTACCGGCACAGACAGACCTCATTCGCTGCTGATGGTGAATGGGTAAGCAGGGCGGGGGGCGATCCCGCAAGGAATTCGAACGCACATCGGTGGAACAAACTCATGTCGGTACGGAAGCTGACGCTGGGCCTATTGGCCATTTTTGCCTTCAACTGCGGGCTGCAATCAGCATCCGCGCAGCATGAAGAACACATGCCGTTCGTCGATCCGATGGCTTTCGAGCCAGACTTTCGATGGTTCGAGCCGGTCTACAACATGGACCTGGCGGATATGCGGCCAAGTAAACGGGCCTCTACCGGTTGGTTCGGGGCGCTCGATCGGATGAATCTGTTCGTCACGCGTCCAGAAAACGAAGCGAGTGACTTCAAGCTGGACGACGGCTGGGGGGGGCGCGTTGACGTCGGTTTCATGAACGACAAGGAGAGCGGTTGGCTCGCCTCGTTCAGCTACCTCGATGGACCTAACGCCGACCGAACCACTCGGACTCCGCGGATTAATATCCTCAATGAGGATGATCTGCTGGGAGCGGAACCCGACCTGTTGGGGCCTCGCGGCCAACTGCTACCCGAGTTCGCTCGTAACTCTCCTGGGCTGTCGCAGCGATATGCTTTCCCAGGCCAAAGTTTGAACATTGTCGAGATCGACAGTTTCGAGCTGAACAAGACCTTCCGCATGGAACCCTATCACTACGGCGGTATCTTGGAGCCGATGATCGGTTTCCGATACATGCAGATCGAAGACACCTTCTTTCGATCGCAGTATCGCTCGACCGAAGCGATCACACTGCCGCTGTTGATCTCTCCAACGGACGATCCGACGGAACAGATTATCACCGACCTGTCGCGAGCCAATAACCAAATGTTCGGTGGACAGATCGGCTTTCGGTACTTCAAGTACTTTGAGCGGTTTAAGTTTAGCACCGACTTGCGAGTCTTCGCGATGCACAACTACCAAAGTAACACCGACAGCTCCACGATCCAGACCACCGTCTATGGTGGCACGGGGATCGGAACGGAAGCGGAATTCTTCGAATCAAACGAAGTCTTCGTGGAATATGCCGAAGATGACGAGTTCGCTTTCGGGTTCGACCTGCGGACCGAGCTGGCTTATACGCTCACTCGTGACTTCAGCATCCGCGGTGGGTTACAATTGACCGATGTGGCTCAGGGTGTCTGGAGAGGCCGGATCTCCGACCCCAACGATCAGACGTTGGTCGCCGTGGGCTATACCTTCGGCATCACATTGAATCGCTAGTCTGTCAAGCGTTCGAACTGTATCGCCCGTGCGGTCGGCTGGTCCTTCGGATCAGCCGACCGTTTTGTTTGCGCTGCCAGTCAACGTGTTAGCAATGAGCGATCAATAAGTGTCGGGTACCTTTTGTGCGAAGCACCCGAAGGGCGAGTTCCTCGCAAAAGGTACCCGCCACTTTTTTGTCGCCACTTTTTTGTCGCACGATCCTTACCTCGTCAACGGCGTGAGGCAAAACGACACGACGACAACCGTGCCGCTCTGGCTTTGACGGCGGCCGTCGTCCCGCAGGCACGCGCGGTTCGAATCAACTTGGTTCCTTCTGGCTCCACTGGTGCTGCAGTCGTAACACTTCCAGCACGGCCTCCGCCGATTCGATCCCTTTGTTTCCAACGTTGCCGCCGCTGCGGTGAATCGCCTGTTCCACGGTGTTACACGTCAGCAGGCCAAAGGCTACCGGTTTACTGGTCTCCAGGCCCAAGTTCATCAGCGCCAGCGAGACCGCTCGATTGATGTGTTCATCGTGAGTCGTTTCCCCGCGGATCACCGCCCCCAACGCGATCGCCGCCCCGACCGACTTACGCCGTAAGAATTCGGCTGTGATCAGCGGCAGTTCCCATGCTCCGGGCACTCGAGCCACCAAGATGTTGGCGTCCCCTACTCCGGCGGCAGCCAGGGTTTCCAAGGCGCCGGCAAGAAGTTTGTCGGTGATGGAATCGTTGTAACGAGAAACCACGACCGCGATTTGACACGTGGGCAAAGGTCCAGCCGTGCCGCTAAATGAAGCCGCCATAATGGGATGTTGGTCCTGAGGGGGGAAAGGCAAAGGGTGCGTTGTCGCGAACGGTTTGCGTTGGAAGCGTGATGGGCCGAGTGACCGAACTCGAGATCGTAACGCTCCGAGTGGAAAGATGAAACGTGGCCGGGTGGGGCGTCGATCCAGGGAAGATTCCGAAGATGACGAATTGGAGGGCGAGGGCTATTCCCTGGAGGGATTCGGGGACGCCACCTTCAGTGAAAATCGCGATGAATGCCACAATTTTTTTATTTAGCCGCTGCTCACTGACAGGATCTGTCACCCCTGCGGACGATGCTTCCGGTAGGCCAAGCAAGATTGGCTTTGGTCGACATTCTCTTGTTGCTACAACGGCTCGTCCGGTCGGGCTTGATCGGGAGACCGCGATGGGGGGCGAAGGGGCAGACGCTCCCCCATCGCGGTTTCTATTGCATCGCTTTGCTGCAATTTTCGTTATACTCTGCCCATCGCTTGTACCAAGCGACTCGCAAACGCTTGGCGTCGCGAATCTTATCTGAGTCTTTCTGTTTTGCAATTGATTAAACGAGTTCCACGATGCCCAGCCGCTTGGAGCGCATTCTTCGCATTTTGTTGCTGCTACAAACTCGTGTCCCTTATGATGCCATCCGGCTAGCTCATGAGATGCAGGTCCATCGCCGGACCATTTTTCGCGATATCGCGGCTCTACGGGGGCTGGGCATTCCGGTCGACTTTGACAACGAGTCGGCTTGCTATTCTTTGGCGTCGAACAATGAACTGGATCTGAACTCGGTCAGCATTGAAGAGCTCACCGAGTTGCTTGTTTCGGCCTGCTTGGCGGCCAACCTCAATAGCGAAAACGCAGAGGCGACCAAGCGGGTGGCGCTGAAGTTGTCCGCCAGATTGCCCGAACCGGTGCAAAGAGAGATTGCCAAGCTCGCCTTGCAGTCCGAAGTCCACAGCCCGCAGCCTGCTTTTCATACCGTGACCACGATTACGTCGGCGATTCGCAAGAATACACCGCTCTTGCTGAGTGAACTCGCGCCGTCAGGCAAGTGTCTTAGCAAACGCCTTGTCCCCGAATCGTTAACCTATTGCTCGCATGGTTGGGTGCTGATGGGTACAGACGAGACCGGCGTGCGTCGAAGCTACATCGTGGATGGGTTTCCCCTCGCTAAACCGCTCGATCTGCTCGAAAGCAATGAAGATGCATTCCGCGCGGTTGCACGTTCGGCCGGATGGCCGAACGCGTGCGACAACTCGGCGCGGGAAGAAAATCGCCTTCGTTCCGACAGTGCTGCCGCCGATCCACCTTCGAATTGAAATGAGTCGCAGCGACCGATCTTTCGTGTTAAGCAATGAGCGACAAAAAAGTGTCGGGTACCTTTTGTGCGAAGCACCCGAAGGGCGAGTTCCTCGCAAAAGGTACCCGACACTTATTTATCGCCCGATCCTAAGTCATTAACGGTTTTCTCTGACGGGGCAGGACATGGACCTTGAGTCATGGGGCAAAGGACAGGACCAGCCGTGACATTTTCCATTTACCCAAACGCCTTCTATTCCAACAAGAGTAAACACATTGGCTAAGAGCAATGCACTGGCGATGACGTCCCACGTCAGCTTTCGCAATTCGCAGGGCTTGGAGTCCCGTGGATCGCTGGTTCGTTTGAATCGTCAGCAAGTCGTTTTCGAAGTTTATAATCCGTATTCGATCGTTCAACTGTCCGAGGTCCTCGACAACCTTAGCATTCACCAAGGGCAGCGAGAAACCTACAGTGGCCGCGCCGTGGTGACCGGGTTATTGAATACCGGACTGATGTTGATTGTGTCCGCGTCGCTGGTCGATCCTTGGTCGGATCTAAAGGGCCTGCAGCCCGGGCAGGTGCTCCGCTCCTTCGTGCACAATTTTGTTTCGGACTGGGAAGCGGCGAGCGAGCGTTTGGAGAAACCGTTCCAACTGTGCGTCGGAAACCTACGAAATTACCTGCAGGAACTGAGTCGCTGGCTGGAGCACTGGGAAACCGAGGCGGGTATCCATGACAACCGAACGTCTCCCGAATTGATGTTGGAATTTGTTGGCGACGTCGATCAGGAAATCGCGCCACGGTTGATGCAGTTGTATGAAGACTTCGAAGCGGCATCCCAAGACCTTCCTCGTAAACATGTTTCCTACCATCGCGCTTTCGCACAACGAGAACTGCATCCGTTAATGATGAGCTCTCCGTTTATGAATCGGGCGTACAACAAACCACTGGGCTATGCTGGTGATTTCGAGATGGTTCGGATGATGCTGAACGATCCGTGGGAAGGCCCCAATACCTTTGCCAAACTGCTCAATGCATCGGCGCTACGCCATGAAGCGCCGGCGGCACATCGCAATCGAATCGATCTGCTGCATGCCGCGCTGAAGCGAGAAACCGAAAACGCGTTGGCTGGGAACGGCCCGAAACTCGAGGACGGGCGTTTTCGGATCATGAATCTGGGCTGTGGGCCGGCCGTCGAAGTTCGCGAATTTGCTCAGTCCGACGATGCCTCCGACAAAGTCGATATTCAACTGGTCGACTTCAACGATGAAACGCTCGACCACGTCCGCAATGACCTGGTGCCGCATCTGAACCGAGTCCGCCCAGAATTGAATGTGGAGCTCCGGCAGCGCTCGGTGCACGAACTGATCCAGACCAGCGTCGAAGGGAAACACCAGGAAACGCCTCAGTACGATATGGTTTACTGTGCCGGGTTGTTTGATTATTTCCGCGACACGACGTGCGGCTTCCTGATCGAGTTGTTCCACTCGTGGGTCAAACCGGGAGGCTTGGTGCTGGTCACTAATGTGACGCCGACCCATTCCTCGGTCGCCATCATGGGCCTGGTGCTGGACTGGAACCTGGAACTCCGCGATGAAAAGGGAATGCTGCGGTTGGTGCCCGACTTGGGAGTCCAACGCACCTATTGTGATCAAACCGGAGTCAATGTATTTCTGGAAATCCGCAAGGAAAACCATTCCATTTCGACCTCATGAAATCTGTCAGCCTCGAAGCCAACGACGACTTGAGCGACTTCCAAAGCGCTGAGGCATCGATCCGTCTGTCACGGACGGGTGTCGCATTGGCGCTCGGGGCGCTGCTGATGCCAACCGGCGCGGGGCTGGATGTGTCGCTCTATCCGCAGCATTTTGCGACCCTGCTGAGTGTTCGACTGCTAACCACATTAATTTTGCTCGCGGGGCTGTGGGCGATCTACCGACTGCCCAGGCTGCCAATCAAGAGTGTCAGCTTGGGCTTGCTGCTGGCACCCTCCCTGGCGATCTCCACCATGATTTGGTTAACCAACGGCGGAGATTCACTATATTTTTTTGGTTTGATCCTGCTGATGGTGTTCGTTCAGTTGCTGGGCTTCAGCGCCGGCGAGGCGCTAGTGTATTGCGGCATCACGACATTGCTGTATTGGTTGGCCGTCTGGTTTCACAATGGTGTGATCTTGGTGAGCTATCAATACACACCGCTGGCCGTCTTCTTTTTGGTCACGACCAGTCTGGTGTGCGTGGTGATCTGTCACCTCAATCAGCGGAACCGCTTCACCGACTTTCGCCTCCGCAAGAGCTTGGATCAGAAAAACCACCAGTTGGAATACTTGGACGTGCAGCGGATGGAGTTTCTCGCCAACGTGAGCCACGAGCTGAGGACGCCGTTAGCGATGGTATTGGCACCGCTCGATGAATTGCTGTCGTCGCGGGGCAGCCTGAGCGATTCGGCGGGAGCTTCATTGGCCGTCGTGCGACGCAACGCTGATCGCTTGCGAATCTTGGTCGACGACCTGTTGGACATTGTGCGACTGGATCACGCTACGTTTCGTTTGCAACTCGAAGATGTCGACGCCCGCGAATTTATCTACGAAATCCTCGCCACTGCGGGCCCTTTCGCACAGCAAGGGGGACTGAGCATGGAGGTGGAATGCGAGCCGTCGCCGATGCACTTGCGGCTCGACTTGGCACGCATGGAGCGGGTGCTGTTGAACGTGATTAGTAACGCCATCAAATTCTCCCCCCTCGGCGGCACCATCACCATCGCTCTGAATCGTGTCGACGATACCGCGGTGATCTCGGTTTCCGATCAGGGGCCGGGAATACCGGACGATCAGCGCGAACGCATTTTCGAACGCATGTTCCAAACCAGCACCGGCGTTGCGACGGCGAAGGGACTCGGCTTGGGCCTTTCGATCTCGCGAGAAATTGTGCAGTGGCATGGGGGGACCATTGATGTCCAGCCAGCGGAGCCGCGTGGCAGTTGTTTCCGCGTCTGCATGCCAGTGGTCACCGAAGAGGAACCCGGTTCCGAATCGAGTCCGCTGGTTGATGGTGAAGCCCAAACTTCAGACTCAGCATCCAGCTCGACAACTAAAGGTCAATTTGCGTTTCCCGTTTCGATGATCACCGTTGACGACACTGCGGACGACACCGCTGAGAGGCAACTCACGCGATCGGCGAATGATTCCACCGACCTAGCAGAGGCGACTACGGCGGCACTCGAGCCGGCGGAGGCTCCGGAGGTCTTGATCATTGATGATGAACAGGATCTGAGGCTGTTTTTGCGAAACTCGCTCAGCAAACACTTTTCGACCGTCGCCTCGGCATCAGGCGAAGAGGGATTAGCGGCCGCTCGGCGATTGGTGCCGTGTTGCATCTTGCTCGATTTCATGCTGCCCGATGAGGATGGCTTGAGTGTCCTGCGGCAACTGCGCGACGAACCGGCGCTCGGTGATACAAAGATCATCATGCTAACGGCTCATTTCGATGAGAACGTCAAGTTGGAGGCATTGCGGTTAGGAGCGAATGACTTCCTGTCCAAGCCTTTCGGATTAACCGAAGTCCGGGCACGTGTCGCCGGCCTGGTCCGCAGTTCACGCATGCAAGCCGAACTGCGAAGCGAACGTGAAGAATTACGACGATCACTCGAACAGTTGACGAAGACCAAAGCGCAACTCTTTCAAAGTGAAAAGATGCGTGCCGTAGCCAGTTTGGCTGCGGGCTTGTTGCATGAAATCAACAATCCGATTCACTTCACTTTGATGGCCGTCAAAATCTTGCGACGTGACTTGGCGAAGGGGCGCGACGTGGAGGAGACGCTCGATGACATTGGCGATGGGATCCAACGGGTTTCCGACATTATCACCGACCTGCGAACCTTTGCTTATCCCGAGGAAGCGATGCTCACCGCAGCGTTTCCACTCTCCGAAGCGGTGCGAACGGCATTTCGTTTTGCGGCCAGCGATGCCGAGCAAATTCAGCTTAAAGCCGATTTGCGGCAGTTGGAAAGCGTTTCGGTCGAGGGATCGAAAAGCCAAGTCACGCAGGTCTTGTTAAACCTAATTTTGAACGCGATCAGCGCGCTGAAGCAGGCTGCGAGCGCAGCGGAAACCACCGCCGCGAACCGGCCCACGGTTCAAGTCGAAGCTGCCATCACCCGCTTGGAAGCGGCCTCGACGGCGGACAGCGGGCCCAGCGGCGTACCGCGATCGCGAGTCTTCGTGTCGGTACAAGACAATGGCCCGGGTATTCCTGAGGCCTTGCAGGCACAGATTTGGAACCCTTTTTTCACCACCTCCGAACCCGGCAAGGGGCTCGGCCTGGGCTTGAGCATTTGCGACACAATCGTCCGCGGCCATGGCGGATCGCTGACGATTCAGAGCAATGCAAACGGTACTCGTATTTCTTTTGACCTTCCACACGCTCACAAAGGCCCCGTCCATGAACGCGCCGGCGAACCAAAAACAGATTCTCTATGTGGACGATGAACCGCAGGCGTTGAAATACTTTTCACGTTTGTTTGAAGATCGTTTTGACATCGTCACCGCTGAGTCGGTCGACGCCGCGATGGAGTGCCTCCAGAACCATGCCGACAATATCAGCGTTGTGGTGACCGACCAACGGATGCCCGAAAAATCGGGCGTCCAGTTGATGGAGTTGATTCGGTTTCAGTACCCCAATATCGCCAGAATCCTGCTGACCGCTTACAGCGAATTGGAACTGGCGATTCAGTCGGTCAACGAAGGAGGGGCTTTTCGATACCTCAAGAAACCGCTCGACGAAGACGAGATGATCGGCACCCTGCTGCGTGCTCAGGAATACCACGCGGTGCTCGACGAACGCGATCAATTGCTGCGCGAAAAACTGACGGTGTTGCATCGCTTGATCGTCATGGATCGCGTCCGTGGCTTGGCTACCGCGACGACTGCGCTCGAGGGGCGACTGAACAATGCCTGGCGTGCGCTGACGGCCTACATGCAGCAGTCGCCGGTAAAGCAGAGAATTCAAGTGCAGATGGACGAGATCTCGGGGATGAACATGATCGCCGTCGCCCGTCGCGAAGCGGAGTTGATGGTGCGGACGGTCGAAATGATCCTGCAAGACACCATCGAGGCGTCCTCTGGTGGATCGCAGTCAGCGCATGTTCCGCGCGTGCTGGCGGAGTTCGTCGCCAAGCACCGTTCTCGGGCTCAAGATGACGACGTGGCGATTGAAACGGTGACCGAGATCCCCGACGTGGAGATCACGACCGATCAAGGAATGTTGATGCGACTGTTGGAAATCGTCCTGCGGCGGCTCTCGGACATTCAGGATCAACCGACTCAGATTGACCTTTCAATGTCAGCCGCCGAGGGGCGGCTAAGCATCGCGGCCAAGGGCAGTTTTGGCAAGTTTCAAAACGGACATGTCGCCTCGCTGTTTGCGGCGGCCATTCCGTTGCAGAAATGGCCGATCGGGTTAGACATGGACCTGTTGTCAGCCTTCATGATTGCCCATCACCTCGGTGGGAGCTTGACCATCGAGCCGACCTCGCCCTTGGGGCCGGGCCTGCGTTTGGAAATCCCTCTCGTGATGCCTGAACCGGAGAAAGGCAAGCTCGATTCAGCATGGTTCGAGACCGTCTACGAATCGCTTGAGGACTGGGAAAACGAGATGATCGGTTCGATGTAATCTTGCTCGGCAGTACGGCCACGGTCAAACGCTTTTGACCGTGGCGGGTCACGCGGGAACACCGGGACGCGTTACATGACCGAGAAGTAGTTATCGACCGCGAAGTCGAAGTACTCGTTTTTCAGTTCCACTTCCAACCCGTTGTACAGGCAGTAGTTGCGGACTTGCAGCAGCAAGTCGCGTGGTTGGCAATTTCGAAACGGTCGTTCGACCGGCAGGTAGTGAGTCTGAACGAGATAGTCAATTGGACCCGCTTGGTAAGGTATTTTCAGCACCTTGCACATGATCTCGAACAGCTTTCGGAAGTCGGCCTCCGAGGGATTGGTGACCTCGATCTTGTAAGGAATACGACGCAGAAACGCATCGTCGACCAAATCCTTTGGTTCCAGGTTGGTGCTGAAGATCACCAACTGGTCGAACGGCACTTGGATCTTTTTGCCGCTCGACATGTTTAAGTAATCGTAACGTTTCTCCAGCGGCACAATCCAACGATTGAGTAACTGATCGACGCTCATTTTTTGACGGCCGAAGTCGTCGATCAACAAGGTGCCGCAGTTGCTTTTTAGTTGCAGCGGCGCTTCACTGATTCCGTTGTCTTGATTGTTTTGCACCTCCAGCATCTCCATCGTCAATTCACCACCGGCGACCAGGGTGGGGCGACGCACGCGAACCCAACGCTTGTCGAATCCGCCTTGATCCAACAGGCCCGCGTCGGCTTCGGGCATGGCTAGTTCGTGATTCATCGGATCAAACACGCGCATGATGTCACCGTCGACGTCGATTGCGCGTGGAATCCAGATGTATTTGCCAAACGCCGCGGTGACCCGTTCGGCGATACTGGTTTTACCGTTGCCTGGGAAACCAAACAGGAACATTCCGCGGCCGCTGTTGATCGCCGGCCCAAGGCGATTAAGCATCCGCGGATTAATCAGCAGGTCGGAGAAGGCGCGCTGGAGGTCGGCTTTCTGAGGCCGCTGGCCTTCGATGGTTTGCAACTTGACGCTTGCGATGTACTCTTTCAACCGGACCGGACAGGCACCGTAATAGGTACAGTCCGAGGCGTGATTTCGCGCCACGGCTCGACCCGATTCGGTCAGGGCATACACATAATCGCCCGTTGCCGTCGCTGATCTGTAGGCCACGCGCTGCTCCATTTTCAGGCGCGTCAGCACCGGTTCGACCATGCGAAATGGCAGCTTGAGTTGATCCGCGACACGACGACCGTCGGATTCGCCGTTGTTCAACAGGTACCGAAAAATGATCTGCTCGATTACGGTTTCGCTGATATTCCCCTCTTCCAACGAACGCGGTTCAAGCGGTCGCCACGGTTCGTCGCGACTGGGGTGAAAACCGAGTGGCAAAGCAACGTTTTTAACGGGAGGAGCCGCCGGGATCTGGGCCGCCGCGAGCGGTGGGGATTCCGGGCGTGGTGCGGCGGGCCTAGCCGCGGTGCCGGTTGGCGCCGCGGGTCTTCCCGCCGGTGGCGGAGCTGCCGCGGCTGCCCTTCTGCTCGGCGGCGGATCAGGACGAGCCGGCGCGGAAACAGGGGAAGGTGGTGTTGGCGGAGAAGGTGGCGCACCATTGCCCAGTCCGTTGATTCTGGCGATCAAAGCTTCCAGTTTTGGATCGTGTCCGTGACTCGACTCGGTGGCGGGGTTAGACATGGTAGCACTGGCTCGGGGCAGATGTGTCAAACAACAGGAGGAGCGTTCTTTCGGTAAAAAAGTAGGTTGCAAAGCGGCTGTGGTCAAAATCCATCTGACAGAGAGGCCGCGAGCCGGGGCTGCCGATCACGCTTTTGGGCTGATGTTGATCGCGTGAACCAGCAGGCGAGCGACGCAGCGGGGCGTGGTTGGGCGATCCCACAGGAGTCACCACTCCATGGGACTCGCCATTCCGCCCACCCGATGCCAAGCGTTACTATCGCGGCAATCCCTACAACGGATGAGAGGAAGTGAAAGACCGCGGTCCGGCGGGAGGGAGGTCCCGTGCATCGCGCGGAGGGTAACCTATCTTTCGTAGACTCTTTTTCAAACCGAGATTTGTCGCTCCGAACCTGCAAGCCTGTTTGCGAAAGGTACCACCCGAGAATCGATGTTGGTAATCGAGCCCGAGCCGCCGCAGAGCCGCCTCTATCAGGCGGCGGAGAAAGCCCGTTGGGAGCTCGCGCTTCCCGGTGGGGCTCGGCGCTTAATTGCGTCGGGGGCTTCCAGCCATCGCAATGCCGGCGCGCTCCGCTTGTGGCTCGCGTCCGACCCGGATTTAGCGCAAAGACTGATTCGGTGGGCAAACAGCCCGCTGTTCAACTTGGCTCGGCCGCTCTCACGGATCGATGAAGTCTTGGCTGTGCTGGGGCGTGGAAAAGCGACGGGCCTAGCCATTCTTGGCGGCATCCGTGATCTGTTCGTGCCCAACTTACGGATCGGCACCTACACACGGGAGCAACTCTGGCGGCACTCGATGGCCGTTGCCGCGGTTTCCAGCATGATCGCGCGGACCTGTGATGCCTGCGACGACGAAACGGCATTTATGGCGGGTGCCCTGCACGACATCGGCATTTTGGCGAGCGAAAAAGTGGCTCTCGGAAGATTTGCCGCGTTGGTCGATCGTGTCGATTCGCTAACCGATACGCCGGTTGCGGAGCACCAGCTAGGCGACTGGGACCACCAACTGCTGGGCGCCGAGATCCTCTGCCAGTGGAGCTTTCCGGACGCGATTTGTGATGTCGCGCGTTATCATCACTGCCCCCACCGACTCAAGGATGTCGCCAACCAGAAGTTGCTGTGCTGTGTCGTGGTCGCCGATTTCCTCTGCAGCCGTTGCGGCTGGACCGAACTGGGCGTCCACAATGTGGCGCCGCCGCCCGACGCGGTCTTTCATTCGCTGGGCATCGATGCACAGTGCCTCACGATTCTCTGGCAACAACTTTATGTGACTCTAGAGCATACGCGAAAATTCATCTAAATTGCGGGCCTTTAACAATCCACGCCACGCGTGCGGCTCGTTCTCTAGACCAGCGATGACGTTGCACGCAACCGTTTTTCGCGTCCTGCTTTGTTTTCCTTGCCCCGGATCGAATCTTGTCCTCTGAAGCTTTCCCCGTCGCTGGTACGACTGTTAGTGTTCTGCCCGGCGGCCCTGTATCGGGTTCCATTCGCCCTCCAGGTTCCAAGAGCCTGACCAATCGTGCGCTCCTTTGTGCGGCGGCGAGCGAGGTGCCTTGCGTGCTGAGCGGTGCCTTGCGCAGCGAAGATACGGCGGTGATGCTGGACGGCCTGCGGCAGATAAACGTGCAGATCGAGCAACACGATGCCGGCCGCACGCTGCGGATCGACGGGTCAGCGCTCAAGCCTTTCACGGCTGCCGAACCGGCCAGCCTGTACATTGCCAACAGCGGGACCACGGTGCGGTTTCTGACCGCGTTTCTCTCGGCGCTCGGGGGTAATTATCGCTTGCATGGTGTCGATCGAATGCACGCGCGTCCGATTGGTGAATTGTTGACAGCGATTCAGACGGTGGTCGACGGCACCGTCGTCGCCGAGTCGGCAGGGGGGTGCCCGCCGGTGCGAATCGATAGTCGCGGATGGCACGCCGGGACGATGACGGTCGGTGGAAATGTCAGCAGCCAATACCTCAGTGGCCTGCTGATGGCCGCGCCGCTCTCTCGAGGCGATTGTCAAATCGAAGTCGACGGCGAATTGGTTTCCAAACCTTACGTTCAGATGACTTGCCAAGTGATGCGGGCCTTCGGAGTGCCGGTGTCGGCGAGCGAGGATTTGCGGAGCTTCCACATTCCCGCCTTGCGTTATGCGTTGCCGGAATATGAAATCGAACCCGACGCTTCAGCGGCTAGCTATTTTTGGGCGACCGCGGCGATCACCGGTGGCAGCGTTCGTGTCGAGGGCCTGACCGCCAACGCCCTGCAAGGCGACGTGGGGTTCGTCGATGTTCTGGCGCAAATGGGCTGCCGCGTCGAACACGAAGCCAACGCGATCACCGTTCACGGCGGTCGCTTGCAAGGGATCGACGTGAACATGAATGCGATCAGCGACACGGTTCAGACTTTGGCGGTCGTGGCACTCTTCGCCGATCGGCCGACACGCATCTCGGGCGTTGCCCACAATCGTTTCAAGGAAACCGATCGCATCGGTGACTTGGCGAGGGAACTGCGAAAACTCGGTACACAGGTTACCGAAACGGCAGATGGTCTGGAGATCGAACCGTTGACGACCGAACAACAGCAGCGGTTCGCGGGGGCAACTTTGGTGACCTATCATGATCACCGGATGGCGATGAGCCTAGCGCTCTGCGGCTTGCGATTACCTAATGTGCAGATTGAGAATCCGGCTTGCACGGCAAAGACCTACCCCGAGTACTTCGCCGACCTGGAACGCTTGATCGGCCGACCGCATTATTGGCGATCGGCCGCTGAAAATGGCTAGGACGCTATTTGACGGCGATCGTGCCTTGCGATTGCCGCAGCGCACGCTCCACACGATCCATCAACGCGTCTTCCGACTTCGGTA
This sequence comes from uncultured Pirellulaceae bacterium, assembly GCA_964477385.1. GTDB lineage: Bacteria > Planctomycetota > Planctomycetia > Pirellulales > Pirellulaceae > Roseimaritima. The sequence goes on from CAYZHQ010000072.1 coordinate 22,176, forward strand.
GCGGAACGGGGCGTTCGCTGGCAGTGAACTCCGCATGGCAGTGAGGACATGCGATGGACCGGCCAAGCAATTCGAGCCGGACTTCGATTCGCCGACCGCAGGTAGGACAGGACTGACCGAATCGTAGTGTCATTGGGCATCTCCGTTTGCCAAAAGTTCGGAATCGGACTTCGTTGCCTTGCAGCGGGAAGATCTTAGCCTTTGTTGGCCATTAATGCAAGAACCAGGTCCGCAAAGGGTTTTCAAGTTGCAATCTCAAGGGGAAATTTCAGGGCACGCGAAATGTTTGGTTGCCCTGGGAAACGACCATTGTAGTTCAAATAGCCGCACTGTAGAGGTGAAAGTACTCCGCTAATCAGGGTGGCATCCATTGCCGCCTAGGCTAACTGATTAGTGGGAGGATCACTTTACCGTGAACATCCGTCAATCGAAAGGGGCGGCCGGCGTAGGTGAAGGTCAGCCGTTCATGGTTGATACCCAGCAAATGCAGGATCGTGGCCTGGATATCGTGCACATGCGTGGGGGCTTCGGTCGGCCGAAAGCCCAATTCGTCGGTGGCACCGATGGTCTCACCACGTCGGACACCGCCACCCGCCATCCACATCGTGAAGGCTTGCGGATGGTGATCCCGACCTTGTTTTCGCCCCAGCGCCGCACTTGCTTCGACCATCGGGGTCCGTCCAAATTCGCCTCCCCACACGACCAGCGTGTCATCCAACAAGCCGCGTTGCTTGAGGTCTTGCAGCAACGCGGCGGCCGCCTGATCGGTCTGTTTACATTGGGCTCTCAGTCCCCCGGCAACGTTGGAGTGATGGTCCCAGCCGGCATGATACAACTGGATGAAGCGGACTCCACGTTCGGCCATTCGCCGTGCCAAGAGGCAATTGTTGGCGAAAGCATGTTTGGGGTCACCTGGATTGGCGCCGTACATCGCCATTGTCGCGGCGTTCTCTTGCGAGAAGTCCATCAGTTCCGGGGCACGCGTCTGCATTCGATAGGCCATTTCATAGGCATCGATCCGAGCTTCGATCTCCGGGTCACCGACCACCTCCAAACGCTGCCGATTGAGGTTGGAGATCAAATCCAACGAATCGCGTTGCATACCGTTGGAAATGGAATCGGGGTTGGCGACGTGGAGGATCGGTTCGCCGGAACTGCGGAACGGCACGCCTTGATGTTGCGATGGAAGAAAACCCGAATTCCACATCGCCGCCCCACCGCTCAAGCTGCCACCACTTTTCAGCACCACAAACGCGGGCAAATCATCGGCTTCGCTGCCGATCCCATAACTAAGCCAGGAACCCATGGCGGGACGCCCAGGCAGAGGGCTGCCGGTGTTGACTAACAACTGTGCCGGCGCGTGATTGAACTGATCGGTGTGGACGGCTTTCAACAGACTGATGTCGTCGACAACCTTTGCCAAATGCGGCAGTTGGTCCGATAGCTCGATGCCGGACTGACCGTGGCGTTGAAACTTGAATTGCGGTGGCAAAATCGCCGCATCGGGCTGGATGAACGCGTAACGCTGGCCATCGATCACCGACGGAGGAATCGGTTGACCCCCTAAGGCCTTCAGTTTCGGTTTGTAATCAAACAGATCGAGTTGGCTGGGCGCACCGGCCATGAACAAAAAGATGACTCGGCGGGCACGCGGCCGATGGTGCTCCGCCGAGACGCGTGCGGTTACCGCGGCCGCGGCGGCGGTCTGGTCGCGCAGCAACAGCGATGCCAGGGCGGCTTTGCCCAGTCCAATCCCGCAGGTCTGAAACAACTGGCGGCGGGTGATCTGTGTCGACACGTTCGATGCGGAAAAGTTCATGAGCCATTCAAGGTTTTGTGATCGCTTCGTCGGTATTCATGATCGCGCGAGTGACCAAATGCCACGCTTGTGTGGAAGGAACCTGACGACCGAGTTGTTGTTGGTGAAAATCGAGAATCGCCGACAACTCATCTGCCGTCGGGGGGCGGATCAAGACGGTGCGAAAAATCCGTTCGGCGATCCAGCGGTCCGCGGCATCCGCCGACAGGTCGGCGGGCACCTCTGCAACCACGTGATCGGCAAGCTCCGTTGCCAGCTCGAGGAACAGGGCATCGTTTAACAGTGTCAAGGCTTGCAGCGGCGTATCGCTGCGTTGACGTCTGGCAATGCAGACCTCGCCGGTAGGCGCATCAAAAACCGCGTAAGCCGCGAAGGGGGCGGTCCGTTTGCGAAAGGTGTAAAGACTCCGGCGGTAGCGTTCTCCGCCGCTCGACGGCTGCCAGCGGGTGTTTCCATACGCCAGTTCCGTGACGCTGCGCGGCTGTGGTGGCCGAACGCTCGGGCCGCCGATGCGCCGTGTGAGGCGTCCGCTGTTGATCAAGTATTGGTCTCGAATCGCTTCGCCCGGCATACGAAAACGGGGTCCGCGCGCCAGCCAGATATTTTCCGGATCAAAATCCCCTCGCCGGTGGGACGATTGCCGATAGGTTGCGCTCAATACAATCTGCCGATACAGCCACTTCATCGACCAGCCGTTTTCCATCCATTCGGTTGCCAAATAGTCGAGCAACCGCGGATGCGAAGGAGGCTGAGACTGCGTGCCAAAGTCCCCTTCGGTTCGCACGATGCCGAACCCGAACAGTGCGCGCCAGACGCGATTAACGGTCACTCGGGCGACCAGCGGATTGCGATCGCTGGCCAGCCACCGCGCCAATGCGAGACGGTCGCGCGGTTGATCCTCTGGCAATTCTCCGAACAGCTCGGGAATATCGGCCGCCACGGATTCGCGGGGCTGAAGGTATTCGCCACGGTGATGGCGGCGCGTGACGCGTTGATGATCGTCGGGGCGTTGGCGAAACACCGGACTGCGCACTTCCGCTGGCAGATGCCGCGTCAACGCATCAAGCTCACTGCGATCGGGTTTGCAGATCTCCGCGGTGCGGATGAAATGCCGCTTCAGTTTGTCCAACTGCGGCACCGTCCCAATACGCCCGTTGCGTTTCCACTCGGCCAAGCGGGCTTCAAATTCGGCAGGCAAGGCGTACGCTTTGACCGCCGATTTCTCTTGTGCCACGGCGATCCGAAAGTGCCCCAAGGCGGCAGCAAAGTGTCGCTCGAAGAGCAGTTCCATCTCCAGCTCGCCGCCACCGGTCAACGGCTTTGCAAGGTTCACCACCAGTTGGCTAGGCTGTCCCTCGCGGCCCGACGTCGACCAACCCGTGGATCCTTCGCCATCAAATACCGATTCCGCGGTGGGCTTGCCCGAACCGACGCTGATCTTGCCATAGTCGTGCGACGCATCGGCGAACTCCACCGGCTGGCCGTTGAGGGTCGCCCGGCACTCGCTGAGAAAAAAGTCCCCTTTGCGTCCTTCGTAGAAAGCCATCCCCGGGCCGTTGGCTGGCAAGGTTGGATGGGGTAACACTTCAAGACGCAGCGCCGTGGCAGGTTGATCCAGCATGAAGGTCAACTTGTAAACATCCCGTTTGGTGACGTCGCCGCTGGCCAAGATGGAACCGTCATCGAGCGTCACCAATCGCGGCATCGTCGACTCGAGCGCCGTAGGAGTCAGGATCGTCCAGTCGGTCGCGGATTCAACCACCTCATGCAGCCAACGCTGAAAAGCTTCCTCCACCGGATCCGTTGCGGCGTCCGCGGTCGCTGTGTCCTTGGAGGGTGCCGCGTCATCGCCCCTGATGGCCGTGGGTTCGCTGTTGGTTTGTGTTTGATTTTGCGCAAGTGTCCCAAGATCCGCCCCGAGCAAGGTCTCGGCTAGTTGAGCCTCGGCCGCTTCGATCTGGGTTTCGATCCGAACCCGTTCGGCCGCTCGTATCGGATCGGCGACGACTAGATCGGGTTCATCCGCATTATTCAGCAACGCCATCAGCGCGTAATAATCGGTGTGGGTCAGCGGATCGTATTTGTGGGTATGACACTGTGCGCAACCCGTGGTCAGTCCCATCCACACGGTGCCGGTCGTCGCCACACGATCGACCATTGCTTGAAAGCGATACTCCAGCGGGTCGATGCCGCCTTCTTCATTCAACATCGTGTTACGGTGAAAGCCCGTCGCTACCTGCTGCGCGTTCGTCGCACCGGGCAGCATGTCACCGGCGAGCTGCTCGATCGAAAACTGATCGTAAGGCATGTCGCTGGCGATCGCACGCAGCACCCAATCACGGAAGGGCCACATCGTTCGCTCACGATCCTTTTCATAACCGTTTGTATCGGCGTAGCGTGCCAAGTCCAGCCACTGCTGCGCGGTGTGTTCGGCGAACTCGGGCGTGCCCAGCAAGCGATCGACCAGCTTGATGTAGGCCAGCGGATCGGGATCATGCACGAACGCGTCGGCTTGCTCGATACTCGGAGGCAACCCGGTTAAATCCAGGTACAGCCTCCGCGCCAACGTGTAGCGATCCGCGGGAGGACTGGGCGCTGCGGCTGCAGTTGAAAGCGACTTCGTAACCGCCTGCAGTCGAGCTTGCACGAAGCGATCGATGGGAGAATCCGCCGCGGTCTGGACCGCCCCCGCTGCCCAGGATTCGATGGCTGCCGGCACTGGGGGCTTTGTCGGTGGCACAAACGCCCAGTGCGTTTCATACACCGCACCCTGTTCGATCCAACGGGAAAGCTGTGTAATCTCGGTCGGCGTTAACCGCTCTCCCACCTCGGCAGGCGGCATCCGAAGATCGGGGTCGTCGCTGCTAACCCGCACGATCAGCTCGCTCTTCGCGGGATCCCCTGCCGCTACGGCACGATAGCCACCAAGATCGTCCGTCGCGCCGTCGAACGTATCGAAGCGCAGTCCGCCTTCGCGTGCGTCCTCATCGGGACCATGGCACGTAAAACAATGTTTCGCCAACAGAGGACGAATCTCACGATTAAACGACACCGTATCGTCAGCAACAGCCAATGGCGGGCCTAAACCCGGCCCCACAAGTGCCAACAGCAGCCAAAAGGAAGTGGAATTTCTCATCCCCTCAGTTTAACAGACACCTTCGGTATTACCATCGGCAACCGCGGTTTCCAGGTCCCTCACCGCGTCTCTTCAGGACCGTGTTGGCGACCGCTTATTGATCGCTATACACGGTCGTGCTCTCTTCTTTGGTCACCGGAACCGTGGCTTGGTCGCTGGTCAGCACCGCCTGGATCTTGTGCGTCCCGGGACGCAGCCCACGAACACGCACCCGGTAGACCTCTTCTTTCTGCGGCGTCATCTGTGCCATCGGTTCAAAAGCGATCAGACCCTTTCCATCGGTACCGGCGTTACGATCGGCGCTGACCAATTCCAATTCAGTAGGTAATTGAATGCGAAGCTGGACGTTGCTGTCGCCCCGCGACCCGTTGTTGGTGACTCGGATTTCGTAGGTCGTTTCGCTGCCGGTTTCGATCGGGTCGTGTTCATCCGAAACCGAGAAAGCGAGCTCCGCCAAGGTGTCAATCATGACCTGCTTTTCGCTCTTCTCGCGAACGCCTAAATCCCCTGCGACTTCCAGCCGAACGGTTTGCTCCCCTTCTTCAACGGGCAGCAACGTCAACGGGACCATGCCGCTCGCACCGGGTGGCAATTCCGCCAAGCTCCATGATACGGCGTGTGTCGCAGGGTCGTATTGTCCTTCGTTTTCGGTGCTCACGAACGTGAACCCACGGTCCAGATAGGCCACCAGTTCGACGTTGGTCGCATTGGCGGTGCCCGTGTTTGCGAGTGCCACATTGAAGGTCGCTTGTCGTTCCAGGAACCGCTTCGAAGGGCCTTTCAGCTCCACGGCGACTCGTGGCGAGATGATCTCCACCTGGACCGCGTCTTGCACGTCGACAATGTCGTCGCTTAGCAGCCGCACAACATTTTCAACCATGCCGGCACTCGTGGCACGCAACCGCAAAATCTGAGTTCGCGTTTCGCCAGGAGCCAGATCGCCCAGCAGATTATCTAGCTGGCGGCCTTTAGGATGTTCCAAACCTTCCGGTACGTCTTCTTGCAAGACGACACCCGTGGCGGTGCCGGTGCCGGTGTTCTGAATTTCGATTTCCAATTCCAACTGCTGACCGATCAGCACACGCTCCGGTGCCCGCTGACGGACTCGCAGGACCGGACGGGTCGCAATGGTACGCACCGAAGCGGCGGCTTCGAATGTGACGCGAGCCACACTGCCTAGCTCGCCTTCTTCTTCGGCCACCAACTGCAAGGTGATCGAACGCTCGCCACCCGGTTCCAGTCCACCCAACGCCCAAGTCATGGCGTTGCCGGATAGATTGGGCTGAGGCATCGCGTCGACCAGACGCATGCCGGCTGGGACGCGGTCGTGGACTTGGACGTTAAAGGCGTCCGCCGTGCCGACGTTGCGAACATCGATCACAAAGGTAACCGGCTTGCCGACTTTAACTTCTTCTGGCGCGCGTTTGTGAATCAACACGCTCGGCGCCTGAGCTCCCTCCCAACGTCGATCGCCGGGCTGTGCCGAGACGTTGTCCATGATCGGCAGGGCCGAGGTGTCTCGCGAGGCAACGCGGCCGAGCGGCGCGGATGCGGAAGCCATCACCGGATTGGCACCGGGGATCGTCGGCGCCGTGGTTGCTTGTGTAGACGGAGGTGAGGCAGCCGCAGTGGAGGCGGGGTTGTAGTCGAATGACGGTGGATCGTTCGCGGGGGGCGTTGCGGCGGGCTGCATCGCGGGTGCCGTCAGTCCGTAACCACTCGATGCACCGGAGTTCTCGGCAGGTGCGGTCACCATTTCGGCAGCTTGGAATTGATAGGGACTGCCTGCGGGTGTCGCGGCAGTCGGTTGCGCAGTGGCGGGCATTTCGGGCGGAGACGACCGCAGCACGTTTTCGCCCGTGACAGGTTCGCCCGTGACAGGTTGGGCCTCGGCATCGGACGCGGCGGTTTCCGGCGACGGCATGGGCTGCTGAGGCCTCTGCAGTCCCGCAGCGGGCGGGTTCGTCATGTCTTGCGGTGCCGCGAAGTCTTGCGGTGCCGCGGCGGCGGGCGATTCCATCGAGGGCATTGAATCGATCGGCGCCAGTGCGGGACCCGCGGCCGACATGTCCAAAGTCGGCATCGCGGGAGCACTCTCGGAGGAAACGCTTGCGGAGGTGTGTTCGAGGGGGGCATTGGCGGTGTCGACCACCTTGGGGGCGCCGAGCGACTGCGGCATCGACAGCATCGCTGCGGGTGCGCCGCCGGGGTTTTCCATGGCCGGCATCTCAAAGGCGGGAGGTGCATCGGCCGACGCCGCGGGCGATTCGCTTACCGGGGCCGATGAAGGCTCCTCGTGGGCCGCCAATTGAACCGCGCCGGGCGACGGCGAATGACTATCATTGCCACGGTAGACGGTTGTGTCGGACGACCAAGGTTGCTCGGAGATTGCGGCAATCGGTGCGGCGGGCTCGATAGTACCGAACTCCCGCTCCAATTCCGAAGTTATCGACGAATCATCTTGTTGGATCTGAGCGGCTGCCAAGATCCCTAGTACAACGACGCCGATTCCACCGGCAATTCGAACGCCAAAGCGTTTCATCACAGCAATTCCTTTGCGGGACGAATCAATCGCGACTGCTTCCTTGAGCCACGTTAGGGGTGAAATAGCAAAATTCCCAGAATCACTAAAGATCGAATTTGGCCTCCGCTCAAACGGGTAACCGGAAAGGCTCGCGGCTAGCCTGGATTCTTCACGTGAATGACTAGGGACGCCGCAACGGTCTTCCCGGATTGGACTTGCTTCAATGCCTTGTTTAGCAGGCTGCTGTTGGTAACCCGATGCGTGAACGAGGGATTTATCGGTGGTCCCTCGCTTACGCAT
>CAYZHQ010000073.1:0-9861 GCA_964477385.1 uncultured Pirellulaceae bacterium
TAGGATCCAATTCTAGAGCCACTTGGCCAATGCTTTCTCCAGCCTCGGTATCGAGACCTTTTCGGCGGTGCCGAGCGGCTGGGCAAAAAGACTGATGCGCAGCTCCTGCAACAGCCAACGCAAGTGCTCCACTTCCGCGGAGGCTCCGGCCTGTTGATCGTCAGCAGCTTGTGCGGCATCGAGCCGTTCCGCCAATGCGTCCAACGACGCGGTCGCTTCTCGATCGCGACTCTCCCCGCCACTGCGGAGTTTATCCAGTCGATAAGCGATTCCGTTGAAATACCGCGGATAGTGCTGCAGCCAGTTCCATGGTGTGTGCGACAGGAATCCCTCGGCCGTCAAGAAACCGATCTGCTGCTCGACATCTTCGAGTGCGTATTGGAACCGCCCTTTGCCAAGTGTTTCCCACTCACGGCGCGCCGTTTGGTAGGCCTCTGACCAGGCGGGCAGCCACTTCGCAATCTGCTGCGTGGCGATCGCAATCCTTTGCCCACGATCGACCCGCCGTGCTTCAAATTCCGCTGGGGTGCGCACCAGCGGTTGCTGGTCGACAAATGCCAGGCGAGCAATGAGATCGGCGATGGCGGATTCGAAACGGTCGGTCGGCAAGACGCGAGCGAGCAACAACTTGGCTCGGTCGCCACCGGGTAACCAGCGAACCTGGCTGCGCAGTTCTTTACGTTCCAAGATCGCATATAGGCGCGTCAATCCCGAACGGGTCACCGCTTCGGCCGTCGCCGCATCGGCGAACAACCGCAGTGACACCGCATCCCCGTCATCGGTCAGCGCGGGAAACTGCTCGACACGGACACCGCCCCGCTCGACCACCACGCGTGCTTCCAACCCTTCCTCGGGAAAGGCTCGCAATCCCGAGCGCGTGACGACCGCCGCAGCCGCACTCGCCGCCGGATGCCCGCTCGCTTCTTCTTCGACCCCCAGTTGCGATCGCACACCGGCAACACTGCGGTCACTCGCTAAAGTCTGACCGGCGTCGTCGACCACATTAACCAACGCCTGCAAGTGCTGCGGAATCTTGTCTGTCGAAAAATCGCTCGGTTCGATTTTGATGTCCGCACGTTGTGACAAACTGCGACACAGGGCGGGCAAAAAAGGGACTTCGCCGAACTGGGGAGCGAGCTGCTCGCAGACCGCCTTTGCCACGTCGGCCGCCGGCACTAGGTTGCGACGAATTCGCTTGGGTAACGATTTAATCATCGACGTCACTTTGGCTTCCAATAAACCGGGCACCAACCAACCGAGGCGGTGATCGGAAACCTGAGCCAACGCTGTCTGCGGCACGGTAATCGTCAACCCATCGCGAGGCGAACCGGGTTCGTAGTGGTATTCGACCGGTAACCGCGTGCCGCCCACATCCAGCACATCGGGAAACTGTTCCGAGGAGATACTATCCATGATGCCGGGCAACAAATCGCCCGGCGTCATATAGGGCGTCTCCTCATCGTCGGTTGTCAGCGGCTCGCGCAACCACTGATCGAGTTCACTAGGCGTGCGCAAACGCTTGGTCCACTGCGGCACCTCAAGCTGTCGATCCCAGCGTTCCAAACTTGTCCGGTCGACGACATCGGCTGGCAAACGAAGCTGATAAAACTGCTGGATCAACAGCGGATCGATCACGAATTCGCGTTGCCGAGCCTTCGCCATCAGTTGATCGATCCATTCCCGCAACTGTCGATTGTGCCGCACAAAGCGGGCTTTGGTGGGTAAAGCTTGTTCCACTAAACCTTGTTCGATCAGCAATTCGCGCGCGGTGGTGGGATCGATTGGTGCCAGTGCAACACGCCGGCGCAGAACGACCGGCAGGCCAAACAAATTGACCCGTTCATAACAAAACGCGCCGCCTGCTTTTTGGCTCCAGTGGGGCTCGCTGTAGCTGCGCCGGACCAGATGAGCGGCCAATTGCTCGAGCCATTCGGGCTGAATCCTCGCTACCGTTCGCGCATAAGCGCGGGTCGTCTCGACCAATTCCGCCGCGACGATCCACTTTGGTGGCGATGCGGCGATCCCCGAACCGGGCCACAAGCTGAGCTGTAAACCACCGGCACCGAGGTAACGATTTTTGTCGGTCAGTTGGGCAACGCCCGACAGCAACCCCGTCAGCAATGCTTGATGAATCGCGTCGTACCGATCCTCCGCCAAAATCGGTTCCTCCGCCGAAGCGGCATCGACCAGCCGCGGCGGACCGATCTTTGCACCGGAGGTCCGACGCGACGCCGATCGACCTTTCCGATCATCGCCAACGTCACCCACAAAGCCTCTCAGTTGTCGGTAGACATCGTTCCATTCGCGCAGCCGCATGTAGGAGAGGAAACGACTGCGGCAGGCCTTCTGCAGTCGGCTCCGCGAGAGTGCTTCTTGCTGTTGGTGATAGAAATTCCAAATCCTTAGATAGCTTAGAAAGTCACTACGGGCGTCGCGAAAAATTTCATGAGCCTCATCGGCGGCTTGCCGTTTGTCCGGCGGGCGTTCGCGAGGATCCTGCACTTCAATCGCCGCGGCGATCACCAGCACCTCTGGCAAGACGCCGTATTCCTTCGCCGCAAGCAGCATGCGTCCCACGCGTGGGTCGACCGGCATCCGCCCCAACTGATTACCGATCTCGGTCAACTGCTCTCGATCACCGAGCGCGCCGATTTCATACAGCGTTTTCAAGCCTTCGCGAATCGCTTCAGGGCGTGGGGGATCGAGGAACGGAAACTCCGTGATCGGCCCCAGCTTCAGCGTCTTGGTTTGCAGAATCACCGACGCCAAGTTGGTCCGCCGAATCTCCGGCGTGGTAAAGGGGGGCCGGCTGAGGAAATCTTCTTCACTGTAAAGCCGTACGCAAACTCCGGGGCCGATGCGACCGCAACGACCGGCCCGCTGATTGGCACTGGCTTGGCTGACCGCTTCAATTGGCAGCCGCTGCACTTTGCTGCGAGTGCTGTAACGGCTGATCCGGGCCGTCCCGGCGTCGATCACATAATGAATCCGCGGCACCGTCAAGGAGGACTCGGCAACATTGGTCGCCAACACAATCCGACGTCCGTTTCCGGTGGGATTAAAGATCCGTTGTTGCTCGGCTTGCGGCAACCGCGCGTACAGCGGCAACAATTCCAACGAGCCCCCATGGCCGAGCCGTTTGAAATGGCCGGCCAAGCGATGGGAGACCTCGCGGATATCACGTTCGGTTGGCAGAAACACCAGTGCATCGCCGCGACCTTCGCGGACCACTTCTTCGACGCCCGCGATCACGTGACGCGCTAAGTCGTACGTCGAAAGTCCTTCCTCGTCGCCTTGTTGCGAGACAATTTCCCAGGGTAGGTAACGCATTTCGACGGGATAACCGCGACCTTCGACATTGACGATCGGAGCCGGCCCGGCTTCGTCGGAAAAATGCTCGGCAAACCGTTCGGCGTCAATCGTCGCACTGGTGATAATGATTTTTAAGTCGGGTCGTTTGCCTTGCAGTCGACGCAGATACCCCAGCAGAAAATCGATATTCAGCGATCGCTCGTGAGCTTCGTCGATAATGATCGCGTCGTAGCGCTCCAGAAAGCGGTCGCCCTGCGTCTCGGCCAACAGAATGCCATCGGTCATCAGCTTGACCAGCGTCGTGGGGGCGGTCTGGTCGGCAAAGCGAATTTTGAAACCCACGGCATGCTCGCACGCCAGTTCCTCTTTCATTCGAGCCGCAATGGAGCGTGCCGCCAGCCGACGTGGCTGGGTGTGACCGATCATCGCAGCCCTGCCCAACCCCGCTTCCAAACAAAACTTCGGCAGTTGCGTACTTTTGCCGCTACCGGTTTCGCCACAAACCACGATCACCTGGCGCTGCTGGATCAGTTGAACAATCGCATCGCGGTGAGCCGCAATCGGTAATTCCTCGGGACAATCGACCTGGGGTCGCATGGCCAAGCGTTGCTGATGAACCGCAATCGAAGCATCCAGAGACAGCTGAAAGCGTTGCCGAGCCTCTTCAAAAGGCTGGCCAGCCGCCTGCCGATCGAGGACCGTCCGCCATGCGCGGCGCAGCCGAAAACGATCGGCCAGCAAAGCATCGTCGATCGGCGGTGTGTGTGGAGAAGCAGGTTTCACGGCGTTGGTAGTTGCGGTTTAGGGGGCGTCGTTATCAATCGAGGTCGACACCGCAGGCGCAGCCATGGTTCGCCCCACGCAGACCGATCGATAGACCTGTTCCACAGCCGCGTCGTGGACATCGACGGCCAAGTTCTGCTGCACCCAAACGCGGCCAGCCCGACCGTAGGCGGCTCGCCGCTGTGGATCCTCAAGCAACTTCAAGATCGCATCGGCCAAAGCAACGGGAGATTTGCGTGGCACCAGCAAACCGGTTCCCCCATCTTGAACCGTTTCCAAAAAACCACCCAATCGCGAAGCGACCACGGGGACTTCACTGGCCAGGGCTTCGCAGGCAGTCAAGCCAAACGGCTCGTCCAGCGATGGACAGAGGCAGACATCCGCCGCACCAAAGATCCGCTCGATATCCATCCGTGTATCCAGGATGTGGATCGCATCGGAAAGCTGCATGCGGTCGATCTCTTGCCGCAACTGTTGGCCGTACTCATGCGACTCGGTGCCGACAAAAACCAGTCGAGCTGTGGGGAATCGGTCGAGCACTTTCGGCAGGGCGTGCACCGCTGTGAGTTGTCCTTTGCGGCGGACGATGTGGCCGGCGAGCAACAGCATGAGCGCTTCGGAGGCTATTCCAATCTCCTCGCGAACCTGCTGTCGCTGGGTCTCCACGAGAGGATGAAATCGCTGCACATCGATCGGATTGTGGATCATTGAAATCCGTGACCGACGGACCAAATTCCAACGGCGATGAAACGCCTCGTTGACCTTCGAGACGGCAATCACATGATCGGCCAAGCACCAGTGAACCTGGATTTTGTTCGAGTGCGCGGTGGAAATACACGGCACACCAAACAGACGACGCAGCGAAACGCCAAAGTTAAAGCCACGGCTGGTGTGACCGTGAACCAGCTCAATCTGCTGTTCGTTGATGAAGTCGCGAATCCGGCGCAATTCATCGAGCGGCCAACGCTGTAGCGCACTCGGGACGTGCTGCACACCGGTGTCGGCGACCGACTGGGCGACGTAGCTGCCCGCAGGGGTCAGCATCCATACTTGGTGACCGGCCTGGCTTTGGCGCACCGCCAACTGCACGGCGTACTGGAGCGCACCGTTCATGGTGGCGCCCCCACTGGTCATGTGCATGATTCGCATCGTTCACCAATCCATCAGGCTCACCAACAGATCTTGTCAGCGTCAAAAATGGGACCTTCCACGCACGTCCGTTTGTAGTCCCACTGACCATCCGACTGCCGAACTTTGGCCACACAGGAGAAACAGATTCCGATCCCACAGGCCATCGGCGTTTCCATTGATACTTGGCAGCGGATTTGATGAGCAGCAGCCACGTCGGCGGCTTTTTCCATCATGATTTCCGGCCCACAACAGACGATTCGGATCGCATCCTTGGCGGTCGTCGTCGCGACGGTTGTCAACAACTGCTCCAACACGACCGGGACCAGCGCTTGCTGTCCCGCGGTCCCGTCATCGGTGCAAAGTTGCACGTCCACACCGCAATCGCGAAAATCGTCCACCCCGGCGAGCAACTCCGCGGTGCGGGCTCCATACACCAGTGACACGCGCTGCGCCCAGCCACTCGGGCGATCGCCAAACGTTTGGACTCCGAGCGCCTCTTTGGCGACTGCCACGAAAGGGGTCTGTCCGATACCGCCGGCAACCATCACTAGATGCTCGCAAGGTTCGGGAGCAAAACCGTTGCCGAGCGGTCCCCAAAGGGTGACTTGGCTGCCGACAGCAGCTCGTGCCAAACAAGTGGTCAACTTGCCTTTGCGGATGTAGACCAAATCGATCGTTGCAGGCCGGCCTGCTTCATCCAGCCCCACATTGAACACCGCCAACGCACGCCCGATCAGCGGATCATCCAGCCCGGCGATGCGGATCATGACAAACTGCCCCGGCACAACGCGACGAGCAATCTCCGGTGCATTCAAACGCACCAAAAATGTCTCACGCGCGATTTCACGATTCGCGACGACCGCCGCATCGACTTGTTGCAGTTGATCGGCGTAGTGTGCCGCATGCAGCGAGTGGCTCACAGTCTTAACGTCCTCTGTTCTTGCCGGGCGATCGTTTACGGTCTGCCGCGGGCCGCCCTTGGCCGGCGGATTTGCCAGTTGATCGCCCGCGGGTCTTGTCGCCAACCGTCTTGCGACTGGTCCGTTTGTTAGCGGTCCGTTTGGTAGTCCGCTTGGCCTTGTCCTGTTTCTCGGGTTCGGTTTCGGCTCCGATGATCGAACCGGTTCGCGACGTCGATGCCGAGAGATCCATTTTCAGTTCGCCGCGTGCCGCTGGAGGTTGCTTACCGGGCTTACGGGGTTTACCGGCGGCCGGCCGTGGCTTGGTAGCCGCTGGAGTTTTGGCGCGAGGTGACTTACCGCGAGGTGACTTGGCGGCCGATGGCGATGTGCCCGATCGGGTTCGCGCGGCTTTGGGCTTGCTTGCTTTTTTGGTCTTCGGCCGCGGCGGTGCGAATGAATCGCCGTCAACGTCCTCTTCCCCTTCACCGCTCGCCCGCATCGTTCCGGCATGAGCCTCGGCCTTGAGCTTCTTTATTTCGTCAAAACCGAGCTGACGATAGGCACCGACCGGCAATTCCCCCAATCGCAAGGGCCCGATCGCGATGCGGCGTAGTTGCTGGACCTTGTGGCCCAAGCGTGCCAAGATGCGGCGGATCTCGCGGTTCTTCCCTTCGCGAAGAGTGATCTCCATCTCGGTAGCTTTGCCGCGGGCTTTGCGAATCCGAGCCCCTTCGACGCGGACGCGTCCTTCAGCGATGAAGATGCCTTCTCGCATTTTTTTCATCGCTTCGGGCGTCACCTGCCCGGCGACGGTGACTTGGTAGACTTTCATCACCCCGTAACGGGGGTGCGTCAATTGATCGGCCAACGCGCCATCGTTGGTCATCAGAATCAGCCCCTCGCTATTGCGATCGAGCCTACCGACGGGAAAGACGCGGTATTCGGGGGGAATCAAATCGATGACACGTGGCCGCCCCATCGGGTCGCGGTTGGTGGTCACCACCCCGGTCGGCTTATGCAGCACGAAGTACACCATCTTGGGCATACTCAATCGTGAGCCGTCGACAAAAATCTTGCTCTGCTGCGGATCGACCGTCGATCCCAAGCGGTCGACGATCTCGCCGTCGATTTCGACCCGTCCTTCGGTAATGTAAGCTTCGCATTGACGTCGACTACCCAGACCGGCGGCGGCCAACACTCTCTGGAGCCTTTGCTTGCCGCCGGCAGCTTGGTTGCCGCCCGCCGCCGGCGCAGCGGAACGCTTGGTCGTCTTGCGACTACCAGTTTGAGAAGCACGACCAGCGGAACGTTTGGGAGCAGCCATTCAGGGAAAGATCGGTAGGGGATTGTCAGAGCTAGTTGAAAAAACAGGGTTCAACTCGCCAGATTAGCACAAAACCTGTCTTGACGCTCTGGGCAGTCAAGGATTCCCGGCAGTTACTCGTACCGCACCGCAAACCGAATACGAAACCGGATGCTTGGTGTCGGTCGCGAGCCCCCTGAGTGCAGAAAAAAAATCACCCCGCCTGCCGCTACCGACCGAAGTGCCACCAGGGCGACGCGTCGCGGTACAGGCGATCACGAACCGGCTCGGCAAGCGGTTTCGAGTACTCGCGTGGGCGGGCAGCTTGTTCTTCGACGCCGATGTCGTTCTGAGGAAACGGATCGTGGATGACCGCTCGGTTCTGCTGCAATTGAATCGGCCCCGGCGGTGCCAACAGCGGTCGCTGGCGGCAGCCTATCGACAGCAGCAGGAGGCAGCAGAACAGGAAGGCGAAAGTTCGCATTGCACTAGCTTTAACGGTTGGAGAAGGACGTGTGCGGGCGGACCGCTGAGGGATACTAGCCAAATCGAAGGCGGTAAGCCAAGACGTTCCTAGCCCGGCTTGCGTTTCATCGGCGCCGGTGCGAAAGACGCACCAGCGACAGCACGCCGAATTGCCCAGAATGCTAGCTTGAGAAACGGTTTTGCCGATCGGCGAAAGCCTGTCACGGCGGTGACTCATCTTTGGGAGGGGGCCCCACCCTATACGGCGACGCCTAAACCACGCTTAATTGTCCGACAATTCGACAAAGCGCTATGGCAACTGCATGGCCAGGACCGTGCTCGCCCGGTTATTTAGCTCGATTTCCGCAACCCCCGAACAAGCGGGCAACAGCAGCGTGCCGCCCGTTGGCAGCGAATATTCGGCATCGTCGCAATGCACCACGGCGGAGCCTCGCGGGACGGTCAAAATCACCAATTGCGGCGTATCGCCGACCGTCCATTCCCCCTTTCCCTCCGCCCGATGGAGTTGGAATTTGTCACAGGCGACCAACCGTTGCCAACGCCCGCCAGCCGAAGCGGGCGATTGGACGCCAACCGGGCCGCGTTGGTAGTCGGTCACCTCCAGCGCTTGCTCGACGTGCAATGGTCGCGAATTTCCTTGACCATCGACGCGGTTCCAGTCAAACAGGCGAAAGGTGGTGTCGCTGGCTTGCTGGATTTCAGCAACCAACAAGCCTGCCCCCAAGGCATGCACGGTGCCCGCGGGAATAAAAACACAGTCGCCCGGCTGAGGTTCGAGGATGTGCAATACTTCGCTGGTTCGTCCAGCGGCCATCGCCCGAGCCAATTCGTCGCGGCCGACACCCGCCTGCAAGCCCGCGTAGATTTTGCTGCCCGGCTTTGCATCGACGATGTACCACGCTTCGGTTTTCCCCAAATCGGGCGGCGTTAGCTGGGCAGCGTAGCGGTCACTGGGATGCACCTGAACCGACAAGTCTCGGTTACAATCGAGATACTTCAGCAACAGTGGGAAGCTGGTCCGCCGTTGGCCACGCGGATCGAGCTGATCTTTGCCGAACAGTTCGGTGGGGAACTCGCGCACGATTTCGCCTAGCGTTTTGCCTGCCAGGGCACCGTTGGCGACACGGCTTTGGTCGTCGCCATGGTCGACGACTTCCCAACTCTCCGCAGCGGTTTTGTCAGCCGGCAGCGGTTTTCCCAAGACTTCGCCTAACCGCCGACCACCCCACAAGTAGTCACGCAAGACAGGCACGAACTGCATTGGATAGAGCATCGCTACCTTCCCTCCTTAAAAGCGTCTTAAACGTTTCAAACGTCATATGCGACGTTTCGTCGGTCCACCTCACCAAAACCTTGGTTGGTAGTTAAACTGGTTTGCGTCGCCGGCACCAGACCGTCACGTCGGCCCGACGGCCCGACGGCCCCAAGCCGCCTGCGAAACCTACCAGTCCCTCCATCAAACGATGCCCTAGTCGTTTGCAGCTCATTCGGAAACCGTTCGATCGTGGAATTGCCATCCCGTCCCAAAGATAACCTGTTCGATGACTCGACGATGACCTTCGGGGAGCATCTCGAAGAACTGCGAAGTGCCTTGCGAGGAGCCGTAATTTGGCTGGCCATTGGGCTGGCGATCGGATTGGTCTTCGCCGACCGATTGGTCAATTTTGTCCAAGCTCCGTTGCAAGAAGCGATTCTGACATTTCGTGCCGATCGAGCGATCGCCATGCGCGGGCTCGATCCGGCCGATAACGCGTTGCGGCCCCTCAAACAGTTTCTGGTCGAAAACGCCTTTGAGATCGAAACGGTTTTCCTGGTCCCTTCAGCGAAAGAACTGGCGGCGAAGACAGGCCCGGCTGACTCCAAACCGGCCGACCCAAAACCGGCCGACGCCAAACCGGCTGACACCAAACCGGCTGACACCAAACCGGCTGACACCAAACCGGC
>CAYZHQ010000073.1:9961-29704 GCA_964477385.1 uncultured Pirellulaceae bacterium
CCAAACCGGCTGACACCAAACCGGCTGACACCAAACCGGCTGACACCAAACCGGCCGACACCAAACCGGCTGACACCAAACCGGCTGACACGAAACCGGCTGACACGAAACCGGCTGACACGAAACCGGCTGACACGAAACCGGCTGACACGAAACCGGCCGACACGAAACCGGCCGACACGAAACCGGCCGACTCCGAAACGCTGCCGCTTCCGCCTTTCATTCAAGCCGAACAGGCCGACCTGGAAGCCTTGCTGGGCAGTGAACTGGACCCCAGTCAACTGCAGCGACAGGTCATGATGCGCCCCGCCTCGGCTGGGTTAAATTCGCACAAGACCGAGGAAGGCTTCATGATTTGGATCAAAGCGGGCCTGATGATCGGTGCGGTGATCGCCAGCCCCATGATTTTCTACAACCTGTGGGGCTTTGTCGCTGCGGGCCTGTACGACCACGAGCGTCGTTACGTTTACGTTTACCTGCCTGTCAGCGTGGTGCTGTTTACCGCCGGGGTGTGTCTCGCCTTCTTTGTGGTGTTGTACTACGTCCTCAACTTCCTGCTGACATTTAACGCCGGAATGAATGTCGATATCCAGCCACGGTTGAGCTATTACATGAATTTCGTGCTGCTGCTGCCGCTCGGCTTTGGCATCGCCTTTCAATTGCCGATCATCATGCTGTTCCTGGAACGGATCGGCATCTTCACCGTCGAGTCGTACATAAGCAGTTGGCGGATTGCGATCCTGGTGATCTGCATTGCTTCGATGATCCTCACGCCCGCCGATGTGACCAGCATGGTTGCCTTAGCCATCCCGCTGATTTTCTTGTATTTCCTTGGAATCATGATGTGCAAATACATTCCTCGTGGGCGTGGCCTGGGCAGCGCGGCGCTTGACCCGCGATAGCGTTTGCCAAGCATGCGGGCGCGGGGAAATCTTTCGCGACAGCGACCTTGATGAGGCGATTTGTCGCAATAGATAGCCCCTGACCGCCGCGAAGATTTCCAGCCGGTCGGCTATACTGATTGCGGACCACGCATTCGTTTTCTACTCTCCACCCTCCCGTTACCGCATGCCAACGACCGCCCCACTTCCTCTCCCCGACGCCCCCGCACCCGCTGCGGTCGAACGCGTCCGATATGACGAAGACCTGCCCCGATTTTTCCTGACCACCATGGTCTTGTGGGGCGTCATCGCCGCGGTGGTGTGGCTGGCGGCGATTGCCATGCTGGCGGTTCCGACCTGGCAAGAGACCGCATCCCAACTTTCGTTTGCGAGCCTGCGTCCGCTGGCCGTGCGACTGTTGGTGTTTGGCTTTCTGTCCAACGGTCTGTTTGCAGCCAGCTACTTTGCGCTACAGCGCTTGACGAGCAACGGCTTGCAACAGGCCCTCGGCGGGATGCATCTCTGGGGCTGGCAGGCGTTCGTGGTCCTCAGTTTGGTGACTTCGCATTGGCTGAGCCAGATGTTTTTCTTGGCCATCTGGTTACTGTACGCCGCCAACGTCGGCTCGATGATTTCGGGACGCCGACGTCGCGGGTTATTCATTACCAGTTGGTTTGTCGTGGCCTCATTAGTCGCCACACCGCTGTTGTACGTGCTCAGCATGCTGTCGGGGGTCAACGGCTTGGCAGGGGTGATGCACGCCGCCGACCAGCCTTCTTGGCTGAGTGGAACCGATGACGCGCTGCTGTATTGGGCCACCGGTCGTTCTCTGCTCAGCTTTCTAATTGTCGCTCCGGTATTGGGAGTGCTGTATTACGTCATCCCCAAGGCGACCGGAAAACCAATCCACAGCTATCGCATGGCGGTCATTCACTTTTGGTCACTGGTCGGACTGGCGGTATGGGCTGGGCCGCAAAATCAGCACCTCACGCCACTGCCTGCGGGACTTGATTCACTAGGCATGTTCTGCGGACTGTTGATGGCGTTGGGAGGCTTGGCTGGCGCGATCAACCTCTGGCGGAGCCTCGGCATGGCGCGCGACATGCGCGACGACACCGCGGTCGCGTTCATGCGTTGGTCGGTCGTGGCCTACGCCGTCTATGTCGTCGACAGCGGCTGGCTGAGCCTGCGGCAAATGTCTGCGAGCGTTCAGTACACCGACTGGACGGTGGCCAATTCCCAACTGATGCTGCTGGCGTTTGCCGGCCTGGGCGTGCTGGGTGCCGGGACATGGATCTGGCCGCGGTTGGTCCAGACCAACCGTGTCGAATCCCCCGCCCTGTTCTGGAGCGTTCGACTGCTGGTGATTGGTGTGGCGATCGAAGTGCTGACCCTGTATGTCGCCGGCTATCGGCAAGCGACGATGCTAATGGGACTGGACGAGACGGGCCGTTTGACGCATCCCGAATTTGTCGACGTGGTGGTCGCCAACACGCCGCTGCTGTGGCTTCGGCTAGCTGGCTGGTCGATCGTGCTACTCGGGCTGCTGACTTATGCCGTGGCTTTGCTGCGTATGCATGCCGGTCGGCCGCATACTTATCAACCGGCCATCGCCGAAGCGGTCCGAGAAGACCGCGGCGAGCCGCTCGCCGCGACCGCTCCACACCCCAGTCCACTGCGATCGGCTCCGGTGCTGGAAACCGCCATCAAGCTGGATCAGTGGAAGCAAATGCGTTGGCACCACGATCTGGAACGCTTTCCAGTGCGTATGATGTTTCGCGTGGCCATCCTGCTGCTGATCGGGATCGGGATGGCGCTCTTGCCGACGCCATGGCAGGGCTCCGGCGAAGCGTCGGTGGCGACGCATCCTTACACTCCGCTGGAACTGGCAGGTCGTCAGATTTTCGTTCGCGAAGGTTGCGTGCAGTGCCATACCCAAACGGTGCGTCCGCTAGTCGCCGAGTCGATTCGTTACGGCGACTTCAGCCGACCCGCTGACAGCGTCCACGACCGTCCCAGCCTGTGGGGTGAGCGTCGGGTCGGTCCCGACCTCGCTCGTGAAGGTGGCAAACGCAGTCACCTCTGGCATTGGCAACATCTGGAAAACCCGCGTCATGAATTGGCGTCGCCGGGCAGCTTGATGCCAGCCTACGATACTTTGCTCGATCAGCCGCTCGACTACGAAGCGATCGTGGCGCTGACACGTCGGTTTGCCGCCCAGCCCGACGCGGTCGATACCGATGCCACAATCGAAGCCGCCAAGGCGCAGGCCGAAGCGATTACGGCAGACTTGATCGCTGAAGGTGGACCGGTTTACCGTGGGGAGCGACTGGTGCTGGAATCACGAGGTTTGGCTCTGCTGGCTTACTTGCAAGGCTTGGGAACAAGCGGCGTCGATGCTCCGGCAACCGCCACCGAGCCGCCCGGTTCGTCGACACCTTCGCTACCCGAACAAGTCACCCAGTCCCGACGATCCATGGGCGGCTCCGAAGCGCGTTCCAATCCTCCAGCGATGCTTCCTGTCCTTTTCATTGGAGTCCCTCAATGACTCAATCGAATCCATCCCCTGGCCCTTCCAAGGATTCGGCAGCTACCGCCTCCGACGATTCTCAACCGGTCGTTTACGATGGCATTCAGCTCGGCGATGGCTCGCTTCCGCTGTGGTGGAAACTGCTCCTCGGAGCCATCGTGATCTCGCCGCTGCTGTACTTCCCCTACTTTCATGCGGGTGCCGCCGGACGCAGCCCCACCGAACGTTTCGAGACCGCACTAGCAGCCAACTCGCGGTTGCAGTTCGCCGAAATTGGTGAACTGACCGCCGACGAACCAACCTTGGTGCGGTTCCTCGGCGAACCGCAATGGCTGAGCGTGGGACGGAGCGTGTTCAAAACCAACTGCACTCAGTGCCATGGGATTCATGGCCAAGGCAAGGTCGGTCCGAACTTGACCGATGACCAATACAAGAACGTGAAGCATCTCGAAGACATCGTGACGGTGCTGAAGAAGGGCGCCGGTCAAGGCCAAATGCCGGCTTGGACGGGCAAACTGAACGAAAACGAAATCATTCTGGTGTCTTGCTACGTAGCCAGCCTTCGCGGAACCAACGCGGAGGGAGGAAAAGGCGCCGAAGGTCAATCCATTGCTCCTTGGCCGACCGCTTCGCAAGCTTCGGCACCCACGTCCAACACCGAACAAACTCCGGAGGATTCCTCAGATGAATCGTAACTCTCTGCTCTGCACCGCCGCTGCGGTCGCTGTAGCAATCGCAGGCTGTAGCAATGAAGATTCCGTCACCACGCAGTCGTTTGAACCCAACCTTGTGCATGCCTACAAGTACGAATTGAAAGAGGGCGTGCCGATGCAGCAGGTCCTGGATGACACCAATTGGGCCGTCCAAGAATTATTCGGCACCGCGGAGTCTCCGAAGCTACCCGATTTAATCGGGGAGGACGAGGATTTGGCAGCGGTAGTCCATGCCGATCACTTGCTGAAGGGTCAAGCGCTCTACAAAGAACATCTCTGTGTCACCTGCCACGGCGCGACCGGCAACGGACGTGGCGAAACGGCCGCTCTGTCCACCCCTTATCCGCGTGACTATCGCTTGGGCGTCTTCAAATTCAAGAGCACCACGAAAAACGCCAAGCCGACTCGGGATGATCTGGCAACAATCATCCGAGGGGGGGTTTCAGGAACGATGATGAAGGCGTTGCCGAATCTGACCGACGAAGAAGTCGATGCGTTGATCGATTATGTTGTCTACCTTTCCTGGCGAGGCGAAGTCGAACGAGCGATGATCGATGATGCGATCTTGGAGCTCGACGTTGCCGGTGGCGAACGGATCATCAACCCCGCTTTCCAGGGCTCGGCTGTCGAAGAAGAAGCCGAAGTGTTTGATGAAGCGTGGGAATACGCGACCGACCACGTGGTCGATATCGCCGAAGATTGGCTCGATGCAGAGGATGAGGTTGTCGAAGTCGAACTGCCCAATGACGATGCCATTCCCGTCCCGGCCTCCAACGCCGAGTTTCGCGAAATGCTGGACGGCGACCAAGCGGAAGTGCTGCTCGCCTCGGTCGAACGCGGTCGACAACTGTTTCGTGGCAAGATCGCTGCCTGCAGCAAGTGCCATGGCAACGAAGGCAAAGGCGATGGCCAGACGACCGACTACGACGACTGGACCAAGGATTGGACCGTCCGCGTTGGCTTGAAGCCCGAAGATCGCGATGCCCTGATTCCGCTGATGGCACGCGGGGCGCTGCCACCCAAAAACATTCACCCCCGAAATTTCTCGGAAGGAATCTTCCGCGGCGGATCGTCCCCCGAAGATCTCTACCGACGGATCACCGTAGGCATCGCCGGGACGCCCATGCCTGCGGTCACCTACGTGCCGGGAGAATTCGAGGAACCGGATGTGTGGCATTTGATCAACTTCATTCGTTCGCTCGAAACGCCACCCGAAGTCACCGCAGACGAGCCCACCGCAGACGAGCCCACCAGCCCGCCGGCGGCCACCAAGCAGACTTAATTCGGTAGCGCTGGCAGAATCGCCTGCCGGCGTCATAATTGCAGGCTGCTAACGAGTCCCCTGCATTTTACGTTTAGGAAAACCGGATGTCCGCCGCTGAAAGCCACCCGCCAGAAGAGAACGCCAACGAAAAGCTAAACTTCATCGAAATCGCCATTCGAGAGGATTTAGCGTCGGGCCGGTTCAGTGGTGTGCAGACCCGTTTTCCGCCGGAGCCTAACGGCTACCTGCACATCGGGCACGCCAAAAGCATCTACCTCAATTTTTCGCTGGCCGAAAAATACGACGGCACCTGCAACCTCCGCTTCGATGACACCAACCCGGTCAAAGAAGACACCGAGTACGTCGATTCCATCAAAGAGGACATCCGTTGGCTGGGGTTTCAGTGGGACAACCTGCACTATGCCAGCGATTACTTCCCGCAACTTTATGACTGGGCGGTGCAACTGATCCAAGCCGGCAAAGCCTATGTCTGTGACCTGAACTCGGAACAAACACGCGAGTATCGCGGCAGCGTGACCGAACCGGGCCAGAACAGCCCTTTCCGCGATCGCTCGGTTGAAGAAAACCTCGACCTGTTCGCCCGCATGAAGGCGGGTGAGTTCCCCGACGGAACGCGGACGCTGCGTGCCAAGATCGACATGCGGTCGCCCAACCTCAACATGCGCGATCCGGTGATGTATCGCATCATGCACACAACCCACCATCGCACGGGCGATACTTGGTGCATCTACCCCATGTACGACTGGGCACACGGGCAGAGCGACTCCTTGGAGAACATTTCGTTCTCGATTTGCACGCTCGAATTCGAGAACCACCGCCCGCTCTATGACTGGTTCTGCAACAGCCTAGCGATTCACCACCCGCGACAAATTGAGTTCGCACGACTGAACATCACCTACACTGTGATGAGCAAACGCAAGTTGCTGCAATTGGTGCAGGAAAAGCACGTTACCGGCTGGGACGATCCTCGCATGCCGACGATCGTGGGCCTGCGTCGCCGAGGCTACACGCCCGAATCGATCCGCAACTTCTGCGATGATATCGGCGTCGCGAAATTCAACAGCACCATCGATGTGGTCAAGCTTGAAAATGCCGTTCGCAATCATCTCAATGAGGTCGCGCCACGACGCATGGCGGTCATGGATCCGATCAAACTGACGATCACCAATTGGCCCGCCGACAAAATCGAAATGATGGAAGCGGTTAACAATCCAGAAGACGCTTCCGCCGGAACACGGCAGGTCCCCTTCTCCGGCACCCTCTATATCGATCGCGAAGATTTCCGCGAGGAAGCACCACGGAAGTACTTTCGTTTGAAAAAAGGGGGTGCGGTACGACTGCGGTACGCCTACATCATCGACTGCCACGATGTGGTCAAAGATGCGGACGGTAACATCACCGAAATCCTCTGCACCTACGATGCGGAGACGCACAGTGGCGGTGGCCAGTCGGACCGTAAATGCAAGGGCACGATCCACTGGGTGAGCGCCGAACATGCTGGCGACATCGAAGTCCGACTGTATGACCGCTTGTTCAACGTGGAAAAGCCAGACGCCGCTGCGCCAGAAGGTTCGTTCCTCGATCACCTCAACGCGGAATCGCTCTCGACCACTCACGCCAAAGTCGAACCGTCGCTACTGGAGATGCCCGTCGGCAGCTCCGTGCAGTTCGAGCGAACCGGTTACTTTTGCGTCGACCCCGACAGCCAGCCCGGCCAACCGATCTTCAATCGGACCGTCGGCCTGCGCGATAGCTGGGGCAAAATGGAAGCCAAAGGCAAGGTCAATTAGCCTTCGCTAACTCCTGCTCAGCCGACTCCAAGGGAACTTGAGTCGTGCTGGCCATCGCCGACAACGTCTGTAGTTCGTCCAGAATTTCGCTTTCACGCGCGTCACAATGGACTTCCGAACAAGCGGTGCTGCGCACCAACTGTTCCATGCCTTACAAACGTTCTTGAAACCAATCGACTAAGCAGTCGTCCATCCAGGCCTCTCCCCTGCGGGCGATAAAACCGGCATGGCCACCCCGCTGGGTGATCATCATCCGCACGCTGCTCGACAGCGACGTGTTGGTAAAACAATCAGCCGGCACGATCGGATCGTCTTGGCTGGCCAAAATCCATGTCGGCGTGACCAGATGCTGTAGTAAAGGAGCCGCCGAAGCGTCTGCGTAATAATGCTCGGCATCACGAAAACCACTCATCGGAGCGGTGATACGTTCGTCTAACTCTCGCAGCGTCCGCGGTCGTGGACGCAGGACGAGCCGCTGAAAGGCTTCACCCTGACGGACTTTCGTCGGTACACTCCGCAGCAATTTGCGGATGAAGTACCAGTTGTAAAACCGCAGGCTTGGACGCTGCATATTGCGACTGCAGTGCGCCAAATCGATCGGCGGCGCAATTGCGGCAATGCGTTGCAAACGATCCAGCCCCTGCCCCGAGATATCGCTTTGCCCACTATCGATACGGCCGACGGCGCGCAGTAACTGGTTGCCTCCCAGCGACACGCCCAACGCCCAAATCGGTCCCGCCACCGTTTCTTGAGCAAGCACCGCCAAGGCGTCGACGACGTCGTCGCTGCGACCGGCATGAGTCAAGGCACGCGAGTGTCCCACCGCCGCACCGCATCCACGCATGTCGAGCCGAAAGGTGCGGACTCCTTCGGCATTAAACCGGGCGGCCAAACGGACCATGTAACCGGCCGCATGACAGCCACACAAGCCATGGATCAGCAACAGCGAAGGATCTCCGGCGCGCCACGCCGGCGGCTGGTCGTCATGCAGCACCACGCAATCGCCATCGCGCAGCGTGACCGTCAACGGACGGGCTCGATAAGCAAGCGGCGAAGCCGCGTCGAAAGCGGACCAAACGGTTTGTCGGTGCCCGCCCCCAAGCATCCGCTTGGGCTGAAAGGGCATGGGCGAAGAGCGGATCGGGTGGTTCATATTGACATGGTTTTTAAAAAATCAGGCAAGAGATCGACGGCCCCCTTTCCCACAACGCACCGGTGGCTCCCTCGGTTCGGTCACCACCCGCCTCACCCGCGTGCGTCTGACCTGCGTGCCTTAAAAAAGGCTCGCTAAAAATCGCCCGCCAGCAAGCCATCAATGGTTGATCAAGTGACGATCGATGACAATAGTACCTATTATGAAAGACATTCGCACCTTTATCGCTATTCCCATCGACGCCAAAGTTCAGAGTGCTGCCAAAGGCTTGGTTCACGCCTTACAAGACAGTGGCGATGGCGTTCGCTGGGTTCCCCTGGACAACCTTCATTTGACCCTGAAGTTTCTGGGAGAAGTCGACAACACGTTGATTCCCGAGGTCTGCAAGACAGTCCGCGAGTGCTGCGAGCCGACGCCCGTCACCGAACTTCACGTGTGCGGCGTCGGAGGATTCCCCAACGCGGAACGCCCACGCATCGTGTGGGCCGGTATCGAAACCGGGGGCGATGTGCTGGCGGCGTTGGTCGAGCGTCTCGAAATCGCCTTTGCCAAACTTGGGTTTAAACGCGAACCGCGTGACTGGATGCCCCACCTCACACTCGGCCGGACCCGACGTGGTGGCCGCAACCCGGCCCAGCTTCAGCAACGGATCTCCGCACATGCCGATCTGGATCTGGGCTGGATGGAAGCGACCGAGGTCCGCGTTTACGCCAGCTATCTGGACAAGCAAGGGCCGACCTACCACGTGATGGATACGATCCCGCTCGGTTAGTCCCCACGAGCGACGCTACGCCTTTCGCTCTGCCGGCTCGTCAGCTTCGTTGGCATGCCGTTCCTGTTCGCCTAAACCGACCATTTCCAGCAGCCGCAGGGCGTTCGTCGTGGGCGTCACCCCTTCACGCATGACGTAATCGAATGTCATGGTGTCGCGACCGTTGGCATCTTGCTCAATCGTTTCACGAAAGTGCACCGGATGCGCGACGCTTTGCAACAGCGGGTCGTCAGCCAAATCGAGATCATGCGTGCTGATTGCACCGATCGCCCCGGTATCAATCAAATGCCCCAGCACCCGGGCAACCGCAATTTGCCGTTCGCGGTTGTTCGTACCCTGTAAGATTTCGTCCAATAAATACAGCACTCGATGCTCTTTGGATGACCGCAGTTCGCGCGCGTGCTGAACGACCGCCCGCAATCGCTTCAGTTCCGCCATGTAAAACGAAACCCCTTCGCGGACACTGTCTCGAACCCGAATGCTGGTCGACAATTCGAGTGTCGGCAAATGAAACCGGGCCGCACAGACGGGAGCCCCCGCGGAAGCCAACATCACATTCAGCCCCACCGATCGCAGCATCGTGCTTTTGCCTGACATGTTCGATCCGGTCACCAACAACACGGTCCCCGTCGGACCGATCGTCACGTCATTGGGAACCCGATTTTCATCCGTCAGCAGCGGGTGGCCAAGCTGCGTCGCCGCAAGCGACCGACCATCGGTAGCGTTGGCCCACGTCGCCCTAGCCCACTGTGGGTATTCGTCTCGTAATGCCGCGAGCGACATAAAGGCTTCCATTGAACCCAAGGCCGCGAACCATTTCGAAACGTTGCCACCGTGACGCCGCTGCCATTTCTCCAACCGCGACAACACATGCACGTCCCACAGCGCGATCGCTTGCAGGATCACGTACACGATAAAGAGGATCCCGGAGTGCCGCAGCGATGCCATCGACGCGGCCGACTGCATCTCCTTCAAAGCGACCACGGCGCTTACCCGAGGATCGCCCACCAGCGTCTGCTTGATGTCCAACAAGCTCTCCGGTGCATCGGGTAGATGTTCGGCGGTGGCAAACAACTGGGTGTAACCTTCCACGTCGCCACGACCACTCAGCGCCACGGAAAAAATATCGTGAATCGGCCCCAGATGCATCACCGTTAGCAGCACATTGATGCCCACCACCGCACCGATCACTGCCAGCAACAACGGGAGATTGCCCAGCACGATCGCCGCCACACAGCCAATCGTCAGCACAATCGGAGACAGCCGTGCCCAGAGGCTCAGCCAGGCTCGATCTTGCAAATAGGTCGGGCCGCTGGCCCATTCCACAAATCGGTCCGGCTCCGCCGTGCCATCGGCCGCCCGTTTGGCTAGCAAGTAAAAAGCTTCGCGTTCCTCACGCAGGGGTGCCAACACCGCGATCGCGTCGGCGCGGGCTTCCGCCGGTTCACTGTCCGCAGCTCCGCCCAACCACCGCGCCAAAGTCCGCAAGCCCGGTCCGGTCGAAGCCACGGAAGCCAACTGAAACAGCGAACCGCGACCAAATAGATCGAGGTCATCGGCGACGTCCGCCGACACGCCATTGTCCGCCATCCACTCTTCGCTTGGATGCCACAGTGGCAACCGATCCCAACGGCGTTGCAAACGAGCCAGCAAGCGTCGCGTCACCGAACGGGCACGCCGGATTTCTCCCAACTGATCACGCACCTTCTGATGCAGCGTGATGATGATCAAAAAGGCGATCACCGCACACCAGCCAATCCACTGCAGTGCGACCAATGAATCGACGTAACCGAAGAACAGGCAACCGCCGGCGGTGAAAAATGCCACCAAGCGTGCCATGTGCCAACGTCGATCAATCTGCTTGAGCGACTCGCGCTGCCGCCCCAGTTCGGCCAAACGACCTTCGTAACGCTCCATTGCGTCGTGGCAACCTGTCCCCGACAAAGTCGCCAACTCATTCTCTTCGTGCACCTACGCAGCCTCAGTCTGTGAATCGGAAATGCGGCGGTTGTTGGGAACGGTGCCGCCGCCAATCACCTTCAGGGCCACGCGATCTTCCAGATTCGGCCGGAAAATCGTCAGCAGCAACAACGGCAAGAACCAAGCAATGTATAAACCGCCGCCGTAGCCATGCCAAAACTGAGCCGCCACCATCAGCGATGCGGAGCAACTGATTAATGTGCCGAGGTTTTTCTGCGACGGCCAGACGGAATAAAAACCGGCCAACAATAAGAAGGCAACCAGGACCGGCAACCGCCAGATGGCGAACCAACCCAGCCCCCAAACGCCCTCCAAGTTTTCTCGCCGCGGTAACCACAGGCCAAACATCTGCCGGAGGCTATCGACGAACGATTCCGATCCGCCCAAGCTGAGCAAGACCATCAGCAACCCAATCGTCACGATGACGCCGGTACTGAAACGTCGCAGCCCCCGCTGCCAATAAAAACTGACCCATAGCGGCAACAGAAACAGGGGGTAATAGACCAGTCCGGCGGCCAGTCCCAAAAAGATTCCGGCAAACAAGGGCCTGCGGTACATCAACACGGCCCAAACTAACATCGCTGCGGGCAACACATGATCGACACGGCCCGTCATCTGAGCCGTATAGGGCAGCATCAAATACAGCAGCGCACACCCCGTGCCGGCGCGGAGATTCCCAAAGTGTCGATAACCGATCAAAACAATTCCGACCAAGACCGCAATGTGCGCCAGAATGACCAACACCCTGGCTACTACGGCACTCGCGGTCGGCGAAGGCTCGGGCGCTTCCATCACCGCTTCGGTGATCGGCGCGTCGAGCCGTTCAAAGGCGTCAGGACGCGTCGGCAAAGTCGGCAGTGCTTGCATCAACGGATAACCGGCTCGCGACAGCTCCGGACCCTGCTCGCGATTCTGCCGCGCCGTGCTGGTGATGACGTTCGCCATCAGGAACACTAGCAACGAAATGCCGATAAAAAACAGCCCACCGGTCGTCAAATTGGGATCGAGCAAGGGGCGGCGAACCATCGCTGAATCGAGCAACAACCGCAACAAAATCAGCACTTGAATCGCTAACAGCCAAATAAAGCCACGCAGCTGCAGGCTTCTGGCACTTTCGACATCGCCGATCAAACCCAGCCGATCGCGAAGCGAAAGGACCGCCTCCGCATTATCGCGGAGCTTGTTCGGTCGCGGAGTGAGCTCGCTGGCCGAATCTGCAGCGGGCGATGGGTCTTCAGCGGGCGATGGGTCTGCATCGATCGCCGTCGTAGGTGACTCGGCCGTCGCCAGCCCGGTGGCGCCCGCTGACAGATCGTCGGCAGGCAATTCATCCGCTGCCATCGGACGGTCGGCACTAGCATCTTCCCCGGCCGCGGGCTCTGCTTCCCCGGCCGCGGGCTGTTCGGCAAGGGTCATCGCATCTGCCGCCGCGACCAATTCCGAAGCATGGAACTCGTCACGACGTCCCTGATGCACCATCAACAAACCGGGAGCTAACAAAATCAACATCAAAATGTCGAGATTGCGGATGCTCCAGAAACGATGGAACACGAAAAACAACCCGATCGTCAAAAATGACGATAAGTAGACCCACGTTGTGGGATCGGGTCGTTTGTAGTGAAACAGAATCTCGCTCATCACACCACCGACGGGCAGCATTGCAGCATTTGCAATGCGGTCGCGATCGATGCTGGCGAAATACTAGCATCCGATCACCAAAAACTTGACAGGCCCGTGGACCTAAGATAAGCGTGCGCGCCGCACAATGGAAGCGTTCCCGCCGTTGGAAGCCATCCGACGCCAAACCGCTACAGTTCGGTTTCCGCCATATCGCGAGCATGATAGCTGCTGCGAACAAATGGGCCACTGGCAACTTTCTTGAACCCCATTCCCTTGGCGATTTCGGCTAATTCGTCAAATTCCTCGGGTGGAACGTAACGCACCACGGGCAAGTACTTCTCGCCAGGCTGCAAATACTGGCCCAAGGTCAAGAAATCAACGTCGTGATCGCGCAGATCGGCAAGGGCATCGAGCAACTCGCCTCGTTCCTCTCCAAGCCCCAGCATCAGGCCGCTCTTGGTGCGAACCTGGCTGTCCAGCTCGCGAACCCGACGCAGCATCTTCAACGTCCACGCATAGTCACTCTTAGGGCCACGAACTCGCCTGTAAAGCCGCGGAACGGTTTCCATGTTGTGATTAAAGACTTCGGGCTGAGCCTCTACCACGCGATCGAGGGACTCTTTGCACTGCACAAAGTCAGGGGTTAGCACCTCGACGGAGGCTCCGGTCCGCTCGCGGACTGCCATAATGCACTGATAAAAATGTTCCGCCCCGCCATCGGGCAAGTCGTCTCTGGTCACGCTGGTGATCACGACATGCTTCAGGCCCAGGCGAGCCGCCGCTTCGGCAACCCGCTGCGGCTCGTCGGCTTCGGGTAATTGAGGAGGCCGCCCGCGATGGACGGCACAAAAACCGCAGGGCCGCGTGCAGACGTTGCCCAAAATCATAAACGTCGCCGTCTGCTGACTGTAGCACTCCATCCGGTTGGGGCACTTGGCGTTCTCGCACACCGTTTCCAAACGCAACTCTTCCAGCAAACCCGAGGTCATGTGGTTGGAGTTGCTCTTGGGGACCGGCCGCTTCAGCCATTTGGGCAAACGCCCGCTCCCGGTCGTTACCGTTCCGGCGGGCATCTCTGGGTCGGCTACTACGGGCAAACGAAAAGCCATCACACTCTCAACTGGAAGTCAATTTTGAAAAAAAGCAGTTGGAATCCTTTCCACGTCCATGCATTGTACCTGCCCAGCCAGTCGATTCGAAGGGCTCGCGCCGCGCCGCCCCCTTCCGGATACTGGCCCCGAGGCCCGAGCCCATGCCAACGGGTCGAGATGAACCAAATGGCGGCCGGCAACGAATTAACTGCAAGTAACCGCACGGTCGGCGATGCAACTGCGGAGGGCTACAATGAGTGGGCTATGTTGCCCCTTCCGACCGCGACGCTCAGCCGATGCCCAAAAAGAACAAATCCAGCAAGCAAAACAAAAAGTCCAAAGCACCTTCTTCGCAGCCGACGACCACCATCGTTTCGGAGAACCGCAAAGCCCGCCATCGATACGAAATCATCGATTCGCTGGAGTGTGGCATGATGCTGATGGGCAGCGAAGTCAAGGCGATGCGAGACGGCAAACTGTCGCTTGACGAAGCCTACATCCGCTTTCAAAAAGGAGAGCTGTGGTTGATTGGGGCCGATATCAGCCACTACGCGAATGCCGGTATGTGGAACCATGATCCTCGCCGACCGCGCAAACTGCTCGCCCATCACCGTGAACTCGATGCATTTGGCTTGAAAGCTAAGGAACGTGGCCTGACGCTGGTTCCGCTGCGGGTCTACTTTAACGCGCGCGGCATCGCCAAGTGCGTGATGGGATTGGCCAAAGGGAAACAACTGCACGACAAACGCCAAGCGATCAAGGACCGCGACACCAAACGTGGCCTGCAACGCGCAATGCGCGGCCGATAGAAATGCGCGGCCGATAGAAACTCCGCCCCGCCATCCATCCGCTCGATACCCCTAACTTCGCAAGAACATGCTGAACCTCAACGGATTAAAAAAATCGTTTCCTCAACCGGGAGGAGGACGCTTGCCGGTACTGGAGATCCCCCACTTCAGCATCCAACCGGGCGAGCAGTCGGTTTTAATTGGCCGAAGCGGTGGGGGCAAAACCACGCTCCTGCATCTGATCGCCGGCTTAACAACACCGGATGAGGGTTCGATTCGTGTCGGTGACATCGAACTGACACAACTCAGCGAAGCCGGCCGCGATCGCTATCGGGCGGCAATGCTCGGCTACGTCTTCCAGACCTTTAATCTGCTGCCAGGTTTCACCGCTCTAGAAAATGTGCGTTTGGGAATGTCGTTCGCCAGTGGCAGGCATGACCTTGGACGCGCTCATGAACTACTCGCCCGCGTGGGACTGGCCGATCGAGCCGACTACCGACCTTCGCAATTGTCGGTCGGACAACAGCAACGGGTCGCCATCGCACGGGCGCTATCTTCGAAACCCAAATTACTGCTTGCCGATGAACCGACGGCCAACGTCGACCCGGCCAGCCAACAGCAGGTTATCGACCTGATTCGCGAAACCTGTCGCGATGAACAGATCGCGCTGTTGCTCGTCACCCACACGATGGAGGTCGCCGACCAGTTCGAGCGAGTCGAAAACTTGGCCGACCTCAATCTTGCCTACCAAGCCGTCGCAGGAGCCACCGCATCATGAACATTCTGCAAATTGCGTGGCGGAATTTCCAACAACGGTCCCTCGCCAGCGTCCTCACAACCATTTCACTGGCACTGGGCGTTGCGTTAACCGTCGCCGTCCTGTCGGTCTACGGAATTGTCTCCGATGCATTCGAGCGCAACGCGTCGGTGGGATACAACTTGGTCGTCGGACCAAAGGGCAGCCCACTGCAACTCACGCTGAATTCGGTTTATTACCTCAGCCAACCGATCGAGAACCTGCCCTACACCCAGTACATGGAGTTCATGAGCAAGGAACAGCGTGCCGAGCAAGTCGCGATGTATGGGGGCGATCCCGAACTGGGCACACGCGACGGCAATTACAGCGCGTACGTTCGCGGTGGCTTTGCGATTCCGCTGGCACTCGGCGATTACTTCGGCCAGTTTCGTGTGGTCGGCACCACGCCCGATTTTTTTAAAAAACTCCAATACGGCTTGGATCTGGACAAACCCTTTGAGTTCACGGACGGCCGCGCGATTGAGCATCACTCCGAAGAATACGGCTATTTCGAAGCGGTCCTCGGCTCGCGCGTCGCCGAAGAAATGAAGGTGGGTGTGGGAGATGAGTTTTTCCCGACGCACGGAGACCCGACCGGCGAGGGACACGAACTCGGCTTCACCATCGTCGGCGTCATGAAGCCGACCGGAACCCCCAACGACCGCGTGGCGATCGTCAATCTCGAAGGTTTCTATTTGATGGGCGGGCATGCCAAACCGATCAAAGACGAAGACCTCTCCGAAGCCGAACGAGCGGCGCTGGCCGAGACCTCCGCCGACAAATTGAAACCGCTGACGATCCGACAGCGAGAAGTCACCAGCATCCTGGTACGGACCGGCAATCCGTTGTTTGGTCCACAGATCCAAAATGTGATCAACGAAGGTATCTATGCCCAAGCCGCCGCGCCGATCTTGGAAATTACTAAACTGATGAACCTGATCGTGGCTCCGCTGCTGACGGCGCTGATGGTGATCACGGTGATCACCTGTATTGTCGCGGCGGTTGGAATCCTGGTCAGCATCTATAATTCGATGAATGATCGCAGACGCGACATCGCCGTCATGCGCGCCCTCGGGGCGCGGCGAGATACGGTGACCAGCGTGATCCTGGTAGAGAGCCTCTTGATCGCGTTCATCGGGGGATTCTCCGGTTGGCTATTGGCACACGCCGGCATTTGGCTTGCCGGAGGCTATATCGAAGCTCAAACCGGAATCCGCCCTGGCATCTTCACGACGTCACCGTACGAATTGATTATCTTGCCGCTGGTGCTCGGCTTGGCCGCTCTCGCCGGACTGCTGCCCGCCGCGGCGGCCTACCGAACCGATGTTACGGCAAACCTGAATGCCTGAGTCGGCTTGCTACGGTGGATCGATATGCAACGCATGAAATTTCGCGGCTTCTATTTGTATTTTGAAAATCGAGACGCCGCGGAGTCGATGATTCGGCAAGCCGACGAGTTCCCTTCGTTCTTTACGCCTCGCGAAGAGCAACCGTTGATTATCGATTGTGGGGCGAACATCGGCGTGTCGATGCTGGAATGGAAAACGCGTTGGCCGGGTGCGCAGATTCTCTGCTTTGAACCCGACCCGTTTGCCTTTCGGCTGCTAGAGCAAAACGTGGAACGAAACGATATTCCAGGCGTTCGCTGCGTCAACGCGGCACTTTCGGATTGCGATGCGACGGTGATGTTGCACGGCGACATTTCTCGACGAGGCGACGCGCGAGGCAACTCGATCGATGCGGCTTGGGGCAGCCGTTCCGGCACGACGCACACAGCAGTGGCTGCCAAACGATTGTCGCCTTACATCGCCGATCGCGAGGTGGCTTTGCTAAAGCTCGATATCGAAGGGGTGGAGCAACGGGTACTGCAGGAGATTGCTCCGCACCTCCAGCGTGTCCAAGCGATCTATGTCGAAGTCCACGAGACCGACGCGAGCATTGCACACAACTCCGCGGCGACGATTGAACAGACCCTGCGTGCTGCGAACTTTACGCTGGAAACCGAATCCCGATACGACGCGCACGCCTTGCCGGCGCATCTCGATGCTTGGCGAGAAGAAGTCAACGCGCGGCAGACGCAACTGATCGGCTGGCGTTAACGCGAAGAGTTGCTGGCCGGAGGCCACGCGGCATTGGCGGGTTGAGCCGCCGGGTCGTAAGCTCCGGCGGGATAACCGGCGGGTGGATTCTGGTAGCCAGCCGGTGGATTCTGCCAATTCGCCGGAGCCGGATTGCCCCACGGATTCGCAGCCGGTGCGCCGTTGGTGTTGGTCGGTTGCTGATAGCCTGGAGCGCCATTCTGGTTCGCCGGCGGATAGTTTGGCCGGGCCGGATCGTAAGTGTTTTGAGTTTGATAGGCATTCGGCGGATAAGTGCTGGGAGGATTACCCCACGGCGACGTCTGGCTGTATCCGTTCGCTGGGGCTGCACCCTGGCCCTGTTGTTGCTGAGCCTGCTGCAGGCGCCGTTGCTCCCAATATTCCTTGCCACGATCGATGGCTTGCCCCGCATCGTTGCGGATCTCGTCGCGATTGATTTCGATCGTCGTTCGATCGCCATCGCGATTGATCGAAAACCAGCCGGCCATGAAGGCGACCACTGCCAAAATCCCCAAGACCATCAAACTGCGCACCATGATCGCCACCATCCAAGAATAAGAAATGCACTCGCCGTTCAAAAAAAATCAGCAGCCGAGTCTTTCAAAAATCGGGCACCCAAGGAAAGAGCAATTTCCCAGGAAATTTGAGCCGGGTGCATCAGCGATTGCAGCGGTCTCAAGCACCGCCAACAGAAACGATGCCCCTGCGACTCCTTAGCTTCAGCACACGCCAGCAAGAAGGTTCGAGTCCCCTTCCATCCTGTCGCCTACGGGTCAAACAACCTGCCCCGTTTGACCCGTAGCCGCAGGCGCAGGCGTTTTCGGGTCCGACCACACGGGGACACGCGACCACACGGGGACACGAACGTTATCGGCAGGCAACCCTCAGCCAGCCAGCGAGTCCGCCTCGACAAGCGTCTTCTTCTACACCGCCGCAAACTCGTCGCCCCCGGCGAGCTTCTCCGCCGGCCCGCGCGCGGTTCATGTCTGCGGGACTGCAACGAGCCGTAAAACCGCACGCAAGCTGCATCTCTGCCCAGCGCTACGCATATAAAAGCGAAGCACGTTCGCGCTAGCAGTCGCAGGACGTTCCGTAAAAGGTTCGTGTCCCCTTCCATCCGTAGACGATTAAGCGGCGGCGTAAGCCGCCGCTTTGGTCGCGCGCACCGCAGCCCAGCGGGCGACAGACTCACTCCCAAAGATAACATTCGTCAAACGGGATTTCATGCTGTTTCAGCATTGCCAGAAATTCTGCTTTAAAGTTTCGTTTTGCGTGATGTTGGAGTTGCCGCTCGATGTACCGCACCACTTCCTGCTCTTGCGACCGACTGACAGTAAACGCTCCATAACCATCTTGCCAATGGAATTTCAAAACCGCGTTGCGGGACTCGTTAATGTGCTTGCTGCTATTGGATGTAAGCTTCCGCACAAAGTCCGAAACGGCAATCTTGGCAGGGATGCGCGCTAAGACATGGGCGTGATCGAAATAGCCACCGATCTTAACAGCATGTCCATTTAGATGATTGCAGATCCCAGCCATGTAGCTCCACGTCTCTTCGCGAAACCTATCTTCTTGTAACAACGGGCGGCGTTCTTTGGTGCTAAACACGAGGTGATAGAGCAGGTGTTGGTGTGCAGCGATGGCTTGAGCCCTCCGTCTTTTATCCCGCACGCGCTGGAGTCAATCGCCCGCTAGGCTGATGAAAAGAGACGACCTGATTGCAAAGCTTACCAGCTGCAAGCCCTTGGCATTTAGCACGTCGCAATACTGACTTCGGTTCATGAGCCCGGAGACATCTGAGGTTTTTTCAAGAGGGTTGCGCGGTGGTTTTTGGAGAGTGTAAAAAGTTTGCCAAGTCGGGATTGTTCGTCAGCAATCTTTTGAGGTAGAGGTCACAGTCAAACAGCATGCCGCTGTGCCAAACGCGGTACAGGATACGGACCCAACTTCGGGCAAGCTTGCGGATCGCTGCGTTGTGCTTCATCCGGGGGCAGACGGGGACACGAACGTTCTTGGCAAGTCGCTCTTCTGCCCGCCTACCTCTTGGTGTCGGTTTCCCTGGCAGCGGTTGACAGCCATGCTGGACTTGGCAGAACGCAGCGGCTCAGCACATACCCATTTCCTGCCCGCTGGGGAGATTCTGTATGTTCGGAACTCCCCGATCCGAATTTTTGGAGCTCGCTGAAAAGAGGGTCTACCGCAATTTCGGGTGATGGATGTTCTCTGGTGGAAGCATCAACGGTGG
>CAYZHQ010000074.1:0-28843 GCA_964477385.1 uncultured Pirellulaceae bacterium
TGTTGTTCGCGTTCAAAATCCAATTCGCGGCGCAGCATCGGCATGATCTGCCGTGCCATGTCGGTCGGTCCCCAGGCCGCGAATGCCTCCACGCGTTCGGCCAATTGTGCCAAACCGGTCAGCACGTCGAGGTCCTGTAAGATGATCGCTTCGATGCCTTCCCGTTGGACTTTGATAACGACTTCGCGTCCATCGGCAAGCGTCGCGGCGTGTACTTGTCCGATCGAAGCGGTGGCGAGAGGCTGGTCCTCGATGTGCCGGAACTGTTCCTTGTATGCTTCCCCCAGTTCCTCCTCCAGTAGGTGACGAACGACTGCGGGAGGATCGGCCTCGACATTGGCGCGGAGGTTTTGCAATTCTTCCGTCATCGCGGTTCCCACCAAGTCGGGCCGCGCGGCGAGAATCTGTCCGAGTTTGATAAACGTCGGCCCCAGTTCGGTCAGCGCCATCCGGACGCGTTTCTCTCGCGAGTACTGCGTCAGCGGCACGCCTTGCCGATCTTTCAGCAAGTCGCGAAACGGTAAACTGGGGAAATGGCTCAGCCAGTCGGCCAGGCCATACCGCCGCAGGACCTCAAGAATCTGCCGCCAACGCTTGAGGTTGCGGTAGAGCTGGGGGATGGCGGTGATTTTCATGCAAGACAAACAGTAGCGGCGAAGAAGCGAATCGGATGGGCGGCTCGGGCATGCGCGTGGTCTGGGTATGCGCGTGGTGGATGGTTCCTAGTATGGCTAGCGCTGCCAAGATTTGCCATGTTCGGTGCCTTTGTCTGGACGAGGTTGCCCTCTTGGTGACTGTCGGCGCTCGACGTTGGCGGTAAGATCAACAGAACCGCTATTTCCGCACCTACTGGGTAACTGAATCTTTCATGCAGTCGTTGCTTCTGACGCTTTCGCTAATTGGATTGTCGGTCTTGCTGGCCGTTCCGCTGGGCACAGGTTTAGCGTTGGCATTAGCCCTCTGCGGGGGCTCGCGTTACGCCAAGCGTTTGCGTTCCATCGCCACGCTGTTGCTGTTGGTGTTGATTTGCTTACCGATGTACCTCCATGCCGCGGCTTGGGAAGCGACCGCCGGCAAGTATGGCTGGATCCCGTTGATGCAAGTCAACGCCAACCGTTTTTGGTTTACGGGCCTGACCGCGGCGGCTTGGGTCCACGGCGTCAGCGGAGCGGCTTGGGTGGCCCTGGCGACGCTCTGGGGCCTCCGTCAGGTACCGAGCGAAACGTTGCGACAAGCCTCCTTGGAAACCACCCTCTGGCAGCGTCTGTGGCATATCGGCATTCCAGCCGCCAAGCCCGCGATCACGGTAGCCGCGTTGTGGGTCGCTCTGCTCGCCTCGACCGAGATGACGGTCGCCGATTTGTATGGCGTGCGGACGTTAGCTGACCGGGTCTACCTACAATACGCCTTTGCACCGGAAACGTTGCCGATCGCCTTGGCCTGCGCGGTGCCGCTGCTGATCGCGACGGTCCTGGCAGCGTTCCTGAGCCGCTTGGTGAAAACCGATCGGGGACGCCCCATGCGAGACGCCGCCTGGGCTTCCACCGATCA
This sequence comes from uncultured Pirellulaceae bacterium, assembly GCA_964477385.1. Lineage (GTDB taxonomy): Bacteria > Planctomycetota > Planctomycetia > Pirellulales > Pirellulaceae > Roseimaritima. The sequence continues at coordinate 1,552 of CAYZHQ010000074.1, forward strand.
CGTTCCTTTCCAAACCGACACGGAACGCGGCTGGCTGCCACTGGTCGCCGCTTCGCTGGTCGCCGGCATCCTGCTGGCCATTGTCGTGGTGCCGTTGTTGAGCCTGATTGTCAAAGCGGGGCTGCTGGTGCAACCGGCTTGTGCAAGCGCTAGCGGCCCGCGTTATTCGTGGTCTATGTCGCGTTGGCTGCAAACGCTGAGCGAATCCTTCACGACGTTTGGGGCGGAGTACTACTGGACTTTCGTGCTGGCGTTGGCGACCAGTCTGATCGCCTTGGTAATCGCCATCCTGGCAGCCGCCTGGGCCGATGGTTCGCCCACTCGCGCCCGCATCGGTTTTTTCACCGCGGTGGCGATGGTCGTCTTGCCTGGCCCAGTCGTTGGCATGGTGGTAGTCCACTTATTCCACAATCAAGGCGATTTCCTCAGCACGCTGTACCAGCGTTCGATTTTCCCCACGGTCGTCGCCTTATTACCACGTGCGGGCCCGGCGTCCTATCTTGTCATGCGAGCCGGTTTTCGGATGCTCGATCGCAGCCCTCACGAAGCGGCTAAATGTGATGGGGTGTCATGGCTACAGCGTTTGCTGCGCGTCGACCTGCCGCGGTTGTGGGCAGCGGTTGGAACAGCCGCTTTGGCAGCCGCGATCGTGGCGATTGCGGATGTCCCCGCCACGCTGGTCGTGCTGCCACCCGGCATTTCGACGCTTGGCACACGGATTTTCGGTTTGCTACACAGCGGCGTCCGCTATCAAGCAGCGGGGCTGGCGATTACTTCCTCCTTACTGGTCGCCTTTGTGGTGGTCATCGCGTACCGAATCCACCATCTCCGGCTTCGGCGTCGTGTAGGATAGAACAGGACCGGGAGCGAATATTGGAAGCGGAACGGACTCGAAAAGGAAGATTGATGAACCTGATGCGACTTCATACTTGGCGGAGCTGCGTGCTATGGATTGCGGCCAGCTGGGCCGGGTCTGTTAGCCAAGCGGCCGATCACATTGCATTCACCGATGCGCGTGAACGAGAACAAAAGGTGACCGGGGAAATCCTGGTCGAAGCTCGCGATGGAGGGGTGCTGTTGCTAGGAGACGACGGCCGCATCTGGACCATCCAGCCCGACCGCATTCAACATCGCACCAATGACGATGCGCCCTTCCGGCCGGCCAGCGTGGAAGAGACCCAACGACGGCTGCTTGCCGAAATGCCCGCCGGCTTTCGAATCTACCAGACGAATCATTACTTGATCTGCCACAACACCAGCGACCGCTATGCAACGTGGGTGGGCGCCTTGTTTGAACAGTTATATCGCGGCTTTTACGCCTATTGGAAAAACCAAGGCTGGGAGTTGGAAGAGCCGCGTTTTCCGCTGGTGGGTCTGGTCTTCGCCGACCGTGAAAGCTTCGTTCGGTACGCTCAGCCGGAACTTGGCGACTCCGTCAAAGGAATCATCGGTTATTACAACCTGGAAACCAATCGCATGACGACGTTCGACATGCCCGACGCCGAACGGAATGTCGCCACGATCATTCATGAAGCGACGCATCAATTGGCTTACAACGCGGGACTGCAGCAGCGGTTTGCCGACAATCCCATGTGGGTCAGCGAAGGGTTGGCGGTGTTCTTCGAATCGCCCGATTTTTCAAACCCACGGGGTTGGCGAACCATCGGCCGCATCAATCTGGTCAACTTGCGGCGATTCCACAAGTTCTTGCCGGCTCGACCAGCCGATTCTCTGACGACGCTGATTTGCGACGACAAGCGGTTTCGCGACCCTCAAACCGCGACGGCGGCGTACAGCGAAGCCTGGGCGTTGAATTACTTCCTACTGAAAACCAAACGCAAGGAATACGTGGCTTACCTGAAGATGCTCAGCGAAGGCGAGCCATTGGTGGCGCGTAGTCCTCGCGACCGGGTCAAGATGTTCGAGACCGCAATGGGCATCGACATGCCGACCATGGAACGCCAGTTCTTGCCGTTCGCGACGCGTCTGCGTTAGTGAGTGGAGGCCTGCCTATCCGCCGGCTTGCAGGGCGTTTCTTGCACTCTTTTTTTCCGCTCTTTTGGTCAACCGACATTGACCCCGCAGGGCGATTTTCGCGACAAGACGGCCTGTCTTGCCAACGAATGGAAAGGATGCAACGAATGAACCTTAAACTGTCAGTCGCGAAAACGCTCGCGCCGGTGGTAGCGTTACTGCTTGTTGTCTTGTTCGTGCCGCAACTGCATGCCGGTCCGCCTCAAATCGGAGAACCGAGTGCGGCAGCCGGTTGGTGGTCGTCGCTTAACCCGACGCAATGGAAAATGCCATCCTTGAGGTGGCCGACTTCCAAAGCCAAATCGGAAAAAGCCGAACCCAAAAAAGAAAAAACTCCCAGCCCGCTGGCCGGAGTGTCGCGGCAGATGGGTCGCACCTGGGACAAAACCAAGCAGACACTGAACCCCAAAAACCTGTTACCCAAGTCCGACAAGCCAGCTTCGCGGACAGCACGGGACGAGGAATCTCAAGGTTGGGGTGGTTGGTTTGCCAAGCAGGAAGAGCCGCAAAAGATTGAAACGATCAACGACTTTTTGCGTCAACCCGCACCGTATTAGCGTCGACCTCGTGTTGGCCCGATAGAAATCAACTGGATTAGCATCAAGATTTGGCGTGCCTCGGTACGTCGCTGTGGAAGCAATATGTTGTCGAATTATCAAGCCGCAGGTTTGCGGAAAGGCATCACGGGACTCGTCCGCCGTCTGCATGACGGAGAAATCGACGACTACACCGACGAACAGATGGCCATGTGGTACGAGATCTTCCTGCCCGTTCGCAGTACGATGGGACTGCGGATGCCGACGGAGACCGGGCACTACATGGCGGCCAATCCGTTGTCTCGCGAAGAATTCGAAGATCACCTGCTGCGAATCGTCCGGCAGGGTACCGAACGTGGCGAGTATGTTATGAATCGGTTGCTAAACACCTATCTCGAAGAGCAGCCCGACCGCTCGGCCGCGTGAATGCTCGGCCGCGTGAATGCTCGGCCGCGTGACCACTTGGCCGCGTGACCACTTGGCCGCGTGGATGCTCGACGGTTTTGTAACCGTCGTTACGGCTTCAGCACCACGGCCGTGGCATGCCCTTGAGCGGAATGATTGATCACCACGACGCAAGCCTTTTTCAGCGGTTGTGGTGTCGAGAAGATCGGCAGCGGAAAATCGTCCGCCAAGAAAGGCGCACTGCGTGTGGGTGGAACCACGCCGTTTTGCAAGGCCAACACGGCGACGACTAAGTGCAGTGTCCCGGTCGCCGCACCACAGTGGCCCGTCGCCGCCATCGGCGCACAAACGGGGGTCTGTGGCAGCAGGTTTTGCAAAGCCGCCAGTTCGGCAGCGTCCTGTTGTGGATCGCCCATCGCGTGCGAGACCACCAACCCCACGTCATCGAAAGCGGCACCACTTTGGTCGAGTGCGGCTTGCAGCGCCAACTCAATCGCGCGACAACTCCCGCGTTCGGTCCCCGGCACGAACCGCACCGCGGAACCGGCTAAGGTTGCCAGCGGTCGTTGGCCACGTTGCCGAGCCAACTCGGCAGATTCGATGACGATCGTTGCCGCCGCTTCGCCGCCGACCGCTCCGTCTCTATCGGGAGCGAACGGACGAGACGAATCGGCGAGGTTTTCACGGGGGGTCGCCAATGGAACGACACCGCGATAGATCATTCCCGATTCGTTGACCCGGTTGCCGGTTGCTCCGGACAGCATCACATCGGCGATCCCCCGGGTGATGCACGATGCCGATTCAATCAGCGCCGCGGGGCCCGAAGCATCGCCCAGGACGATCGTGTTATTCGGCCCGAAAGCTTGGACGGCGATTCCCACATGGCACGCCGCCATATTCGGAAGGTACTTCAGCATCCACAGTGGAAAGATGTCTCGCATCGCCGCACCGCCAAAATCAGCGACCTCGGCCATGCCATCGTCATCCGCGACGCGGCGAATCGTATCGGCCAACTCCAACGGCGAGCCATAAAACATTTCGGACCCGAATACCGTTCCGATCCGACTGCGATCAAAATCGGGATGTTGCCCGAGATAAGCCTCGAATCCACTGTCGGCAAATGCCAATTGCGAAGCGGCGAAAGCGGTCTGCAGTTCGCGACACATCACCTTGAGCGCTTTGCGGGGCCGCACGAATGCTTTGGGATCGAAGTCTTCGATCAGGGCTCCGATGTTTTCCGGACCGATACATCCCGAGGTAAAAGGCAGCTTCCGCACGCCTCCCTGACCTTCACAGAGGGCGCGCCAGAACGATTCGGTGCCGACACCTATTGGTGTAACAGCACCTATTCCCGTGATAACGACATCGCGGCCCTCTGGCATCGGAGCTTTTAAAACAGAAAGGAATTCGGACGAATTTGCCGATTCTAGCGGGTGTGCCGACATCGGAAAACAACGCTCCGGCCACCGCCTGCCGAGAAAACACAGTTCCTCGGCAATCCAGCGTTGCCAAACGTGTTTGGCAACGGGGCGTCCCGGCACTAGAAGCGGTCAACTCTAGGTTGTGCTTAAGACCTCGGTCGCGATAACCAGTGGCTTATAAAAAATCGCGAAGTGAGCTCACAGCCAGCGGTTCGCGGGTGGCGAAGGGTTCGCCATAGCGACGATTGATCAATCTTCCCCAATTCGCCGCATCGTCGCGAAAACGGTCTAGCAAAGTCGGCGATTCCGTTGGCCGCCCGGTGACGAACTGGCTCTCGAAACAGGCAATCGCTGCCCGTTTCTGCTCCCAATGGTCACTGATATCAACAATAAAGCTGGGCTGGACCGCTAACCGCAGATGAATGCAGTAGTAGTAGTACAGCCGTTCGGGATGAAACGGTTCTCCCGGCAAATCGGTATTGGAGAGCTTGGCCCAGAACCGGGCCGCTTCGATCAATTCGGTCGCCACCACATGATCGGGATGCGCATCGACCCAGTAAGGCGCGAACAACCACCGCGGGCGGGCTTGTCGAATATGGCCTGCCACGATCGCTCGTGCTTCCAGCGTGTGTTGCAGGGAACGGTTGGGCAGTCCGGCGTTGCGACGCCACGTCACCCCAAGGATCTCCGATGCCGCGGCCGTTTCCTCGGCCCGCCGTTGAACACTTCCGTACGGCGTCGGTTCCCCATCGGTCAGATCGAGAATACCGACGTCCCAACCGGCGGCGATCATCTTTGCGATCGTGCCTCCCATGCCCAGTTCCGCATCATCGGGATGCGGAGCAATGACCAACATATCCATTAAGGCTCTTCCCTCGGCGGTAACTCGTAAGCGATTGCTTCGCGACTGCTACGCACCAACAGGTATCGTCCGGCGACGGCGGGATAGTTCCAAGTATTGCTGGAGAGAGCATCTAAACGACTTAATTCCTTAAAACCTTCGCTCTGGCAAGCGACCAGCGCCACGTCGCCCGGTTCGGTTTGAACCAGCAAGACATCTTCGACCCGCAACAATTGGCCTTGACCATAGCGCGAGCCGCGCGGTTGGCGCCACAATTTTTCGGCAATCTGCAAATCAACGCACTCCAGAGTCCCATCGGAGAGCGCATAAGCGTAGTCCCCGTCGAGCACGGCATTGGTGAACTTGGTCTTCAGCACCCGACCGTCGGCCCACACGACTTCGACGCGATTTTCAAAAGGCGCCGCATGGTTGATACGCAGCCGTTGGCTGCCGCCTCCGTATCCTTTGCCAAGCAAAATCCCATCATCGCCGTAAACTACCGGATTGGAGCAATTCGCGCCACCGTTACTCGAGCCCGGCCAATCGGCTTCCCACAGCACGCTGCCGTCGTCGATCGCGTGGCCTGACACGGTCGATTCGTTCACCGAGACAATTTGCCGCTGTCCATCGAGAGTCGCTTCGATTGGCGACGCATAGCTGATCTGTTGGTTGCCGCCGATCCAGCGGACGGCTCCGGTGAGCGCGTCCAAGGCGATCAAACTGCCAAGCGGACTGTTGGCTTGGCTGGGATCGCGCGGGCCCCCGTACGGCACCACCACCCACCGGCCGCCCGCGGCCGACACAATCAAAGGCGAACCGGCACGTCCCCACGTCACGGCCAACTCGGCTTCCGTCTGCGTTAATCCGGCAAGCTGGAACAGGTCCAATTCCCAGACGACGCTACCGTCACGGCCATCCAAACAGACAACGTTTCCCAACGCGGTTTGGGCGTAGACTCGGCCCTGATCAATCGTCGGTGTCGAACGCGGTCCGGTGCCACCGAGCACGTGGTAATGGGCTCCGGGAGATGCATGCGACCAAACTAACTTGCCATCGCGAATTCGGTAGCACGTCACCCATTGCTGACCCTTTTCGCCCTCGCCACGTTGCTCCAGCGTGACGGCGTACTGCCCAACGATTGCAAACCCAGACCAAGCCGCACCGACCGGTTGCCGCCACAATTCTTTGGCACCCGCCCAATCGAGAGAAAACTCGCGGCGCTGCACCACGCCGTCTCGGTTGACGCCGAGAAAACCGGGGAAATCGCTGGCGCTGAGGGGCGACAAATCGGCCGTCCCGACCCCCGCCGCAGCCGCTTCAGGACGCCTGGCAAAGCGGGATTCGAAGATCGGTACCATTTCACCGGTCACCCCCACAAACTGATTGAATCCTAAAAAAATCGCGACAGCCGCTAACCCACCACCGACCGGCAACCACCGCGCCCACAGCGGAGCTTCGCTGCGCAGCGCCCAGACGGCCACGGCCAGGAAGGCGATCAAGCCCAGCAGGTAGCTGAGCAGATTCATGTACTGATTATCGAGCCACGGCTTGCCCGCTTGAGCCACGAAAATCAACAGCAGGCTCGCCGCGGCAATCCACGGCCCCAATCGTCGCCGGCGCGATCTCTCGGCAGGCTCCGACGCAGCCGCTCGGTCCGCCGGATCGAACGTCGCGGGTAGTTCGTCCGTTTGATAGGGATTGCCATCAGCAGCGAGCTTATTTGGCGGCTCCGATCGAGGATTCGTCGACACAGTCAGGTCGCTCCGGGTAAACGGCACATATAATGAATTGCGAACGGAAAAGCGGAAGCGATTGACGCTCCGTGTTTACTTTAACGCACAACCTCGTTCGATCCAGGCTAACGGCTCGCGCCCCTGACCCGCACGCTCAACCTTTCGCCGCCACGGAAGTCTTTCGCCGCCGACCGGTGAAGCTTGGTTGCCCCGCCAGCGATTGGACGACTTCAGCAACTGCGTCGATTGTGGATACGTTGCTAGCCCGCTACACTGCTGAGCAGCGGTGCGGCCTCGTGATGGCTGGATCGGATGCATTACTTTGAATCGTTTTCATGGTCCTTCGGAGAGCAGGATGACTACGGCTGTCAGTCACGAACCTTCTAAAAAGGCCCCGTTGCGGGTATCCATTGAGGGGAAGGAGTTGGACTTGCCCGTCCTGGAGGGCACCGAAGGCGAACAAGCGATCGACATCAGCCAACTGCGGAAAGAGACCGGCGTGATCACGCTGGACGAAGGCTTCGTCAACACCGGCAGCACGACCAGTGCGATCACGTTCCTCGATGGCGAGAAAGGCGTGTTGCGGTACCGCGGTTATCCGATCGAATCGCTGGCTAAGCATTGCGATTTTGTCGAAGTTTGCTTTCTGCTGATTTACGGCAATTTGCCGACAGCCGAACAAGCTTCCTCGTTTCGCGAGAACATTCGCGAACACACGCTGATCCATGAAGAGATGCGGTCGTTCTATAACGGCTTTCCTCGCGACGCACATCCGATGGCGATCCTCAGCAGCGTCGTCGGCGCGTTGTCGACCTTCTACCAGGATTCGCTCGATCCGGCCGATCCACGTCAGGTTGAAATCTCGACGCATCGGCTGCTTGCCAAACTGCCGACGATCGCCGCTTACAGCTACAAAAAATCGAACGGCCAGCCGTTCATGTATCCGCAGAATCGACTCGATTACTGCGAAAACTTTTTGCAGATGATGTTTTCGACTCCTACCGAACCGTACGAGATCGATCCCGATTTCGTCGACGCACTGCGGCTGCTGTTGATTGTGCACGCCGATCACGAACAGAATTGCAGCACGTCGACGGTGCGGATGGTAGGCAGCAGCGATGCCAATCTGTTCGCTTCGATTTCGGCCGGCATCTGTGCCCTGTGGGGACCGTTGCACGGCGGAGCGAACGAAGCGTGCGTGAACATGCTCGAGCAGATCGTGGCCGATGGCGGCAACGTGCAAAAGTATGTCGATATGGCCAAAGACAAAAGCAGCAACTTCCGCCTGATGGGTTTTGGCCACCGCGTCTACAAGAACTTCGATCCGCGGGCCAAGATCATCAAGGCGACTTGTGATCGCTTGTTGAGCAAGCTGAGCCTCAACGATCCGCTGTTTGAAGTCGCGCAGAAACTCGAAGAGGCGGCTTTGCGGGACGAATACTTCGTCGAGCGAAAATTGTATCCCAACGTCGACTTCTACTCGGGAGTCATCTACCGCGCGTTGGGCATCCCGGTGCAGATGTTTACCGTGCTGTTCGCCATCGGGCGACTACCGGGCTGGATCGCGCATTGGTACGAGATGCACCAGTCGCCAGGCAAACGCATCTATCGTCCTCGACAGATCTACACCGGTCCGACCGAGCGCGAGTTTGTCCCTCTCGACCAACGCTAACCGGGAGCGGCGGCGACCTTGATCCTGCTGCTGGATAACTACGATTCATTCGCCCATAACCTGGCAAGATATGTCCGGTTGTTGGGGCATGAAACGCGAGTCGTGCGCAGTGATCAAATTACCGTCACCGAAGTCGAGCGAGCGCGTCCGCGGGCGATCGTGCTGTCTCCTGGACCTCGGCGTCCCGAAGATGCCGGATGCTCTTTAGAAGTCGTTCGGCAGCTTTCCCCAAGCGTGCCGATCCTGGGCGTTTGCTTGGGCCATCAAACGATCGGCCAGAGCTTCGGCGCCGAAGTGGTCACTTGCCCCAGTCTGCACGGCCAAGCAAGTCAGTTGACGCATCACGGCGAATCGGTCTTCGCGGGCTTGCCCTCGCCTTTCCAGGTCGGCCGCTACCACTCGCTGTGCTTGCGTTCCGAATCGCTCCCTGATTGCCTCCAGGTTACCGCCACTAGCAACGACGGACAGATCATGGGGGTCCGGCATCGCGAACTTGCGGTGCACGGCGTTCAGTTTCATCCCGAATCGGTGCTCACTCAGTACGGGCTGGAAATGTTGCGGACATTTTGCACGCTTGCCATGGGCACCGAGAAAGCCACCCCATGATCTTGGAATCGCTGGTCACTACCGCCGACAGCGCGGGACACGTTAACATCGCGCCGCTCGGCCCCGTCGTCGACCGAGATCTGACTTCGTTTCAGCTCCGTCCGTTTGTGGGCTCACGGACGTATGCGAACTTGCGCGCGACGCATCGTGCGGTGGTGCACGTCACCGACGACTGCCTGCTGCTCGCACGAGCCGCGATCGGGACGGTCGATCCCGCGGGCCTGGTGCAACCGCTTGCTGGGCACGCTGATTGCTTTACCTTACGCAGTGCTTGCCGCTGGTACGCCCTGCAGATCACCGCTTGGCAAGACCACCCGCAGCGGCCGACGGCGGAATGCACTATCTTAGCCCAAGGTCGAAACCGCGATTTCTTCGGTCTGAATCGCGCGCAGTACGCCGTCGTCGAAGCCGCGATTTTGGCCACCCGCGTGCATTTGATCGCCGACGAAGTCCTCCAGTCACAGCTCCGCCAGTTAGCGACGCTCGTCGAACGGACCGGCGGGGACCGGGAACAAGAAGCGTTTGCGTTGCTCGAGAAGTACATTGCCACAGCCCCTGAAAAACTCCGCGACTGAACGACCTCCGGTGACGGTCCGCACCGGTGCGAGGCTGCACTTTGGGTTGCTCGATACCGTCGCGCCGTTCGGTGGGGTGGGCCTGATGATCGACCAGCCGGCCACCGAAATTGAGATCCAGGACGCACCGGACTTTGAAGTCAGCGTGGTGCGAGATGACTTGCCGGACGACCCGGCTGACTTGAGGCGACGGGTCCAAGAAGTTGCACGGCGATTCGCCGATCTTGGCGAACTCCCGCGAATGCCCGCGGTTTCGATTCGCATCCTGCGGCGCCCCGCCGCCCACTCCGGTCTCGGCACCGGCACACAACTCGCAATGGCGATCGCCGCCGGACTGAGCCAGCGGTTTGGACACACCTACTCGCGGGCTCAAATCATTCAAGACATCGCCGGCCGCGGCGCCCGCTCGGGAGTGGGCAGCCACGGCTTTTTCACCGGCGGGTTAGTGATCGACAGCGAGCAACCGCAGGCTGTGAAGCTGCCGAAGACGTGGCGAGTCGTCCTGCTGCAGCCTCGGCAACGCCCCGCTTTGATTTCGGGAAACGACGAAAGCCAGCGTTTTGCGCAGCTCGTCGGTGCCGCGGCCGCGCAGCGGCGGGAGCTGGAGAAACTCCTCGCGGAGCAGCTCGGGCCGGCGGCGAGGGCAGCCAATTTCGCAGCCTTTGCCGCAGCGACAGGCCGCTACAACCGACTGAGTGGTAGTCTCTTCGCAGCCACCCAAGGCGGGCCGTTTAACGGGCCGGCCATCACGCAATTGGTCGACGACCTAGGGGGACTGGGCTATCAAGGCACCGGCCAAAGCTCCTGGGGACCGACCGTCTTTGCCCTCTGCGAAAACCAACGCGATGCCGAATCGCTTGCCTCGCACCCCCCGCAGTCGGCGTCCGCGGCGATGGTCGTGCAGCCTCTCGGCGCGGGGGCCTTGGTGACGACCAAGCCATCGTGAGCCCGGTCAAGCCTGGCCAGTAAAGCAGTTCGAAGGCCTGCCAGCGGACGCCTAAGCAATGAGCGATAAATAAGTATCGGGTACCTTTTGTGCGAAGCACCCGAAGGGCGAGTTCCTCGCAAACGGTACCCGACTCTTTTTTGTCGCACGACCCTAACCACAAGAAGTGATCCGGTCCTCTTGCTAATTTCCCCTTTTGTAGCCACACTTTGCCCTCTTCAAGAAATCAGGCACGACCCACCGGGGAAAATATTCGCCGGCGTCGGGATCGTTCCACGGCTATGTCAGCCACAGAGGTCTTTTTCGTTCACACCGATCCGCTGCAATCACAACCTTGGATTGCGGGGATTTTCGTAGGAGTTTTGCCAGTATGTCACGTTACACCGGTCCTAAAGCCCGCATTAACCGTCGTTTAGGCGCCCTGATTTATGAAACAGCGGGCGCTTCGAAGGCTCTTGACCGTCGCCCCAATCCGCCCGGGATGCACGTCCGTGGACGCCGCCCAAGTAACTACGGGATGGCACTGGCTGAGAAACAAAAGATCAAGCATTACTACGGCTTGGGTGAACGACAATTAAGGCGTTACTTTGACGCTGTCGGCCGCAAAACGGGCAATACCGGTGAATTGCTGCTGCTGATGTGCGAATGCCGGCTCGACAATGTTGTGCGTCGCTGTGGTTTCACCAAAACCCGCCCGCAAGCTCGTCAGGGAATCGTGCATGGTCACTTCCGCGTCAACGGCGTGAAAGTCTCGAAGCCCAATTATTTGCTTCGTCCCGGCGATATTATCGAAGTTCGCAATCGTGAAAAGTTGCGCGACGTGTACCGTGGCGTGATCGCCAACGCCGCGCCCGATGCACTCGACTGGATCGCATTTGACAGCGAAAACCTCAAGGCGACGGTACAAGGTTTGCCAGGACCAAGCGATATCAGCCTGCCGGTCGACGCGAACGCCGTCGTCGAATTCTTGTCGCGGTAATTTTTTGGACTTGTTCGCGGAGGCTCTCGATCGCCGCCGCGGGCAGGCTGCGACAACGCGTCACCTTCAGGAAGCTTACCTATTTCGGTAAGCTTCCTGCTCTGTTTTGATACCCCGTTCTTTCTCCAACCCCCTCTCCTGATGATGCACACGCCACTGGTTGTTTTGGGAGGTGGTCCGGGCGGCTACGCGGCGGCTTTTTTGGCTGCTGATGAAGGGCTCGAGGTCACGATCGTGGAGTCCGAGTCGAGGCTCGGCGGCACCTGCTTACTGCGCGGATGCATTCCTAGCAAAGCGCTCCTGCACGTCGCTCGGGTAATCAGCGAAGTGGACGAACTGCGTCACGATTGGGGAGTGACCTATCAAGAACGACCGCAGATCGACGTCGACGCTATCCGTGCCCGTAAAGATAAGGTGATCGAGAACCTCACCGGTGGCTTGGCTGGCTTGGCCAAACGTCGCAACGTGACCGTGATTCGCGCCCGTGGTTCGTTCATCGATTCCACCACGCTAAAGCTCGAAGGGGACGATGCTTCGATTCCCGAAGGTGGCAAGCTGACCTTTGACCACTGCATCTTGGCAACCGGCAGCGTGCCGGCGATGCCGGCGGCGTTTGACATTGGTAGCGACAAGGTGATGGACAGTACCGGAGCCTTGCAGTTGGCCGATATTCCTAAGACGATGCTGGTCGTCGGTGGTGGCTACATCGGGCTGGAAATGGGCAGCGTCTATGCCAGCCTTGGCAGTCAGGTGACGATCGTGGAGTTGAGCGAGGGCTTGTTGCCCGGTGCCGACCGCGACTTGGTCAAACCGCTCGCCAAGCGGATCGATAAATTGGTCGACGGCCGCGTCTGGCTGAACACCAAAGTCGGCTCGATGTCGATCGCCGATGACGGCCGTGTCGAAGTGACCTTCGAAGGCCCCGGTAAGTTTGGGCACGAGCGTTTTGACCGCGTGCTCGTTTCCATCGGTCGGCGTCCGGTGACGCAAGGTATCGGCCTGGAAAATACCAAGGTCGTCGTGACCCCGCGTGGTTTTGTTGAGTGCGATTCCCAGCAGCGGACGGCCGATCCGCACATTCTGGCCATCGGCGATATCGCGGGCGATCCGATGCTCGCGCATAAAGCAACCCACGAAGGTCGTGTGGCCGCGGAAGTCGTCGCCGGCAAACCGGCTGCGTTTGACAAAGTCGCCATCCCTGCGGTGGTCTTTACCGACCCCGAAATTGCTTGGGCTGGCTTGACGGAACTGGAAGCCAAACGCGATGGCATCGAAGTCGAAGTGGCAATCTATCCTTGGGCTGCCAGCGGACGCGCGCAGGCCCTCGGTCGCACCGAGGGGTTGACCAAGTGGCTGGTCGAGCCTGCCACGCAGCGAGTGCTCGGCTGCGGCATTGTCGGTGCCGGTGCAGGCGAGCTGATCGCCGAAGCGGCTCTGGCGATTGAGATGGGTTGTGAGGTAACCGATATCACCGAAACCGTTCACGCACATCCAACGCTCAGCGAAACGATGATGAATGCCGGCGAAGTGTTCCACGGGACCGCGACGGAAATCTACAAACCCAAACGCAAACCGGCAGACGCGGCTTCTTAGTAATCGCTGGTGATGCCGCTGCCGCGGATCGCCCGATAGTGATTTAAGCAGGCAGTCTAAACGGATCCGGTAAGCAATGAGCGATAAATAAGTGTCGGGTACCTTTTGTGCGAAGCACCCGAAGGGCGAGTTCCTCGCAAAAGGTACCCGACACTTTTTTGGCGCACGATCCTAAATGAGCCGCTTTAGTGATAGCCGTGGTTCCTGAATTCAACCGAGGCCAGGAATTCTACCGAGGCCAGGAATTCAACCGGGGCCAGTCCCCAAACGGCTAAGCAGAGTTCTGTGGATTGATTGCTGCAAACGTGCTTAGCCATCTCCCTTCGTCGTAGAGGAACCGCAGATGCCCGCGACTGCACTGCATTTACCACACACAATTCAGTGGCTTGGCGATACCAGCGGTTCGCTGCGGTTGCTGGATCAGACCCGTTTGCCGACCGAAGAGACCTACCTCGATGCCGAGAGCGTCGAGCAAGTTCACGATGCGATTCGTCGACTGGTCGTGCGAGGTGCACCGGCGATCGGAATTGCCGCCGCCTATGGGGTGTGCGTGGCGGTGGGCAACCAACCGGATCAAGCTCGCTCGACAGCGCTCAGCGCGATCGAATATCTGGCAACCAGTCGTCCGACGGCGGTCAATCTTTTCTGGGCCCTGGATCGCATGCGCCGCGTGGTGGAAGCGACTGCCGACGATCGATTGGCAACGCAGTTGCTGAGCGAGGCGATTGCGATTCATGACGAGGATCGGCAGATGTGTGCCGCCATTGGTAGGCATGGGGCTCCCTTGCTGGACGGCTGTCAGAATGTGCTGACGCATTGCAACGCCGGTTCACTGGCAACGGCGGAACTAGGCACCGCCCTAGCGGTCATCTATACCGCGCACTCCAATGGGAATCCGGTCCATGTCTATGCCGATGAAACGCGGCCCCTGCTGCAAGGGGCTCGGTTGACCGCCTGGGAGCTCTCCCGTTCGGGCGTGGATGTCACCGTGCTGTGCGATTCGATGGCAGCGAGTTTGATGCTCAGCGGAAAGGTCGACGCCGTCATCGTGGGTGCCGACCGCATCGCTGCCAACGGAGATGCCGCGAATAAAATTGGCACCTATCCTTTGGCAATCATGGCGCGCTATCACAACGTTCCCTGCTATGTCGCCGCACCGAGCAGCACCTTTGATCTTAGCCTTCCAACGGGCCAAGGGATCCCCATTGAGCAGCGCAGCGCCAAAGAGGTCTCGCATCCGTTCGGCGCGCAAACCGTGCCCGCTGGAGTTGCGGTTTACAACCCAGCCTTCGACGTCACGCCGGCGGAACTGATTACCGCGATCGTCACCGAGCAAGGATTGATCCAACCGGTCAATGCGACGACCGTCGCGAAAGTCATCCGACTGGCTGCTCCACTGTCGTGAGGGGGACTAGGCCGTCTCCTGAAATACGCCGCATCTGCCTCCAGTGACGCTCTGCAAATTGCCAACTCCACAGCGCCAGTGACGTTACCGAAACGGCATAAGCGGTCGCCGCCCCGGCAGCGCCGAATGGTCTAGCCATGAAAGCGGTCAAAGCTGTCAACAAGATTCCGTGCGAGAGAAATATCATCCACAGCAGCCTGCGTTTGCCGGCGAACAGCAGGAATGTGGGGGCCAAAGAAAATACGGTCCAGACGCTTGACCCAAGGGCGACCAACAGGAGCGAAGCATAGGCCGATACGAACTGCTCTCCGTACAGTCGCAAGATCGCTTCGCCGAAAAGGGTGATCGCCAGCATGAACAACGCCACCCCGGTCGTGATGATTACATAGCGGGAACGACGCATTCGAGTTGCCAACTCCCAGTCACCACTATCCATGATCACCGACATGATTGGCTGGAAGTACTTGTCGGTCGACTTGGAAATCAACAGGATCAGGCAACCGGTTTCAAAAGCAGGCGTCAACAATGCCAATTCCTGGCCACCATGCGGCAGGTAATGCATCAACACCAACGTCGCCCGGAAAATCCACGATGTAAGGAAACCAAACACCAGGAACGAAATCACCTCGTTGGTCCAGACTTGCCATTGCATCTCTGGCCGAACCCCGCTGGTCAAGGGGTTCGATTGCGAGCGACCGAGGAAAGATGCAATGACCAATGCGACCACACTGCCCATGCTGAAGCAAATCACCGCTCGGTAGGGTGTGACGGTCGCCTGGCTGATCAAAACGAGGACCAGCACGAGTGTCGTCAACGGGACCAGGATCCGCGCCAGGAACGTCGCCGTTTTGGGCATCTGAAAAGCGAGCAACAAATCGATCGACACGCCCGCACACGACATCGCGGGAATGAAAATCAAAGCCAACAGTGCTATCTGCTTGCCAGAGCCAGTGTCGTGAGGCGCCTCGATGTTCGTCGCCAGCAACCCAAGCAACAAGCTGGTCATCAAGCAACCGAGAATCGCGAACCGCAGATAGCCGCGCAGCAAGCCGTGCGATCCGTTGGCGACCAGTACCGGCACCGTCTTCAGAGCGTACTTACCAAACCCCGCTTCGCCGCAAGAACCGAGTAACGTCAGCGTTGCAATCGTTCCGATGTAGGTTTCAAAATCGGTTAACGACAGATGCCTCGCCAACAGCATCGTCGTCAGATACCCCAGCCCCACGCCCAATAGATTGCCGATGACTAGCAGCAGCGGCACGGTTCGAGAATACGACTCAGGCAGAGGAGAGAACACAAGCGGTCCGACAGCAAAGACTTTCAAGCGGGACGGCTAACGGCACTATCTTATTTCAAGATCGGGGCGTCAGCCTCGGGTACAGACCGTCGGCGGGTTCTTTTCCGGCGCACCGGGAGAGTGTCCAGCCATTACGCCGACTCGATCTCTCGTGCCGCTTGCAGCGTATTGCTCAGCAGCATCGCGATCGTCAGCGGTCCGACTCCACCCGGTACAGGTGTGACCGCGGAAGCAACCTCCATCGCTTCGTCAAACGCGACGTCGCCCACCAATCGATCACCGACACGATTGATGCCAACATCGACAACCACAGCACCCGGCTTAAGCATTTCGCCACGAATCATCTCGGGGCGCCCCACCGCTGCGATCACGACATCGGCCGAACGCACCACGGCCGCCAGATCCGCCGTCCGACTGTGCGCCAAAGTGACCGTTGCGTTGGCCGCCGAAGGACCGCAGGGACTGTCTTTAGCGGCCAACAACATGGCCATCGGTTTGCCCACAATATCGCTCCGCCCAACCACCACGACATGCTTGCCGGCGACCGGAATGTCGTAGCGATGCAGCAACTGCACAATGCCCGCCGGCGTACATGGCAAGAACCGCGGTCGCCCCTGCATCAGGAGGCCAACGTTACAAGGATTAAAAGCATCGACATCCTTCGCCGCATCGACCGCGTCCAAGACCTGACGTTCATCCATGGACGCCGGCAGCGGTAGCTGGACCAGAATACCGTGGACAGCATCATCCGCGTTCAGTTCCGAAATCAGCTTCATCAATTCCGCTTGGGAGACATCGGCCGACAAACGGTGTACGCGGCCCTCGATACCGGCCTTTTCGCACGCAATATTTTTATTGCGGACGTAAACCTGACTGGCCGGGTCGTCCCCCACCAAAACAGCGACCAAGCACGGCCGGCGATTCCCGGCTGCGACAAACTGCTCCACTTGCTCCGCCACTTCGGCTCGGATTGCCAGAGCGGTCTGCTTCCCGTCTAAAAGGATCGCGGTCATCGGTTGTATGGCTCCCACCAACATGGCAAAGGTCAAGCCTGCGAACTTGGGCCCACAAACGCCCGCAGGAGAAGCATCTCAGGCTAACGATTGGGGGTCTTGGTGAAAACCGGCATGGCCGATCAGAGCTCCTACCGATATACTGAGAACAAGTTTTTGTAACGTTTTGATTGCTAGTTGCCTTGTGCAAGGATCCCATAGTCCATGTCTACCGATGCTCCCGACCTGTCTGGTGTTGAGAAGATTAAAGATGAGAGTCGGCTGCTGCGCGGCACGATCGGTCGGGAACTCCAAGAATCAACCGATGCGTTCGACAAAGACACCCTGCAACTGCTGAAATTTCACGGCACCTATCAGCAGGATGACCGCGATCTGCGAACCGAACGAAAAAAAGCGGGACTTGACAAAGCTTACTCCTGCATGGTTCGCTGCCGGATTCCCGGTGGCCGGATGTCGTCGTCCCAATTGGTGGCTCATCTGGACCTCTGTGACACGCTGGGCAACGCGACCCTCAAGATCACCACGCGACAAACGCTGCAACTGCATGGCATCCTCAAGCAGAACCTGCGGGCGACGATTCATCGCATCAATGAAGTCCATCTTTCGACATTGGCCGCCTGCGGTGACGTCAACCGAAACATCATGTGTTGCCCTGCCAAACGCGTCGGCACGGTGCACGAGGAACTGCAGCGTCTGACGGATGAATTGACCGAAGCGTTGGCACCACGGACCGGTGCCTATCACGAACTATGGTTGATCGATCCCGATACGGGCGAGAAAACGCTCGCCGGCGGAGGCTCTCCCAAACAAGAAGAGGAACCGCTTTACGGCCCGCGCTACTTGCCGCGAAAGTTCAAAGTCGGCATTGCCCTGCCCGAAGACAACTGCATCGATATTTACACCCAAGACCTCGGTTTCTTGGCCGTCGTTCGCGATGAAAAAATCATCGGCTACAACGTGTTGGCTGGCGGAGGCATGGGGACGACACCGTCGGCTGCAAAAACGTTCCCCGCGTTGGCCAAGCGGATGGCTTTTGCAAGTCCCGAGCAGGTCGTCGATGTCGCCAAAGCTGTCATCATGGTGCAACGCGACTTCGGGAACCGCGAAGACCGTAAGACCGCTCGCATGAAGTACCTGATCGCCGATTGGGGAATCGACAAGTTCCGCGCTAAAGTTGAAGAGTACCTCGGTACCGAACTGAGCGACTGCACGGCCGATGAAGTCCACGGTTTTGACGACCACATGGGCTGGCAAGAGCAGGGTGATGGCATGTGGTCCTACGGCTTGAACGTCGAAAACGGACGGCTGTACGACAGCGATCACATTCAACTGAAAGCGGCCTTTCGAGCCATCGCGGCCGAACTCGATCCACCCATTCGCTTGACGTCGCACCAAAGCATCATCTTCTGCGACATCCAACCGGAGCAGCGTGATCGGCTGATCGAAATCATCCGCGCGCACCGCGCTCCGCTGACCGAAGACACCAGCACGGTCCGCCGCTGGTCGATGGCCTGTGTTGGCTTGCCGACGTGCGGCTTAGCGGTCACCGAAAGCGAACGCGCCCTGCCTGGCATGATGGATCAACTAGAAGAGCCACTGGTCAAGCTGGGGCTGAGCCATGAACGCTTTACGATCCGCATGACTGGCTGCCCCAACGGCTGCGCACGCCCCTACGATGCCGACTTGGCTTTGGTGGGGCAAACCAAAGGACGCTACCGAATGTTCGCCGGCGGCGCCTTGCTGGGCACCCGTTTGAATTACGCCTACAAGGACAAGGTCGCCGAAGAAGACGTCACGAAAGAACTGATCGCCGTCTTCGCAGCCTTCAAAGCCAACCGCCAGGGCGACGAAACGCTAGGCGACTTCTGTGCCCGCGTAGGACGCGACGAACTCGAACGACTAGCCGATGAAGCCCCCAAGCCATAACAAAACCGCTCATAGCTACACGGTTGTCGTTTTATGGTTATCCGGGAGTCTTAAGCGATGTGCATCATGGTGAAGATGTGCATCATGGTGAATTTGTTCATGCCAGTCCTAGCTCCGCTTTGCTGCTGCTGTGGGGTGTTTTGTGGAAGCTTCGTGCGGCAGTTGTTCGACCCCGACGCGGGCTCGCCAATGTTTTCAGTGATCGCGAGTTGGCCTATTTTCGCTGCAGCGTTTCTTTTCGGATTCGCTTGGGCAATCGGCAGTGCGATCCTTCCAGTTCGACTGAAGATCATGCCCGTCCTAGTTGTGTGCGTTTCAGCGTTTGTTTGCTGCTCAATCTTTTGTCTTTCGCCACAGTTCTAGCACCTCCGAGTTCACAAAAAAGGAAATGACGCAGCGGCTTAGCTGTTTAACGCGCGCTCCGGCGGGGCAAGCCCGCGCGGGGGTAAGATGGAACGAAATGCTCAGGCCCCTGATCGGGCCCCACGGCAGCGCAATTAAGAGCTGGCAGTCTCCGGTGCCGGTTCAAAACCGTCGCATCCGCTGATCGCAGTCACCTTAAGGTGCAGGGTAGCGAGCTGTGGGTGGCCACATTCATCGACAAAATCTTCCGGCGCTTCATGCTGGCGATGAATCTGGACTAGCTGACGCTGCTCGGGATGGTGTTCCCCGAAGTGAGTGCAGAGGCCACACTGGCCATCATGGATCGAAATCATGGCATTCTCCAGTGGATAAAGTTTTCAAGAGAAGAGGTGCTAATTGCACCTTAACGCAACTTCTATGCCGTCATAGGGGATAGTTGGGGGCGTAAAGTTTCATGCCCCGAACCTTCACTCTTGATCCCTCTCGAGCCTGTTTTGCCGCTAAGCAGGCAGGAGTCATCCGGTAAGTGAGCCGCCTTGGCGATAGCCCCAGTTCCTGCATTCAACCGGGACTACTAGGACCCAAACGGCTAAGCAATGAGCGATAAATAAGTGTCGGGTACCTTTTGTGCGAAGCACCCGAAGGGCGAGTTCCTCGCAAAAGGTACCGGACACTTTTTTGTCGCACGATCTTAAGCAGGGTTCTGTGGAATGATCCCTGCAAACCTGCTTAGATGCGTGGTGATGAGAACAGCTCCAGAACGCTTGCGGCTCATTGCGGCACGTTGGTCGAGACAAGCGAGCAGGCCGATGGAGAAGCTCGCCGGACACCCGGTCCACCGGGTTCGCTCCCCGGCAACTTGGCGGCTAGCTTGGGACACTTAAGCACCGCCGGCCCAACCGCGACAGCCCACCTGTGTTTTCTAGTCGATCTGTTTTGCCTATCCGGCCCGACACTATATTCCAGCCCCTTCGGGCCCTCTTGCCTACGGTGCTGCATTCGGACCATCTCCCCCAACCATGCGCGACCCCCCGGCCTCGCCAGGGGGTTGTGATCGGACCAGCGTGCGCTTTTTTTTAAAATTTTGAACTTCACCTGGAACTAACGAGCCATGCCCCTCCAAGGATTGACGACAAACCCACCTAGAAAACATTCGTTACGTTCGTCACGGAGGACCCTCATTGTGAACAGACCGACTAGAAGCCTCGCTTTAACCCTTCTTTTGGCATCCTTTACGATCAGCAACGCCTTCGGCAATGGCTGGGCAGATCAATATGTCGATCTTCGAGAAGAAGGATATCTGTTTCAAGGCAGCATTACGCAGGCCTTCCAGGGGGTTGTTGGAGGTGGTAGCGACGAGGTGGCAGATAATTTGAAGTACGGGGGCCATGGCGATTACAGCTTGTTATTGGACGGCGAACGGCTTGGCTGCCAAGAAGGTTCATTCATTCGGATGCGGGCCGAACATCGTTTTGGTTCCACTACGGACCCAGCCAACACGGGCTCTCCTTTTCCGACGGCGCTGCCGGTCAACTTACCAGCCGGTGAGGATAGCCTGTACTTGACGAATCTCGTCTTCGGTCAGGCGCTCTCGGAAAACTTCGCCGTCTTTATGGGTAAATTTGACACGCTTGACGGCGACCGCAACGACTTTGCTCACGGCCGAGGCGTGACGCAGTTTTCCAATCTCGCGCTCGCCGTCAATCCGATCGGTATCGTCGCGGTGCCTTACGCATCCTTAGGCGCTGGATTCGTTGTCTTGCAGGACTTTGAGCCTGTGTTTGTGTTCTCCGTTATGAACGCTACCGACACGACACGGACGACGGGATTCGACGAATTGTTCGAAAACGGTGCAGTGATCTCCACCGGCCTGCGTCTGCCCACGAATTTCGCGGGGAAGCTGGGGCATCAATCGTTCACCGCAATTTATTCCACTCGAAACTATGACGTGCTTGAATCAGACCCCCGCGTGAATGCGGAAATCGTGGGCGGTGGAGTGCGATTGACCGATCCCAAAGAGGGCACCTACGCGCTGCTTTACAACTTTGATCAGTACCTGGTTCAAGACCGCGCCGGACATGGCTGGGGTGTTTTTGGGCGAGCTGGACTGGGCGACCAAGAGGTCAACCCGTTGGAATATTTCTTAAGCGTCGGCATCGGCGGCAACAACATGCTCGTTAAAGGCCGCCGGCACGATACCTTTGGCGTTGGCTACTATTACCTCGGTGCGACCGACGATAGTCAATTGCTGGCAGACATTGAATCAACAGTGGGTTTTGATCTTGAAGATGGCCAAGGCGTTGAATGCTACTACAACGCCGCAATTGGGGATTTCACATCGCTGACCATTGACTATCAGTTCATCGATTCGCCTGCCGATGTTAGTGTTTTTGAGAATGGCACGTCGATCCTGGGCCTGAGATGGAACATTTGGCTGTAAGCCGTTTGGCAGCAGACTGCGTCTGACTCGATTCAGGCGTTCAAGACTCCAAGCGACAGGAAAATGAGCATCAAGAGATTCGCCGCCGTGGGATGTCTAGCGAAGAAAGAGAGCATTTCAGACGTTCCCCGGCGGTCGCTTGGCTAACGAGCCGCTGCTGGAGCGATTCATTGACCACCGGTTCTACCAGCAGCCCGTCGATGGCAGGCGTTGGGTTGGAGGCAGCGAGCGTTTCCCCCTGCTTCCAAAGCCACTTTCCGACACAGGAAGCTGGGCTGGGCGAAGGCGACCTCCACCTTGCGCCGCCGAAGTCGACTGTCCTTTCCCACGAGGTACACATTGCCGTTGCACAGTGCCGAGCGGGGGATGACGATCGGAGATTTCCGCACTTCGCCTGGCTATTTGGCTTGGCAGTACATCCCCGGGGATCAGCGGGGGGCGCTTGCCGGGGAGCGCCTTCTCGCAGGGCGTGTCAACGGCAACCTCCAGTGGGATTGTGCGAGTGCGCGGGTCGAGTTGTTCGCGCATCCTCGTCACCCGCCCTTCCCACCCGACCCGAAATTCACCGCTGCCCTACCGCATAATCGCCTGGACATCGAACCGGTTTTAGACGGTTTCCGCATCCATTTTGAACGGAACCGGGAACACACGCTGAGGATGAATCAGGTCTCGTAATTGGTCGAGCGGCACCTGGATTTCCACTTCGGTCACCGCGGTGCCGTAGACTTCGAAGAGCGATTGGCCGGCGGTCAGATACTGCCCGGCTTCGATCTCGACCTTTCCCAAGCGGCAATCGAAAGGTGACGCAATCACGGTCTTAGCTAGATCGCGTTCCGTCTGTTGCAAATCGGATTTCTTCACAGCGAGCATCGCCTCCAGCGACTTTCGGGGCCCGTACGGCTCAAGCCAAGCATCGTTACGATCGCTCAGGCCGAGCTCTGCGTCGACGCCGGTCGCTTGCGTGCCAAAGCCCGCCTGCAATGCGCCCCCTTTCGCATTGCCTGCGAGGATGACCAAACGAGCAGAAATCGTCTCGCCTGTGCTGAGTTCCACGCCCTGCACGCTGTTGCCTTTGTAAAGAAGGCGAGAAACAAAACAGCCGGAACGAATTTCGACGCCGATGTTTTCAGCAGTTTCGGCAACGCGATGGAGCAGCAGGTCCGTACGCATTGAACGATCCGGTAACTGGAATGCATGTCGGGCTAGCGAGATCGCAAGTCCTGGCACCCGTTCAAACAGTTCCTCATAGCTCAAGCTTTCATAGGGGATGTCTGCGTCTTCCCACGCCGCGGCCCAGCGGTCGGCATCCGTCTCAGCCTCTGGCGTCAGATAAATCATCGACCCCGGATTCTCCTCCACGCACTCTGGACAAAACCGCAACGTCTGCTGAAGCGACTCGTAACAGATCTGGGCTAGCTGGGTGCGCTGCGGTGCGAACTAGGCACCGCTGTGCAACCAGCCCTGATTTCGGGTCGAGGCACCGCCGCCCATTCGCGAAGCTTCAAGCACCGTGATCGGGAAACCCGCCTGCGTGAGACGAACAGCGGTTGACAGTCCAGCGATACCGCCTCCTACGATCACGATCCGCGCCGACGTGTGTTGCGCCACCATTTTGGATAGAAGGTTCATCTTCGTCTCGGTCAGTGCACGCGAAATGGATTAAGCCTACCTGATGGGGTCTTGACTAATATACGCTCAAGGGTGCAGGTTTGCGGCTCTGAGGCTGCCGTTCGAGTCGTGGACCCCGCACAAGCTCCCGGCCTAGCCTGAGCCTTGCATGCATCAGACGCGTAAACCACAAGTGCGGATAAACTGCTTTATCCGCATGATCGTCCTGGCTTGGAGGAACCGCGTCCAATCGGCTCGAGAAAACGACTTGGATTGTTGAGGAAACTAGCCCAGAGGTTGCCGCCAAAGCGTCAGTCATCGCTCGACGGTTTTACGAGCGGGAGTTTGAGACAAATCCAAATCCAAAAGCAAGGGTGTTTAATAATCAGTCACACCAACACACAGGTAGACTGCTCGGCACAGGGTGACGACCGTTTTTAATGGCTGTGCAATTGTTGGGTGGCAGCTAAATTCCTCGTTTTGCAATTCCGCATTTGCCCAGGTTGAAAACCACGTGGTGATTGATCGCTGCGGCCAAAAAAACGCGAGCTTAAGCGTCAGCGATCGCCGCAACCTAAGCTGGACGTATTGCATGCCGGCCGAAACGCCAGACTATTGTGAGCGTGATTCGATCCTGTCGTTCGAGGAAATCATTCCCTTCGTGCGACTCGTGGCTCGGCGGGGAGGGATCCAAGCACCCTACGAGCCTTCATGATGACACTACGGGGCGATTGTCCAATGGGGCCTGGTCGACGCATTTCTTGCATCGTAAAGCGTAGCCGAGCATCGAATCACGTCCTGCAACGGTCTGAACCCACGGGCGGCTGACGAGTGGCGGATCGTGGCGGACATGTTGATTGTGGCCGCAGGAGAGTTGTGCCACCCAATGACCTTCTTCGTCGGTGTGATAACCCCTAATCGGCTGCAGCAGTGCTGACTCAGCAAGGTGATTCATGATCGGTTTTCGCAAAGCGGAACGATGGGGCTGGCAGAGTCGACGAGGCCTTGGATCGTCACTCCGGCAAACGCTTTTTCTGTCGCCGCATAGACGCAGTCAAGCTCAGCGTGCAGCGGGCAAAGTTGGGTATGGGTTTTCAAGCCAAGCGGACACTTCTTGATCCGCTGGATCGGATCGACCGTGTTGACGACATCGAGGATCGTCACTTTGCTTGGCGATCGGGTCAGCTCGTAACCGCCATGCGGGCCCGGTCGAGAACGCACCATGCCGGCGGCACAGAGGTCTTGCAGGACGCGGTTCAGGTAACGGCGGGGAACCTTGGTTTGTTCGGCCAACGAATTGGCGGAGATCGACTGCTTCGGTTGGCTGCCCATGCAGGTCGTGGCGCGTAGTGCGTATTCAGCGGTTTTGGAGATCATCTTATCCAGCCATTTTCCACGAGCGAGTCTCTGTCTGACAAGAAAAATGTACCTCAGGGTGCAAGAATCTAGTTTGCGTTGGGGAGCGTCGTCCGGCAATCGCCATTTACAAGCGAGAGCCGCGGCAGCAGAGGAATGCCTTCCGGCGAGCAAGTCCAAACACTTAATCGCCGGTATCGAATTTAGCGTCCAAGACTTCTTTGGCCGTCGGTACGCGAAGAACTACCGAAACGCCGTAGATAGCGGCGGACAGAATGACAAATTTAATGGCAACATTCAGGTCGCTGAAAATTAACGTCGATCCGACCAATACCGTGACCATGGTGATGGCAAGTATTTTCACACCACGCCGCACACCTCCTTGGTCACGGCAATCACGCAGTGGTTCGCCCACGACGGGCCATGCCATTGCTTTATCATGGAGCGCTGGCGAGACACGTAGCAGAAAGTAACCCATCAGCAACAGAAACGGCGTTGTTGGAATGCCGGGCAAGACCATGCCGATCATGGCAACAGTGAAAAACAGCCCGGCCATCACCCAATAGAACCCTCGCTTGACACCGTGTACGGATTCAACCATCGAAGAACTTTTGGGTAACGTGGACGGTCGCTGCACTGTTGACTCGTCCCCAAGAATGCATCAGCGGAATCTCTTTTGGGCAGACCGCTTGGCGGTTCCCCGCCTTGCCACAGTTCTGAATTCCTCCCGGTGCGATCAATGCTTCGATGCGACTGGGTGCGAGTGCCTTGCCGGTCGGATGTGAATTCATCAAAACGGCTTGGCTCATCGGAACTGCTCCAAAGAAATGGCGATCCAATTCGTTGTCTCGACGCTGCTGGTACGCTTCTTCCGCCTTGCCGTCCGCTCGCTCGATGGACAGCAGTTGGTATTGCGGGCACGCCTCCAAGCAACAACCGCAACTGATGCACTGGCTGAGCGGATAGTTCTGTTCCTGTGCTTGGATGCTTTGCTTTGGCACACTGCCCATGTTGTAGTAATTGTCGACGGGAACCCAGCACTCGAGTTTTTTCAATCCTCGAAACAGCCGGTTAGCCGGTTAGCAGGAATGATTCCGCGGAACTCTGTTTAGCCGTTTTGGCGATAGCCACGGTTAAATCCAGGAACCGCGGCTATCGCCAAGGCGGCTCATTTAACCGGATGACTCCTGCCTGCCTGCTTAGCGGTCGACACACAGATCGTGAACGACGGGGAACTTGCTCATCGGCCGTGGCTCGATACCACCCGGCTTCTCCTCTAGCAAGCGATCCATCAAGGCGGAGCAAGCTTGTCTCACGCGGCCATTGATTCGCATCGTGCAAGATCCGCATACCTCTTCCAAACATCCGGATTCGTATGCCACTGGCGCGACTTTCTGGCCCGCGTCGGTGATGGGACGGGCGGAAATGCGTTGCAGAACACTAATCATGTTCAGGCCTGGCTCGTATTCCAACACGAAGGTTTGCCAATACGCTTGCTGCGACGGATGATCCTGACGCTCGATGCGTATTTTCAACTGTTCTTGTGACATCAAATTGCCTCCGCCGCAGAACGAACTGAACACCAGACGCCCCTCTCTCAATAAGGCACCAGCGTGTGTGCTTTGCGGCTACGCGGTCAGTAGTCCACCCCAGGCATCCGCCTTTTCGACGATGAGTCATCGCTGTACGCTTTCCGTTCGAGCATGCTGGACAATTCGCCTTTCATGAAAGATCACCGACGCGATGAGTGAACAACCTCGACCTCCGTTGCCGCCCTTCAGCGCTCACACCGCCGCTGAAAAAGTCCGGCTGGCCGAAGATGCTTGGAATTCGCGGGACCCGGTCCGGGTCTCTTTGGCTTATACCATCGATTGCGTTTGGCGTAACCGGAGTGAGATATTTGCTGGCCGTGACGCGATCGTGGAGTTTCTAACGCGGAAGTGGCAGCGGGAACTAGATTACCGCCTGATCAAAGAAGTTTGGGCATTTCAAGGCGATCGAATCGCGGTCCGGTTCGCTTATGAATGGCACGACGATTCGGGCCACTGGTTTCGCTCGTACGGGAACGAGAACTGGCAATTCACCGCCGAAGGGCTGATGATGCGGCGCATCGCCAGCATCAACGACTTGCCGATCCGCGAATCGGATCGACTATTCCACTGGCACGCAGGTGCCCGACCAGTCGAGCATCAAGGACTTTCCGACTTGGGGCTATAACGTGTTCAGTCAGCGTCAATCTGTTAGTCTGTCGGAATGACTGACGAACTCTTCGAGATCGATTGTGACTTCGGAACCTCACTCCCCGACTGGATCATTGAACATCCAGAGACATTGAGCGTATTTGAGGAGTTCGGCATCGACTACTCGTGCGGCGGGAAGTCGCTGGGGTACGTTTGCGATCAACAAGGCGTCGATCACAAACTGGTTCTGAAGGCGCTTGGAATGCTCCCCAAAACCTGATCTAGGGGTTATGAAAGTCTAGAGCCACTTCCGGCGAAGGATTTTCCATGAGCAAGAAACGACGACGACATTCACCCGAACAA